>CAVSVC010000020.1:0-29735 GCA_963731045.1 uncultured delta proteobacterium | reverse complement strand
TCAACGGCCCGCTGAGCGTATCGCTGTAACGAGAGGTCCAGGGTGGTATAGATCCTCAACCCTTCCCGGTAGAGTCTCTCTTTCCCATATTTTCGTTCCGCATAGTGCCGGACGGATTCGGTAAAGTAAGGGGCTTTGCTGAAGTAGGCGCTTTCCCGGGTCTGGATCTTCAGGGAGGTTCGCAGGGCCCGTTCCTTCTGATCCTGGGAGATGAAGCCCACTTCGGCCATCCGCCCGAGAACGTAGGCTTGACGCTCCCTGGCTCTCGTCAGGTTGTTGATCGGCGAGTTGCGACTGGGGGCCGTGGTCAGACCCGCCAGCATGCCGATCTCCGCCAGATTGAGCTGCTCTGTCCGTTTGTTAAAGTAGCTCTCCGCCGCGGCCTCAACCCCATAGGCCCCGTTGCCCAGGTAGATGTTGTTCAGATAGAGAGCGAGAATTTCTTCCTTTGTGAGATTCCGTTCGAGACCAAAGGCGTACGCCACCTCCTTGAGCTTCCGGAGAAAGCTCCGCTGAGGGGTGAGAAAGAATGTCTTGGTCACCTGCTGGGTGATCGTGCTTCCTCCCTGGACAATCCGTCCTGCGATCAGATTCCTGATCATGGCCCGGGCGATGCCCCGATAGTCGATCCCCCTGTGTTCAAAAAAATCCGAATCTTCAGCTGCCACAAAGGCTTGAATCAGAGGCTTTGGGAAACGGTCGTAAGGGACCGGAATCCGGTTATCCATGAGGAACTTGCCGATGACTTCGTCGTCCTCCGAGTAGACGATCGAATAGGCGTTGAGATCCCTGCCTTTGAGGGTCGCATAATCAGGGAGATGGGTTGAAAAATAGAAAAAAAGGACCAAAGCCGGACAGAAGTGCCAGCAGAAAAGAGGCAAGAAAAGCGTAGATGACGTATCGAGTCAGGCTTCTCTTCCGCCGTTTGCGGGTGGGTCGGTTCTGGGGCGAGCGTTCTTTTCTATTCATAAGCGGGTTTTTCCCTCCCGGTCGGAGGTGGCTATTCGTCGTCCGCCCTTCGACACGCTCAGGACGAACGGCTAAGTCGTTGAATCTTAACGCGCCCATTTCCGTTCGTGGTGAGCTTGTCAACCATGAACGGACTTGCGACACAGCCTCCCGGTGGAGAATGAGGAATGGTGACGAGGCGACAGGGGGCGGACTTGGGCAGGAATCAAAAGAGGGAAAGCCCCGCTCCTGCCGGATGGGTCTTTCCCCCCTCAATGCCATCGTCGGTCGGCTATTTCTTCTTTTTTGTCGTCATTTGAGTCTTCAGATCTTCAACCTGTTTTTTTAGCGCTTCATTCTCTGCATTCAAGGAACTGATGGTGGCGTCCTTTTCTGAAGCCTTCTGAAGGTCTTCCTTCAATTTCTGCACTTCGAGTTTCAGCTTGTCCACGTCCGATTTGAGGGTGGCATTCTCTCCCTTCAATTTCTCGTTTTCAGCTTTGATATCTGCGCCACACCCCACGAGAGTCACGGCCAGCATCCCCACGAGAATCATCGACACCACCGATAAGGCCAATTTCTTCAACATCGTCTCTTCACCTCCTTTTGCCTCGGTTTCGCTTTGTACACCCGGTGAACAAATTATAGATACCTCCTTCAAAAAAATCAAATTTATTTTGCCTTGACAACCTGTCCGGCTTTTGGCGATATTCATCCCTGCAGGGAACAAAATGGGATTTACGGGTGTCTTAATAGAGAGAAGGAGAAGAAAGATCTTGACATGAAGACTTCTCCGCCCATTCCGGGAGAGGTGATCAGAGGGTGCAAGGCGGGCAACCAGCAGGATTTCGAAGCCCTCGTCGGTCACTACCAGAAGAAGGTGTTTAATATCGCCTACCGGATCTTGGGCAACCTGGAAGAAGCGAAGGACCTTGCCCAGGAGGTTTTCATCACCGTTTTTGGATCCATTCGGGGATTGAGGGAGGAGGTAAAGTTTGAACCGTGGCTGACGCAGATTACGCTCAACCATTGCCGAAACCGCTGGAAGTATCTCAAACGGAGGCAATATTTCAAGACCGACCCGCTGGATGATCCTGTTGAAACCGAAGACGGAACCCTTCCGAAAGCTTTCTGCCATACGGAGGACCCCGCCTCTCTGTATGAGAGGAAGATGATTCGCGAGAGGGTGCAGGAGGGACTCCTGAGGCTCCAGGAGGATCAGCGGGAACTGATCGTCTTGAGAGACTTGCAAGGGTTTTCATATGAAGAGATGGAGACGGTGCTCGGGATTCCTATGGGAACGGTCAAATCACGACTTCACAGAACCCGGATGGAACTGAAAGAGATCCTGGAAGAATCAAATCAGTAAAGGTACGCACGCATGGTCAATAAGTTTAAGTCAACCCTTGGGCTCCCCGGCATAAATGCCGGGGTGAAGGGACACAATATAAATGAGAGTACCTTATCGGGAAGTCCTTCAAGACACTTAGGACCGTCGAACGGCTCCGCCCTTTAGGGCGGAGAGCTTCACAAGTGAATGGGGGATGTCATTGCCACTCTGGAGGAATGAGAAGTCCCATGTCCTGTTTTGTTGTGAACTCAATAACTCAATAACTTATTAACCCATTAACCTGTTATTTGATCCGGTGCGGGAGGATGCCCGTGGAGTGTGAAAGAATTCGGGAGCGTTTTTCTTCTTTTTTGGAGGGAGAGTCGGATCCCTCTGAAGAGAGAGAGATAAGAGATCACATCTCCTCCTGTTTGCCGTGCAGCCGGGACCTTGAACAATTGCGCAAAACTCTCCACTGGCTTCACGACCTCGACGAAGTGGATGTTCCTGGTGATTTCTTACCGGAGACGCGGAAGAAGATGGAAATCCGGAAACAGGTTCCTCATCCCGGTGCGAAGTGGTATGTCCTTCCCACTTCTTTTAAACTTTCGCTGCAGGCGGCGGCCATGGTAGCCGTTGTCTTTCTTGCGGTCTATGTGACGAGAATGACACAGCAAAAAGAGATCCCTCCCGGGAGGGATCTCCCCAGAGAAAGTCGGGTGCCATCGGGAGAGACAAGGGCCTGGGTTCCGCCGAAAACGGAGGAGGGAAAAGACGTGCTCGTGCAACGGGCACCGGAACCTGCGGTGAAAACACCTATTGGGCGCCATGAAACGAAAGAAAGGAGTCCCACTGAAAATCCCGTCTTGGAGGATCTGGACAAAGAAGTAAAACCCGCGCGGAAACTGCTAAAGAAGCAGGAAGAGATCACATTAACATTTGCCGGCCGCGACAGGGCTGTCTCTCTCCTTGATCAGCTTGCGAGGCGGTTTAACGGTGAAATTGTGGCGGAAGAAGGGGATGTCCTGCTTGTCTCACTTCCCGAAACCGGGTTCGAGGGTTTCATGGCGGGACTGAAAGAGGGGGCATCCCGTTTCAGGAAGGACGAAATTTGGTCCGAGGGCAAGGTTGCTGGGGGGTTGAGCGCAAGCCCCGGGGCAAGCCCCGGGCCAGGAGGTAAGCTGGTAAGGGAAAAAGTCGAAGGGATGGGGGAACCGGCCCCGGGGAAAGGGGACCGGCTCGTCATCCGAATCCGTCTTGTCCATGAGTGACAATTTTTGTCCAGAAAGATTTGACATCTTAAAACAAGTTGTGTATAGTTAGCCGACTGAACGGGGGAGGTGGGGCAAGAGTGCCTCATGCCCGTCATCGGGGCACCGGATAAAGTATCTTTTCCCTTAAAAGAATGCCGGGAAACGGCAGCCGGGCCATCCTGATATGATCAACTTGTGATCAGCCGGACACGCGGAGCTTTTTGTTTTATCTCAGGTTGTTGCGATACGCCCAATCAACCGGGTTGGTCCTTTTTTTGCAGAATTTTCTGGGAATCGAAGAAAGAAAAGGGGGCGATCATGACAGGACGATGGACCTTTACAGGGCTGGGGCTGCTCATCCTTGCAATCTCGATCTTTGGAATCTGCGGCACAGGATCGGCTGATGAACGTTATATCGTCAAATCCGGAGACAGTCTTTATGAGATCTCCAGGTCCTTCGGCGTTAGCATCGATGCGATCAAACGGGCAAACAACCTGGGGAGTGATTCCCTCCGTCTGAAACAGACCCTGATCATTCCTGTCCAGAAGAAGAGAGTTCCGGAGGAGACCGCCAGGAAGCCTGCAGTGGAGATGGACAGATATGTTGTGAAGAAAGGGGACAGTCTCCACAGCATCGCAAAGAAGACCGGGGTTTCCTCTGAGGAGATCAAGGGGATGAATCAACTTCCCTCGTCAGCCCTGAAGGTCGGCCAGGTGCTCGCTCTGAGAAAAAGCGAGCCGACAGGGGAGATCGAAGAACCCGGCGATTCGGAGGAACTTGCCCCTGAAGCCGCGGCAAAGAAAGAAGACGACAACCGGGAGATACCCGAACCCGTGGGGAAGTGGAACGGGTCCGACGAAAGAAATCTGCTCGTCCGGGTCGTAAGGAATTTCCTCGGGGTGCCTTACCGACTGGGAGGATCGACCCTCAAGGGGCTTGACTGTTCCGCATTTGTCAAGAAAATTTATGAGATCTTCAATGTTTATCTTCCCCGCACAACCTGGGAGCAGTTCCGTTTCGGAAAGAAGATAGAGAAGAACCAGCTGGAAGAAGGGGACCTCGTTTTTTTCAAGACCCGGCGAGGGGAGAATGCCCATGTGGGAATTTATATCGGGAATAATGAGTTCGTTCACGCCTCCTACCGATCGAAGGAGGTAAAGATCGACAATCTGGATGCCCCTTATTTCAGCCAGCGTTTCCATAGAGGGGTTCGGATCAAGGAGTTTGAAAGCGAGACCCACCTGTGAGGATCAAAGGGAGAACCCACCTGCAGCGAAGAGTCCGAACAGCTTGAGCCATCCCCGACCTGATTCGGCAAATACGGTTTTTCCCGGATCGGCTGCCTGATCATTCCGGAGGAGTGGAAAACGATGATTCTTGCCATCAATTCGAAGAACCCGCAATTGAGATTGATCCGACGCGTGGTGGAAACCCTTGAGAAGGGCGGGGTCATCGTCTACCCCACGGATACCATTTACGGATTGGGATGTGATCTTTTCAACCCGGATTCAATCCGGAAGATTCACCGGCTGAAAAAACTGGATGCGAAGAAACCGTTAAGCTTTATCTGTTCGGACCTGAAGGACATCAGCCGGTATGCCTACGTATCAGACTATGCTTATAAAGCGATGAAACGACTCCTTCCGGGCGCCTACACCTTCATCCTTAAGGCCACCAAGATGGTCCCGAAGATCGCCCTGACAAAGCAGAATACGGTTGGAATCCGAATTCCGGACAACAGAATCTGTCTTGCTCTGACCAAAGAACTTGGGACATCCCATCATCAGCACCAGTGTGAACAGGCCCGACGAGGGGCTTTACGACCGATCCTTCGGACATCGACGAACGTTACGGAAAGCAGCTGGACCTCCTGGTCGATGGCGGTGTGATTGTTGCCGAGCATTCAAGTATCATCGATCTCTCCGAGGAAATCCCCAAGGTCATTCGAAAAGGAAAGGGCGATGTGAGCCTTTTCCTTTGAAAAGCGGACAGAGCTCCCCCGGAACCTTTCCCGACAATGATTATCGACTGTCATACCCACATCTTTCCAGAGGAAATGATCAGGAATCGCACGGCCCTTTGTGAGCGAGACAAGGGATTTGCGTCGATCTACAGCAATCCCAAGGCAAGGATGGTGGGAGTGAAGGAACTGATGGCCTCGATGGATGAGACCGGGGTCGATCGGTCCGTGATCTGCGGGTTTTCATGGGAGGCTACCGATCTCTGCACAACGCATAATGACTATCTTCTGAAGACCCTATCCGATTATCCCGGACGGTTGATTGCATTCATTTCTATCCCATTTTCGGATCCCGGAGGATCGGAGAGAGAACTGAGAGGAGGGCTCCGGAGGGGAGCAAAAGGAGTAGGGGAAATTGCCTTCTACTCCGGGGAAATGACCTCGGAAGACCTGACTCGGATGAATCCCGTGCTGACGTTGATGAGTCAAGAAGGAATCCCTCTTCTTTTGCACGCCAATGAAACCGTCGGCCATTCCTACCCGGGGAAAGGGGACGACCCCCCTTGACAGGTTCCGTGAAATGGCATTGATGTTTCCGAATCTCTGCCTGATTTTGGGCCACTGGGGAGGAGGACTTCCGTTTTACGAGCTCATGCCGGAAGTGGCCAGGGCCATGAAGAATGTCTACTATGATGTGGCCGCGTCGCCGTTTATCTATTCGAATAAAGTCTATTCCGTGGTATCGAGCATTATCGGGCCGGAAAGAATTCTTTTCGGATCCGACTTTCCCCTGATTTCTCCCAGGAGATATTTTCAGGATCTGAGCCAGTCGGGTCTTTCCGAAGAGGACCGGAAAAAGATCCTGGGCCTCAATCTTTCAGGACTGCTGCGACTCGATCGCTGAAACGCTCAGGACGTTCGGCCCGCCTTCTGTGTCCGAGAAGCTGTGGAAGAAGCAAAAAGCAACGGAAAAATATCCCGGGCCCTAACCTTGACCGCGGCGTCGGCCTGTCTTGAAATACGGTTCGAGCCGAGTTCTTCATTGAGTGATATCCTGGTGCGTCCTGTTTTCCAGACATCACCGCTGTTGGTCTTAGCTTAACGAAGGATAGTTGTCCCTGGTTAAGCCGATCGCAATTCTAAAGCGTGGATTCTCAAACGGCCCGCCCTCGTTGGGCCACCAAAACATAGGGTGACCTATGCTTTCACACCTTCTTCGGGGGTGTTACGGTCTGACCAGCTTTGACGTTCCTTCGGCCAGGATCGTTCCGTCCTCTTTAACGATGCGGCTTCTGGCTTTGACCAGCCTCCTCGTGACTTCGACGATCTCCCCGTACACGTGCAGGGGCTGAAGAATAGGGGCGGGTTTCAGAAACCGGACTTCCAGCGAAGCGGTCACGGTATGGTACCCCAGTTCGTAGGACAACTTCGCCATGGCCTCGTCCAGAAGAGTGCTGAGGATGCCGCCGTGGACGATGCCGTCATAGCCCTGAAAGACCGAGCTTGCTACAAAAGTCGTCTTCAGGGTCTTCGCGGCCTTGTCAACCTCAAAATTCAGTCTTAAGCCGCCCGGGTTCTTATCACCGCAAACAAAACAATTTCCATAGGTTTCAAACTTCATGTTTGGGCTCCCGCTCTTTGACCGCCACGCGACCCCTTCGAGTCGGGTCATGATCCGTAACAAGATCGGTAGCCGCAGGCCTTCGCCTGCGGATATCGCAGCCTGAAGGCTGCGGCTACCAGTTCCTGAGGCCGATGAGTCACCTAATTGGTCGAAATCTGGTTTTGATTCTGCGCCTTGTTAATGCGATCATTATCCCTTCGTGCTTCTTTGATTACCGGATTAGGAGGCCCATGAGTTGACTTGATTCAGTGCGTATCATATAGTTTCAATGAAGAGCTTGTCAACCCTTCGGCTCCCGGAAATCATGGCCGGGCTTGCTCAGGGTTGACCCTGAGAGGCGGGGTTTAACGCCGTCGCATGGGTCAACTATCTGGGAAGAAAAAGTGATGAAGGATTTCGGATCCCAACTTCGTGTAGCGATATCGGCGGCAAAAGAGGCAGGCCGGATTCAGATGAAACATCTGAACCAGGCTCATCCTGTCGAATACAAGGGGGAGTGCAATCCCGTTACCGAAGTGGACAGGCTCTGCGAACAGGCCATTGTCCAGACCATCCGGAATGCCTTTCCGGATCACGATGTGTTGACCGAGGAGAGCCCTTTTGAAGGACACGGAAGCCCGTGGAAATGGATCATCGACCCCCTCGATGGAACGACCAACTACTTCCATGGATTTCCGTTTTTTTGCGCCTCCATCGGATTGGAGGTGGAAGGAGAGATCAAGGTAGGAGTGGTTTACGTCCCGACGCTGGACGAGCTCTTTTCCGCCGAAAAAGGAAAAGGGGCCTATCTGAACGGAAGGAGGATCTCCGTCTCCCGGACCGACGACCTGAACCAGGGTTTCCTTTGTACGGGTTTTCCCTATGACGTGCGGGATCATACGGACCATTACCTCCGTTTTTTCCGGGAGTTCATCACCCGGTGTCTTGCCATTCGCAGACCCGGCTCCGCCGCGATCGATCTCTGCTATGTGGCGGCAGGACGGTTTGATGCGTTCTGGGAGCTGAAACTTCATGCCTGGGACGTGGCCGCAGGAGGTCTGATGGTGACGGAAGCGGGAGGGAAAGTTTCAGACTTCAGAGGTTCGGACTTTGACATCTATTCGGGTGAGATCGTGGCCTCGAATGGTTTGATCCACGATGCAATGCTCCGGATCATTGAAGGAATCCATGCCGGATCGACAGGGCGCGTCAGGGGGGCAGGGGTGACACAGAGACAGGCTGATCTTTTTGGAAGGAGAGGAGTGGAACCCTTTCGTGAGGAAGCCCCTCTTG
Source organism: uncultured delta proteobacterium (assembly GCA_963731045.1). GTDB lineage: Bacteria > Desulfobacterota > BSN033 > BSN033 > UBA1163 > CAVSVC01. The sequence goes on along the minus strand of CAVSVC010000020.1, from coordinate 21,347 downwards.
CCGAGAGGATGAGGCCGAGGAGGCTCGATGAGTTCGTCGGCCAGGATCACCTCCTGGGTGCGGGAAAGGTCCTCCGTCAGGCCATTGAATCAGACCAGCTTCCTTCCATCATTCTCTGGGGACCTCCGGGTTCCGGGAAGACCACGCTTGCCATGATCATTGCGTCGACGACGGGCGCCCAATTCGTTTCCTTCAGTGCCGTCCTTTCCGGAGTGAAGGAGATCAAGGAGGTGGTCCGGGAAGCGGGCGACCTCTGGAGAGTTCAGAAGAAGAGAACGATACTCTTTGTCGACGAAATCCATCGTTTCAACAAGGCGCAGCAGGATGCTTTCCTCCCTCACGTCGAAAAAGGGACGATCATTCTCATCGGAGCGACGACAGAGAACCCGTCTTTTGAAGTCATTTCTCCTCTGCTCTCTCGAACGAAAGTGTTCACCCTGCACTCCCTTACGGAAGAAGAGGTTCAGAGGATCCTGAGCCGGGCACTGACGGACAGGGAGAAAGGTCTGGGGTCCTTTGCCGTCGCCATGGAACCCGACGTGCTGAAAGGGATCGGTCAGATCGTCAACGGAGATGCCCGGGCCGGACTGAATACCCTGGAGATGGTTGTCCTGACGACCCCACCCGATTCAGAGGGGGTCCGGCGCATCGGCAGAGAGAATCTCGAAGAGGTTTTGCAGAAAAGGACCTTTCTTTACGACAAGGCAGGGGAGGAGCACTACAACCTCATTTCGGCCCTCCATAAGAGCCTCAGGGGAAGTGATCCCGATGCAGCCCTCTACTGGCTCGGAAGGATGATTGAAGCCGGAGAGGATCCCCTCTTTATCGCCCGCCGGATGATCCGCTTTGCATCGGAAGACGTGGGAATGGCGGATCCCCAGGCCCTGCCCCTGTCGGTTTCTGCCATGCAGGCCTTTCACTTTGTCGGGTTGCCGGAGGGGACGCTCGCCCTGGCTCAGGCCGCGGTCTATCTGGCAATTGCTCCCAAATCAAATGCCCTTTACACGGCATACCGGGCCGTTGAAAAGGATGTGCGGGAGACGGAGAATATGCCCGTTCCTCTTCACATTCGAAATGCCCCCACCTCCTTAATGAAGGATCTGGGATATGGAAAGGACTACAAGTATCCTCACGACTACCCGGATCACTTCGTGGAAGACGAGTATCTTCCGGAGAACCTTGAAGGGAGAACCTATTACCACCCGGGCGATCTGGGATTCGAGAGAGAGGTCAAAAGAAGGCTGGAATACTGGAGAAAGAAGAAGAAAGGGAAGCGAAATCAGTGACCAGTGTCCAGTACGAGTTGAGAGCTCATATCGAAGCTGGAGAAAGTGCTATCAGCTCGTGAAAGGAATCGGTTATCAGTCGACAGTCCAGTCGATCCAGTGACACCGATAGCCGTTTGCTGATCGAGATCGTCGTCACCGCGCCGTTGGACGAAACCTTTTTTCAGCCCTTCCGGGGAATACCGCAAAATCCTGTCAATGCTTGAAATCCTTGCATTTATCTGATACCTTTAATGCGACGGATTGAAACCGGTCCCGGTGTTTTTCATTCGATCCGGGGTTCCAGGGGGATTCCCCAAAATATTCTTCTCTTTCGGGTGGGTGCAATGCTACGGAGTCTCATCAAGGTCATCAGTGTCTGCCTTCTCATCCCGATCCTGTTCTCCTTCTCTCTTCCCAGCGGACGGGGTCAGCAACGGGGTCCCGGCAGATCACCGGAGATTACCTTCTACGGCAAGGAAGAGACAAAATGGACCGAGAAGAGAGAAATCCCTCTTCCCGTAGTTGTGGGGCAGGGGGTGAAGGAGGAGCCCAGGGTCGAAACGTTTCCCCTGAAGGAAGAGGATATCGGTCCCATGAGAAAGATGAGCCCTTCGGCGACCCAGCCGGGGTGTGCCTATTCCAGCAGGTTGACGCGGGGATTCGCGAAGATCCTGACAAGAGACCGGGCCTTCTACGAACAGGGGAGACTCAGGTATTTTGACGGGAAGTACGAAGAGGCCATCCATTCCTTTCAGAAAGGGATCGACAATGATTCCGAGAGTCCCTGGACAGGGGCGGCCCTCTACTGGATCGGGGAGGCCAAGTTTCGACAGGGGAAGGACGATGACTCCTTTCTCTTTTTCCGGAAAGTCGTTGAAAAATACCCGGGGGATGAGTTCCATGCCCATGCCCTTTACTCCTGTGGATGGCTGAAACTCAAGAAAGGAGACTATGAGTCGGGGCACGCATTCTTCCATCGCGTTCAGGAAGATCATCCGACCCATCCCATTGCCGAATCCTCCCTCTTCTGGTCCGGCTATTGCCTCTACCACCTTGGGAAGTACAGGGAGGCTCTCAAGGAACTGGAAACGCTTCTCCAGGGGCATTCCGAGGGAAAATGGAATCCGGAGTCGGAGTATCTGATGGGTGTCTGCCACTTCCGGCTTCAGGAATTTCATGAGGCGGAAAACCGGTTCAAGGGGTTCTTGAAGCGATTTCCAAAACATCCGCTGGAAGAGAGCGCCCGTTATGCCCTCGCTTGGAGCCTCCTTTCCCTTGGAAACCACGCCGAAGGGAGAAAGATCTTTGAGGAGATACTGTTGGAGCATCCCGGGACAAGATTCTCGGACCCTATTTTCTGGGGGATTCTGAGGAGTTATCTTGGGACCAAGGAGGGCGAGCGGGCCGTCCTTTTTCACCAGAGATTCCTTTCCTATTTTCTCCCGGCCCCCTGGGTTGAACAGTCCCTTTTTGACATCGGACAGTACTATTTCGAAGAGAAGGAGTTTGACCGGGCGGCGATGACCTTTCGACAATTCATCCGGACCTACCCGGAAAGTGACCTTCAGGAATGGGTGTATTTCATGCTTGGGGAGGCTCTCCTCAACCAGAAGGATTACAGCGGGGCCATCTCCTCCTACAGTCAAGTCCTTGAAGAAAAGGGGAAGGTGAGGCTTGAAGCGCGGGTTTTTTCCAGGCTGGGCTATACCCATTTCCTGATGAAGAATTACGGCGAGGCGATACGATATTGGGAGAGACTCCTTTCGGAGTTTCCCGGTTATGCGGAAAAGAATGAGATTCTTTACTGGATGGCGGAGATCTCGTTACTGAAACAGGATTACTCCACCGGAGTCAGTTATGTCGATCAGCTTAAAGAAGACCCGGTCTATTACCCCAAGGGGTTAACCAGTCTGGGATGGTACCATTTCCAGAGACGGGAATGGAAGGAAGCGAATCAGTTTTTCCTGAAAGTTCAAGCGGATTTCCCCCGACACGAATCGACTCCCACGCTTTCACTCATGATCGGTGAATCCTACTTGAATCAAAACGAGTACCAGAAGGCCCGAAGCCCCCTGCTGAAACTGGCCTCCCAGCCGGATGAGAACAAGGACAAAGAGAAAGCCCTCTACCTCCTGGGGTGGATGGCCTACCGGGAAGAACGCTTTACGGATGCCCTGATCCAGTTTCAGAAACTGATCCGATCGTATCCTTCAAGCCCCTACCGGGATGAAGCCCAATACTGGATGGCCTGGTCTCTTTTTCGAAGAAAAGACTTTCAGAAAGCGATTGAGGAATTCCAGCGGTTGGTTGAGGGCTATGCCTCCAGCCCTTTTGCCGCCTCTGCGCTTCTCAAGACGGGGGATGGGTATTACAACCTCAAAAAATACGACGACGCGGGACTGGCGTATCAGCAGCTGATCAGAGATTATCCGAAATCGAAGGAAGCCCCGGAGGCTGAGTTCGGATGGATGCTCTCGCTCTTCCAGGAGAAGAAGTACGATGCCTTCGTTACCCGGGCGGAAGCCTTCATCAAACGTTTTCCCCAACATGCCCTCGCGAGCCAGGCGTTGATGCAGCTGGGGGAACACTATCAGCAGCAACGGATGCAGGAGAAAGCCATCAAGACCTACCGGCAGCTTGTTCACCTCTACCCTCAGACGGAGTGGGCGGAAGAGGCCCAGTTTCGAGTGGCCACATTGGCCCTTCAGGAGAAGAGATGGAACGAAGCCATTGAAGAGCTGGAAAAACTCCTGAGGGACCATCCGAAAGGGCGCCTCCTGGTGGAAGCCCGCGTGGAACTGGGAGAACTCTACCTCCTTCTCAAAGAACCCGCCAGAGCACTGGAGCACAACGAGTGGGTGATCAAGAATCACCCCTCTCATCGCTTAACCCGGCAGGCCTACCTCGGGATGGAGCAGGGATATCGCACCTCGGGGAAGATGGACCTGGCGGAAAGAGCGTTGAAAGAGCTGATCAGCAGATTTCCTCAGGAGGATGTCCAGTACGAGGGACAACTGCGATTGGGACTCCTGTTCTTGACCCAGAAAAAATTTGCGGAGGCCGTCTCCGCCTTCTCCATTGCCGCCCGGAGTTCTGAAGAAGGTGTGGCAGGCCAGGCCCAGCTCAAATGGGGGGAAGCTCATATGGAGGCAGGAGAAAAGGAAGCGGCCATCCTTCAGTTCTCGAAGGTGGTCTACCTCTATCCCCAGCAAGCGGATGTAACAGAAGAGGCCCTTCTCAGGCTGGGGACCCTTTATCTGGAGGGTCGAAAGATCCCGGAAGCGAGGCAGACCTACAGAAAATTGCTGGAGAGGTCGAAACGGGAAGACCGGCGGGAGATTGCCAGAAGGGCCCTTGACCAGATCGGCCGGTAAGCCTCCGAAGCCGTGATGGAAACACAAGAGAGCCGGAGAACCTTTCGTTGAAGCAGAGAATGTCGATGAAACATCAGACTTCTTTTATCCTCGTTGTGGCGGCGGCCATTGGCCTGGCGGGGTGTTTCATCGGGGCCGTCTTTTTTACACCTGCCTTTCAGCCCCTTTTTGACAGGGGGTTGCGTGTCCTGACCCAGGGGAGTAAGAGAATCTTAGGGTGGGAGAAGAACGAGACCCCTCCAGAAGAGAAACGGATCCGGGAAGAGGTGATCCTGAAAAAGATGGAAGAAGCGGGCAATCAGCACGACTGGAGAACCCTGGCCGCCGATTATCCCCGTGCGAAGAAAAAGGAGTCCCTTTCCGAAAAGGAGAGACTCAAAGCCCTCCGGGAATCGCCGGAATTCAAGACGATGGAGAAAGAGATGAACGCCTTCCTGAGAAAGAAGGAAGAGCTTTTTCAACCCGATCTTCCTTCGCCTTCGATGAAAGAGCTGGGCGACATCACCGCCCAGAAGGACAGGGGCGTAGAGAAAGTGATGGAAAAGCTGGCCGGGTCGAAAGAGAGGTCAAACCAGGAAAAACCCCTGGAGGAGAACCTTTCTCTCGGGATGAAAGGGCCCCTCGCTTCTCGAAGAATCCTGGAACGGCCCAATCCCCCTCAGGCGAAAGTGCGGGTCGAGGCCGAGATCGAGCTGACGGTCTTTGTGACCGCCGGCGGAGCGGTCGATCGGGTGATTCCATCGGTCAAGGGGGACTCGGAGTTGGAGCGAATTGCGATTCAGTACCTCAAGCAGTGGCGCTTTGCACCTCTTCCCATAGACCAGGGACAGGTGGAACAGTGGGGAACGCTCCCGATCAGATTCAAGCTGCAATAATAAGTGACAGTGTTTCGTGTCGGTGTCAGGTTTCTTGACACGACCTAATCAAAGGATCTATTTCTGACACTTGAGATCTGGCTTTGCCTGGGTTTGGCCTTTAAGTTTAACTGAGCCTTGATCTTAACCTTGCTGTTATTAGATCTTCGCTGACACTGACACTAAACACTGACACTGATTCATCACTGACACACCCTGTTTCCCGGGATTTTAGTTTCAGATGAAGAAAAAAGGTCTCCTTCTCTTCTTTCTCTTTTCCTTTCTCATCCTGGGGTATCTGACGTTCTTCGGTGAAAAGGGGATTTTCCACCTTCTACGGCTTCAGAAAGAGCTGGTCCGCATTCAAGAGGCGAACAGGAAAGTGGAAGAAGAGAACCAGAGACTGAGAGAAGAGGTGAAACGGCTGCAGCAGGATAAACGATACATCGAAGAAATCGCCCGGAAGGAGTTGGGCATGGTGAAAGAGGGGGAGATGCTTTACCTGTTTGATTTCCCTTCGCCCGAGCCAATGGGAAGAAAGCTGCCGCCGCGCGGACAAGACAAGAAGCCGCCGAAAGAAGGCAACTCGAAGTAGTCTTTTTCTTCTGGAGGAGAGGATGTTTTATGAAATATGAGGGAATGATTTTCCGGCCCCCCAGTGAAGCAAGAAGTCTCATCCTTCAGGTCACCGTGGGGTGTTCCTACAACCGGTGCACCTTCTGCAGTGCCTACCGGGAGAAGAGATTCCGGATTAAGAAGTTCGAAGAGATCAGGGAGGATATCGACGAGGCGAGTCTTTTCCGTACGCCTGTGGAACGGGTCTTTCTGGCGGATGGAGACGCCTTGATCCTTCCGCAGGACAGATTGACTCGAGTCCTGAGCTATTTGAAAACAAAACTGAAAGGACTGGAACGGGTCGGAATCTATGCCAACTCCCGGGACATCCTGAATAAGAGCCCGGGCGAGTTGAAAGAACTCCGGGAGATGGGACTGGGCATTCTCTACCTTGGGGTGGAGTCGGGAAATCGAGAGGTTCTTGAGAGAATCAAGAAGAACACCTCGATTGAACAATTGATCGAGGCCGGTAAGAAGGTGAAGGAGTCCGGGATCCTGCTTTCCGTTACCGTGATTCTGGGAATCGGGGGCGTCGAAAAGAGTCAGGCTCACGCTGAGGATACGGGGAAGATGCTGACCGAAATGGATCCCGATTTTGTCGGCGCCCTGTCTCTGATGGTCGTCCCCGGGACACCCATCGAAAAGGAGGTTCAGGAAGGGAAGTTGATCCTTCCCAACCCGTTTGGCCTCATTCGGGAGCTGGAGACGATGATTACCCAGTGCCATTTGACACGGGGTTTTTTCGCTTCCAACCACGCCTCCAACTACCTGCCTGTGCGGATTCGGATGCCGGAGGAGAAAGAAGAGGCCCTCAGGAGAATTCGGGAGGTACTGCGCAGGGGAGATCCGGATTTGCTGAAGCCGGAGTATTTGAGAGCCCTTTGATGGACGAATGGAACGAAGGAGACCGATGCGGAGCGAAGAATGAAAGACGCGGTGGAGTGTGATGTTCGTGTGAGATATGCGGAAACAGATCAGATGGGGGTGGCCTACTATGCCAACTATCTGGTCTGGTTTGAGGTGGGACGCTCCGAGTTCTGTCGGAAGCGGGGGTTCAGCTACGCAGACCTGGAGGCGTCGGGGTACAAACTGGTTGTCACCAACGTCCACTGCCGGTACCGGAATTCTGCGCGGTACGATGAAACGGTGACCATCCGGACTCGTCTGAAGAAGTTGAATAAACGAATGATCACGTTCGACTATCAGATCTTTCGCCGGGATGGAAATGAGATGATCGCAGAGGGAGAGACGGACCATCTCTCCGTAGGTTCCAACGGAAAGCCAAAGATCCTGCCCGAAGAATTCCGAACCCGCCTCGCGGGTCCCTAAGGCGCATTCCGAGCATACATCCCTGTTCGCATCTATTCGGTATGAGAGAAATACCCGTAAGGCACGAAAAGTCCTATTGAAAATCGGGCGGTGTTAAGGTAATGTTTCAACCATGAATCACCCGAATGTCCTTGTTTTAAGGCTGAGCGCGGTGGGGGATGTGATCCGGACACTTCCCGCCATCCGGGTTTTGAAAGAATATTACCCGGGCTCGCGGGTGACATGGGTTGTCGAAGAGCCTTCCAGTGGCCCTGCTGGAAGGTCAACGTGAGATCGATGAGGTGATCCTGTTTCCGCGGAGGCGCTGGACCCAGGGACTCAAGTCCGGGAAAGGGCTCTGGAGACTGGCGGGGGAGGTGAAGGCCTTCGTTTCAGAACTGAAGAAGAAGGAATTCGACGTGACCCTTGATTTCCACGGCATCCTCAAGAGCGGCCTGGTCAGTTACTTTTCCGGGGCTCCCCGTCGGATCGGGTTTGACCGGAAATCGAGCAAAGAAGGAAATGTTCTTCTTTTCGAATGTGAAGGTGGCTCTTTCGACGGAGAGAATGAATCGATTCGAACGAAACCTCTGTCTTCTGAAGGGACTGGGGATTGAAGGGGAGAGGGCCCGGCAATCTCATGGTGGAGGCTTTTCGAAAAGGACTCCGCATCCCTTCCGAGGACCAGGAAAAGGTGGAGGCCTTCTTTCGTCGATCGGACAAACGCAGCCGGCGGGCCGCTCATTGCTTTTCATCCGGGGACAAGTTCGAAATGGTCGAATAAACGCTGGATGCCTGACCGGTATGCCGCGGCTGGCCGACCGGTTGAGGCGTGAGCTTCAGGCCACCATCCTGTTTACCTGGGGCCCGGGAGAGCGAACCTGGGTGGAGTCCATCCGGAAAGAGATGACGGAGCCTTCCGTGCTCTGCCCGGAAACGGAATCGTTGGCCCAATTGGCAGCGGTATTCGGGAAGTGCGACCTTTACGTGGGGGGAGATACGGGTCCCATGTATGCCGCCTCTTTCATGGGAATTCCCGTTGTCGTCATCTATGGCCCGACAGACCCGGTTCTGTACGGACCGCTGGGTCCCCACAGGAAGGTATTTCGAGACGTCGGCTGCAATCCCTGCCGGAAGCGCTCCTGCAGGGAATTCACCTGTCTGCAGGCCGTGACCGTCGAGGATGTGTTTGATGCGGCAAAAGAGATGCTGGAGAAGGGATGAACGGCGTCAATTTCAATTACAAGCAGATTAATCGAATCCTTGTCAGAGGAGTGAACTGGGTAGGCGATACGATCCTGACTTATCCGGCGGTCCAAACCCTGAAGAGGCTCCATCCGCAATCCCGGTTGACCATGCTGGTTGCCGAATATCTGGTTGATCTGTGGAAGACATTTCCTTACGTGGATGAGATCATTCCGTTCCAGCGGAAGAAAGGACTGGGGTCCTTCAGGGAAGACCTGACTCTCGGCCGGTCCCTCAAGGAAATGCATTTCGATCTTGCCGTTGTTCTTCCCCGGTCTTTTCGCTCCGCTTTTCAGGTCTACCTCTCAAGAACCCCGGTTCGTCTGGGGTATGCGTCGGGGGCGCAGTCCTGCCTCCTGACCCACGGAATCCCCCGGACAGGAGACGTGCTTCTTAGCCATCGGGTTTACTATTACCATCATCTGACCGAGTCCCTGGGGAGAACGGAGAAGATTTCCTCTCCCCGGATTCATCTGAGGGAAGAGGACCGCCGCTGGGCAGAAGAGACGTTGCGGGACTGCGGGGTTCTCGAACACCGGCCCCTCATCGGCATCAACCCGGGAGCCACCTATGGTCTGGCCAAATGCTGGTACCCGGACCGGTTTGGAGAATTGGGAAGGAGGCTTTCCCAAAAACGGAAAGCCTCTTTCCTTCTCTTTGGAAAAGAGGAGGAACGGCCGCTTGCCCAGGAGGTTTGCCGGCGGCTGGAGGGAAGAGGGATCGACTTCACCGGAAAGACGGGACTGCTTCAACTGGCTGCACTTCTGGAACGGTGTGACCTCCTGATTACGAATGATACCGGAACGATGCATATGGCGGCTGCGGTGGACACTCCTGTGGCGGCCCTCTTCGGATCGACGCCGCCAAAAGTGACGGGCCCGTGGGGGGACCGGCACCGGGTGATCAGCAGAGGGGTTTCCTGCAGCCCCTGTATGAAAAGGATCTGCCCCACGGATCACCGGTGTATGGACCTGATCACCGTCGAGGATGTGGAGAAGACGGTCGGAGAGATGTTGCGAACTCAAGGGTGAGCATGGTTGAGAAGAGCGAAAAGATTCCTGTCTCTGTCTATGTCCTGACGTTCAACAACAGCAGGACGATTGAGCGGTGTTTGAGAAGCCTTAACTGGGCTGCCGAATTGATCGTTGTCGATTCCTACAGTACGGACGACACCGTTGAGATCTGCCGGAAGTATACGGACAAGACCTACCGGAGGAAGTGGACAGGTCATCGGGATCAGTATCAGTACGCGGCCGATCTTACCACGAACCCCTGGATCATGTTTGTCGATGCCGACGAGGAGGTCCCTGCCGAACTGGCCGGCGAGATCGAAAGAACGCTGAAGAGCGGGACCGGGGAGATCGACGGTTTCTTTGCGTACCGGAAGACCTATTACCTGGGCAGGTGGATCCGCTACGGCGGCTGGTACCCGGACGGTGAGATTCGTCTCTATCGAAGAACGAAAGGAAGGTGGGAAGGGGGGCTTCACGCCAAGATCGCCGTGGACGGAAAGATCGGGACCCTCAGAGGAGAGTATCTCCACTATACCTATCGGGATATTTCGGACCAGATCCAGACGATCGACCGATATTCGAGGATTGCGGCACAGGATATGATGGAGAGGGGAGAGAGGTTCAGTCTCTTCAAGCTTCTCTTCCATCCTCCGTTCCGTTTCATCAAGGAGTACCTTTTCAAATCGGGGTTCCGGGATGGATTGCCGGGGCTGGTGATCGTTGTTTCAACGATGTTTTACGTCTTTATCAAACATGCCAAGTTATGGGAACTGAGACTGGAAAAACACCTTTCTACCCCCTCTCCCCTGGCGGGAGAGGGTGGGGGTGAGGGGGAGAAGGAGCATCGAAATGACTCCCTATGAGGAGGCCTTTAAGGGAAAGAAGGTGTTGGTGACAGGGGGGCTGGGATTCATCGGCTCCAACCTGACGGCCCGGTTGGTGGAGCTGGAGGCAAACGTGACGGTTGTGGACAATATGATGCCCCGTCTCGGAGGGAATCTGTTCAATGTCAAGCCGGTTGCCGAACGGATCCATGTCAACTTCAGCGACGTGAGGGATGAGCATTCGATGGATTATCTGGTGAAAGGGCAGGACTACATCTTTCACCTCGCAGGCCAGGTCAACCATGTGGACAGTATCCGGAACCCCATTCAGGATCTCGACATCAACTGTCGGGGCACCCTGGTTCTTCTTGAATCGTGCCGCAAGCATAACCGGAATGTCAGGATCATTTTTGCAGGGACGCGGGGGGAATACGGCTCGAGCGTGACGTTACCGGTGGCGGAGGATCACCCCACCAATCCCAAGGGGATCTACGCCGTGACGAACCTGAGCGCCGAGAAGATGATCCTCGTCTATGACGATGTCCACAAAATCCCGGGGACCTGTCTCAGGATCACCAATACGTACGGACCCCGCCATCAGATGGCCCACGATGAGTACGGGGTCCTGAACTGGTTTATCCGGAAGGCGATTGACGACGAGGAGATCCCGGTCTTTGGCGACGGCCTGATTTTGAGAGATTTCCTTTACGTCGACGACCTGGTCAGCTGTTTCCTGAAGGTCGCGTGTTGCGATCGGGCCTATGGGGAGGTCTTCAATGTGGGGTCCGGCATCCCCATCAATTTTATAGACCTCGCAAAGAGGATCGTTGATCTTGCGGGGACGGGGAAGGTTGCCTTCACGGAGTTTACTCAGGAACGCAGAGAAGTTGAGCCGGGGGATTATTATACGGATATTTCGAAAGTGAGAAGAACCGTCGGCTGGTCGCCGGAAACGGGTCTTGACGAGGGGCTGAAGAGGACGATCGAATTTTACAGGAAGGTTAAGAAGGAATACTGGGAGTAGAGGAGTAACGGGTGGTTCCGTTCATTGACCTGAAAAGGCAGTATGAAAAGATAAAGAATGAAATCCTTTTGGCGACGAAGCGGGTTTATGAGAGAGGTCACTTCATCCTGGGAGACGAGGTTTCCGCATTTGAAGAGGAGTTCGCTCAATACTGTGGCGTGAAGTACGGCGTTGGGGTTGGGTCCGGAACGGACGCGCTCACCCTGGCCCTTAAGGCGGCCGGGATCGGCGAGGGGGATCAGGTTGTCACCGTGGCCCATTCTTTTATCGCAAGCGCCCTGGCCATCTCTTTCGCGGGAGCCACTCCCCTTTTTGTAGACGTCGAGCCCGAAACATACACCATGGACCCGAACGCGTTGGAAGATCTTCTGAAACGAAAGAGGCCGGGCAGAGCAAAGGAGAGGATCAAGGCGGTCCTCCCCGTCCATCTTTACGGGCACCCGGCCGACATGGAGGGGATCCGCGCTGTCGCTTCCCGTTATGATCTCCTGGTCATCGAGGATGCCTGCCAGGCCCACGGCGCCATGCACAACGGGAAGAAGACGGGTTCTCTGGGTGACCTGGCCTGTTTCAGCTTCTATCCGACGAAGAATCTCGGAGCCTATGGGGACGGGGGGATGGTCGTTTCGAACGAGCGTAGATGGGTCGAAAAAGTGCGGCTCCTCAGAAATTACGGCCAGGAGACCAAATACCGTCACCTCCTCAAAGGAAACAACAGCAGACTGGACGAGGTTCAGGCAGCCATCCTCCGTGTCAAGCTGAAACACCTGGATCGGTGGAATGAGACGAGGCGGCAAAAAGCAAGGGCCTATACGAAAATGCTCGAAGAGACCGGGATCGTCTGTCCGATAGAAAAGGAAACGGCACGGCACGTCTACCACCTGTATGTCGTTCGGGTGAGAGGGAGGAACTCCCTGCAGTCTTTTCTGAAAGAGAAGAGGCATCGACACGTTGATTCACTACCCGATTCCGATCCATCTCCAGAAGGCTTACCGGGAACTGAACTTAAGGAGGGGGGATTTTCCGATAACGGAGAGGTGCGCCGGGGAGGTGCTCTCCCTTCCTTTCTTCCCGGAGATATCGGAACAGGAGATAGAGGAAGTCCGTTCAGGAATTGGAGAATACTTGAAAAAGAGTCGACTGCCGCGGAGCTGGAACTGTTCATAGGATGAGGTCCGGGACGCTGACACCTTTAGAAGATGACGCTCAAAAGTGCGTGCGAAAGAGGATACGTTTCGCTACAGGCATTCCGGTATTCTCCCGGCAGAAGGGGGGAGCGGAGAGGTATGTGGTGGACCTGTGCACTCGGATGGCACAGGAGGGTTATGACGTTCACGTCTATACCGAGGATTGGGAGGAAGAAGATCCGGGAATCTCTTTTCATCGGGTCAAGACCATCCCTTTTCCCAAGAGCCTCAGGCTCCTCTCATTTGCCCTCCGCGCGACCCGGGAGATCGACGCCGGAGGCTATGAGATTACGTTCGGGGTTGGCAATACGCTGAAGGCGGAGGTCCTTCAACCTCACGGAGGGGTTCACTGGGCATGGTTCTGGAGAAGCCTCCGGGCATATGGACGTCCGGCCCCTTGGGTGGTGAAGTTTCTGGGCCGAGTCCTGAGCCTCAAACAGTGGGTGAGTGGCTGGATCGAGAACGCCCCCTATAAGATGAAGGTTCTTCCACGCTTCATTGCGATCTCGGACATGGTCAAGCAGGATATGATGCAGTGGTACCGCATCCCTGCGGAACAGATCACTGTGATTTATAACGGGGTGGATATTGAACGGTTTCATCCCCGTAACCGGCACTTTCGAACCGAGGTCCGGGAACGCCACGGAATCGGGGATGAACTTCTGATTCTTTTTGTCTCGAACAACTTCCGGATGAAGGGGCTGGGTTACCTACTTCAGGCCCTGGCAGGCATGAAACAGAGGAATTCTCCTGCCGTGAGACTCCTGGTCCTGGGACGGGATCGAAAAGAGCCTTATCTCCGGATGGCCGGAAAGCTCGGAATTTCGGAAGAGGTGATCTTTGCCGGTTCGACAAGGGAACCGGAGAAATACTATGGGGCCGCCGACCTCCTGGTCCATCCCACTTTTTATGACGCGTGTTCTCTGACGGTGCTTGAAGCCCTGGCCTCCGGACTTCCCGTCATCAGCACGTCGTGGAATGGGGCCAGCGGAATCGTCACCTCCGGCCGGGAGGGGTTTGTCCTTTCCGATCCAAGGGACTGCCAAATCCTTCTGGAGAGGATCTCGTTTTTTCATGACCCCGTAGCGAGGCAACAATTCGGTGAGGCTTCACGGCGACTGGCTGAATCTCACACGGCCGAGAAGAATTGGGTGAAGATGAAGGAGATCTTTTCGGATGTCGCCCGGACGGCAGGAAATCGGAAAGGTGATTGAGTTGTGAAAAAAGGAATCTGGCGACATATTCGGAACGTAAAGAATAAATTGATCTTTGGGAAGTACGGCCGGGATGTTTATATCTTTCCGGGGGGGCGCATTGTCAGACCCCGGTTTATCTCGGTCGGGAATCATGTTCGAATCGGGAAGAATACGGATATTTATGTCCATCCTGACTCTCCCGATTCGAAGCGATACCTCATCGAAATCGGAGATCACGCCCATATTGGAAACTACAATATCATCGGAGCCAGGAACAGTGTGGTGCTGGAAGAGAATGTCCTGCTGGGGCCAAGGGTCATCATCGTTGACCATTCCCATCGATACGAAGACGTGGAGGTTCCTGTCAAGCTGCAGGGCGTAACAGAAGGCGGAAGGGTCCGGTTGGAAAGGGATTGCTGGGTGGGGGCGAACGTCTTTATCCTGCCCAACGTGACGATCGGCCGCCACGCCATCATCGGGGCCAACTCCGTCGTCAACCGCGACATCCCGCCTTATTCCATCGCAGTGGGGGCACCGGCGAAAGTCGTTAAACGATATGATTTTGATCTGAAAAAATGGGTGACGTTGAATGAGTGAAGGAGCGTCCTGGAGCAGGTTATTCAAGTACCGCGTCGAAATTCACAAGCGCTACCCGGACATCTGGGACCTGAAGATCCTCCGGAAGCGATTTCCCCTGATGCTGAAGTGCCTGAAGAACGGAGAGAAGATCCTGGATATCGGCGCGTCCAATCGTCACCTGGAGGCCCGGCTGAAACGGACCTATCCGGACGTCATCTACAAGACGATGGATATCGACCGGGAACAGCCCCATGACTTCTACAGTCTGGAGGAGATTGACGAGTCCTTTGACGTCGTCTATCTGTTCGAGGTGATTGAACACCTCGACCTGGAAGAAGGGCAGGCCCTCCTGAAAAGGATCCACGCGCTGCTGAGGGAGGGAGGCCGTTTGATTCTAACCACTCCCAACGTCTTCAATCCCGGACGGTTCTGGAGAGATGCAACGCATAAGGTGGCTTACTGTTACGATGAACTGGGAGGTCTTCTGTTGTCCCGGGGATTCGCCGTTCAGGCCATGTACCGGATTTACGGCGCTCCGTCTCTCCAATATCTTTTTCGGGTCTACGTGATGGCTGCACTCCATCGAGCCCTGGGTATTGACTTTGCCAAGTCCGTCCTCGTTGTGGCTGAAAAGAGGACGGACTGAATGAAAGTCATTTTTCTCACCCACATGACGGATCAGGGGCATCGTTTCCGGGTGGAGCAGTATTTTCCTTTCCTGAGGACCCATCAGGTCGAACCGGTGTGGCAACCGATCCGGGGGACGCTGCGGGAACGCTTTTCCATCTACCGGCAGCTTCCCGCCTACGAAATCGTCTGCATCCAGAGGAGACTCGTTTCGCCTCTCGAGTTTTACTGGATTCGAAGACAGTCTAAAAAGGTCCTCTTCGACCTCGATGACGCCGTCATGTATCGTTCGTCCCGTTCGACAAGACCCCATTCCTTCTCCCGATGGTTGAAGTTCAAAAGGATGGTGAGAGGGAGCGACGTGATCACTGCGGGAAACGAGTTTCTGAAGGAGCAGGTGCTGAGGGCCGATCCCGGAAAGGAGGTCTTCCTCGTTCCAACGCCGATCGATACGCGTCTCTACCCCAAAAAGAAAGAGGTGTCCGATCGTCCGGAATTCCTCCTGGGATGGATTGGAACAAAAGGGAACCTGAGATACCTTGAAAAACTGGAACCTGTCTTCGAGTCCCTTAGCCGGAGGTTCTCTCACGTTCGATTGAAAATCGTGAGCAATGACTTTTTTGAATCCCGCCACCTGCCCGTGATCAAGAAACCCTGGAGGCTGGAAGACGAGAACGAGGATCTCATCTCCTTCGACGTGGGATTGATGCCCCTGAGTGACGATCCCTGGTCGAAGGGAAAGTGCGGTTTGAAGATCCTCCAATACCTCAGTGTGGGGGTTCCGGTGGTCTGCACCCCTGTCGGGATCAACCGAGACATCGTCAGACATGGTGAAAATGGGTTTTGGGCAGTCCGCGGTGAGGAGTGGGTGGATCGGATCACGGACCTGATCCAAAGTGCGGAATTAAGGCGGAGGATGGGGCTTCGGGGGATTGAGACCGTTGAAGAGGGGTACTCGCTTTCCGTGACATCCGAAAAGCTCCTCAAGATTCTTCGGTACTTGAGGGACGGGGGGCCGGCAGCGTGAAAGTCCTTTTCCTCATCCAGGGCTATGAAGTGGCGGCAAGCCGGTACCGGGTGCTTCAGTATCTTCCTTTTCTGGAGTCCCGGGGCGTCCAGGCCACCGTGAGCCTTTATCCAAAAACCCTGAAAGAAACCCTGACATTTTTCCACTCCCTTCCGCGCTATGATATCCTCTTCCTTCAACGCAAACGGTTCCACCAACCTCAGCTTTCACTCCTGAGACGCAGGGCAAAAAGGATCGTCTATGATTTCGATGATTCCGTCATGTATCGTAATTCAAAGGCTGCGGACCCCCATTCCCCCACCCGGAAGAGACGATTTTCGGGAATGATCAGAGCCTGTAGCTACGTCATTGCCGGAAATGAGTTCCTGAAAAGCGAGGTCCTTCCTCTCAATCCGAACGTGGAAGTCATTCCGACGGCCATTGATCAGGAAAGATACGGGATCAAGGATTATTCCCGTCCCAAGGACCGGGTGACCCTCGGATGGATCGGCGACCACGGTTCGATTCATTACCTGGAGAAGATGCGGCCCATCTTTGACGAGATTGGAAAACGGTATCCTCTTGCGGAACTGAAGATCGTATGCGATGTCTTCTTTGATTGCGAGCGGATCCGGGTCGTCAAGAAGCAATGGAAGTCAGAGGAGGAGGTCCGTGACCTTCAGGACTTTGACATCGGATTGATGCCCCTGGTCGACGACCCCTGGTCATGGGGAAAGTGCGGGCTAAAGATCATCCAATACCAGGGCGTAGGGGTGCCCGTCGTGTGTTCACCTTTTGGCGTGAATCGGGATCTGGTTGAGGACGGGACGAACGGGTATTGGGCAAGTACCCCCGAGGAGTGGCAAGAAAGACTTTCGATTTTGATTGAGAATGCCCTGTTGCGGAAAGAGATGGGGCAGGAGGGAAGAAGGAGGGTCCTCGAGAAGTATACCCTTCAAGCCTGTGCGCCCCGTCTGCTCTCCATTCTGGATCGGGTGATGGACCCTCCCCGAACTGGGTGAAAGGTGAGAAGAAATGGTCCGAATTCTTTTTCCGGTCCGAATCAAACGCCGAAATCCAAACTGTTCGAAATCCGATCTCCCAATCAGGAGAACTATCCTGTTCGTGAGGTTTCGCTATTTTCGGGAATTTACGCAGCAGTTCGCTCGATAAGTGTTTCGCTCTAAAGATTTCCCTACGGCCCGCCCGCATTCGACCCGGATTTTTCGCCTGGTTTTCGTTTTCAGAGCTTTGATTACGCGAGGAGCGTGCTCCTCCGTTTTGGAAAGGGAGATCGGGAGGGATTTTAGGAGGTTTCATTGCGGGAAGCGATAGTCAACTATGTAAAGTGGGCGATTGAGAAGTTTCCTTACGAAGACCCTGTTCTGGATACCTGTGCCGGGTGGGAACCCAATTACTACCAGCCCCTCTTTCCCGGGAAACGCTATATCAAGCAGGATTTCCAGGACTATGATCCGTCCTGTATTGATGTCCTCTGTGATATCTGTGATATGAAATCCATTGTCGGCGAAAGTATCGGACTGGTATTGAATCTCGAATCCCTCGAGGATATCGCTTTCCCGCAGAAGGCCCTGGACGAGGTCTGGCGAGTCCTGAAGCCCGGCGGGTTGCTGATTCTGACCACCGTCATGACCTTCAAGATTCACCGGACACCCAAAGACTACTGGAGATTCACCCCGGATAGTATGGAACTCCTGCTCAACCGGTTCAGAATCCTGGACTGCACCCTCGAGGGAGATCGAAAAAGACCGAAGGGGATCTGGGTCACGGCCGAGAAGACAGATTCTCCGGCGGAGCAGGGAAAGCTTCCACCGTTGAGAATTGTCAGACGTGACGACGGAATGATGGAGAAGCTGAAGAGGCGAATGGGCCGTTTCGGCTCAAAAAGGTGAATGGCATGAGAGAGGAAGACGGACCCGGGATCCGCGGGGGGGCATCTGAAGAGACGGTCAGAAAGAAAGTGGGCCTTTGGGGCCATCCCTCTGGCGAGGGACGAAACCCACGATCAAGTCATCGGAATGCTGAAGGACGCCCCGAAAGGAAAGGTGCTGGACATTCCGACGGGGACGGGGGTTCTGGCCGACCGGCTGAGAAAAATGGGGTTCGATGCCTCCTGCTGCGATATCAATCCCGCCCATTTTTCCATCCCGGATCTGAGGATCGATATCGGCGATCTTAACGGGAGGCTGCCCTATGACGATGCTTCCTTTGATTATGTGGTCTGCCTCGACGGGATCGAACATACGGAGAACCCTTCCAATGCAATCCGGGAGTTTGTGCGGGTTCTGACGACGAGGGGAAAGCTGATCCTCTCCGTGCCCAATATCCTGACGATTGAACGGAGGCTTCGCTTTTTATTGACCGGCACGTTTTCGAAGGTGCCGTCCCATGAGACGGTTCGAGACATATGGAGCGGGGACCTCTCCATGGCCCATCTCAATCCTTTGGGCTATCCTCTCCTGAAATTCACCCTGGAGCATTACGGATTTCGGATCCTCCGGCTGGAAAAGGACAGGAAAAAACCGGGCATGCAATGGCTGCGACCCGTCGTGTGGGGGATACGCCTGCTGGGCCGTTTTTCGTCGAAGAAGAGAAGAGAATATTACCGTCTCGATGAAACCCTTTCGGAAGAGATCATCATGGGAGGGAATACCCTGATCATCCTGGCAGAACGGGTTGTTTGAGAAGAACTCTTGTCCAACTTAGGCGCTGTCCCGTTGGAATTATCGGTGTTTCAAAACGAGGTTGCTTCGTCGGCAAAATACTCCTCGCAACGACGAAGACGCGCTCTTGGGTTAGAATTCGTCATTGCGAGCGGAGCGAAGCAATCTCGTAATTCGGACATCCCTACTTAAAGAAAGAGTGGAAGACCGGATGAAACTCAAAAGCCGCATCCAAAGCCTCCGGAAACGGGTGAAGGAAAGACTCGTCCCTTCTTCCACCCGGGTCCGGTTCACAAAGGAACTTCTGGGAGACCGGTTCCTGATCGGGGAGCACACCTACGGAAAACCGAAGGTGGTCTCCTGGAATGAGGGGACCACGCTCAGGGTTGGAAAGTACTGTTCCATCGGAAATAACGTCACCATTTTTCTCGGGAGCGAACACAGGACCGACTGGGTAAGTACGTATCCTTTTCCATTCTTCTGGGAAGAGGCCCGGGGGATCAGCGGCCATCCGGCGAGCAAAGGAGATGTTGTGATCGGAAACGATGTCTGGATCGGATTCGGAACGACCATCCTCTCAGGCGTCGAGATCGGGGACGGGGCAGCCATCGGCGCCTGTTCGCTCGTCGTCAAATCCCGTTCCGCCCTACGCTGTCGTCGCGGGAAACCCGGCCCGGGTCGTTCGATACCGTTTTGATGACGAGACGATCGAAAAACTCCTTGAAATCAAATGGTGGGATTGGCCGGATGATAAAGTCAGGGAAAACGTCAAGCTGATCTGCAGCGGGTCGATTGAACAGTTCATCAGGCAGCATGGTGTGACTTCCGGTTCCGATGAGGAATGCCTGATTTGAGGGGCCATGGTCGATCTGTCCATTATCATCGTCAATTGGAACACGAAAGAGTACCTGGTCCGTTGCCTGAGATCGATCTTTGAAACGGGGAAGAGGGATTTCTGGGAGGTCCTTGTCGTTGATAACGGATCTCTTGACGGCAGCGCAGATGAGGTGAAGAGGGTGTTTCCCGGTGTAAGGGTGATTGAAAACAGGGAGAACCTGGGGTTTGCCAGGGCTACCAACCAGGGATTGAAGGAAGGGACCGGAAGGTACGGTCTCCTGCTCAATCCGGACACCCAGGTCAGGGAAGGGAGCATCGAGACTTTGCTTTCCTTTATGGAAACTCATCCGGAAGCGGGAATTGCGGGAGTACAACTCCTGAACGCGGACGGGTCCCGGCAGAACGCCATCGCCAACTATCCGACTCTGGCGACGGAACTGCTGAACAAGAGCCTTTTGCGATGGCTCTTTCCGGAGAGGTTTCCGGGGAAAGAAAGCGTGCGAAGCGAACCGGTTGAAGTGGAGTCCGTGATCGGCGCCTGTATGATCGCCAGGAAGAAGGCAGTGGAAGAGGTGGGATTTCTGGATGAGAACTATTTTCTCTTTCTGGAAGAAACGGATTGGTGCTACCGGATGAGAAGGGCCGGATGGAAAGTCTATCATGTTCCGGCCGCTGAAATAACCCATTTCCAGGGGAAAAGCGCAGAAGCGGATATCGAAAAGGCCAAGATCGAATACTATCGGTCCCGCTATCAGTTCTTCAGGAAGCACCGCGGTCTTTTTCAGACCGGCCTTCTTGCTCTGGGTCTGGCCGTCAAACTGGGGGGGGAGTTTTTGCTGATGCTCCTCGGCTGCCTGTTGACAGGCTTCAGGATCGGGAAGTGGAAAAGAAGGCTTTCTATCTATACCCGCTTAATCGGTTGGCATCTGAGGTTCTGTCCGGAGGAGGGGGGACTGAAACCCAAGAATAAAATCCGAAATCCGAATATCGGGCGAAGCGTCCGTAAAGGACCAATCCGAAACAAATCCGAATGACTGAAAAAGTGAAATAATGTCTTGTTATTTCGGATTTGGAGTATTGGATCTTGTTTCGAATTTCGTGTTTCGTGCTTCGAATTTGATTTTCAGAGGGGGGTTCTATGGTCAACGTGGCGGTCATGGGTTGCGGATACTGGGGGAAGAACCTCGTCCGGAATTTCTCCGAATTGAATGCCCTGGGGATGCTCTATGATCTTGACGAAAAGAGGCTGCAGGAGATGGGGGCCCGCTACCCGCAGGCGAGAATCGCCAGTCGCATGCAGGAGGTGTTTGAGGAGGATTCCATTGACGGCGTCGTCGTGGCAACCCCTGCGGCGTTTCATTACGAGGTCGCCAAGGAAGCCCTTTTAGCCGGGAAGGATGTTTTTGTGGAAAAACCCCTGGCCCTGAAGGTCAGGGAGGGAAGGGAATTGGTGAACCTGGCCGAAGAGAAGAAAAGGATATTGATGGTCGGTCACCTGCTGGAATACCACCCCGGAATCATGAAACTGAAGGAAATGGTCTCTTCCGGGGAACTGGGAAAGATCAACTACATCCATTCCACCCGCCTGAATCTTGGAAAGTTTCGCACCGAAGAGAATATCCTGTGGAGTTTCGCTCCCCACGACATCTCCGTCATCCTGCTCCTTCTGGGCGAAATGCCTGCGGAGGTTTCCGCCCACGGAGGGA
>CAVSVC010000019.1:0-47200 GCA_963731045.1 uncultured delta proteobacterium | reverse complement strand
TGAATTCGGCGACGTTGATGTTGTATTCGTTGGGATCGAGGGTTCGGACAATCGTCCTTTTGTAACTTCCGGTTTTTTCATCCATCTCCCTCAGGTCCACCACTTCCCCCTTCCGGTACTCTCCCTCGCTGTAGGAAATGAGGTTCACCTTGGGCCGATCGATGAGATCGACGTCTTCCTGGGTTTGCACAACGACTCCCATCTCGTTGGTACCCAGCAGCACCAGGGTCCCGAGGGGAAAGACCCCGATCATATTGATGAACACTTTGACCAGGGCGGGATCGAAATCCTTGCCGCTCCGCTCCAGCATGATCCCCAGGATCTTTTCTGAAACAAAAGGAAAGCGGTTGTAGACCCTTGGCCGGACCAAGGCATCGTAGAAATCCGACAGGGTAATGATCCTGCTGAAGAGGCTGATCCTTCTTTTTCTGGCCAGTCGGGGATATCCGGTCAAATCGTATTTCAGGTGATGCTCGAACGTGGCATTGATCATTCTCGTCGAGAGTTCTCCCCATTCCTTGATGCGCATCACGATTTCCGCCCCGGCCAAAGGATGGAGCCGCATGATGGTCCACTCTTCAGGGGTCAACTTCCCCGTTTTGTTGAGGATCTCTTTTGGAATCCTCACCTTTCCGATATCGTGGAACATGGCCGCCATGCCCAAATAGGAGAGGTGCTTTTTGGGAATCCCGATTCTCTGTCCCAGAGCGATCGCATAGATGGCGACGTTGACACAGTGGTTAAACGTGTATTCGTCGTAATTCTTGATGTTGGCCAGACCCAGAAGCGCCGACTCGTCTTCCACGATGGCATTGACCGCGTTCTGCATCAGTCGCTTGGCCTTCCGGACATTGAGCATCTTCTGGCTTTTGACGCTCTCCACGACCTCCTTGACCAGGCTGATCGATTTGAAGTAGACTTCCTTCGACTGACGTTTCCGGTCGTCGGAGTCTACGTAAATCTCCTCATCTTTGAAAAACTCCAGCTTCCCCACACTGATCGCATGGATCCCCCGGTATTCCAGCTGTTTCTCAACGTAAAGATAATTGCTGTCATTATGCTCTTCCAATTTTGAGAGCAGAAAGACAAATTCCCTCAGTTTCTCCTCATCCATCTCCTCCGAAAATTCCATCTCGCCGATACACCGTTGCCGCATTTCGTGGAGGAAGCCTTTAAAGATGGAATACTTGTCCGTCTTGATCGGGATCTTAGTCTGGTTGAGGTAAACGTTGTCACGAACGATCTTCAGGAACAGATGGCCGTCCGATTTGATGACGGAATTGACCGAGATGAGGCACTCCGCCGTCAGACGACCGACAATGGCATTGTTCCGGTCATAGAGCCCCGCCCCTTTCAGGAAACGATAAAACTTCGTAACCAAATCCGTTCCATGGAAGGTCGGAAGATCTTCCTGGTCTTGAGTGATTTCAGCTTCGGATATCAAACCGTCGACTCCTTGGCGGGCTTGCTCCGCAAAGCCCTCGTGCAGGCATCCTGCAGGGGTTCGTCCTTCGAATTCTTCCCCGCCTCCAGGATCGCGATGGCTTCCGGCGTACCGATCATCGCCAGCGCCTGTATCGCCCCCAGACGAACGTCATCCATCTTTCCGCGGCCGAACCAGCCTTTACGCTCCACCAGTTGCTGGAGGACGGGAATCGATTCGCTCGACCCAACCATTCCGATGGCGTCAAAGAAGGCTTTGATCTCCACCGGTTCCTTCTTCTGAAAGTCCTTGGATTGAACTACCTCCAGCAGAGGAACCAGTCCTGCCTTCTTCCCTGCCTTTCCAAGGTTGATCGCGGCCGTCGCCCGAATCCGGACATCCTCGTCGGTCAAGGCTTTCACCAGCAATCCGACCACCTGTGGCCCCCCGATCATTCCCAGGGCCTGAATCGCCTCCCTCTTCACCCTCACTTCTTCGTGGTTGCAGGCCTTCTGCAGATAAGGAAGGGCCTGCTCTTTTCCGACCCGGCCCAGAATATAGACGATATTCCGGACAAGATACCAACGACGGTCCTCGATGAACGGGGTAAACAGATCGACAGCATTCTTCCCGATTTCGGCGAGCGCGTCGCAGAGGGTTCTTCTGGCCTTCGAATTCTTGAGGTCGCCCAGCACCTTGATCAGGGGAGAGATCGAGTTCTTTTGAAGCAGCAACAGGTAGTCCGTCACATCTTCCAGCCGGAGTTTCTCTTCCCTCTCCAGGATTCGTCCGATTCTCTCGATGCGCGTCTCGTCTCCGGATTCGACAATCAGTTTCCGGACAGTCTCCCTCTGCCAGTCCTTCAATTCGTATGTTTTGAGAACGATATAGAGCCGTTTCAGGAGGTCGGCCGCCTTCTGAAACTCGCCGAGCGTCAACAGGGCATCCAGGACCTTGCTGAGATGACTGGCCGCGTCCTGGAAAGGCTCCTGCTCACGTTCGAGTGCGAGAATATCGAAAAGGATATCCACAATGCTGAACACGAAGGCGGGATTCGTCTCGAATTCAACCTCTTTCCGTAATCCTTCCATCTCTTCAGGAGTCAGGGCGTAAACGCTCCGGTTCGACAGAAAAGGAGGCGGTTCCTCTCCGATAATCGAAAGAACCCGGTCCAGGTCAAATTCATCATCCATCTCCTGGCCCGAGACATCCACTTCCACCTCGTGAGAAATCGGCTTAAAGACCAGGTTTTTTCTGAACTGGTCGATGTTTTCCGGGATGGCCACCGGAGTCTCCTCAAGAAACTCGTCGGTCGCCTGATAACTGATGTGAATGAAATCCTTCTCCCACAAGAGGGTGACACAATCGTCTTCCAACTGGTTGATGTTCTCGGTTCTCCGGACGATGTCCATCAAACCATCGATCTCCCATTCCTCCAGTCCTTTCATGAAGCGGAATTCCCTCAGCCCGTCCTTATACAACCCAAAGGCAATGCTCACCTTGATGTCCCGGTTTTCGTAGAGAGCCTTTCCCTTGAAAGAAAAATCGTATTCCCCGATCTGAAAAACGAAGGAATGGTATCGATTCAGAAAGACCTGGAATTTCTTGAGCAGTTGTTCCCGAAACCCTTTCAGGGTTGGATTATCGGCGGGATAGAACCGAAAGGCCTTGATGGACTTCACAAAGGCGGCCATGAGATCCCGGGCTAAGAGGATCTCCTCATCGGTCTCGCTTCCTTCAACCGGAAGGATCTCCCCTCCCAGATCAAGCGCTTTTTTCTCGACATTCAAATCTTCCGGCATTATTCCGTTCCCGACAGGCTTCTGATTTGAAGATATCATTACGAATCAAGCTCGATTTGTCAACCCTTCGGTTCCCCGGCATAAATGCCGGGGCTTGCTCGGGGCAGGCACTGAGCGGCGCCTCCGAACCCCGACCCTCACTTGGAACTCTGGAGATTCTTCGATTGAAGAGTCGCTACCTCCACGGCCTTCTTGACCTCCGGGTTGTCAGGATCAAACAATAGAATCTTCTTCCAGATCAGAACGGCCTGATCCAAATCCCCTGAACGGTAGCACTCCAGTCCTTTTTCGAAGAGAATACTCTGGCAGCGCTTCGTCTTTGCCTTCAGTTGTTCTCTGTCGTATGTGAGGAGGGGCCCGGCCTGGTTGAATGAGGGAAAGTGTTTCAGAAGAAGCCTGTAGGAACTTCCCGCCGGACCGAAATCATCCCGTTCAAAGGCAAGATCCGCGTCGCTCTTGATGGATTCCAGGACCCTGACGAAGCCGGTACGCACTGCGGTGTCCTGGGGGTAGTGCTGATGGAGTTCCCTGTAGACGTCGATGGCCTTTTGAGTCTGTCCTGTTTTCAGGGCGGATTGGACCTGTTTCTCAGCGACGAAGGTCCGACTCATCTTGAGCCGTGCGATCAGATAGTTCCTTTCAAATGAAAGCAGCTCGGCAAAGCCGCTGAACCTGGGGAAGTTCTTTAAGAGGAGTTCATAGGTGCTTCTCGCCCTGGCAAATTCTTCCTTGTCGAATGCCCTGTCCCCTTCGGCTTTGATCGCCTCGATGGTTCGGAAGCAGTCGCGGGCGATCTCCGAACTCTTCGGGTGGGTCTGGCATGCTGTCAGACACGTATCGAGGGCCTTCTGGAAATCACCCGATGTCAACCGCTGCGGAACCACTTCGGGAACCGGCGTTGGCTGGGGCGTTGGCTGGGGTTTCTTTCCCAAAGAACAGGCGGAGATTAAAAGAAAGACGACGATAGAAACAGAGACCATTTTCCCCATGCCTCTCCATTCCATCAAACCACCCCCGGCAGATAAGATTGCTGCGGTCTTCGTCTTCCGTCCTCCATTGCCCTGAGAAAGGCCCTGACCAGATCAGGATGAAACTGCCTTCCTGACTCGTTCTCCAGTTCCCGGAGGGCTTCCACTTTTGAAAGACCTGTCCGGTAGGGCCTCGTTGAGGTCATCGCGTCGAATGTATCCGCAATGGCGATGATGGCTGCATAGAGGGGGATCTTATCCCCGTGGAGGCCGTCCGGGTACCCCTGGCCATTGTAGAATTCATGATGATGCCTGACAGGAGGAACATACTTCTGAAGGAATTTCACCTTTTTCAAGATGTCTGCGCCATCCTCGGGATGATGTTTCATTTCACTGGACTCCATGGCATCCAAAGATCGGCTTTTATATAATATGGAATCCGGCATTTTCAGTTTTCCCACGTCGTGAAAAAGAGATGCAATTTCGAGCTCTTCGAGTTCTTTTTTATTTAATCCAATCTCTTCCCCGATCATCAGGGAATTGGCCGCAACCCTTGCCGAATGGCCCAGTGTGTAAGGGTCCCGGGCATCGATGGCTGCGGCCAGCACCCGGACAGTGGAAAGGTAGGCCTCCTCCAGTTCCTGCGTATACATGAAGAGCCTCCCCTGCTGCTCAAGGATGATTTCGGTCATCCGATTGAAACTCTCTGTGAGTTTTCCGAACTCATCTTTCGAATAGACACGAAGGGGTTTTGTCCTCTTCCCTTCCCTGAGTTCTTCGACACCCGAGGACAGTTCCTTGATAGGCCGGGTAATGAAGACGGATAAGCACAGGACGGCCCCGACGGAGACGACCAGGATGGCGGCAAATAACCCCAGAATCCTTTTCCGTGCCAGGAGTTGGGCCTCTTGGAGGACGGAGCGGTTCACACCCACAACGACACCCCCCAGCATTTTTCCTTTGAATAGAATAGGGGTGTAGATCTCAAAACCTCTACCGGACGGAAACAAAATCTCCGTCACCCGCGTTCCATCTTCACTCTTCCTCAATTCCGTCCCCTCGTTGCTTTCGAAAGTCCCTCCCCTTTTCTTGATATCGCTGTGGCCGATGACTCTCATCTTCGTGTCGACCACAACCATGTATTCAATGTCGGAGTTTAGACTCTTTCCCTTGAAAACGATGTGGTCAATGCCCAGGGTGTCCCTGGATATGAGATTGTAAGCCGCAACGGCCGCTGTACCTTTTCCAAGGGATTCGGCTCTCTTGATAATCTCGTTCAAAATGGTCCGGTTCATGATTTTGATGGTGGCAACAGAGAAGACAATGGTCGTGAAGATGATAAGAAGAATAATGAACAAGGATAGTTTAAAGCGGATACTTTGAAACATAATGAAATCCCGGGGAATTGAATATATAGGCCCGACCAGGAATGGATGCAAAAGAAATGCCAATATATTCAATTATTAAATCTTTACATTCAATGAGTTGGCAGCTCCATTATCGTATGATTTGACAATTTTTGTCAACACGTGGACAAATCTCCTATTAACTGAAAGCTTACCTTCCCTCGCTCTTCCCTTACTCTTGATCAATTGGCGGGGAAGTGGTATTTTGGGAGAACTATGGCATCACCTCACAATCCTGCTAAGAGTGTCCTGTATGTTGTGGCCACACCCATCGGAAATCTGGAAGATATTACGTTGAGGGCCCTTCGGATTTTGAAGGAAGTGGACCTGATTGCTGCGGAAGATACCAGGCATACGGGTCTCCTCCTCCGGCACTTCGGCATACAGACCGCCATGACCAGTTATTTTGAGGGCAACGAATTGAAGAAAAGGGAGTTCATCCTCTCCAGGTTACGGGAAGGCCGTCCCATTGCCCTCGTATCGGATGCCGGCACACCCGGGATCTCCGACCCCGGATTTCGTCTCATCCAGTTGGCTATCCAGAATGACATCCCGGTTATTCCCATTCCTGGTCCGTCCGCAGTCATAGCCGCCCTGAGTGCATCAGGCCTTCCGACCGATGCCTTCCTTTTCAAGGGGTTCCTCCCCCACAAATCGAAGAAGAGAAAAGACCTGTTCCACGATCTTGAGGAGATACGGGAAACCCTTATCTTCTATGAATCTCCCCATCGTATCGCAGAAACCCTTGCAGAAATCCTCGACATCCTGGGAGACCGGGAGATCGTTCTGACCCGGGAACTGACCAAGGTTTATGAAGAAATCCTTCGGGGCAACGTGAGTGAGGTCCAACATCAGATAGAGGGAAGGCAACTCAAGGGAGAGATCACGCTGCTGATATCAGGGAAAACACGTAAAAGCAGTAATCAGTGATCAGTTATCAGTAACCAGTGACCAGTGAAACAAAGAGCAGGCAGAAGGCAGTAAGCAGAAAGCAGAAAACAAAGAGTAATCAGTCATCAGTCATCAGTGACCAGTGAAACAAAGAGCAGGCAGAAGGCAGTAAGCAGAAAGCAGAAAACAAAGAGTAATCAGTAATCAGTGATCAGTAGACTCAGTAACCATCAGTATAACTGGTTAACTCATTAACTTATTAACCCAATGAACCCAATAGACTCAAAAGCAAGTGCTCCGCTGAATATCCTTGTCGTGGACGACGAGGTGAATATCCGCAAGACTTTGTCCGTCTGCCTTGAAACGGAAGGGCACAGAGTCACCGGGGTAAGCAACTTTCAGGATGCCCTTGCAGAGGCCTCGCGGAGGTCTTTTGAGATCGCTTTCGTCGATTTGCGGCTTGGAACCGCTGACGGGCTGGATCTGATCCCTGCCCTGCTTGTTTCGATGCCCTGGCTCAAAATCATTGTGATCACCGCCTATGCTTCCATCGATACTGCTGTCGAGGCTATGCGCCGGGGAGCAACGGACTACATTCCGAAGCCCTTTACACCCGCCCAGATCAAACTCGCGGTCCGCAAGGTGGAAGAAATGCGAACGCTGGAGCAGAAGGTTGCCCGACTCCAGGAGGATCTCGGGCGATATCACCCGGAGATCGACTTCTCCAGCAGCAGCCCTGCGATGCAGCGGGTCGTCAATCTCGCCCGTCAGGTGGCCCCAACTGACGCCACGCTTCTTATCCGGGGAGAAAGCGGAACGGGCAAGACCGTTCTGGCCCGCGCCATTCATTCATGGAGCCCCCGAGCCTCCAGGCCGATGGGAATCGTTTCCTGCCCGTCTTTCTCTTCGGAGCTGCTTGAAAGCGAACTCTTTGGCCATGTCAAAGGTGCCTTTACAGGGGCTGTTCGTGACAACCCGGGCCGCATCGCTGCCTGCGATGGAGGAACCCTCCTTCTGGATGAAATCGGCGATCTGCCGGTTTCGCTTCAACCGAAACTGTTGCGTTTTGTCCAGGACCGGGAATATGAGCGGGTTGGTGATTACGCCACCCGGAAGGCGGATGTTCGCATCATCACCGCCACAAACGTGGACCTGGAGAGGGCCGTCAAGGAAGGACGATTCCGGGAAGACCTCTTTTACAGGCTCAATGTGATCCGGATTGAGATCCCCCCGCTGAGAGAGCGCCAGGAGGATATTCCAGGGCTTGCGGAAAGACTGTTGATGTTTCACGGCCGGAACAATCATCGATCTTTTGCCGGGTTCACGGAGCAGGCCCTGCAGGCGTTGAAACGGTCCTCTTGGCCAGGCAATGTCCGGGAACTGAGTAACGTCATTGAACGAGCCGCCATCCTCTGTCCGTCTGATCGTATCGGCATTGACTGCCTCCCGGCCGCCTTGTTTCCGAACGATTCCAATTCCAATATCGGCGACCCGGTCACACTGGAAAGAATTGACGAACAGCATATCCGGAGAATCCTATCCACCACAAAATCTTTGCAGGAAGCGGCAGACATCCTTGGTATCGATCAAGCCACTCTCTGGCGCCGTCGTAAGAAGTACGGTATTTAGCCTTGCCTCGCTTCCAAACATCCTTTTGAAGTTGGTCCCTGAATCCTCCTTGCACTTTTCAATGTCTTCCATCTGCTTTTATTGAAATATGCAAGGGACCACCCCTGCATTGAAGTAACAAACCATTATAATATCGATGAGTTACGACATTTCCATTTCAGGCATTTGTTTTGCTTAAGTAACGAATGAACGCTGACTCATTGGAGGATGATGAATCGTCGACAAACGTTCTGACGACATCCTGCAAACACGGAGGGAGGAAGGCGTACGAAAACTCATTTTTTGAGAGTGTTTAATGTGCAGGTTCTCGCAATCATGTTCCTATTCCCAAGAGCCTGGGTTGCCGGCGACCTCTTCTTAACCAAACCAGTCACCGAAGGGTTCAGGGACCTGAAGTGGAACACGAGTCTTGGGGAGGTTTTAAAAGAGGTCCCTGATTTATATTTTGATCATTATTCTTTGCCTGTCGCTGATAAGATTCCCTCGAAAATTTGTTACCGCAAGAACGAAAACAGACAAATAGGGAGCGTCACTTTTAAAGAAATAGAATACTGGTTCAAAGAAGACACTTTCTACAAAGTTGCGGCTCATGCGTATTCTCATCTGGGCCCGAGGACTCTGGTTAGCGGGGCTGAAAGGGATTTTGAAGAATTACGCAAGAAGATCAGCCTCCAGTATCGGTCAACCCGTAGAACACAAGACAGAATTTGGGATCACCCATTTTAATAAAAGAGCCTCCTGGAATGTCCATGGAACAGCCTCTTCCTTCAATACGTGGAAGGGGCAATGCCCAATGTGAGCGAATTGTCGCTGGAAATTGAAGCGAAGGGGATTTCAGGGCCGGCGTCATCCGGAAAGCCTAACGCCGACTGACCGATGAGGACGACCTTGTTGTATTCCGATTTTTACTTTTGATATAATTTTTGTGACCGGAACGTGGTTCGCAAGCCCCGCCCTGTGCGGGGAGTTCATGCATGAATGAGGTGTGCCTTGGGTCTTCGCCAGAAACTCTTCTTTGGATTTCTTGGGCTCCTGATCGTCGTTGTGCTGATCAGCGTGCATAGCATCAGCCGGATCACCGAACTCGGGACGGTCCATCGATGTGATCCTCCGAGAAAATTACCGGAGTGTCATCGCATGCCAGGAGATGAAAGAGACCCTGGAACGAATGGACAGCGGCGCGCTCTTCATGGTTTTGGGCCACGAGCGGGAAGGCAGGGATCTGATCGCAAAGAACGATCCGCTCTTCGAGAAGGCGCTTCAGGATGAACTGAACAACATTACCTTGCCGGGAGAGGGAGAAAAGGCGGAATCCGTTCGGTCGCTCTTCAACCAGTACCGTTCGACGCTCAAAGTGATTTTGGAACCGGAGGCAAACCCGGGCATCAAACACCATGCCTATTTTACCAAGCTCCTTCCCCTCTTTCAGAAGATCAAAGAGACGGCCGATGATATCCTGCGCATGAACCAGGAGAACATGCTTGCCGCGGATCTGCAGGCCCGGGAGAAGGCGTTGTCAGCCCGGCAGCAGATGTATTTGATGCTTCTGATGGCCGCCCTTGTTTCAGGGGTGTTTCTCTTTTTCACCGGGCGGTGGATTCTACGTCCCGTCCACCGTCTGATTCGCTTTGCAGATGAGATCAAGAACGGAAACCTCGACCTCGTCGTTCCGATCGATTCCAACGATGAGATCGGCCGTCTTTCTCAATCCTTCAACGCCATGGCGGAACACCTCCGTCAGACGCGACGCAGCGACCAGGCGAGGCTGGTGCGCATTCAGGATTCCACGCAGCATACCTTCAACAGCCTCCCCGATGCCGTCGCAGTCATCGATCCGGAGGGAAAGGTTGAGGTCGCCACGGAATCCGCCAGGACCCTCTTCGGACTGAAGCCGGGAGTGCCATGTTCAGAGCCTCCCGTTCGAGTGGCTGGAAGATCTA
Organism: uncultured delta proteobacterium; assembly: GCA_963731045.1. Taxonomy (GTDB): domain Bacteria; phylum Desulfobacterota; class BSN033; order BSN033; family UBA1163; genus CAVSVC01. The sequence goes on along the minus strand of CAVSVC010000019.1, from coordinate 37,141 downwards.
TTCAACGAGGTCCTCCGAAACGGCCGCCAGGCGGAGTTCGGTGGAAAACGGAAGCGCCATTCAGCATTTTGATCGTGGGGAGGAACGATACTTTCGTCCCGATGGCCGTTCCTGTCCTGGACAGCGAAAAACAGCTGAACGGCGTGGTCATTGACGCTGAAGGACGTTACGGAGCAGCAGCATCAGGATGACCTGAAAAGGGGGGTGATTTCAACCGTCTCCCATCAGTTGAAGACTCCTCTGACTTCCATTCGCATGGCCATCCACCTGATGCTTGGAAGAGAGTGTCGGGCCCCTTACTGAAAAACAGGCAGAGCTGCTGATCGCAGCCCGGGAAGACAGCGATCGCCTCCATGATATTTTGAACAACCTTCTCGATATCAGCCGCATGGAATCCGGAAGGGTCCAACTCGATTTCCACCCGGTTTCTTCCCATCTCTTGGTCATGGAAGTCCTGGAACCTTTCCGAATCACGGCCCAGGACCAGGGTGTCACCATCGATGCGGAACTGCCGGATGATCTTCCGGAGGTGGAGGTCGACACGTCCCGGATCAGTCATGCGTTCGGCAACCTCATCTCGAATGCCCTTAAGTACACTCCTCCGGGCGGCAAAGTGACTCGTCTCTGCCAGGGCTGACGAGAAGTGGGTCTACTTTTCTCGTCTCGGATACCGGGAAAGGTATCCCAAGTAAATATCTCCCGCAGGATCTTCGAGCAATTCTTTCGGGTCCCTGGCCAGCGGAGCTGAGCAGGGGGCCGGTTTGGGACTTGCCATTGTTAAGGAAATTGTGGAGGCCCATGGCGGAACCATCGAGCGTAGAAAGTCATGAAGGAAAAGGAACGACTTTCACTTTTACACTGAAACGGGCCGAAGAGATTTCGAAGAAGGAGGAGGCGTGATGGATATCGTTTACATCTTGATCCCCATCGTTTTTTTCGGGCTCTGTGCACTTCTACGCACAGGCCTGTGAAAGGCTTTAATCATGATAGACATCATCGTTGGCGTGATTGCCCTGGCCTTGATTGCTTATCTTTTTGCAACATTCTTCGGCCGGAAAAGTTCTGACAGAGGAACGGAACCCATGGACCTTTACGGATGGATTCAACTCGCAGTCTTTATAGGCTTCCTGTTGCTGATCACGAAACCGATGGGGCTATACCTGGTTCGTGTTCTGGATGCGGAGGGAAAGACCTTTCTCGATCCGGCCTTGAAGCCGGTAGAACGGCTCTTGTACCGTCTCTTCGGTTTGGACCCGAAAAAGGAGCAGGATTGGAAGCAGTACACGCTGTCCATGCTTGCCTTCAGCCTGGTGGGGCTCCTTTTCACCTACGCCATTCTCCGGCTTCAACATCTTCTTCCGTTGAACCCGCAAGGATTCGGGCCCGTAAGTCCGGACCTCGCCTTCAATACGGCCGTCAGCTTCACCACCAATACCAACTGGCAGAATTACGGAGGGGAATCCACCCTGTCCTACTTCTCCCAGATGGTTGGCCTCGTTTTCCATAACTTTGTCTCGGCAGCCACGGGCATCGCCATTGCAGCGGCCCTGGTACGCGGGCATTGCCCGGCATACTTCCAAAACCATCGGTAACTTCTGGGTGGACTTGGTCCGTGTCAATCTCTATCTGCTCTTGCCGATTTGCATTATCTATGCTCTGTTTCCTGGTCTCCCAGGGAATGATCCAGAATTTCAAACCTTATGAGACGGCCCGACTGGTCGAGCCCATGACGATTCAGGTCCCGCAGAAAGATGCGGCCGGCCAGGAAATGAAGGATGACAAAGGCAATCCGGTCATGGACAGATCAGAAGATCGAAACCCAGACGATCCCGCAGGGACCGGTAGCCTCACAGGTGGCGATCAAGATGCTGGGAACAAATGGCGGCGGATTTTTCAATGCCAACGCTTCCCATCCCTATGAAAACCCAACCCCTCTGTCAAACTTCATTCAGATGCTTTCCATCTTTCTCATCCCGAGCGGCCTCACCTATTACCTCGGCCGAATGGTCAAGAAGCAGAAGCACGGATGGGCCGTCTGGGGCGCCATGTTTATCCTCTTCCTTGCCGCGGTTCTGGTTTGCTGGTGGGCTGAGGGTGCAGGGAACCCGGGATGGCGTGCACTGGGAGTGGACCCCGCGGGCGGAAACATGGAAGGGAAAGAAGTCCGTTTCGGGATCTTCAATTCCGCCCTCTTTGCCACCGTGACCACCGATGCCTCTTGCGGGGCCGTCAATTCGATGCATGACTCCTTCACTCCTCTGGGCGGGTTGATTCCCCTCTTTAACATACAATTGGGAGAAGTTGTCTTTGGCGGAGTTGGAGCCGGGTTGTACGGAATGCTGGTCTTTGTCGTGCTGGCCGTCTTTCTTACCGGGCTCATGGTCGGCCGCACCCCTGAATACCTGGGGAAGAAGATCGAATCTTATGACGTGAAGGTCAGCGTCCTTGCAGTGCTGATCCTGATCTTCAGCATCCTCGGCTTTTCCGCCTGGGCCATTGTGAGCGAATGGGGATTGGCCGGTCTGAATAACGCCGGACCCCACGGCCTGAGCGAGATCCTTTATGCCTTTTCCTCCGGCACAGGGAACAACGGCAGCGCTTTTGCCGGACTGAGCGGGAATACCCCCTGGTACAACACGACCCTTGGCCTGGCCATGCTCTTTGGACGGTTTGTCATGATCGTCCCCGTCCTGGCCTTGGCCGGAAGCCTGGCAAGAAAAAAACTGATTCCTGCCAGCGGAGGGAGCTTTCCTGTCTGGGGAGTCATGTTCACCCTCGTGCTGGTGGGCACGGTTCTGATTGTCGGGGCGCTTGACCTTTCTGCCTGCATTGGCCCTGGGGCCCGTTGTTGAACATTTCATCATGACAGGATCAGGGATTCTTTATTAATTGTAGCCGCAACCTTCAGGTTGCGTTATTTTCGTTCCGGTTCTTACCGGAGCGGCTACCAAAGGAGATGAATCTGTGGCTGCAAGAACTCATTCCCTGTTTGAACGTGAAATCATCGCCCAGGCAGTTCTCGATTCGTTCAGGAAGCTCAACCCCTTCTCGCTGATGAAAAATCCCGGTCATGTTCGTCACAGAAGTCGGGGCCGCTCTGACCACTGCAGGGCTCTTCCTCAGGCCTGGGAAGGAACCGCTTGGCTTCGTCCTTCAGATCGCCATCTGGCTCTGGTTCACGGTGCTCTTTGCCAACTTTGCCGAGGCCATGGCAGAAGGACGCGGAAAGGCCCAGGCCAATGCCCTCCGAAAAACAAGAACAAAAACCATGGCCAATCGTATCCGGACCGATGGCTCCGTCGAACAGGTTTCAGCTGAACAGCTACGGAAAGGTGACCTCGTCTGGGTGTCCGCCCAGGAGATCGTTCCGGCCGACGGCGAAATTATTGAGGGAGTTGCCACGGTGGACGAATCGGCCATCACGGGGGAATCCGCTCCTGTCATCCGAGAGGCGGGTGGAGACCGAAGCGCGGTCACAGGCGGCACCCGGGTCTTATCCGACCGGATCAAGGTCCGCGTGACAGCCAATCCCGGCGAAAGCTTCCTGGACCGAATGATCGGCCTGGTAGAAGGCGCTCAACGCCAGAAGACCCCCAACGAGATTGCCCTGACGATCCTTCTCTCGGCCATGACGATCATCTTCCTGGTCGTCATCATCACCCTGAAGCCTTTCGGTCTTTACTCAGGCATGTCATTTACGATCACCGGTTCTTGTAGCGCTTCTGGTCTGTCTGATCCCCACGACCATCGGCGGTTTGCTCAGCGCCATCGGCATCGCGGGCATCGATCGCATGGTCCAGAAGAACGTGCTGGCCATGAGCGGCCGGGCAGTCGAAGCGGCAGGGGATGTGGATGTGCTGCTCCTCGATAAGACGGGCACGATCACCCTCGGGGACCGCCAGGCAACGGAGTTCCTTCCGGCGCCTGGAATCCGCGTGGAGGAACTGGCCGACACGGCTCAACTTGCTTCATTGGCCGATGAGACGCCTGAAGGAAGAAGTATCGTCGTTCTGGCCAAGACATACGGCCTGAGAGGCCGTTCCATCTCCGAGATGCCGCAGGCGAAATTTATCGCCTTTTCGGCACAGACCCGGATGAGCGGGATCGATATCGATGGCAGGCAGATCCGTAAGGGGGCCTCCGACACGGTGAAGAGCTTCGTTGAATGCGAATTCCCGGCACAGGTTCAAGAATCGGTCGCGACCATCTCTCGCTCCGGCGGCACCCCCCTGGTGGTGGCTGAAAAGAACCGTGTCCTGGGGGTCATCCACTTGAAGGACATCGTCAAGGGCGGGCTGAAGGACCGTTTTGAGCGATTCAGGGCGATGGGAATCAAAACGGTGATGATCACCGGAGACAATCGACTCACGGCCGCTGCCATTGCGAAAGAAGCCGGTGTGGACGATTTCATCGCCGAGGCGAAGCCGGAGGACAAGCTGGCCCTGATCCGCAAGGAACAGGCTTCCGGACATCTCGTGGCCATGACCGGTGATGGAACCAACGATGCGCCTGCTCTGGCTCAGGCCGATGTGGGGGTGGCCATGAACACGGGGACCCAGGCAGCCAAGGAGGCGGGAAACATGGTCGACCTCGACTCCAACCCTACCAAACTGATCGAAGTGGTTGAGATCGGCAAGCAGATGCTCATTACGCGAGGGGCGCTGACAACCTTCAGCATTGCCAATGACGTGGCCAAATACTTTGCCATCATTCCGGCCATGCTGGTGGGGGTATTCCCGGTCATCGCGCCTCTGAACATCATGCATCTCCAGTCGCCTGCAAGTGCCATTCTCAGCGCCGTCATCTTCAACGCCCTGATCATCGTCGCCCTCATCCCTCTTGCTCTGCGAGGGGTCCGTTTTCGGCCCCTGGGCGCAGGCGCACTCCTCAGACGCAACCTTTTGATCTACGGCCTCGGCGGCATCGTGGCACCCTTTCCCGGAATCAAGATCATAGACCTTTTGATGAACGCCCTTCACCTGGTATGAGAAAGGACTCTGTATGATCAGGTACGTCATCACCGAACTTCGCATCTCTCTTTTGGCGACCGTCTCTCTGGCCGTGATCTTATGCGGTATCTATCCTCTGATCATCTGGGTTTTGAGCCAGGGGTTCTTTCCGCAAAACGCCAATGGTTCTTTGATCCTGCAGAAGGGGACCGTGGTGGGATCGAGACTTCTTGCTCAAGGATTCAGTCATCCAAAGTATTTTCACCCCCGTCCCTCCGTCGCCGGGCAGGGCTACGATGCGACGACCTCGGGCGGCAGCAATCTCGGACCCACTTCAAAAAGGCTGATCGACGCCGTAAAAGAACGTGTCGTTGCTTTATCGGACGGAGAATCTTCTCTCCCCCGAGGTTCTCGTGCCGGCGGACGCCGTAACGGCATCTGCAAGCGGCCTCGACCCTCACATCAGCCTGAAGAACGCCCTGTTACAGGCTCCCCGGGTGGCCGGTGCACGGGGCTGGAGTGAAGAAAAGGTCCTCCAACAGGTGCAGATTCATACGGAAGGCCGCGATCTTGGGATTTTCGGAGAACCGCGAGTCAATGTTCTGATGCTCAACCTGGCCTTGGATGGGAAGTAACTGACAGTATTAGTGATTAGTGTCAGTGTCAGTCATAATAAGAAAAGGTTACACGTTGCGGGTTACGATTTTGGAACCCGAAACCCGGAACTCGAAACCTGGAACATTATAACAGCGAGACATGCTGTGGTGGAAGACAGAGCAAACGCTTTTTTGAGGATGATTCGCCGCTCTCAGCGCGGACGGCTGAAGGTCTACCTTGGTTACTGCGCAGGGGTCGGGAAGACCTATCAGATGCTCCAAGAGGGACACCGGCTCAAAGCCGAAGGGGTTGACGTAGTGATCGGGTTGCTCGAAACCCATGGCCGTGTCGACACCGCGAAACTCGCCGAGGGACTGGAGGTCGTCCGCAGGCGTCGCCAGGAATACCACGGGGTTACGGTGGAAGAGATGGACGTGGATGCGATCCTGACCCGCAAACCCCAGGTGGCATTGATCGACGAACTCGCCCACACAAACGTTCCCGGAAGCCGCAATGCCAAAAGATACCAGGATGTCCAGGACATTCTCTCGGCAGGAATTCATGTCATTACAACGTTGAACCTCCAACATCTCGAGAGTCTTTATGACATTGTCGAAAAGGCTGTCGGGGTGAAGGTACGGGAGCGTCTTCCTGACTCCGTTCTCGCTGAAGCCGATCAGATCGTCGATGTGGACCTGGCAACAGAGGATTTGCGAAAACGGTTGGACGAAGGCAAGATCTATTCCAGAGACCGAATCGAGACAGCCCTTGCCAATTTCTTTACCGCTTCGAACCTGGAGAGGCTTCGGGAGCTGACACTTCGTGAACTGGCATCCCAGATCGACCTGAGGAGACGCGAGACTCCTGCGGAGGAGGTTGGCGCCGCTCCGGACCAGGTGATGGTCTGTCTGAGTTCGCGCGGTCCGAACAGTGAAAAGCTGCTCCGTTATGCCTCCCGCCTGGCAGGAAAACTCAACCGGAACTGGTATGCCGTCTATGTTCAAACCTCTTCCGAGGAAGCTACGGTCATCGATGCCCAAACCCAGCGTTTTATCTCTGATACGCTGACTCTGGCGAAGCAGCTGGGGGCCATGGTCTTCACCTATAAGGGCGAAGATGTTGCAGACACGCTCCTCAGGTTTGCCAAGGAGTATCGCGTAGGGCATATCGTTATCGGAAAACCCACCCCGAAACCTTTTTGGAAAATATTCGGGAGAAATGAAAAGATTGTTGAAACCCTGATCAAGCATGCCAGGGGACTCACCATCATCATACTGGATACCCACCCGGAAGAGGCTGCGCCGCCAAGATCCCCGATAGAAGTTCGCAAGGCGATGGAGCCTGAAACGACTGAACCATCGGCGCAAGTTGTTGACCCGCTGAGGCTGAGTTCGCTTCTTTCTTCCCAACGAGTTCTCATCTGGGATGAGCCTGTTCAAAAGGAAGCGGTCCTTCGAACCCTGCTTGAAGCGGTCGCGAAGGACGGAGAGGACAGGACGCGCGATGCTGAGGCCTTGTTTCGTGAGGTGATGAAACGGGAGGAACAGGGCTCGACCTTTTTTAACGAAGGGGTGGCTTTCCCCCATGTGCGCCTCGATCATTTGACTGCTCCCGTCGCCGCACTCGGTTTGACGAAACAGGGCATCTCAGACGTCGAAACGGAGAAACCGATTGAGCTTGTCTTCCTGATTCTTTCGCCTGCAGAGATTCCCGAGGCTCAAATCAAGGTCTTAGCCCTTGCCTCCCGGGCCTCCCAGGATCGACACCTCATGCTGAACCTGAGAAAGGCGACCACCCCGGAAGAGGTGATGATGTCCATTGAGAATTGGGAGAAAGCATAGAACGAAAACCCTCCCCCTTTCCTTTCCCCTTTCCCGCTTGACATGTGTCTCCGGTGCATTTAATATTTCAGTGGCATGAAAAGGAAACCTGAGTCGGGCGAAAGTTTCCCGATCAAAGACAGCCTTTCGGGGGTTCCATCCGAGAGAAGAAATTGGGAGTGAGAGGGAGGAAATCAGATGTTTGCTGGAAAAACGATTTGGGAAATCTTTCAAATCGGCGGTTTCACCATGTACATATTGGTCTTCTGCTCTTTTTTGTCCGTCATGGTCTTTCTTGAAAGGATCTTTTACTACAGGAGACTTTCCAGAACGAAGAGACCGGTCTTCATGGCAAGAATAAAAAAGACGCTGAGAAAAGGGAGCATTGCGGACGCGGTCGAGGTCTGCCAGGGCACTCAAACCCCTTTTTCAAATGTCGTCTCTTCCGGCCTTGAACTCTGCGGCCGCTCTGCGGAAGAGATATCGAATGCCATGGAACGGGAGATCACCATTGAAACAACGAAACTGGAGCGGTACACGGGCGTGGTGGCCACCATCGGGAATACCGCCGTATACATAGGCCTTTTCGGAACGGTCCTCGGAATCATCCGCGCCTTTCATGACATTTCGGCCGCCGGCGCGGGAGGCATGAGCATTGTGATCGGCGGGGTCGCGGAAGCCCTGATCTGCACGGCGACCGGACTCCTCGTGGCCATTCCTGCGGTCATCGTCTTCAACTACTTTACGAAGAAAGTGGAGCATTTCGTCACGGATATGGAGCTCTGCGCTTCCGAGCTCATGGACCTCTTGCGGGTGGAGTGAAATGAAGAGAAGACCGAAGAATACGAAATTGATGGCAGAGATCAATATTACGCCTTTTACCGATGTCGTTCTCGTCCTTCTGATCATCTTCATGATTGCGACACCCTTCATCTACCAATCCAGCATGAAAGTGGATCTGCCGAAGGCATCGAAGACGGATGACGTGTCCCGGGATATCATTATCACCATCAACGCCCGGGGGGAGATCTTCCTGGACAATGCGAAGGTTGACATAGGGGCCTTAAAATACAAGCTCTCGGCATTGGTGAAGAATAAGCCGGATTCCCTGGTGATCGTCAACGGGGACAAGAATGTCAGATACGATTCCGTTGTCCAGGTGATGGATGTCATGACCCAGTCAGGGGTTAAGAACCCGGGGTTGGGAATAGAGGTTAAGAAATGAAGGGGTTGGAAGACACGGAAGACAAGATCTGTCCTTCGGTATTGCCAGGCGGATTCTTGAAGGCAGGGCTCTTCTCATGTCTTCTTCACGCCCTCCCTCTTCTCCTGCTTGGGTTCCGGTCCGGGAACCGGGCTCACAGAGGCGGGTCCGAAGGTCTACAGGATTGCCCTGCACCCCGTGGTCTCTCCGGAAACCCTGATTCAAAAGGCACCTTCAGAGAGACGGACAAATCCGCCGCCTCTGAATCCGTTACCTGCAAATCGTCTCTCCGTTCCGGCAGAGATGCCGAAAAGAGAAGAAAGAGAAAAGTTGACAACAGACCTGAAGAAGCCTGAGGAGCCCGTTCTTCAAAGTGAAATCCCGAAAAAGGAGGAGGCATCCGTTACCCTTCCCCCTGCTTTATTGGCTCGATCCCCCGAAGAGTCGGAAGAGGAACGCAAACATCAGCCCGTCGTTGCAGCGGCGCCGATTCCTTCTCTTGAAGTCATCCCTGATATGAAGGAAACGGTGAATGCGAGGATCCCCGGAGGGGTGGTGAACGGAGGAAACGCGATTGCCGCAGTAGGACCTGGCGAAGGTCCGGTGATTAACAACAGTGCGGCTTCTGGTCTTGATTCTGTCTCTGGTCCTCGCCCCGGTCCTGGCTCTGCTCTTGTCGCCGAGCTCGGATCCGCCCGGTCAGAAGGGAACGGGAATGGGTCGGGGGGGCACGGCGACAACGGATCCCTTAACGGAGGGGGCTCCGGAAACGGAAGACCCGCGTGGAGCGGCAATGGAAGGCAGGTCGTGGCAGGAACAGGAATCCCCGGGTCAGGTAATGGTTCCGGGAAAGGGGAAGGAAACGGAAAACGAGGTGATGGCTCAATCGCCTTTGGAAGCGGAGGCGGAGGAACAGCCATCCCTTCTCCGAGACATGCTGAAAACCCGAGACCTGTTTATCCTCCGGAGGCCAAGAAGAATGGGTATCACGGGCAAGTCCTCTTAAAGGTGGAAATCCTTTCGAGCGGCCTGGTGGGAGAGATTGAAATAAAACGATCTTCCGGTCACCGAGTCCTCGATCAATCGGCGCTCAGGGCGGTGAAACAATGGAAGTTTAGTCCAGCCAGACAGGAAGGAATACCCGTCGCCTTCTGGGTGAATATTCCGTTCACCTTTGAATTCATGATCGAGTGATCCGGAGTCCGTGTTTCCCGCGGCCGGCGAGATTAGCAAATCATGCCGGAGGCACCCCTCCGTGAAGCGCTTCGGCCGATCTGCTCAACCCTTGGGGGAACTCATGCTTAAACAAAGTGTGAATCGTCACAGAAGGTTGAGTATTAACGAAAAGAAATGGAACCCAGGAGAGTCGACAAACCAGGCTGGAATGGGAGGATTGCCAAAAGCGGGGATGCTGTCGCTTCTTCTCCATGTTGCTCTGGCGGCAATCTTTATGTTGACCTTCGGACCTGACGGCAAGAAGAAGCATGGACGTTTACCGCGTGACACTCCGTCCCTTCTGCCCTCCTGAAGGGGTTCAGTCAGTCAATCCCGGTGGCGGTCCTCCAGGCCCGTCTCCTCTCCGCCGATCGGAGCCGATCAAACAGGACGGGAGCATCAAGAGCGCACACACAAAGGAAATGCTGACGCCGGCCAAGTCGGTAGAAAAACCTGAGAAGAAACAGATTCCGCAATCTGCCAAAAAGGAGAAGTTGCCTGAACGTCCGGCAAAAGAGGAAGCTCGATCAGGCGTGAAAATTCCTTCCGAAAAGGCGGACACACCCAAGAAAGAGACGGAAAGTTCCCTTCAACATGCTATCGAGGACATCCATAGAAAAGTAGCCCTCGATCGCATTCAAAAAAAGGTGGCCGGCCGCGATATATCGAAGGGAGAGAGGACGGAAGGCTCCCTCCCCAACAGGACAGACAACAGGGGCCCTCCCCTCGTCGGGTTATTCAAAGGACCCGTCAGGGTCCCCTTCCAGGACGAAATCGGGCACAGGGGGTAACCTGGAGACCGGATCAGGATCCGGACCCGGCTACGGACCGGGGACCGGCGGCTATCCCATAGGAGGTGTGCCCTATGGTTCACCTCAGGGAACCCCCGGTTCGCACACCATATTGGACGATTACTACAGTATGATCTGGGCACAGATCAAGAAGGAATGGGCTCTCCCTGAAAACCTTCGGGAAGGGAAGGCCAATCTGGAAGCAACGGTCGTGATCGTCATTGAAAAGGATGGAAAACTTCAGAAATCATGGCTGGAAAAAAGATCCGGAAACGCCATCTATGACCAGAGGGCGCTGCGGGCCATTGCAAAAGCCGGCACTTTTCCTCCGATTCCGAGAGAATTCGGTGAGAATACGATTGAGGTTGCCATCTGCTTTCATCCGGATTGAATGGGTTTATTGGGTTCGTTGAGTTCATTGCGTTAAGAAGCTAAGAGGTTAAGAAGGTGAGAGCTTAAGAAGTCAACTGATCACTGATCACTGATTACTCTTTGATTTCTGCTTTCTGCCTTTTGCTTTCTGCCTTCTGCCTGCTCTTTGTTTCACTGGTCACTGATGACTGATCACTGATCACTCTTTGTTTTCTGCTTTCTGCTTACTGCCTTCTGCCTGCTGCTTTCTGCACCTGACTCCCCTGCTTCCTATTTGATTTTTTGGACATCCTGCTCTTTGCCGATGACCACCAGGATGTCGCTGTCTTTTACCACGAAATCGGCGCGGGGGATCATTTTCAACCGGTCGGGAAGCATTTCTTTGACGGCAATGACCTCCACATGGTATTTGGTTCTCAAATGGAGTTCGGCGATCGTCTTTCCATAAAAACTCGAAGGAGGAGCGATCTCGCAGATCGTATATTCTTCAGTTAACGGAATGTAATCAAGGACATTCGGGGAGATCAGACTTCTGGCGACCTTATCCGCCATCTCTTTTTCGGGAATAATGACTTCGGTTGCACCTATCTTCTCCAGGACCTTCTTATGATCCTCGTTGGGCGCCTTCACAATAATATTCTTCACCTTCAATTCCCTGAGATGAAGAGTAATCAGGGTACTCGCTGCGAGGTCTTCTCCAAAGGAGATGATGACGACGTCATCGGGTTGAATTCCGAGAGACTCCAGGACCTCTTTGTCCGTTCCGTCAGCCACCAATGCCTTTGTTGAGAAATCCCTGATCTTCTGGACAATCTCCTTATTCTTGTCGACGGCCACGACCTCAAGACCGTTCTCATAAAGGTCTTTTACAATATTGAAACCAAAGATCCCAAGCCCGATGACAATGACTCTTTTCATCCAATTCCCTCCCGGATAAGGCAAGGACTCCGTCCTTCCCCTGTGCTGCCTTCAAGAGTACTGCGGTGTCACCGTGCTGCAGTTCTGCCGTTAACCGCAAAACCGCAGCACAGCAGCACGCTTAGACATTATCCCACCATGACTCCCTCTTCTGCAAAAACCGTCCCCCGTTTGCTGGTCGCCCGAGAAAAAGAGAAGGCAAGGGTCAAAGGCCCCACTCTTCCGGCAAACATCATCAAAATGACCGCATATTTCTGAACGTCGTTCAGCTTTGGCGTGACGTTCATGGACAAACCGACCGTTCCAAAGGCGGAAACCGTTTCAAAAAGATACTCCACAAAAAAATGCCGACTCTCTGCAATGGTTGGGGTTCCCGTTTCAAAGATGAGAAGAACGGATGTAATGATGGAAACGGAAAAGGCCGATGCAAAGATGATGGAGATCGTCCTTCCAATGATTTCCTTGGGAATCGTCCGGTTGAAGAGGTTGACGTCCTCATTGCCCCTGAGCCGATTCCAGATCATCATGACCAGAAGGGCCGCGCTTGTCGTCTTCACCCCGCCGCCCGTGGAACCCGGGGAGGCTCCGATGAACATCAAGACAATCATCAGAAGGATGGTAGGATTGGCCAGAGCACCGATATCGACCGTATTGAACCCTGCAGTCCTTGGGGTCACGGATTGAAAAAGGGAAGAGAGGATCTTGGTCAGAACCGGAACCTCTTTAAGAATATGGTTCCTTTCGAACAGATAGAAGAACAGCGCCCCCCCTGCAATAAGAACCGTGGTTGTAATGAGCACGATCTTCGTGTGGACGGACAGCCTCTTCTGGACCCCCCTGAGCCAGGAAAGGACCTCATATTGAACGATGAATCCGATCCCTCCATGAACGATCAGACCCATGATCGCCAGGTTGACGATAAGATCTCCCTGGTAACCCACCAGATTATCCGAGAAAAGGGAGAACCCCGCATTGTTGAAAGCGGAAACAGCATGAAAAACCGATTGATAAAGGGCCGCACCTGCAGGAAAGTCCTGTGCGAACCGGATAAATAAGAGGAAGGCCCCTCCGGCTTCGGTAATGAAGGTTAATATCAGCACCGCTTTGGCAATCGCAAGAAAATCCCTTCTGGGCGTATGAAGGAAGGTAGATTGGACAATCTCCCTTCCTTTAAAAGAAATCCCGCGGCCCATGAGAACGAAGAAGACCGTGGAGAAGGTGATGATACCCAGCCCTCCAATCTGAATGAGAACCATGGTGATCACCTGCCCTGCCGTGGAAAAGTCTTTTCCCGTATCCAGGACGACAAGGCCCGTCACACATACGGCGGAGGTAGAGGTGAAGAGGGCGTCGACGAAACGGATCGTCTCCCTGGCTCCCGAGAATGGGAGCCAGAGAAGGACTCCTCCGGTAACGATCACCCCTGCAAAACTCAGGACGAAGAGTCTCGTCGGTGACAACAGCCTGGAGAAGAAATTCCTGATTCGGATTGTGAGCTTCATAAATGGAATCGCCCTGAGAGTGCCGAGTCCATACAGGATGCAGCCAGCACGGACTCCTGGGCGGTCTAAGACCCGATTTAGAGATATAGGAAATACAGCAAGAGATTACAGACAATCACAACGACCATCATGGCTGGGTAACAAGCCTTGCAGTAGTATCCCCAACCGATCTTCTTCCCTGTCACCCGTTCATAGGTGGCCACCGCCACGACATTGGCGGAGGCGCCGATCGGAGTTCCGTTGCCTCCGATATCGGTCCCAAGAGCGGTCGACCAGACCAGCGGAAGCAGAGGGAAGCCGAAGGTTTCGCCCATGTGTTTGAGAATCGGGGCCATGGTGGCGGCAAAGGGGACGTTGTCGACAATCGAAGATCCGAAGGCGCTCACCCAGAGAATGATCGACAAGGCGATGAAGAAGTTCCCTCCCGAGGCCTCTTTGACGACGGCAGCAGCCATCTTGAGGAGTCCCACGTGCTCCATGGCCCCGACGATGATGAAGAGCCCGGCAAAGAAAAGCGATGGTGGAGTAATCGATATTCGTCGATCACCTTGCTCATCTTATGTCCGCCCAGGAGCATGGCGATCAAGGCGCCGGTCATGGCGCACGGTTGCAACCGAGAGGTGCGTGATGTGGTGAGTGACCAGGATGACGACGACGTAGAAGAAGGCGATCAGTCCGACCGCGAAAAGCCGCCTGTCCTGGATGGCCTCCGCCGGGTTAAGGGCTGTCCACCTGCTCCTGGAGCCACTGCGGGTCTCGCATGAAGCCTCGTTCGGGCAGAAAAAATCTCCTTCCTGAAAAACCAGATAAAGAAAACGGCGTTGACGACGAAACCGATCCAGGCAATCAAGCCGGTGTTCTTCACGAAATCCATGAAGGTAGAGCTGAAAATAGGTCCCCAGGATGACGTTCGGCGGGTCCCCCACCATGGTGGAGGCCCCGCCGATATTGGCCGCGCAGATCTCTGCGAAAATCAGGGGAAGAGGATTGATCCCGATAATCGCGCGCCACTTCGAACGTCAAGGTGGACATGAAGAGCATGACCGTGATGCTGTCCACGAAGGCCGAGAGAAAGGCGGCGATAAAGGGAAAGAAGATGAAGAGCTTCAGCGGGTCGAGCTTCACCCACCGGGCGCTGTGGAGGCCCAGCCAGCGGAAGAAACCGGACTCGTTCATCGTCTCGATGACGGTCATCATCCCGAAGACGAAGAGGATCGTCTCCCAGTTCTCGTAATGAATCAGCTCTTCGGGACCCAGGACGAAGATGAAGGCCAGAACGGCCCCGAAGATGGAGGCAATCGTTCGGTTCACCTTCTCCGAAATGATGAGCCCGTAAGAGAGAACGAAAATTCCCAGCGCGATCCACTGCTGCGTCGTCATAGGTCCCCCTTCCAAAAGCCTTTTTCATCAAAAAAGGCAGGTGAACATCCCCCACCTTCTGCTTTCTCTTCCGACCCTTTTCTGTGCAAGACCGGAGGGATGCCGATCGCTGTCCTTTCCGGATTTCCCGTTCATTTTCCAGCCGACCTTATCCCTACCTCTTTCAGCCCCTTTTTCTATAACAAAGGCACGGTTTCTGTCAACCTTTCTTTTTGGGAAGAGATCTCGCTTCTTCGCCTCTTTCGACTCTTTTCCTGTTTCTCCGAGAAGGATGCCGCCCGTCTGTTTCCATCTTCTGGCAGTCGACCTCTGAAGATTCTGAATTGCCGCTTCGTAGGAGGCATCGAGAGAGAGGGCCGCCCGATAGTTCTTCTGGGCTTCATCACGATTTCCCTGTACGTCCATCAACGCCCCGAGTAAGTTAAATGCTTCCGGACGGCCGGGGTCAAGACCAATCGCCCTTCGGACATGATCGATTGCCGCATCAAAATGACGATCCCCGATGCATCTCTTGGCAAGTTCCATGAAGGATTGATAGTCTGCAACTTTTTGCTCGTCCAGTCTTTCCCGATCCATGACGGAAAGGACCAACTTCCTGATTTCATCGGGCGAAAAGGGCTTCTGGATGAAATCGGAGGCGCCCATCTTCATGGCTTCCACCGCCGACTCCACAGTTCCATAGGCAGTCAGGATAACGACCCGAATGTCAGGCCGGATCTCTCGAACCTTGCGGAGAACTTCAATCCCATCCATTCCCGGCATCCTGAGATCGAGCAGAATCAGGCTGAACTCTTTTCTGCCGAGTTTGGATAGAGCCTCTTCCCCGTCTGCGGCCTCGTCCGTTTCGACGTTCAGCGCCTCCAGGGCCTGAGAAATGGTCAGGCGGATGTTCTTTTCATCGTCAACGATGAGAACAGATCTGGATTCCATATCCTTTCCTCCCTTTGGAAACTATTCGGCAACCGGAAGGGTGAAGCTGAATGTGCTGCCCGACCCCGGTGTGGAGTCCACCCAGATCGTCCCTCCGTGGGCCCGAACAAGCTCCCTGCATATGGCCAAGCCGAGGCCGCTGCCTCCGAGAACCCTCTCCCCTTTCACCTGTACGAATTTATCGAAGATCTTGGATTGATATTCATAAGGAATCCCCGGTCCGTCATCACTGACGGAAATCTGGACAAACCGAGCAAAGACTTCAGCGGAAAGACGAATATGGCCTCCCCGGGGGGTGTAGTGCAGGGCGTTCGTGATCAGATTTGTCAGGACCCCGATCATTTTGTCGAAGTCGGCCTTCGCGTTTGGCAATGTTTCAGGGGAATGAGAAAAGAGACTCACCCCTTTTTCATCCGCCGATGCCCCGAAGGCTGAAAGAACTCTCTCAAAAAGAGCGTGGAGGCTGATGCTGGAGATCTCCATTTCTATCTTGCCCGCCTCGATTTTTGAGAGGTCGAGAAGATTGTTGACAAGGGCCTTGAGGCGCTGGACATCTTCGTGGGCCGCTGAAAGAAGTTGTTGCTCCTTGTCGCTCAGTTTCTTGAAAGCCCCTTCCAGAAGAAGATCAATGCTCATGCCAATACTGGTCAGGGGTGTCTTCAACTCGTGGGAAGCGGTCATGACGAACTCGCTCTTCAGGCGGTCCAGTTCCGTCAGTCGCGTCACGTCACGCAGGAGGACCACAACTCCCAGGAGTTCACCTGTTCCTCGTTGGACGGGTGTCACAGAAAACTGATAGTGGTGCTTCACTCCGCCCCATTCCAAGGTAAGCACATTCTCTCTCTCCCCGAAACTGGGAGGTTTCCCTGAAGCCATGGAATGTCTGACGTAGTTCAAAAGGTCCTCGTTCCTGACCACTTCCAGAAAGTGCCTGTTCTTGGCTTTTTCCGGATCGAGATGCAGGATTTCGGCTGCCATGGGATTCATATCCGTCACCCGAGACTCGGCGTCAACCAGCAGGATGCCGTCATCAATGCTTCGGATCACGGCCTCGCTCTTCCGCTTCTCTCCCATGATCTGTTCGATATTCAGGTCGTGAAACTGTTTCAACTTCCCTGCCATGGAATTGAAGCCCACCGTCAGTCGTCCCAATTCGTCGGAGGAATGGCCGGGGATCTCAATGTCATAATTTCCGTCTGCAATCTTCTGAGTCGCCTCGACCATCTCACGGACCGGTCTCGTGAGCAGGTTCGACAGGAGCAGACTGAACCCGATCCCGGCCGCCAGGGTCACGATCCCTATCAGACCGGTGGAGACAATCGCTCTCCTGGAAACGAGTCGGGCCCTTTCGCTGGTTTTGAACATGCTCTCCTGGTTGATCTCTCTCAGGCGAATGCACGTATCGCGGATGGATTGAAAGGATGGAAGGATCCTCTCATGATAATCGGTTGCCGACTTCCGCGGACCGGTCACGGAAATGGGCTTCAGTTCGGACACCTTTCTGAGATAGGAGGCGTACTCCTTTTCAATGGCAAGAACGACCCTATCCTCTCCCTTCTCGGTAATATTGTCTTTTGCCCGTGAAAGCCACTGAAAGAACCGGGTTTCATTCTCACGAAACTGTTCCCATCCCTGATCTTCATAGCCAAGAAAGATCAAGAGAATGGCGCTATCCTGCCGCTCGATGGCAAAGACCATATTCTCCGCCGCAAGGATGCTCTTGTAATTGTCTTTCAGGATTGCGTCACTGGCCTGGCCCAATTTCCGGAGGTGGATGAACGCCCAGATCAGGATAAACACCATCAAGACAAGGGTGATTCCGTAACCAACGAAGATCTTCTTGCGAAGTGTCCAAACCATCTGAGAGTACGCTCCAGGACTGTCCCCGGATCCAACAAAAGGTCATCGCTTCTTTAAACATTGACACGGATCGGCAGAATCACGGTGGGAATCCCGTCCCATTGTAAACGGCGCTGTATGGCGTACGCCGTTTCATTATGGAGCAAGCTTGTGAAAAAGCTGGACGTGAGGAAAGATGAGTTGGCCCGTGAAGACCGTGGATTTCGGAAATTCTTCCACGACAGACTCACACAGATGGCAGGCGGTTTCCACGACCTCGGTCCCGACAGCAAGCCGGTAGGCCGCTGCCAGACCGAATTTGTTCGCCAGATCGACGTACTTGAGGAGCGCCTCTTTCGTTGATTCCTCAAGGGCATCCATGGCTCCTGCCCCTTTAAACGATCCGGAGTCTGCAACGGCTACAGACACAAAGATGACATTCTTGTATAACCCGGGGAAATTCCGGATGATGGAGAGAAGAGTATGGACTCCGAAACCGTTATATCCCGTGACGAGTTGAATCGCTGTCATATTCTTTGGATCCAGCGTTCCACAGTCTTCGCAATGGGGAATCGGAAGGTCGAGCAGCAGCTCATCCAGTTCGCGAACCCTCATCTTGACCGCATCATAATGCCGCCGGATCCGATAGCAGACCCCGATGACGATGGATGTGATCACCAGGGTGATCCATCCTCCCTCAAGAAACTTCTGAGTCACCGTCACAATCAGAATGGTCACGCACAAAGTCAGACCTGTCATGTGAACGGGCAGGTGCTTCTTCCAAACCCGTTCGGTCTTCCGGTGCGTGATAAAAAAACGAGACATCCCCAGTTCCGAGAGAGAAAAGGTTGCAAACACATTGATCGAATACATCACGATGAGAGTGGAAATGTGCCCCCGGGTGTAAACAAGAAGCAACAGCGCTGCTCCGCCCATCAGGAGCACCCCATTGTGCATCGTCAGACGTTCCGAGAGGTTCGCGAACCGGTGCGGAAACCACGAGTCGATGGCCATATTGGACATCACCCTCGGGCCATCGATAAAACCGGCTTGACCGGCGACAAAAAGAAGGGCCCCTTCCGAAAGAATCGTCACGAGCGGAAGCCAGCCCCCGACCCCCAGCCGGCTGAAGACATTTCCGGCCAGAACGGCGTTCAGGGTCTGCCCTTCCGCGGGCCTGACCCTCAGCAGAAGGTAGCAGACGAAGATCCCTCCTGCAGTGAGGGCAAGGGAGGTCGACATGTAGAGCATGGTTCGTTTCCCGGTATGGACCCTCGGTTCCCGCATGATCTGGAGCCCATTCGACACCGCCTCGATCCCGGTGTAGGTCCCTCCACCCAGGGAATACGAATGAATAAAGAGAAGGAAGAGGCCCAATCCCCCCAGTGTCGTGATGCCGCTTTGCAGATTTCCCCGGAATTCATGCACAATGGGCTCCACTTCCGAGAGATGGCTGAAAATCCCGTAGCCCAGCATCAGGGCATGGGTGAGAATAAAAATCATGAAGATCGGGGCAAGCACGGTCACCGATTCTTTGACCCCCCTCAGATTGAGGACGATAAGAACAAGAATAAGGAAGACCTCGAAAGAAAGCTTATAGGGGTGAAGCTCCATCGGCAAGAAACTGAACAGGGCATCTCCGCATGAAGCAATGGAAACCGTGATGGTCAGCATGTAGTCGACGAGGAGGGCGCACCCTGAAACAACCCCCGCCTTCTCTCCCAGGGTATGGGTCGCAACGATATAGCCCCCGCCTCCCGTCGGGAAGTGCTCGATGATACGCGAGTAAGCATAGGAGATGATGAAGACGGTGAGGGCCGTCGCAAGGGCAAGGAAAAGGGCAAGATAAGTATGTGTCCCCAGTGCACGAAAAGCCTCTTCCGGACCATAGGCCGAAGAGGAAAGGCCATCCGCCCCGAGGCCGATCCATGCAAGGACGGGGATCAGAGAGATTTTATGAAAAATGGATGAGTCCCGGATATCCCTTGGAGGGCCGATGAGCTTACACCGGACTTTTCTAAACAGCGAGGGTTGTTCTTCTGGATCGCAGTATGCCATCAGAAACTCAAGGCCGCCTTTTCTCCCGCCCAGGTTCGTTCTGACCGGTTGGCAGCACTCTCTTTTTTCCCAAAAAAAAAGCCAGGAGAAGATCCCCTGACTGATGATCTTTTCCCTTAGTCGCCTGCGAAGTTAGCTGACGGGTTAGGATTAAGGGATATCCTTTCCGACTCTGTCGGAATTCACCCCGCGAGATTGGGTCCTCCGCTTTATGCAATTCGGCCCGTAAGGTATTTACAATTTTTAAAACAGAAGCTCAAAGGTTGTCAAGGTATGCATGGGTCGCTGGAGAAATTACCCTGCGCTTGACGGAAAGTTTGGTTTGCCTCAAACCTTAACCTCAGCCCGATTCCTTCAGAAGATATCCGCAGAAAAAATGTAGATCTCGGTATCCTTCTCCTTCCAGGCATGGACAGGAAGCCCGGCCTTCATACAGGTATGCTCCAGAAAGGTCTCACGGTCCCACCGGTATTCGGTTGCCACCTGCGGCAGCAGAAGGCCGGAGAGCCATCCCTTCTTGATGTAGATCCCGTGAACTCCGACTTCGATTTCATTCACGTCCGTCAGCTTTCGAAGGGGGGTCAACACCGATATTTCGATGTCCAGATCAGGGAGTTCTCTCTCCGTAACAGGCGAAAAGCGCGGGTCCCGGAAGGCGGCGGCTTCCGCCATCTCTTCGATGGTCTTGTGAAGGGGACCGCGACCCTCAATGTACCCGATACAGCCCCGGAGCTGTCCCCGTTTGTGGAGACTCACAAAAGCGCCCCGGTTTTCCTTGAGACGGGAGGATTCAATATTGAATTCCGGGACCGGCTTTTTTTTCGCCCTGTTTTCAATCACGGTCATGGCGACGTGATGAAGGGTCTCCTTCTCCTGCTCATCGAGACCCAGATCCACACCCGCCTTCTTCGCATCCGTCATGTCTGCATATCCCCTCAACAGAATTAGATAGAAAACAGCGACAGCACCCTTGTGGGAGCACCATCCTGGTGCGATTCGGTCGCGGCTGGAAGCCGCTCCTACAGACCGGATCCGGAACCATTTTCATGGTCCGCGCCCGCCTACCGCAGGCAGGGCCGTTCTTCAGCAGCCTCAGCCCTTTCGGCTGTCGAGCAGAATCGTGACCGGTCCATCGTTTATGAGGTGAACCTCCATGTGGGCCTGGAATTCCCCCGTTTGAACGGGAAGGCCCTCTTCCCTCAGCCTGGACACCAGTCCCTCATAGAGGTCTTTTGCCGTTACAGGTTCTTCGGCTTCTACGAAGGAAGGCCTTCTTCCTTTCCTGCAGTCGGCAAAAAGGGTAAACTGAGAAACAATGAGCATTTCCCCCTGGATGTCTCTCAAGGAAAGATTGAACTTCCCGGAAGGGTCTTCGAAGATCCGCAATTCGGGGAGTTTCGAGGCGAAGAAGGAGATGTCTCTCTCGCCGTCTCCTTTTCCCACGCCGATCAGCACGAGGAGCCCCTTTCCGATCCCTCCGGTCAGGCGGCCTTCGACATGTACCTCAGCGGACTTCACCCTCTGGATAACGGCCCTCATAAAACCACGTTAGTGGTGAGGCGTTAGGCGTAAGGGGTTTGCAGCAGGACCACTCGCGACTTGCGCCTTACGCTCTCACGAGAATCCAAGGATCAGTCTTCCTTCTCTTTCTCTTTCTTGACCAGGGCAATGATCTTTTCGCTCAACTGGGCAGGAACCTCTTCATAATGGGAGTATTCCATGGTGAAGGTCCCACGGCCCCCGGTTTTGGAATTGAGATCCGGCATGTATTTCAGCATCTCCGACATGGGGACGTTGGCGAGGACGACCTGATAGTTCCCCTTGGACTCGACCCCCAGCACCCTTCCCCGCCGGCTGTTGAGATCGCCGATGACATCTCCGATGTACTCTTCGGGAACGGTGACTTCCACCTTCATGACCGGCTCAAGGAGAACCGGATTGGCTTCCTGGGCCCCTTTCTTGAAGGCCATGATGGCCGCAAGTTTGAAGGCCATTTCCGAGGAATCGACCTCGTGTGACTTCCCGTCATAAAACCGGACCTTCACATCCACGACCGGGTAGCCGGCCAGAACACCGGTCTGCATGGCCTCGACCACGCCCTTCTCAACGGCGGGGACGAAATTCCTCGGAACGTTCATGCCGGTCAGGGCGTTATCAAACTCAAATCCTCCTCCGCGGGGGAGAGCCGAAACGTCAAAATGAACCTCGGCAAACTGGCCCCTGCCTCCGGTCTGTTTCTTGTGGCGGTAGACCACACCGGTCTTGGATCCCCGGATGGTCTCTTTGTAGGGAACCTTCGGGACATTGAGAAGGACCTCGACTCCAAATTTCCGTTTGAGTTTTTCCACGATCACTTCCACATGGGTCTGCCCCACCCCCGAAAGAAGGACCTCCCCCGTCTGCTCATCACGGCCGACCATCATCGTCGGATCCTCTTCATGAATCCGGGCCAGGGAGGCGGTGATCTTCTCCTCATCTCCTCTGCTCTTGGGTGTCAGAGCGTAGGAGACCATCGGAAGAGGAGGTTTCGTCTCCTCGAAAATAATGGGCTTCTTTTCGTCGCAGAAGGTATCCCCTGTTCCCGTCTCCTTCAATTTGGCCACGGCGACGATGTCCCCCACGCCGGCAAATCCGACCGGTTTCTGCTTCTTTCCCGACAGCAGGAAGATCTGGCCGATTCTTTCTTTCACGTCCTTTTTCGAATTGTAGACCGTCGAGTCCGCGCTGGCCGACCCGGAGTAAACCCGAAAGAGGTTCAGCTTCCCGGCAAAGGGATCGGCGATCGTCTTAAAAACGAAAGCAGAGAAAGGCTCCTCTTCTTTTGGATTCCGGGTCTCCGGTTCCCCGGTCTTTGGATGTTTCCCCTGGACGGGCCCCCTCTCCACGGGGGAAGGGAAACAGGAAATCATTGCATCCAGAAGGGGTTGAATGCCTATGTTCTTTGTGGTGGAGCCGCAGAAAGCGGGGACCAGCTTTCCCTCCAGGGTCCCACGGCGAAGACATCTCATAATCTCTTCGTTGGTGATTTCACCCGTCTCCAGATACCTTTCCATCAACTGATCATCCATTTCCACCACAGTCTCGATCATCTTCTCACGCTGGCGTTCAACCACTTCTTTCATCTCCGCCGGAACCTCCTGAAGGTCGAATTGTCCGCTTCCATCCGGCCGGAACACGTAGGCCTTTCTCTGGACGAGGTCTACCACTCCTCTGAAGGTCGATTCACTTCCGATGGGAACCTGAACGGCAACCGGAGACGGGGAAGGAAAATTCTTTTTGACGTCATCAATCACCTTAAAGTAATCGGCGCGTTCCGTATCCATCTTACTCACAAAGAGGAATCTTGGAGTCCTGAACTCATCGGCATATCCCCAAACGGTCTCGGTCTGGACTTTAACTCCTGAGTTGCCTCCGATCACGATGACGGCCCCATCCGTAACGCGCATGGACGTTTTTGCTTCGGAAATGAAGTTCGCAAAGCCCGGGGTATCGAGCACATGGAACGAGTGCTTGCTCCAGTCGAAATGGGCAAGGGAAGCGCTGATGGTGATCTTTCGATTCACTTCCTCCGGCTCAAAATCCATCACAGAGGTCCCGTCATCCACGCGGCCCAGACGGGTGTTCTCCCCCGCATTGAAAAGGATGGCTTCCACCAGAGAAGTCTTCCCCTCACTTCCATGACCAAATGTCCCTATGTTTCGGATTTGACTGGGTTCAACTCGTTTCATTTCCTCTCCTTTCTGCCGTCCGTTCAGTCGATCTCTGAAAAGATATCTTAAGTTACTTTTTTCCGAGGCAAAAGTCAACCCTTCGACGACCCTCACGCAAATACCAGGGTTTGCTCAGGGCAGGCACTGAGCGGCACATTCCGTCTCCGTCTTGAAAGGCAGGTCTCGCCGCCATCGAATGGATCAACCCCGCGGCTTGATTTGACTCACCGGAACGATTCACTTAAAATGATGCCCACGGAGGTGAAAGGATGAAGAGCCCGGTCTTCTTTTCGGACCTGAGGATCGACCCCGGAAAGACACTTCTCGATAAGCTGGGTCTCCTCCTCGAACGTGCAGAGTCTGAAGGGAAAAGTCAGGGAAAAGGACCTGGTGGCCATCAAACTCCATTTCGGGGAGCAGGGGAATACCGCCTATGTGAGGCCCATCTTCTTGAGAAGTGTGGTCGATCATGTCAAAGGGTTCCGTGGAAAACCTTTTCTCACCGACACGAATACCCTGTATATCGGAAGCCGGAGCGAAGCGGTCTCCCATCTGGCGACAGCCTATCGGAATGGGTTCGTCTATTCCGCAGTCGATGCCCCCGTGGTCATCGCCGACGGTCTGAGAGGAAACAGCGCCGTCAGAGTCCAGATTGACAGGCCCCTCTTCAAAAGCGTCCCCGTCGCCCATGACATCTATACGGCGAATGTTCTGATCTGCGTGACCCATTTCAAAGGTCATGAGTTGACAGGTTTCGGGGGGGCATTGAAGAATTTGGGGATGGGGTGCACCAGCCGCGAAGGAAAGTTGAGCGAGCACTCCAACATCTCTCCCAAGGTCAAGTCAAAGGCATGCAAGGGGTGCGAACGGTGTCTCCCTGTCTGCCCGGGGCAGGCCATTTCCATGGTGTCGCCGAAGCGCGAGGTAGAACAGAAGCGGCTCGTGGCCTTCATCGATCCCGGAAAATGCATCGGGTGCGGGGAATGCATCCTCACCTGCCCTTCCGGGGGGATTCAAATCCGCTGGAATGAAACCATCCCCGTCTTCCAGAAAAAGATCGTGGAACACGCCTATGGAGCCCTTCAGAACAAGAAAGGAAAGGCCCTCTATCTCAACTTTCTGACCCAAATTTCACCTGCCTGCGATTGCTGCGGATATTCGGACAGGCCGATTGTGCCGGATGTCGGGATCCTTTCGTCCGAGGACCCCGTTGCCATTGATCAGGCCTCGGCAGACCTCGTCAATCAATCTGAAGGGAATCCGGGGTCCAAGCTCCCAGGGGCATGGAAATCGGGAGAGGATAAATTCCGTGCCCTCTACCCCGCCGTGGACTGGAGCATCCAGCTGGCCTACGCGGAAGAAATCGGTCTGGGAACAAGGGAGTACGAACTGATCAAAATATAAGTGCGAATATTGGAATACTGGAATAGTGGAATGATGGAGAGAAAAAGAACGGAATCACGAAGTGATGAACCACCCGGACATTTGGGTGAGTTGTTTATGGGTTCCCCAATATTCCATTATTCCAACATTCCATCACTCTGTATTTGACTTTCTTCAAAAACAGCCCGTGAGCGGGCGCGGTGGGTCCCGCCTCTTTCCTCTCTTGGGAAAGAAGCACCCTCCGGAATCCCTCCGAACGGATCTTCCCCTTTCCGACTTGGACGAGGGTCCCGACAATGGCTCTCACCATCTGCTTCAAGAACCCGTTCGCCTCGATCTCGAAACGGATCATCCCGTTCCGACCCTTCTTCCATTCCGCCCGCATGACCCGCCTGACCGCAGTCCGCGTGGGCGTGCCGACCGAACGAAAGGCCGAGAAATCATGCTCCCCTATCAAGTATTCGGCCGCCTTCTTCATCTCCTCCAGATCGAGGGCCTGGGGAACATGCCATGCATACCCGCGATGAAAGACGGACCGGAGGTCCCGGTTCAGGATTCGATATTCGTAGATCTTGCTTCTGGCCTGTCTTCTGGCGTGGAAGTCCTCGCCGACCTCCACCACCTTCTTGATCAGGATGTCGTGGGGAAGAAGGCTGTTCAGGGCCTTTCGAATCGACCGTACAGCCAACGGGCACTGGGTCCTGAAATGGGCTACCTGCTCCAGGGCATGAGCCCCTGCGTCCGTCCTCCCGGAAGCGGCCACATGGATCGTTTCGCCGGTCAGAAGACTCAACTTCTCTTCAAGGGTCCCCTGGATGGTTGCCCCAACAGCCTGGACCTGCCATCCCTGATAGCGGGCACCGTCATACTCCATCGTCAGTTTGATCGTTCGCATTCTCAGTCTATTGGGTTTATTGGGTTCGTTGAGTTCATTGGGTTAATGAGTTAATAAGTTAATGAGTTAATATGTCAACTCCCTAAGGGTTATCGGCTATTGAACACTGACAACTGATAAGTGATTGTCATTGGTCACTGATAACTGATCACTGATAACTCTTCCTGTTTTCTGCATTCTGCCTTCTGCCTTCTGTTGGTTAACTGGTCACTGATTACTGATTACTGTTCTTTTCTGTTTTCTGCTTACTAATCTCTTCACCCATCCCGGCTCAATCGAGATCGCTCCTTCCGGGCAGATTTCCTGGCAGCAGAAGCACCGGATACATTTTCCGTAGTCCAGCACAAGCCCCCTTGCCTTCCGTATCAGAACGCCGGGAGGGCAGATCTCCGTGCATCGATCGCATTGCCGGCACAGGTCCTCAGAGACGACAGGCCTTGCGCTTAAAGCGTTCTTGAGCGCCCTTCTCAGAAAACCCGGGAGATTCCAGTCCGTCGCCGAGAGAGGCGGAAGTTTGAAACCGTCGATCCTCGCTTCGTCGAGTGTCATTCCCAGAACGTCCACATCACCTCCACCCAGTCCTCCTTCCATCGCGACCCGATTGGTAATCAACGCCTCTCTCGGAAGCCGGAGCAGGTCGCACACGATTTGATCGAGGCTGAGCGCGTCATTGGCTGCGAGAAGAAGTCCCAGCCGCCTCGGGGTCCCGCTCGAAGGACCGTTTCCTTCCATCCCAACGACACCGTCCAAAAGCGTCAGAGACGGTCGGATCAGGTCGTAGAGGTCGACCAGGGCCTTGGCAAAGAGGTCCCGCTTTTCCCCTGCTTTCAAATGCCAGAGGGCCTTCTTGGGACCCGGAACGCACCCGAAGAGATTCTTCACGCCCAGGGTCAGAAGCATCATACCATGTGTCTTCCATTTGGGAAGATTGACGACAACGTCCGCCCCCAGAACCTTCTCATCGATCTCGAATTGCCTGAAGAACCTCCCTCCCCTGGGGCAGGGAACCGGGGTATCCAGTTCGACAACAGGACAGCCCATCGCCTCTGCAGCAACCCGGATGCCCGATTTCTCCGCAGCCCTTCTGGCACTGCCGAAGCCGGGGCTGTCGCCGATGAAGGGAACCCCTCCGGCTTCCTTCACCAGACGAATTATCCCTTTCACAACAGAAGGGTGGGTCGTCACGGCTTTTTCAGGTTCTTTGCCGAAAAGAAGGTTTGGTTTAAGGAGAACGCGGTCCCCCTGTCTGACAAAACTCCGAATCCCTCCAATGAAGTCCACTGCCTGTCGAAGACCTTGAAGGACTTCTTTCTCATCGTAGGTTTCACATCGGACGATCGAAACGGAAGGCTTCACTTCTCCTGTCCACCCCTCCCCTCACCCATAAGACTGTGTTGCAAGTCCGTTCATGGTTCGACAAGCCATACGGCATAGCTCATGGCCCTGAGTTTATCGAAGGGCTCACCACGAACGGAATGGGCGCGTTAAACTTCAACTACTTAGCCGTTCGTCCTGAGCGTGTCGAAGGGCGGACGGCGAAATTATGACACAGCCTCTATCGAGAAGGGGGGAAATGTCATCCCAGATTTTCTTTGGCGGTTATCTCTTCTGCAGTAATCTCAATCACCGCCGTCTTTTCCAGCTCCTCATCTCCAATTTCCTTGAAACCGCCTTCGGGCTGATACTTCGCCATCATCTTTTCAAGGATCTTCCGCTTCATCTCTCCCCCGGCAATGAAAGAGGCCCTTCCTTTGAGGATAATGCTTCGATAGTAGAAACTGGCCTGACAGGCCGGTCCCTGGGTCGCCACATAGGCAATAGGAATATCTACTTCAAAACAGACCAGGGAGCCCCTGCGGATGTCCTCCGTTTTCTCTCCCTTCACCGACGAATGGACATAGACTCTGCTTCCCCAATAGACGAAATTGACGGGTTTGATGACCGGATAGCCACTTGGATTGACCGTGGCTATCCTCCCGACCTGCACCTTCTCCAGGAGGGTTCGAATCGTCTCAGGGTCGCGCAGTTCCCTCTCCGGGTGCCTCATGATGCCTCCCAATACCCCGCAAAGCGCATAGCGCATGGCGCATAGCGTCTAAAACGGTTCTATCCCTATCACTCCGCTTTTTGATTTCTTTTATATTGTCACTGGTTACTGGTTATTGGTCATTGGTCACTGATGACTGCCTTCTGCCTTCTGCCTTCTGCGTTCCTGGTTCCTGATCACTGGTCACTGATTACCGATGACTGATTACTTCTCTCTTTCTTGCTTCCCTGGAATTCTAATCACTCCATCCCGAAAAACGGGAACAAGCCGAAAGCGATCTTCCTGCGCACAGTAGGCAAGGTCGTCTGCGAGTCCGTGACGCACGAGGTCTTTGCCGTGGTGGGAGGATTGCAGACCTTTCAGGAGATCCGACTCGAATCTCTTAAAGACGAAATGTGCTGCAAGAGAGGCATCGGTCAATTCCAGGCGCCTTTCTCTTCTTGAGATTCGTTCAATCAGCATTCCGCCGCACAAAGCATCTTCAAGTGAAAAACGTCCCTCATCACCCGCCAGAAAAATCAGAAGGTCCTGCCGGAGCTTCATGCACCGCTCTGCCGTGGAACCGATGTTGAAAAAACTTGACGCCATGACCTCTTTTCCTGCCGAAACGAGGCGGAAGGCCTTTGTCCCGTTCGTGGTTGTCAGGAGAATCCTCTTGCCTTTCACAATCCCGGAAACGTACTCCCTCGGCGAGTTTCCAAGATCGAATCCCTCGATTCTTCTGTTTTGCCTTTCTCCTCCCAGAAGCGTCGTCCCTGAAGGGTACAACATGACCTTTCGAAAGGCCTCTTCCACGGCCTCAACGGGAAGGATTTCCGTCGCTCCCTCCGACAAGGCGTGGACAATGACGGAGGTCGCCCTGAGAACATCGATGACGACGACGGAACGACTTGAAAGGAGGTCCGGTGCGGGGGGGGAAGGAATGAACTGCACATCGATCTTCATGGAGATGAATTATCATACCCTCCCAGGGATTGCAAGTCCGCGGGAAAATCAGTGATCAGTGACCAGTGATCAGTCGTCAGTCGTCAGTAACCAGCAACCAATATAACCAATATACGGTATCGTGCCCAAAGTTCTAAAGTTTTGAAAATCGCCTTGTCTTTCCGGGAAAAAGGGATATGGGCCCCATTCTTTTTTGCGTTCCAAAGGGTTGCCCCCGCATTAAAAAAAGCTTGCTTTTGGAAAAAAGTGTGTTATGAAAAAGAGAGTACATCAATTAATAGCCCATTCGCTTTTTTGATTCCTTTCAACTGGATCCGGAAGAGAGACTTTAAAACCACGCAGGTCGTTTTGATCGCCGCGGGATAGAGGAGTTGAGCGGAGCATGGTGCAGAGAATCGCATTCATCCTTATTCTTCTGCTTCTGACCTGGGACACCCTCCCCGCTGCCCCCAAAGAGGCTCGGGAAGAATTCCAGGTTCCCCCTCCCCCTTCTCCGAAGGCATGTTCCCCTGCAGCAACTGCCATGGTTCGATGGATGTGAACAGGAAGAAACGGGAGTTGAAGGACGAGCATACCTCCATCCAGATACACCATGCCGAAACCATGAGGTGGTGTCTCGATTGCCACGATGCAAAAAATCGGGATAAATTGCGGCTTTACAATGGAGAGCTCCTCGATTTCACCGAGAGTTACAAACTCTGCGGTGAGTGCCACGGCAACCTTTACAGAGACTGGAGAGCCGGCATTCACGGGAAGAGGACGGGATACTTCATCAAAGGGTTCGGGCAGAGGACCTACCTGCTCTGCGCTCACTGCCATAACCCTCACGAGCCTAAATTCAAGCCCTTGAAACCGGAGCCCCCGCCCCTTCGGTCAACGGACTAAGAGAATGGGAAAAAAATCGTACACAAGAAGAGAATTCATCCGGAATGTTTCCATCACCGCCATGGCAGGGATGTCTCTTCCTCTTCTCTCCGCCTGCACAAAAGAGGAGGCGGAAGACTTCCTGCAAAAGCATTTCCATGAGATGACGACGGAAGAGAAGAAACAGACCATTGCCAAATTGGAGCAGCGATACTTTCAACGATACGGGAAGAAGTTCCAGGTCAGCACCCAGGAAGCTCTTCCGGACACCCTCTGGGGTTATGGTCTCGATCTCTCGCGATGCATCGGATGCCGGCGCTGTGTGGTGGCGTGCGTGAAGGAGAACAATCAATCCCGGCATACCCCTCAACTCCAGTGGATCCGGGTTCTTCAGTTGAAGAGGGGAAACCTGACCAACCTCGAAGAGTCCGAGCACTACTACAACCCTCCCCTGGTTCCGGAAAAAGGGTTCACCTATCTTCCCGTCCAGTGCCAGCAGTGCGAAAATCCTCCCTGTGTCAAAGTGTGCCCTGTCCATGCCACGTGGAAGGAGCCCGACGGCATCGTGGTCGTCGATTACAACTGGTGCATCGGTTGCAGGTATTGCATCGCAGCCTGCCCCTACAAAGGAAGGGTCTTCAACTGGGCGGAGCCGAACCTCCCCAAGGAGGAGGTCAATCCCTCTGTTCACTATCTCGGGAACAGACCGAGGATGAAATGCGCTGTGGAAAAATGTACCTTCTGCATCCAGCGGGTCCGGAACGGAAGATACCCGGCCTGCGTGGAAGCCTGTCCCACGGGAACGAGAAAGTTCGGCAACCTTCTCGATCCGGACAGCGAGATTCGATACATCATCGATCGGAAGCGAGTCTTCCGGCTCAAGGAAGAGCTGGGCACCGAACCCAAGTTTTATTACTTCTTCGAAGCCTAAGGGACGGTTATGCGAAGTCTAAGCGAGACATTGAAGGATACATGGGATTTTTACAGGAAGACCCTGACCCTTGTTGTCAGAGGTGACAAGATATACTACGCGTGGTGTCTTCTGCTCCTGGCGGTCATCATCGTGGGTTTTTTCGCTTATCTGAGACAGCACGATGTCGGGCTGATCGCCACCAACATGAATGACCAGGTGTCCTGGGGCCTTTATATCGCCAATTTTACCTACCTGGTCGGGGCGGCCGCGGCCGCGGTCCTGCTCGTTGTCCCCGCTTACATCTATCAGTTCAAGCCGATCAAAGAGATTGTCGTCCTCGGGGAACTCTTTGCCGCCTCATCGATCGTCATGGCGATTCTCTTCGTGGTGGTCGACCTCGGCAGACTCGATCGGGCCTGGCACTTGATACCCTTTGTCGGATTGATGAATTTCCCCCAATCTCTCTTGGCCTGGGATGTCCTGGCCCTGAATGGCTATCTCTTCCTGAATCTTTTGATTCCCATCTATCTCCTGGTCAAGTTTTACTACCGGCAGAGTCCGAACTGGAAGTTCATCCTTCCCTTCATCCTGCTTTCGATCCCCATGGCGGTCGCCATTCACACCGTCACCGCCTTTCTCTATAACGGCCTTCCGGCGCGCCCCTTCTGGAACGCATCCATTCTGGCGCCAAGGTTCCTGGCCAGTGCCTTCTGCTCGGGACCTGCCATCATTATCGTCATCTTTCAGATCATCCGAAAGGTTTCCGTACACCCTGTCGAGATAGAGAACAAGGCGCTCTTCAAGATCGCAGAACTGATCGCCTATGCCATGTTCCTCAACCTTTTCCTTCTCTCCGCCGAGGTATTCAAGGAGTACTATTCTCATACGGTCCACATTGCCTCCTTTCAGTACCTCTTCCAGGGACTCCACGGCCACGACCTCCTGGTTCCATGGATCTGGTCGGCCATGGCCATGAACGTCATCGCCTTCTTCATCTTCCTCATCCCCAACACAAGAAGAAATCTGCTCACGCTCAACCTGGGCTGCGCGCTGGTGATTATCGGCGTCTGGATCGAGAAGGGACCGGGATTTGTCATCCCCGGGTTCATCCCGGACCCCCTGGGCGAGATCCACCAATACATGCCCAACCTTCTGGAACTCCTGGTTTCATTCGGGATCTGGGCGGTCGGCCTTCTTATCTTCACCCTTCTGATGAAGGTGGCCCTTCCCATCGAGACGGGGGAATTCAACCACCTCGGTTATGCCGATCGAACCGTGGGAGCGAAAAAAGGGCATTGAGCCCGGAAGACAAATTCCCTTCTCTCAGGCTCCCTCTTTTTAGGCTTCCCCAAATCGTTGAATTCAGCAGATCCGTCCAAAACATTTCCGAAATCTGAGCGTTGCTTCCAAACCCTCTAAGAAGAAGAGTTCCATCAAACCTTCTTGACAGGGAGAGAACAATTTATTAAGATACCGTTATCCTTGAGTGAGAATAACGCCTGAACCCTTTCTTTCTCTCCCGAAGAAGGGGGCGGCAAAAAGGAAAAAGGGCAGTGAAGCTCCTCTATAAAATCTGGCTGGATCAGAATGGAAAGGCCTTCGGTGACGGCCCCTATGAGCTTCTCAAAAGAGTTGAGAGCACCCATTCCCTTCACCAGGCCGCCGGGCAGATGGGGATGTCTTACAGCAAGGCCTGGCGCTTGATTGGGGCCATGGAAGAAAAACTTGGATTTGTCTTGATTGAGCGCACCGTGGGAGGCCTGTCCGGAGGGGGCTCGCAAGAATTCTCCGAGGGCGAAAGAATTCATGACCCGCTCTATGAAAGTTTCGAGAAGAAGCGAAACGATCCCTTGAACACATCTATGAAAAGCACTTCTGTCCACTTGAAAAGGAGAGCAAAAAATGAGAAACCCGTCTTGGCGATGCTATTCCTGTTTCTTGTTTTGACCCAGAATGCTGATTCCTCCCCTTCGAAAAGGCTCCTTATTTTTGCGGGGGCGGCAAGCAAACCCCCCACGGAAGAAGCCGCCAAGATCTTTCAGGAAAAGTACTCCATTCCTGTCGATGTGGTCTTTGGAGGCTCGGGCTTTGTCCTTTCCCAGATGAAACTATCCGGGAAAGGCGATCTCTATTTCCCGGGATCTTCCGATTTCATGGAGATCGCAAAAAGAGAGGGCTTTGTGTTGCCTGAAACGGAGAAGATTATCGTCTATCTCGTCTCCTCCATCAATGTCCAGAAAGGAAATCCAAAGGGAATCCGTCTCTCAGAGATCTGACAAGGGAAGGACTCCGCATCGCCATCGCCAATCCAGAAATGGTCTGCGTGGGGACCTATGCGGTGGAAATCATCGAAAAGAATCTGACCCCTTCAGAAAAGGACAAGTCTCAGAAAGAACATTGTGAATTACACCGAGAGTTGCGAAAAGACCGCGAACGTCATCACGCTGAAGGCGGTGGACGCCGTGATCGGGTGGAGAGTCTTTCAGTACTGGGACCCGGAGCGGATCCAAACAGTCTACCTGAAACCCGGGGAGATTGCGAGAATCGGTTACATCCCAATCGCCGTTTCGAAGTTCAGCCAGGATCAGGTACTGGCTCAGAAGTTTATCGGATTTCTTCTGTCGGCGGAGGGAAAGGCAATCTTCCGGAAATACCATTACCTGATGGACCGTCAGGAAGCTCTTGCCTTTGCAAACCCGAACACTCCAGTCGGGGAGAATATTCCCTCCCCGACGCATGGAGACTTAAAGGTGTGAGGGAGAAAGGGAAATGAGTTTTCGATTCACTATGGTCGGGGCTGCAGTGGGCCTTTTTATCTTCTACCTCGGGCTCCTCCTTTCCCTCTTATTCTTCATCGACGGCAATCAGTTCTGGGGGGTTCTCGGCTCACCCCTCTACTCTCTTCTCCATTCGGTTGAGTCTTATTGCAGCCACGGTGGCAACATTCCTGGCGATCCTTATTGCTCTTCCGGCAGCCTATGCCTTATCCCGCTTCGAGTTCAGAGGGAAGAGGCTGATCGATACCTTCCTCGAGATTCCCATGATCATGTCCCCCATTGCCCTCGGCGCCTCCCTCCTCATCTTCTTCAATACGCCAATGGGAGGGTTGATACAGCAGAAGGGCTTCTTCTTCGTGTTCGAAGTGCCGGGTATTGTCCTGGCCCAGTTTGCCACGATAGCAGGCCTGGCAACACGCCTGATCAAGGCCTCCCTCGATGAGATCTCCCCGCGGTATGAGGCCGTTGCCCGCTCCCTGGGCTCCTCCGCCTGGGAGGCATTGCTCCGGGTCACCCTCCCCCTGGCTGCAAGGGGAATTATCGCTTCCGTCATTCTGTCATGGGCCAAAGCCATCGGCGAATTCGGGGCTACCGTTACCCTTGCAGGGGCCATGCCGGGAAAAACGGAGACCATGCCCATTGCGATCTTTTCCGCGCTGGCCTCAGCCAATCTCGATAAAACCATCGTCCTGATCCTCATTCTCGTCCTCCTGGGTCTATGCACCCTGTACGCCGTCCGTCTGGCAGGAGTGAAAGCGCCGATATGATTAGAATTCAAGGGACTCACGATCCGGTTCAAATCCTTCAGAATCTCGGATCTCGACATCGAGATCGGCGAGAAGGAGTTTCATTTTCTTCTCGGACCTACAGGAAGCGGAAAGACGTTGATCCTGGAATCCATTGCAGGCTTCAACAGGCCCGGGAAGGGCAGGATCTGGGTCGGCGAGAAAGAAGTTCAATCTCTACCTCCGGAGGAAAGGGAGATCTCCTACGTCCCGCAGGATTTGGCGTTATTTCCGCACCTGAAGGTCAAGGACAATGTCCTTTACGGAGTCAGGGCCCGAAGGCTCGATGTCAGGGCTTCCGAAGAGTATGTCCGGACCCTGATTCACGTGATGAAGATTGAGCACCTTCTTGAAAGATATCCCGCATAACCTGAGCGGCGGAGAAAAGAAGCGGGTCGCGCTAATCCGGGCCCTGGCCACCCGGCCCAAACTTCTCCTCCTTGACGAACCACTCTCGGGTCTGGATCCGTCGATCAAAGAGGAAATCCGAGAACTCCTGAAGAACCTACACGCTTCCTTTCATCCCACCATCCTGTGCGTCACCCATGACTTCGAAGAAGCCTATATGCTGGGGGATAAGATCACGATCTATATCAACGGAAGAGTGGAGCAGGTGGGAAGCAAAGACGACGTTTTTCTGAGACCCAACTCAAGGGAGGTGGCCCGCTTCCTCGGCATGAAAAACCTCTACACGGCAAAGGTGTCCGGAAGGGTGGAGTCTTCGAAGCGATTGGTTCTCGAAGTGAACGGGCATCCCTTTTCCGTGCCGGGGAATAACTGCGGGAATACCTTTCAGGTGGGGCAGGACGTAGACCTCTATGTCCGGCCCGAGGAAGTGATGATCCTTCGGGAAGAAAAACCCATCAGAGACGCCCTGAAACAGAACATTCTCCAGGGAAGAATTGTCGACATCACGGACAGAAGAAGGGATTACGCAGTACACATCCAGACTCAGGAAGGCAATCTTCCCTTCGAAATAGCAATCCCTAATTACGCCTTTCGAAACCTGAACCTCTCGGAAGGAAAGACGGTCAGCATCAGCCTCCGAGACGAATCCCTGTGGGTGATGCCCTGCTCTCTGACCACAGATGCTTCCAAAAAGTGAGTTGTATGAACCCGGGCAGGCTGGTTGGAAAGGCTTCGAGACAAACTTTTTAGGGTATCTGCACGTTCAAACTGATCTGTACTACGTGCAGACGCTCCTCATTCCTTCTCATCTTCGATCCGGATTTCGATCCTTTTGGCCCATCGCAACCCTTCAGGGAACTGACCATCCCTCTGACGGTCTTTGCGAGAAAACCTCTCACGAAGGGATTCAACGGAATCGCCTTCCCGTCCACAATTAGAAAAATCGTCTTCTTTTCCTTTGGCTGAAGAAACGTCTCCTCGATAAACTCTGCGAGCCCTTTCATGTCGTCGAGATCAAAGACAGGAACGCCGATGTCGAAGGTCTGATTCGAAGCAATCGCGACGAGATGATCCTCCTTCGTACAGAGGAGTTCCTGATGTTTCTCTTTCCGAAAGACCTCAATCTTCGGCTGAACGTCCTTCTTATATCCTTCCGAGACAATGAGATCCACATCCTGAATCAACTTCTCCCGGATCTCCTCCAGGGTCAAATCCTTCTCCACATCGCGAATCAAGGCGACCTTCCGGGGCGACGAAATGACGACCGTGTGGGCCCCTGCCTTCTTATGCCGCCAGCTGTCCTTTCCCTCCCGATCCACCTCAAACCCGTGGACGTCATGCTTCACCGTGGCAATCCTAGCCCCGCCGGGTTAACTCCGGCAGAAGTTTCTCAATCAGCGTCGTCTTTCCGCTATCCGACTTTCCGACAATCGAAACAATAGGAATCATCATCTCCCCAAAAGACATGGAGCTGATTCAAAGGTCAAGGGAAATTCCATCAACGTCCAAAGACTTGTATATCCGGTCCGAGTTCGCTAGAGTTGATTGAAGCCGTCTCAATTGGACCTTGATGTATCTCCACTGAATCTCTCCACAACTCTGCGTTCGGTCCAGGAGCTGGACCTTCACCCTCTCTCCTGCTTTCCCAATTTCCCGATCCTCGGGAATGACGATCAGACCGTTGGCCCTGACCATCGACTTCAGGATTCCCGATCCCTGCGCCCCGGTCATGACGACAAATTAGCCATCCTTCTCAAAGGAGACGAGGCCCGGATGAAATGGCGTCTTCCAGGTTTTTTCTGAATATCCTCTTTTAGAATGGCTTCGACCACGGGCCGAAAGAGCTGGCGGTGGCCCATCATCTTGAGAAGCGACGGCCTGACGAATTGCTCAAAGGAAACCATGGATGAAACAGGATTCCCGGGAGACCAAAAACAGGTTTTCCGTCAATCGTCCCGAAGGCCAACGGCTTTCCCGGCTTCATCGCCACTTTCCAGAAAACCATCTCCATTCCCAGTTCCTTCAGGACATCCTTCACGAAATCGTAATCGCCCACCGAAATCCCGGCAGAGGAGATCAGGACATCCGCCCTCAGCCCCTGACGAAATTTTTCCTCGATCTCCTCTTTCCGATCCCTCGCAATGCCCAGCTGAATCGGGATGGCGCCGCAGTCCTTCACCTGGGCGGCCAGGGTGTAGGAATTGCTGGAGACGATCTTCACCCCATCGAGCTCTCATCCACGTCGGCCAATTCCTCCCGGTGCAGAGGATCGCTACCAAGGGGTCTCTGATAAACGGAAACAGAAGACGCGCCCCACGGAGGCAAGCATGCCAACTTCGGCAGGACGAATAATATCCCCTCTCGAGATGACAAGGTCCCCTTTTTTCACATCCTCTCCGGCCTTCCGAACGTGTTCCCCGGGAGGAATGGCCCTCAGGATGAGAACGAACCCATTCTCTTTTCTCGTTTCCTCTACAGGGACGATGCAATCCGCCCCTCCGGGAACTGGAGCCCCGGTCATGATCCGGATGGCCTGCCCTTTTCCAACGATCCGGCTTGAGACGAATCCCGCAGGAAGATCTTCAATCACCTCCAGCCGGACAGGAGGGGCCTGAGAGGCCTTCTCAATGTCCTCCCATCTCACGGCATACCCGTCCATTCCCGAATTGTCAAACGGCGGAATGTCCCGGGAGGCGTGGATATCTTCCGCGATGACCCTTCCCAGGGTTCCAGGAGAGAGACCTTTTCAGACCCCAACGGAAAAACATGCGAAAGGATTTTCTCTAAAGCTTCTTCTACGGTAATCATTATCGTAATATAGCACAAATCCGGTAGGACG
>CAVSVC010000018.1:0-120674 GCA_963731045.1 uncultured delta proteobacterium | reverse complement strand
CCTGAAAAAGTCATTATTGACAGGCTGCTCAAAAATGCCCATATGCAAGGCGTCCGAAATCCTGAGGAGTGAGGCACCTTAAGGTACCTCACGGTAGGTACCTTAAGGTACCGCAACGACGAAGGGGGAGGACAACGCCGCAGATGGGCGTTTTTCAGCAGCCTGCCTACTGTTTCTGCGAGCGGATGTATTCCTGCAGGGTCATCTTTTTGTAGGCTTCGGAAGTGACGTACTTCATCACGGATAGAAAGATATTGGGGTAGGTATAACCGGGGATACTCGTGATCTTTGACCCGTCGGGCTCAAGAAACCATGAGGTGGGAAGGGCCCTGACAAAATAATTCGATGCCGTCTTCTTTTCCTTATCGATATCGACCCGGATCACAATGAAATGCCGGGTGAGATAATCTCTGATTTCGGGTTGGGTGAAGGACTCCTCCTCCATCTTCTTGCAGAAGTCTCACCAGTCGGCGTGGAAATTGACAAAAATCTTCTTCTTCTCCGCCTTTGCCCGTTTCATCCCGTCCTTGTAGGACTCCCATTTGATGGGCGCTGCCGCAGAGATGGCCGGGAGAAGAAAAAATACAAGACAGGATAACGTGAGGAGCAGTTTCGTTTTATTCATCATGTCACAAGTTTATCATACCGCAGGTCGGAATCACCAGCCCAAAACCCCGACCTCGCACCCAAAAATGTCTCCGGTTCTGATACCATGCAGTTACGCTATGCGCTATGCGCTATGCCTCTCGGCCCTGAGCTCGAGCCGAAGGGCTCTTTGCGATAATCTAACAGCGCTGGTCTTTTTTGGGAACTAACTCCGCATCGACTTCGCCTCCGAATGTCTCGACTAAAGCTTTCTGAAGATTCTGAAATTCCTCCACCCCTTCCGTCTCGATGACGAGTTCCCGGTCATCCAGAACCTTCAGCCTCCCGAACCGGCTGACCACTTCGATCGCGATATTCGGATCCACTGTCACCCATCCCTTCATCCGCCGCACCAGCTCCTCGCCATTGAAAGACCGTTCGATCTGGAGGTCCACCCTTCTCTTTTTTGCCTCCCATCCGATCAGGGCAGGCTGGACAACAATAGGCGTCACCGGATCATGCATGGCAGCACACCGAAACCACAACTTTCCACGGACCATTGGACATTCCCCTCTCTCCCCCGGTTGCTCCCTCAGAAGCAGCCCGCACAGGGCCAAATCGTCTTGAAAATACATCCTGGTATCAGAATAGCGGGACCCCTGCGTCTTGTCAAGTCGTGGTTATGTCGTGGTTATGTGTCTGCAACTCTCAGAAGGTGTGAAAAAATTAAATCAAATGAAAAAATATCCCTGGCCCAATGAGGGCGGGCCGCTTGGAAAACTTTAGAGCGAAACCTTATCGAGCGAACTGCTGCGTGAATTTCTTAGAATAACATAGACTTACTAACAGGATGGTTCCCCTGATTAAGAGATCGCAATTCTAAAGTTTGGAAAGCGGCCCACCCTCGTTGGACCAGAAAAGAAAGGAACCTATTTTTTCATACCTTCTAAAGGGTTCCAATGTGTCTTGACACTTTTTGCACCGTTACGTTATCCTCTTCTCAAAAGGGGCGGATACGCCGGAGGTGTTTGATGGATTTGGTTAAAGCAATTGAGGAAAGAAAGAGCGTCCGGGCTTTCAAACCCGATCCGGTTCCGAGAGAAAAAATCGAAGCCATCCTGCGCTTGGCGGTTCGCGCTCCGTCCGCCATCAACCTTCAGCCCTGGGAATTGACCGTGGTGACGGGAGAAGAGAAGGAACGCCTGAGCCGGAGACTGATGAAGGCTTATAAAGAAAGACAGATCGCCTGCGGCGCCGGAAATGTGAAGCCCCTTCCAAAAACGGTTGCAGTGAGGGGAGCCCTCACCCTTAAGATGATGAATCCCTATTTCGAGAAGATGGGGGTCCAGCCCAACCCCTTTATAAACGAAGGGAGTTGTCAGTTCTACGGGGCGCCGGCTGCCATTCTCATCTGCATGGATGATTCCTTTCCGAACGCCCGTTTTGTCGACCTTGGAGTGATCCTCGGATACCTCGTCCTCATCGCACACGAATTCGGACTGGGAACTTGCCCGATCGGCCTCATCACGGCCTATGAGGACGAGATCAAAGAACTGCTCAATATCCCCGAGAACAAACGAGTGGTCGTGGGGGTCGCCCTGGGTCATCCGGACCCCGAAAGTCCTATCAATGAGTTCAAGTCTTCGAGAGATGATTTGACGAGACTCGTCAAATGGATTGATTAGTCAGGCTGCTGAAAAACGCCCATCTGCGGCGTTGCCCTCACCCTTCGTCGTTGCGGCGTACATCCAAGTACGCCTCACTCCTCAGGATTTCGGGCGCCTTGCATCTGGGCATTTTTGAGCAGCCTGCGGAAAATGAGTTTTTCAGCAAATTGTGAGACCCTGTCGTTGCAGAGATGAATGCGGCCATTCCCTTCTGAGTCCCGTTCAAGACCCGGACTGTCCGTCGGACGGATATTCCTTTCTCATTGACCGGGGCCGTATTGTGCGGCCAGATAGTCAACGATGGTTTTCGCCTCCTCCTCCGTCACCGGCGCCCCGAAGATTTTGATCATCTTCTGAACAATGGCCTTCCATCTTTCAGCAGAAAATCCAGGTTGCCCCGTAATGTAATCAAGACTGTGGCAGATACTGCAGTGGAGCGTCGTTTTGTTCTTGCCCTCCCCCTCCCTCAATTCAACCTGAATGGCCGGCAGTTCTATCTTGCGAATGGAATCGGCAGTATTCTCTTGAGCAAGTCCGGCGTTTCGTTGAAGGGTAAGAACGGGTGCTATCAAGAGGATGATCCCTATGAAAAAGAGTTGCCTCCTGCTCATTTTTTCCCTCCATTCACCAGGATCTCAACCCCTTCAACCTTATTCCACATATATCCGGAAGGATTCCAGAGCGCCTCAAACGGCTGGGACTCCCCGATGCTGTTTGTTGCCCTTGCCATGAGGGTGTATTTCCCGGTCTCTTCAGGCTTCCACGAATAGAACCACTGCCTCCACGAATAATTCCCAAGGTCTCTTCCGAGTCTTGCCCTCCCCCAGGTCTTTCCACGATCCAGGGAGACGATCACATCGTTGATGGGATACCCCCCTGAGAAGGCAATTCCCATGGTTTCAATCTCCCGGTTGACCTCCGGGGAGATTCCTCTTGGGTGAATCATGATGGATTTGGTATTCATCCTCGAATTGGGAACGGTACCGGAGGGCTGCGATCCCGGGGGAACGCAGCCGCAGGGGGTATCCGGAATCCGATAGGCCTGTTTCATCCAGAAACCTTCGTACTCTTTTGATAAAACCCTGATTTCACTCAGGGCCTTCACCCAGTAGGTCGCATACCACCCCGGCACCACAAGCCTTGCAGGAAACCCGTGGAGCATCGGGAGAGGTTCTCCATTCATCTCATAAGCGACGATCACATCGTCCTCCAGGGCTTTGTGCATGGGCAGGCTTTTGACATAGTCAGGTACGGTTGGGAGGGGACCCTCATCCAGCCCGTCAAACGCCACGTCGACGGAGCCGGGCCTGACTCCCGCCTGCTTCAGGATGTCTTTCAGCCGGGCTCCCGTCCAGACGACATTTCCCATGGAACCATGGTGCCACTGACCTCCCGGAACCCTCGGCTCAAAGAGGCCTCGACCATTTCCCGAACATTGGATCACCGCTGCATAGGTTACTCTTTCAAACCTTTTCTGGAGATCGTCCAGGGAGAGTTCGATCTCACTTTCGGTGTGTCCCCCGATCTTCAGTCTCCACTTTTTGATATCAACCGATGTGGGAATGATGGGAAGGTGCCACCTGACAAATAAGGAACGATTGGGGGTAATAAGATCTGCGAAATAATGAATGGGGGTTTCCAGCTGGGGCGGCCTCGAAGTGATCAGAATGAGGTCTGTTTTTTCCGGAAACCTCACAAGCCGTCTTTCATCGCCTGCAAAAGCGGTCCCTTCATAATCTCCAAGTGATGCCATCAGAGTTGAGGCCCCGGCCAGCTTAAGGAAATCCCTTCTCGAATAGGCTTCTCCCATCTCCGTCCCTCCATCCTTCAAAGGCATTGGTAATTGATGATTGGTCATTGGTATTGGGTTCATCGGGTTAATAAGTTAATGAGTCAACTGTTCACTGATCACTGGTTACTGATCACTGATGACTGCTCTTTTCTTTCTGCTTTCTGCCTTCTGTCTACTGGTCGTTGGTTATTGGCACTGATTACTGATCACTGATAACTGCTTTCTTTTCTTTCTGCCTTCTGCCTTCTGATTACTGGTCACTCTGTTTTCCTGCGGTCCCGGGATTTCTCCCAGACGATACACTGGCTCCTGAACTTGCAGTACAGTTTCGGATCAAGACATTCGCAGCATTGAACGATGTTCAGGCACTCGCAACACTCCCGGCAAAACCCGGTCTCATGTTTCTGACAATAGGCAACTGCTTCCCGGTCCGGGTGGTTTCTACACTTCATCTGCCTGTCCCTTTCACCTTTCATCATAAGCGAAACGCCTTCTTGTGGTCAAAGCAAAAAACCAGCAGACCACACAGGGTCACTTTTTCATTGACAATCGGTTTTCGAGCTGATATACACAAGTGTCACAATCGGGATAGAATACCTTCCGAAGGGTTCAGAATCAGCCCAAGATGAAAAGAAGGAGGTAAAACGATGAAAAAAAGGATCATGGCAATACTTCTCATTTCTTGCGTCTTCTCGTTCTTCATCTCTGCCGGTGAACTCCGGGCCGCCCCCTATTACGAAGGGAAGGTGTTGAAGATTATCGTCTCTTTTCCTCCCGGCGGAGGGTATGACCGTATCGGCCGGATTCTCGCCAAATACCTCCCCAAATATATCCCGGGAAAACCGACCGTCATCGTAGAGAACATGCCTGGAGCGAGCGGCATGATCGGCGCAAATTACCTCTACAACATCGCCAAGCCCGATGGCCTCACCATCGGGACCATCAACCGGGCCATCCCTTCCGCCCAATTGCTCAAAATAGAGGGAGTCAAGTTTGACATGTTGAAGT
This sequence comes from uncultured delta proteobacterium, assembly GCA_963731045.1. GTDB lineage: Bacteria > Desulfobacterota > BSN033 > BSN033 > UBA1163 > CAVSVC01. The sequence goes on along the minus strand of CAVSVC010000018.1, from coordinate 115,622 downwards.
ACTCCTGGGTTGGATCCGCCGCAGTCGAGGCCTCTGTTCTCGTTCTCCGAACGGATTTGCCTTACAAAACTTACGAGGAAATGAAGAAAGTCAAAGAACCGATCAATGTCGGAGCCACCGGGCCCGGGGACCTCACCTACAACTTCGAGACCCTTCTTAAGCAATATCTTGGGGCTCAATCTGAAAATCGTTTCCGGATACACCGCAACCTCGGATATCATACTGGCAACAGAGCGGAAAGAGGTGGATGGCCTGGGAATCGCGTACAGCTCCATCCTGCCGCACATAGCAAGAGGCCTGGTTCGTCCCGTCATTCGCACAAAGGTCTCCAAACCCGGGATTGAAAAATTGCCGGCGGCGGAAGACCTGACGACGGATAAGATGGGAAAGACCATCATGGCCATGTTTTCTATTGCGGACCGTGTGGGCCGGCCTTTCATAGGCCCTCCCGGAATACCCGCTGAACCCATGAAGATTCTAAGGGAGGCCTTCGCCAAAGCCGCTGACGACCCGGAGCTTACAAAGGAGGCGGAAAAAGCGATGATGGAGGTGGACTACATCCCGGCGGAGGAGTGCCTAAAAGAGATGCAGTTCTTCTTTAACCAACCGCCGGAGATTGTCAACGAGTTCAAGAAATACATCAAGTTTTAGTTGGAAAATAGAAGTATCGTCTACAGTGTCAGGGTAACGATGCTCGTATCGTCCTACGGTTGACGTCACTCGGTTAGCAAGTCCACTCCTCTCTTGAAACACAGGACTAATCGGTGTTCAGGGTTACGTAACCCTCTGCCTAACCGAAACGGGCTTCGTAGCCGGAACCTTGGCCGACATTCTCCGAGGATGTGAGCATGAGGGAGACTCACCGCAGACCATGGATATCGGAGGAAATCGTGTTTGATGCCTTCATAGGAGGCCTTTTCCTGCTCCTGCAGTGGAAACCCTTGTTCTACATGCTTCTTGGCTCGGCGATCGGTTTCTGGGTCGGGATCCTGCCGGGGATCGGAGGAAGCGCCACCCTCGCCTTAATGATCCCCTTCATCTATAAGATGACCCCCCAGGAGGCCTTTCCCTTTCTTCTCGGAATGCATTCCGTGGTCTCGACGACCGGAGACATCACCTCGGTTCTCTTTGGAATCCCGGGAGAGGCCACCACCGTGGCAACGGTGGTGGATGGGTACCCGATGGCCAAAAAAGGGGAAGCAGGACGGGCCCTGGGTGCGGTCCTGATGAGTTCCCTGGTGGGCGCCTTGATCGGAGCGGGGTTCATGGCCTTCTCCATTCCGATCGTACGTCCACTCGTCCTGGCCCTGGGTTCTCCGGAAATGTTTATGGTCATCCTTCTGGGGCTAACGTGTATTGCCACACTGAGCGGCCAGGGGAAACGGGGCTTCCTGCTCGGGTTGATGACCGGCGGATTCGGATTTCTGTGCTCTCTTGTCGGCCAGGAACGTCAGGTGGGAATCCTCCGGTTCACGTTCGGATCGCTCTATCTGTGGAACGAGCTTCCCCTCATCCCTGTTGTCGTTGGAATGTTTGCGATCCCGGAGATCATCGACCTTTTCGTCCGTGGGACCGCAATTGCAGGCAACGTGACCTATGGCAATCTGGGTAAAGGGGTCATGGAAGGAGTGAAGGACACCTTTCGCCATTTCTGGCTCACCGTCCGTTGCAGCCTCATCGGGTCTTTCATCGGCATATTGCCCGGCCTGGGCGGGGCGGTCGCCCAGTGGGTATCCTACGCCCATGCGGTGCAGAGTGCCAAAACAGCTGAGGAAAGAGCCGGGTTTGGGAAGGGAGATGTTCGGGGCGTGTTGGGCCCCGGAGCCGCCAACAATTCGAAGGAAGGGGCGGGACTGATCCCAACGGTGGCCTTTGGCATCCCCGGGAACAGCGGCATGGCCATCCTGCTGGGCGGCTTCTTCGTCCTGGGGCTCATCCCGGGTCCTGACATGCTTACGAAGCATCTTGCCTTGACTTACTCGATGGTGTGGACAATCGCTTTATCCAATATTGTCGTGGTAGCCGTATGCTTGCTCTTTATCAATCGTATCGCCAACCTGACAACCATCCGGGGCAACCTTTTAATCCCTTTTATCCTTTTCCTCTGTTTTATCGGGGCCTACACCTCAAATAATCACATCGGTGATCTCATCGTATTGGTGCTTTTTGGAGGAATGGGCTATTTTATGGTGCGATACCACTGGCCCCGCCCTCCTTTCATTCTGGGCTTTATTCTGGGCCGCATGGCCGAGAACTATCTCTATACCTCCATCTCCAGGTACGGCGTTTCATGGATCGGTCGGCCAAAGGTCATCATCATCTTCTTCATTGCCGTCGCATTTGTTCTTTACCACTTCTTCCAGGACAGAATAACAGGACGAAAGGAAGAACCTGATGAGGCTTAAGGCAAAGTACTTGCTGAACCTTTCTTTGGTAATCATCGCCGTTGGAGTAATCATTACAGCCTTGAAGTGGCCCTTCAAAACCGCCCTCTTTCCCATCCTTGTGAGTATCTTTCTTCTGATCGGAGCGATCGCCGACCTTCTCTTGAACCTGTTTGAAAGGAAGGGAGATGGACCGAAGGAAGCGGCCGCGGCCGACTTTCAGCTATCGGAAGACATCGACCCGGCGATAGCCACCCGCAAAACGCTGCTGGCGTTTTCGTGGATCATCGGCTTCTTCTTTCTCATCCTCCTCCTGGGGTTTCCCGTCGCCATCCCCGTCATGTTCTTCTTCTTTCTGAAAGTCCAGGCACGGGAGAGTTGGGGGATTTCACTGTTCCTTACAGGTTCAGCCCTGGTCTTCTTCCTGGGCCTCTTTGTCTGGCTCCTGGATACTCCGTTTCAGACGGGATTGGTATTCGACGGTCTGAAGGCTGCTGGGACTGACTTAGCACGTCGACTCCCTCGAAGGGAATTGCCTCTCGTATCCCCTACGTTTTCCGAAAACCACCACCTTCTTCTGGACCAATGAGGGCGGGCCGGTTTCTTCTTTCTCTCCTGCCGGGAAAATGTTATTATTTTTTTTATTCGACGGGCAGAATATACCTGACATCAGGACAAGGAATGCGGGAGCAGGTTGCCGGATAGGGGGATGGAGATTTGCATCGTCTCGAAGCGGTCCATCAGGGGGTCCCGATCAAGATTGAGTATGAGGAGGACGTCTATCAGCCTGGGTCTCTGACGGAGATACTGGCGGATCTCATGGAGGTAACCCCGGGCGACCGGGTCGTCGACGTGGGATGCGGAACCGGATATCTGGGCATCATGGCCGCCCTCCTTGGGGCAGGAGAAGTGATCTGCATCGACCCTGAACCCAATGCGGTCAAATGGACGGAGCACAATGCAAGGTTGAATGGAATCCGGAATCTCAAGGTTTATCAGGGGAAGGAATTGGACCCGGTGGCACACTTGCAGATGGATATGATTGTCACCCTTCCTCCCCAGATGCCTTTCCCAACGGATTTTAACCCCTGGCGTTATGGAGGAAAGGATGGGACGGATGTCATCGGTAAGATCATCACCCAGGCAAGCCGGATGTTGCATCCAAAAAAGGGGCGATTGTTCCTGCTCCATGCTGCGCTCGCCCATCCCGCCAAAGTCAGGGAGAAGCTTTTCCGTTCGGGTTTCGAGTGGACGGTTGTCAAGACCGTCGACAGGGAGTTCAATCCGGCGGAGTTCGATCAGCTGGCTTCCGGATTGAAGGAGTACATCTTCCAGCTGAACCGTCAGGGCATGGCAGAACTGGTGGAACGAAACGGGACATGGTATTATCCCATCTGGTTTTACCGGGCCGTCCCCTCGGGGCAGGGAATCAGTAATCAGTAATCAGTGATCAGTTATCAGTGACCAGTAATAAGCAGGCAGAAGCTTGTCCTGAGCGAAGTCGAAGGGGCAGAAAAAAAAGAACAGTGATCAGAAAGCAGTGATCAGTGAAAGATAAGTTCAACCGTGGTTCAAGAGTTTCGGAAATCGGACCATTTTTTGAGATAAAGCGACATTCAATCGACTTTTGCACACCCCCTTGTAACAAAAATGAAACCGAAAATTCTTGTCATTGTTGATGTTCCGGGATGGGCCCTCGATCGGACGGCAGATAACGTCATCTCCCGGTTGGAGGATCGCTATCGCTTTGAGAAGACCTTCAATAGAGACGCCGTAGAAAAGATTCGCCGGAAGGACTTTGATCTTCTTTACATCACCTACGAGACCCAGTTCAAAGACGCCGGAATCGATATGGAACTTCCCGGCAGGGCGATCACCGGTGTGAGATGCCACTTCAAGTGGGACGGCGGGAAGGGACTCCCCCCTTCCCCCGAATTCATCAGACACTTGCGCCGATTTGTCGCCCTGAATGTCCCGTCAAAGATTCTTTACGAGATCTTTAAGCCTTTCCATCCCGCAGTCTTTCGTACTCCCCACGGAGTCGACATCCGGGTCTTCACGCCCCGTTCCCAGGGCCCGTTCTCTTCCGGACCCGGAGAACTCATCCTGGGTTGGGCCGGATCTTTGAAGAACCACCCCGGCAAACGGGGCGTGGAGGACTTCATTCTTCCGGCCCTGGACGGGGTTAGCGGGGTCACCCTCAAGATGGCGGCGAGGGAAGAGAAATGGCGAAACCAGGCGGAGATGGTGGAATTCTACCAAGGGCTTGACGCCCTGATCTGTGCAAGCCGCACCGAAGGAGGACCCCACCCCCTTCTGGAGGCATCCGCCTGTCAGATCCCCGTCATTTCCACCCGGGTCGGAATCGCGCCCGAGTTGATCCGGAATGGTGAAAATGGCTTTCTGATAGAACGAGATGTTCAGGCCATCCGGACGGCAATTCTTCGGCTGCGAGACAACCGGGAGATGAGGCTTCACATGGGAAAGCGGGCCAGGGAGATTGTTGAAAAAGACTGGAACTGGGATGTTCAGGCTATGCACTACATCCCTTTTTTCAATCACGGCCTTGACATGGAATAATCTGTTTGAGGATTCAGAAAACACTGCCCATGACCGCAAGATATCTGATCGTGAACGCCGATGATTTCAACACGAACGCCGAAAGGAACCGTGGCATTCTGGAAGCAGCCAGGAAAGGGATTGTGACAAGCACGACGGTCATGGCAAACATGCCGGGGTTAAAAGAGGCCTTGCCGGAACTTGTCCGGACATTCGGGAACCGGATCGGCATCCATCTCAATCTGACGATGGGATCACCCATCACCTCCGATGTCAGGACACTCGTCACCGCCTCCGGCCTCTTCCCGGGTAAAAGGACTGCATGGAATAGGGCCCTCTGCGGAAGGATGAACATGAAGGAAGTGGAAGGGGAGTTCGCCGCTCAGATCAGCCTCCTGAAAGACCTCGGGATTCATCCGGACCACATCGACGGGAACAACCATATCCACGTCTTTCCCGGTATTGCCGCCACCGTTGCCCGGCTGGCGAACGATTTCGGGATCAGGAAAGTCCGATTACCCTTTGAGCGGTTTTCGAATCGGGGTCAGTACCTCCGGCCCGGCATGACCAAGAAGAGCTTCTTCGGATTCCTCTCCCGGCGGGCACACCCCCTTTTCAGGCGCCAGGGTCTTCTCTTTACGGACCATTTTGCAGGAATCCAGTTTCCCGTTGTTTCGAGATTCGACTCTCTCGGAGTTTTCCTGGAGTCTCTACTTGAGGGGACGACCGAATTGATGTGTCATCCGGGATATCAAAGTAGGGTCGGGAGCCCTTTTTCTTCAATCGAGAGGGAAGAGGAACTCTCCTGCCTCACTCACCCTGCCGTTCTTGAAAAAGTGCACCGTCTCAACACCCATCTGATTTCTTACGGAGAGCTCGACGGATGACAAGAATCGCTTTAGTCAGCCCTTACACCCTTCCTTTTCTCTGCGGCAACAGTTTCATGGCTGATCGCCTGCAAAAGGGTTTAACCCGGTGCGGATATGAAGTCGAACTTTTTGACTCCAGGCGAGACTCTCCCCGACTGGGCGGTCCGCTTCGCCCCTCAGGTTCTTCACAGTTTGAATGCCGATAGGCCTCATCAATGGGTGAAGGGATTCATGGATCGATATCCTGTCCCGTGGGTGATTACACTGACCGGAACGGATTACAACTCCTGGTGCGGAAAAGAAGAGCCTCCACCTCATATACGGGAAAATCTCGATCGGGCCCAGGCTTTGGTGGTTTTTCATGAGGAAGCCCTGGAGGCCCTGGTGAACGGCCTGCCGGAGGTCGCAGGAAAGATCCAGGTCATTGCCCAGGGAGTCCCCTCTCCGGCAAGCCCGCAGGACGTTCAGCAACTGAGAAAAGAATTGAGAATCAATCCCGGTGACTCCGTCTTCCTGATGGTCTCCTCGATCAGGCCGGTCAAGAACCTCGAAGCGGCTCTTCTCGCCTTTTCGGAAATTGAGAGGAGATGTCGAACGTCAGGTTGATCCTGATCGGACCTGTGCTGGACCGGGAAGAAGCGAGTCGCATCCTGACATTGGGAGAAACGTTATCCTGTTTCGAATACCTCGGCGAGAGACCCCATGAAGAGGTCCAGAAGTTCATTGCCGCCTCCGACGTTTTCCTCAATACCTCCTTGAATGAAGGAATGCCGGGAGCGGTCCTGGAGGCCATGGCAATGGGATTCCGGTTCTCGCCAGTGACATTACCGGAAACCGTTCCCTGGTGGTCCATGGGGAAAATGGCTTGCTCTTTCCCGCCGGTAATACAGCGGATCTGGTCGACGCCGCCTTGAGACTCATAGGGAACGAATCCTTGAGAAGACAAATGGGAGAGGCGGGCAGACAACGGGTGGCAACCCACTACTCCGTCGACCGGGAACTGGATCAATACCGGAACCTTTATCGCCGCCTGCTTGAAGAGGCCCGAATCCCGACTTAGAGATTGTCGTTGCGAGTGAAACGAAGCAATCTCGTCTTCCTCTGACAGATTGCCGCGCCTGCGCGCCGAAACATTTGACCGGAGGTGTCATTGATACCGGGCACTACGGCGTGCAGGCACGCACCTTGAAGGTGCTCGTAATGACCCATTGCGAAACGGGTTCTGGTTTTTAAATCGGGATTTGGGTGAGGCATTCACCTTGACGTTATGGTGCTATGATGCTATAGTATCAAAAGAGAGGAGACTGGAGGTTTGCGATGTCTATGACGATAGCAACAAATATACGGCTGCCCGAAGATCTCTTGAAGGCCCTCAAGTACAGGGCAATCGAGGAGAAGAAGAGCATGAACCAGCTTATCCGCGAAGCGATCGAGATGTCTCTCGCCGATGTTCCACGGTCCGAAGGTCCCGAAAAAGATTCTTTCGAGGACATCATCGGAATTGCAAAATCAGGCATCAAGGATGCGTCCTCAAAGCATGACCGCTACCTCTACGGGGGAAGAAAATGAAGTTGTTTGTAGATACGGGGGCATTTATAGCGCTCACGGATGCGGATGACGCAAACCACAACGCGGCTGCTGCCTTTTACAGGAGTTCCAAGGAAAAGGGGACGCGGTTTGTTACAACAGACTTCGTTGCGTGCGAGACGATGAACTACCTCAGATCAAGGATCTCACATCAGGTCGCTGTTCTCTTCAGGGAAAACCTGAAGAAAAGCGGCTTCATTGAAATTGTTAGAGTTACCCCTTCCATCGAGGAGGCGGCTTTTGTTATCTTCAAACAATACATTGACAAGGATTTTAGTTTTACCGACTGTACAAGCTTTTCTATCATGAGGTCCCTTGGATTGAAGAAGGCCTTTGCCTTTGACAAACATTTTGAGCAACTTGAAGGCATCAGCCGCCTGCCCTGATTCTCGTCTAGACCGAAGTTCCTACGTTATCAAGAAACTAACTTATGGACGGAATAGGGGTTTCTGCCGAAACGGGTTTTCAATCTGGTAGGAAGTGGCCGTGATGGCCACCCCCTCCCAACGGAACGGCTCGACCGACCAGGTAAGCCGCTCTTCGGGAGGGGCATGGGGTCACCCATATGTTTTACAGGCTCGGAGTAGGACATTTCTACTTTGGCTTGACAAAATCGAAAATGAGATTGACTTGCTCTTCAGAAAGGTGTAGATTTCTTCTGAAAGTGAGATTGACATGTCTTTTGGGGGGTGTAGAGTTCTTCCTGTAACAGAGAGTTTGCGGAATAGACCCAATTGTGAAGATTACCATTGAAAATGGTTGACCGCTGCTATATTCCACGATCTTTAGCTTGACAAAAGGCTGCTTTTGTGATTCAATAAAAATGTTATTTGTGAAAATTGCCACAAACCTTAACGCCTCACAGCAGGTTTCTTTTTGAGGGGGTGAAAAAGGAGACAAAAAGCCCGTTGTCCAACAAGTGACACAGGCTTTTCTTTTTTGTTGGGCATCCAACAATTGGTATTTGCAGGAAGTCTGTAGACGAAAGGAGAAATAACCCACAACCCTGAAGTGGGATTTCCAGAAAGGAGGGAACGGAAATGAAACACTTCAAACCTTCAATCACCGTTTGTGTGGGTGTCTTTTTTCTTGCACTTCTCTTTTTGGGGATTAATTGCTCGTTGTCCGAGGCATCCGAGGAAACCCTAATGGCCCCTGCTCCTTGCTTTTTCTTGGATGTTCCTCCAAGCACGTTGCCTGTTGATTTCATTTCCCAGATCTGCTTTGCTGGTATCACAGGGGGCTGTGGCGGTGGAAAATACTGCCCCCTTGATCCCGTCACCCGTGGCCAAATGGCAGTCTTCCTTGTAACTGCACTCGGTCAATCGCCTGTAGCGTGCACAGGGCGTTTCAGAGACGTGCCTATTGGACACCCTTTCTGCGGTTATATCGAGAAGATGTTCAGTGGCATTGGAATCACAGCGGGATGCAATGGGGGCTCCGATTTCTGTATCGATGAACCTGTCACCCGTGCTCAGATGGCAGTATTCATTGAGGCCGCGCTTGGAAATGCTCCTAATATCTGTACAGGAACTAAGTTTACGGATGTCACTCCCGTAGCGTTAGGAGCAGCTTTCTGCGGGTTTATCGAACGGTTTGCTCAAGATAGAATTACAGGTGGTTGTACGCCAACAACTTTCTGCCCGTTTGATCCGGTTTCCCGTGGCCAGATGGCGGTCTTTTTAGTAACGGCTTTTTTGCAACAACCACCCTTTCAAACCTCACTATCGTTAAAGGATGCTGCCGGAGTGGTTAAGAACGAATTCTCAATGGCAGAGCCTATAACATTCGAGATTACAGTCTCTAACCATGCAAATTCTCCACGAATCCTTATTCTCCCTACCTGTCAAATATTCGATTTTCTTGTAGGTGGGGACACCGGGAAACTCTGGAATTGGTCACACGACAACTTTTTTTGCCAGGCCGTTACAGAACAGAGGTTCGGACCTCTTGAGACGAAAACGTTCAGTGTAGTATGGGATCAGAAGGATAACAATGCCGTGCAGGTGCAAGCCGGAACTCATCAAGCCCAGGGATTCGTTGCGACAGGGGAAGAACAAATCAACCTTGTATTGTCTCCAGAATCACCGACGAGGTCGCCTATCACAGCATTCACCATAAGGTGATATTGGACTGACTCAGGAAGCGAATCAAAGGCAGAGTTGAAACAGCTCTGCCTTTTGATTGCCCACAATGTTCATGTATCCAAAGTGGGCATGCGGAGTTCTTCCTGACTTCACACTCTTAAGAAATGATGCAAGTGGAATAGTACACCTGAAAATCAACGGGGGTTCGGGTTGCGGCTTGAATCAGAGAATTGATACTTGCGGGGTCGTTCCGTTACCTCTTGATGCTATCCCTACCGGGTTGGGATTCAGGGAAAGCTACAGTATTTGTCCCACTGATTCATGGATACGAAAATGAGCGATATTTACGGTATGGCGATAGTGCTTTCAATAAGTCTTGCTGTGCTCTTGGTTGTCTACGTTTTTGCAAGCTTTTCCTATAACATTTCAGAGGATTATTTGAAAATGCGGCGGCGAATATTGATTTACGTCCCCTTTTCTTTCCTCACAATTAGGATAGAAAACATAGAGGAAGTTAGAGGATTTGACCTGAAGAAGGATCTTCTCACTGCGGTCTTAATCTTTGGGAATGTATTTAGGAGAAAGGGGGTTATTGTCGTTCTAAAAAGAAGATTCCCATTTTGGAAGAAAATATTTATCACCCCTGAAAACCCACAGAAGTTCATAGAGCAAATAAATAGACTCACGGCTCTCAACCCACGAATTAATTCGACAGGTACCAACAGAAATCTGACACGGTCGTCCGGATAATTGCATTAAAAGAAAGGCCACGGCTGACTGTGCGTAACACTTGCTTTCAAATGATAATCATTGAGAGTACGTAGAGTCTGCTTGTGTGGACTTGTAGGTGTTATAGGTAAAATGTCCCGTATTCTTGTCTTGAAGATTTGCATCACTAATTGAGATGTAACTTGGCGCTGCATGTCAGGTTAAGCCTGTGGTCAATACCGAGTTTTTATCCTCCCCGAGTTCAAAAAAGTTCTCGATAATCGGCTTCTCAATCGTCTTAAAAATCTGCTTGCATTTCATGCACTTTCTTTTCCGCTTAACCGTCCCGTGCTTCGTTGTGTGCGTGGCTAATACCCGCTTCGGAGAGTTCACATTCTTGCATGACGGACAAACGATCATTTATTTCCCGCTTCCTCGCCTTCGTCCAACGTTGGGCTGCTCCTTCTTCCGAGCAACCAGTCAATCTCCGCCCGTTTTCTTGCCTCTTCGTCATTTCGATGCGACTCAACAATCCATAGACTCGGCGCCATCGGCTCTGGAAACTTGAGAACTTCCAGGTCGTAAACCACTCCAGCAAGGGAATCGCTGACATCTTTCGATCCGGTAGGCCTATGATCGACTTTCCCCTTCCTCTTGTTAAACTCCAATTGTGTCAACTCCTTGATTCCGACCGGGTGGTTAGCGCAAAGAACTCTTCAGGAACAACTTCAACGTCTCTTCGGCAAGGGATGGGGAAGAGGACCTGATGCTTCTCGACAGTGAAGCTCTCCACCCTAAAGGGCGGGGCCGTTCGGCAGGACTCACGGCCCTGAAGCGTGTCGAAGGGCTTGCGGGACACGGACCGGTCACCGCACGGACCTTGTCATACTGGACCTCAAATTGCCCGGAATGCAGGGGCCCGATGTGTTAAAATGCATCCAAGCCCGCCCAAGGAACTCCAGACGTCTAAAGATCTCAGTATTCGTGGTCACCGCCCTCACGATTACTGAATGGGCTGAAAGGTGCACCGATCTGGAACGGGGTGAACTGTGACCGGGAACCTCAACCGGTTGAGGATCGAGAAATCCAAACAGCTCCTGCTTCAGAACAGGGATGTCAACGTATCTCAGATCTGGGACCGACTGGGGTTCCAGAGCGAATCCCATTTTTTCAGGGTCTTCAAGAAATTTACGGGCAAAACACCCACCGATTTCAAAAGATCGAACGGTTGATGGAGTCGCAAAAAGTCGGAAAAGCCTAACGATCGTCATTCCGGCCCCGGTTTGGACCGGGATAAACTCCGGCCGGAATCCAGTAATCTGATATAATTATGAAAATACTGGGGACCGGTTTTCACCGGTGAGACGACTTTTTACGAGACCATCACAGTTAAGGACTCGAATACCATGTGCGGGATTTGCGGCATTGTCTATTTCGATCCTCATCGGAAGGTCTCTGACCAGGAGATCCGCCTGCTCAATGATGCTCAGATTCATCGGGGGCCGGACGATGAAGGCTATTTTTTGAGAGACAATGTCAGCCTCGGTCACCGCAGGCTCTCGATCATCGATCTTGAGAAGGGTCACCAGCCCCTCTTTAACGAAGACCGATCCGTCGTCACGATCCTGAACGGAGAGATCTACAATTTTCAGGAGATCAGGGATGAATTGAAGAATTGCGGCCACGGGTTTGTTACAGAAACGGATACGGAAATCCTGGTCCACGGGTATGAGGAGTGGGGATTAGAGGGCTTACTCAAGCGCTGCAACGGCATGTTCGCCTTCTGCCTCTATGACCTCAACCTGGAACAACTCTTTCTCGTCCGTGACCGCCTCGGAAAGAAGCCTCTCTACTACGCCCTGCAGAAGGATCGTTTGATCTTTGCATCGGAAATCAGGGGGTTGGTAACCGGCAAGTTTGTCGAGAAGGAAATCAATCCCATTGCCCTGAACCACTACGTCAGACTCCACTACTCCTTCGGAGAGGAAAGCCTCATTCAGGGCATCAAGCGCGTCCTGCCCGGGCACACCCTGACCCTCGACTGGCGGCTTCGAAAAGTGGACTCCACCCGCTACTGGATCCTCGGAAAAAGCCGGACGGACACTTCACCCTTTCCCGAACTCTGTGAACGTCTGCGCTCCTTGCTGGACGACTCCGTCCGGTTGCGAAGAATCGCGGACGTCCCGGTGGGGACTTTTTTATCGGGCGGACTGGATTCCACTCTTGTGACGGGACTCCTTGCACAGAGAGTCCAACCCCTCGACACGTTTTCGATCGGATTCGAGGAGAGCGGCTTTGACGAGTCGTCCGAAAGCGCCCTTGCATCTTTCCATTACGGGACAAACCATCATCCTTTCGTTCTGACGGCAAAGAGGTTTGCAGAGCTGATTCAGGAAGTGATGGGAAGAGTTGACGAACCTGTCGCCGATGCTGCCTGTATCCCAACTTACTGGCTTTCGAGGGAGGCAAGGAAGACGGTGACGGTAGTCCTGACGGGTGAAGGTGCGGACGAACTCTTCGCAGGCTACGACTATTACCGGGAAATTTCCCCCGGCCCTTTGCCTTCTTTCAGCAGGGCCGGGATCTCAGAGTCCGTGGACGAAGTCGGACTCCCCTTCTCGGGACTTTCGAGAATCCCTTTCGCAGTCTCAGAGTCCCTCCACCGTAAAATTCTTAACCCTGAGTTTTACGTTCCGGATTCGCTGCAATCTTTTTACCAAAGCCTGCGAAAGAACCGCCGCATCGAAGACGGTAGCCGCCTCGACGAGGCCCAGATAGCGGACATCGGGAGCTGGCTGGTCGATGACATTCTGATGAAGCTGGACAAGATGTCCATGCTCAATTCTCTTGAAATAAGGGCACCCTTTCTGGACTACCGTCTCGTTGAATTCGCCTTAACGATCCCCGATGGGTACCGTATCCATGACGGGATCGAGAAATACATTCTGAGGGAGAGTTTCAAGGAATTCCTTCCGGGAGTCATCTACGAAAAGAAAAAACAGGGATTCAATCTTCCCATGAAGCAATGGTTCGCCAAGGAGCTTTCGCACCTGGTCCACCATTTTCTCGCCCCTGAGAAGATCCGGGGAAACGGTTTCTTCGATGAGAGGACTGTCACGGCAATCCTGTCCGGGAAATCACAGGAAGGCATTCGCGTCGAACGGCTGATCTTCTCATTGCTGGTACTGCAGATGTGGTGGGAAGGCCTCTAACAGGCTGCTGAAAAACGCCCATCTGCGGCGTTATCCGGCCCGCTCATCATCTCGCGGGCGTGCCAAGAGTCGCTCCTTATTCGTCGCGACGGCACCCCTCGTCCTTCGTCGTTGCGGCGTACGTCTGTAGGGGCGTTATATATAACGCCCTTGCGGGCTCTGGATCTCGCCTGCCTGCCGCAGGCAGGGGCGCCTTGCATCTGAGCATTTTGAGCAGCCTGTAGGCTTTTATAGCAGCCTGATAGTCTCTGAGAAAATCGCAGAGCGTAACGTCAAAAAAACAGAACCAATAGGATCTGCAATCAACGTCTGACGCGTGAACCGGTCACCCTTTCCGGGGAGCCTTAGAGGGTGTCACGCAATCCGTTCTGAAACAGCACTGAACTTGATCACAGTGGTCTGACGCTGTTCCAAAGCAGTCGAAATTTCCTTCAGCCCGCTGGATCCTTCGGATCAATTCCGTCTTCGATAATCCGAAGGTGCCCTTCAGCCCCAGTTCTTTTGCCCTGGCCCTGACTTCCTGGATCTTCATATCCCGCACCTCAGCAGCTATCCGGTTTCATTACGGATGATGACCTATCCCTGTTCTGCAGCAGTTCCGCGGCCCGAAGTGCAGCTCCGAGCAACGCCGATTTGTCATTCATGATGACCTTGACCGGAATCCGGGCCATCAATTCCGAATACCGGCCTTTATCTTTGAAGGCCTTCATAAAGGTTCCCTCTTTAAGTTTCCAGATAATCCTGGGTGCAATGCCTCCTCCCAACGTAGATACCGCCAACAGCCATGACTTTCAGGGCAAGGTTTGCCGCCGCGGCCCCGTAGATGGAAACAAAAAGATCCACGGCTTCGGCACACAGATTGCTTCTTTTCAACCGCGCCATGTCCGTAATGACAGCAGCAGGAAGGTTCTATGGTCATTTTTTCGGTCAACCAATCGGGTTCTTTGCCGAATCTCCCGGAATCCCGCAGGAATTGATAGAGATGGACAATCCCCGCCCCTGAAAGGATACGCTCATAACTGACATGATTGAAGCGGTTCATCAGATACTCAAGCAATTCCATCTCCAGCCGGTTTCTCGGTCCGAATTCCACGTGTCCCCCCTCCGAGGGAGACGGAATGTGTCTCTTCCCATCCCAGAAGAGCAGGGCCTCTCCAAGGCCTGTCCCCGCTGAGATCAACCCGGCGTTGCCCTCAACCCTTTTCCCCTTGTTGAGGGTTTCCAAATCATTCCGGGTAAGCACAGCAATGCCGTAAGCATTGGCAACAAGATCATTGATGACCTCGACTCTTTCGATCTGCAATTCTTTCTTTAGGGATGCCGCAGAAACGACCCATGGGAGATTCGTGGTCTTCGCCGTTTCGCGGATGACAGGGCCGGCCACGCCAAAACAGGCGGCATCGATCCTCGCTCCTTTTTCAAGAAACTCCCGCAGGATGAATTTCAATCCTGCGTAAGCCGGACTCGGGAAGGTCTTTTCAAGGACCGTCCGCAGCTTGCCCTGCGAAATGCCGTAAATCCCAAGGCGGGTATGGGTCCCGCCGATGTCCCCGGCAAGGATGAGGGATGGTTTTTCAGAAGCTCTTTTCATTTCTTGTCTTGGTCTATTTGAGCTGGCTGGCCGCTTCTTCGTCGATCAGCCATGTCACTCTGCCGTGACAGGTTGAACCAACCCGGCAGGAAACTTTCTCCTGTTTTGCTCTTTCTCCCAGGATTCTCGGCAACGATAGCTGCTTTTGACCTGCCCGATACAAGAAACAAGATGTGATTTGCACCATTCAGAACGCGAAGGGACAGGGTGAGTCTGTTCAAACCAGGTTCTTTCACATAGACGGGGAGGACAAGCTTTTCTGTCTCACGGAGCGTCTCCGAACCCGGGAAGAGAGAAGCCGTATGTCCGTCCTCACCCACCCCCAGAAGAATCAGATCGAAGTTCGGGGTCCCGGAAGTATCGGAAGAAATCCCTGATCTCCCGTTCGTAGTCTCTCGCTCCCTCTGCCGGCCCCTTCTCCCCTTCCATCCTGTGAATGTTTCCTTCGGGAACCGGAATCCTGGAAAGCAGCGCATCATAAGCCAGTCTGAAGTTGCTTGCCTCATCTTCTTTCGGGACACACCGTTCATCTGCCCAGAAGAAATGGACACGACTCCAGTCCACTTGATCCCTGAAGGGGGGTGCCGCCCAGAAGAGCGTACAATCTCCCCGGAGTAGAACCTCCTGAAAGGGCAATGGCAAACATCCCTTTGCGGGCCGTATCTCTCCCGGGTTTGTTCTACGATCAATGCGGCCGCTTCGCGGCTGAGGGCTTCCAGATTCGGAAGGATCACAACCCTGGGCTCCGGACGTACTCGATCAGAGGGGTCTCCATCTCCTGCCGTCCTGCCCGGTTAAGAGATCGGCTTCCTCCGGTCCGGAAGAACCTGCCTCGTAGTTGGGAAAACGGTCAGTCTCCGTCTCCGAATCCAGTTTCTCAATGACGGGGGTAAGCAGAGACCACGCCTGTTCGACGCCATCCTCCCTCAAAAAGAGAATCGAATCCCCGAGCATACAATCCAGCAAAACCCACTCGTACGCGTCGTGAAGCACATCCTTCTCATAGGAAAAATCCATCGGGACGGGCCGCAGACAGATCTTGGAACCCGGCTGCTTGGTCTGGAAGTTGAGGCTGATCCCTTCGTCGGGCTGAATCCTGAAAACGAGGACATTGGGATCGATCGCACCGTTCATGGCATTGAGGAACATGGAGTGGGGAACCGGCTTGAAGTGGATGGAGATCTCGATCTTCCGGGTGGACAACCTCTTCCCCGAGCGGAGATAGAAAGGGACCCCGTTCCAGCGCCAGTTGTCCACGTAAAGCCTCATGGCTGCAAAGGTCGGGGTGGCGGAATCCTTTGAAACGCCTTCCTCTTCCCGGTAACCGGCCACGGGCTGTCCATGGACCCGCCCGCTTCCATACTGGCCCGTCACCACAACCTCGCTCAGCCTTTCCAGAGGAATGGGTCTGATGGAGCGGAGAACCTTCAGCCGCTCATCCCTCACGCGGTCCGCCACAAAGGCATCGGACGGCTCCATGGCCGTGAGGGCCAGGAGCTGAAGCATGTGATTCTGAAACATGTCGCGCAGCACACCCGCCTTCTCATAATACCCGGCCCGCTGCTCGATCCCGATGGTTTCGGAGGAGGTAATCTGAACGTGGTCGATATACCGGTTGTTCCACAGGGGCTCGAAGATGGAATTGGCAAAGCGGAACATGACAGATATTCTGAACGGTCTCTTTGGCGATGTAGTGATCGATGCGGTAAATCTGTCTCTCTTCGAAGCTGTTCCGAAGCACCTCGTTCAATCTCCGGGCGGAGTCGAGGTCCCTGCCAAAGGGCTTTTCAATCACAACGCGGCAGTAGCCGCTCTCCTCCCGTGACAGCCCCGATAGGCCGAGGTGGCGAACAATCGGCTCGTAGACGGAAGGGGGAACGGCGAGGTAAAAGCTCCGATTCCCTGCCGTCCCGTGTCTCCTCTCCAGGGGCGGAAGCGCCTGTTTCAATGTGGCGTAGGAGTCCGGTACCGAATAGTCCTGGGCGGAGTAGTAGAGTCCGGCGGCAAACTCGCCCCATGAAGAGGAAGAAAAATCATCGGGAAAGGTTTCTTCCGTTGAGGTCCGCAACGAATCGCGGAATCGGTCCAGAGTCCATTTCGGTCCGGCCGAGCCCGTAGACGAAGAAATTCCGGGGAAGTCTTCCATGATGATAAAGACGGTACAGCGAAGGAATCAGCTTTCTCTTCGTCAGGTCTCCCGAGGCCCCGAAGATGACCAGACAGCATGGCTTGGGAACTTCCGTTTCACATTCGGTGATGATCCTGAATTTCTCATCGGTCACGGCAACATCCCCTCAGGAACCTGCTTATTTTGCCAGGAGAGCCTTTACCCGGTTGTAAAGATTTTCCGACGTGAAACCAAATTTTTCGAGGAGGAGTTTCCCGGGGGCGGAGGCTCCAAAACGGTCGATGCCGAAGACCTCCCCTTCCAACCCGGTGTATTTGTGCCACCCGTGGGTTGCGCCTGCTTCCACGGATATCCTCTTCGTGATCCGAGGGGGAAGGACCTCATGACGGTACTCTTTCGGCTGCCGTTCGAAGAGATCCCAGGAGGCCATGTTGACGATGCGGACACGGATCCCCTCCGCCCTGACCTTCTCATACGCCTCCAATGCCAGGTGGACTTCAGAACCCGTGGCGATCAGGATGATTTGAGGTTCTCCTTCTCCCGAATCCGCCAGGACATAAGCCCCCTTGCGAACTCCTGCGGCGGCGGCGTATTTGCTCCGGTCGATCACCGGCACAACTTGCCTGGTCATAATCAAGGCAACAGGCCCGTCCTGCTTCTCGACGGCCACCCTCCAGGCCTCTGCGGTCTCATTGGCATCCGCAGGCCTGATGACCGTGAGACCGGGCATGGCCCGCAGACTTGAAAGATGTTCGATCGGCTGGTGTGTGGGGCCGTCTTCTCCCAGGGCAATGGAATCATGCGTAAAAACATAGATGACATGAAGCTTCATGAGCGCCGCAAGCCGGATCGCAGGCCTCATGTAGTCCGAAAAGACGAAAAAGGTGCTTCCATACGGAAGAAGCCCGCCATGAAGGGCCACGCCGTTGAGAATGCTTCCCATGGCATGCTCGCGAACGCCGAAAGCCATGTTTGCCCCCTCGTATCCCCAGGGACCGGACACAGCCCCCTGAACATCCCCGCCTCCTGATTGAGAAGGCTGAAAGTTCCCCAGTTTTTTCAGGGCCGTATTGGTGGAAGGGTCCAGATCCGCAGATCCCCCAATCAGGAAAGATAATTTCGGGGCGATGGCATTCATCACCTGTCCGCCGGCGGAACGGGTGGCCGTCCCTTTCGGGTCCGCCGGGAAGACCGGAATCTCCCCATCCCATCCCGCGGGAAGTCCTGATGTCATCAGCCGGTCCCACTCTTTCTTCAAATCCGGATAGGTTCTGCCGTAGGCCGCCAGCCTGTTCTCCCACTCTCCTGCAAGCTGGGCTCCCCGGTCCGCCGTCTTCCTGAACTCGGCCCCGGCTTCCCCGGGGATATGGAATCTCGGCTCCACAGGGCCATCCCAGGTTCTTCTTGGTCGCCGCCACTTCATCAGGACCGAGGGGCGAGCCATGGGCATCGAAGGTATCCTGTTTCCGGGGACTGCCGTATCCGATGTGGGTCCGAACGGAAATGAGGGACGGTCTGCCCGTCTCCTTCTGCGCCGTGGCGATGGCCTGCGAGATGGCCTCCACGTCATTTCCATCTGCGACGGATTGGACATGCCATCCGTAGGCTTCGAACCTTTTCGATACGTCTTCCGTAAAGGTCAAACGGGTCTCCCCGGCAAGGGTGATGCGATTATTGTCGTAGAGATAGATCAGTCTTCCGAGTTTCAGATGACCCGCCAGAGAAGCCGCCTCGGAGGCCACCCCTTCCATCAGGTCTCCGTCGCTCACGATGCCGTAAGTATAGTGATCGACGATGTCATGACCCGGCCGGTTAAACCTCGCTGCCAGATGGCGCTCCGCAATCGCCATCCCCACGCCGTTTGGAAAACCCTGGCCCAGCGGCCCCGTCGTGCTCTCCACGCCGGGAGTCTCTCCATGCTCCGGATGACCCGGGGTCTTGCTTCCCCATTGTCTGAAGCGCTTGATCTCCTCCAGAGACAAATCATATCCTGTCAGATGAAGCAGGGCATAAAGCAGCGCAGAACCGTGACCGGCCGACAGGACGAAACGGTCCCGGTCGGGCCACAGCGGATTCCGGGGATGATGCCTCAGAAACCGGTTCCAGAGGACATAGGCCATCGGGCGCGGCCCCCATGGGCATGCCGGGGTGCCCGGAGTTCGCCTCCTGAACCATATCCACGGCCAGCATCCTGATCGTATTGATACAGAGTTCATCGATGGCTTTCATCTCAACACGTTTCCTCCAGTCTTCTTAGAATCGGCCCCATCAGGGCACGTCTCCTCCTGGCCGTCCGTTTCATGAACCCTTCCATTCTGCCCACAAAGGTCGGGTTCCGGATGAGACCCAGGTTGATCCGGATGTTCATCAGTCCCCCTTCAATGGCTGCATTCGCGAGCAGGGCGGCCACCCCGGCATCGCTGCAGGCATTGGGATTCCCCTTCGAGATTAAAACCCTGGAGAATTCCAGCAAGGGAAGGCAGTCTTCGCATACTTTCTGCGGGGTCGCTGTCGCCTTCTCATAGGCCTTCCGAAGGACCCGGCTTCTGGTGAACCTCTCTTCTTCCGTCTCTTTGGGGAGTCGACAGGCTTTCAGAACCCCTTCATAAATTCGGGCATCCTCTTCGATTGCCAGGGTGAGTTTTCTCCGGATCGAGGAAGCTTTTCTCCGGATCTCCGCAAGCTCTTTTTTTTCCAGACGGCCCCTTCCGGCCGACAGAGCGGCCGTCATGGAGACCAGGGAAGCCGCCAGGGCCCCTGCAAAGGCCGCAGCACTTCCTCCCCCCGGAGTAGGGTGGTCCGAGGCCAACCGGTCGAGGTAGTGTCTGATCTGCACTCACAGTACCCTTGAACAGGAGAGGAACAACACCCACCCCGTCCTTCCGGGCAACGGTGGTACGGAACCCAATGCCTCACTCTCCCGCACGCCCGTTCAGGTCCGGGAGGAATGTCGGAAAAAATCTTATCGCGGCAACCTCGCCTTGTTCGCGAACTCAAAGAAGACCCCAGAGAGCATGAGGCTGTTGCCTTCGACAGCAAAGGTTACCCTTACCCAAAAAATAGTATCCATCCGCATGATAAGATTTTTGGAGACATTCCTGCCGGATCGCCCAACTTCCCCACGCTTCAGTGAGGCATTACTAAGGGAACCCATTTCCCCAGACCTGTTCAGCGCCCCTGCTTCAGAATCTTCCTGAGCGCCTTGATGAATCCCTCGTTATCCGCCTTCTTCCCTATGGTGACGCGGATCCACGTGGGGTAACCCCACACCTTCCCCGGACGGACAATGACCCCTTCCTTCAAAAACTCCCGAGAGGTCTCCTGGGCATCTCTCTCCAGATCGATGAGAATAAAATTGGCATGGCTGGGGACGTAAGAGATCCCCAATTGGTCCATCTGTTGATAGAGGTATCTTCTTCCCTCGTAGACAAATTGAATCGACTTCAGAACGTGGTCCGTATCCTCCAGGGCAGCCAGGGCCGCAGCAGAGGCCAGCCGGTTGACGGGAAAGGGATCCCTGACCCGGTAAAGACAATCGACCAGGTCTTTCTTCCCGAGACCGTACCCGATCCTCAATCCCGCCAGTCCATAGACTTTGGAAAAAGTCCGAAGAACGATCACCTGCTTATTCCCCTGAAGGTACTCAAGACCATCCGGATAAAAAGGATCTTCAACGAAGTCTCCGTAGGCTTCATCCAGGCAGACAATGACCCGGTCGGGAAGTTTCAAGAGGAAATCATCGAACATCTGCCGTGAGACGGTCGTCCCCGTAGGATTATTCGGGTTGCAGACGAAAACCAACTTTGTCTTTCGATTCACCTTTCTTAGCATGGCGGGAAGATCATGGGTAAAGTCCTTGAGAGGCACCTTGACGACCTTTCCTCCCATGATCCGGGTTGTGTTGTCGTAGACAGGGAACGTGGGATGGGCCATCACCACTTCGTCCCCTTCGTCCACAAAGGCGCTGGCAATCATCTGAATCAGATGGTCTGCGCCATTGGTAATCACGACCATGTCTTCGGGGATTGAGAATTTCCGGGCCAGGGCCTGCCTTAAGACCGGGCAGGGACCTTCCGGATAGAAGAGCAGGTTCGGCATCTCTTTTCGAATCGCTGCCAATGCCTTCGGAGAAGGACCGAGAAGGTTTTCGTTCGAGGCCAGTTTGATCCATCTCTTGACCCGGTATTCCTTCTCAACCTCCTCAATCGATTTCCCGGGAACGTAAGCCTCCAGATCCAGGATCCCTTTTCTTGCCAGTTTGTCTATCTTCAATTCCGCACCCCCTTTAAGCCATCTGAAGTCCCATTTCCTTCCAGGCACTCTTCCTCTTCTGGTAAAGCGTCTCGTACTCGTCCGTGGGCCGGATGTCCTCCACCCGGTAGCATTCCTCAAAGGTCTTTCCAATGGGGGCATCGGGAATCCCTTTCTCGTAGCCCTCCAGAAGCTTCAGGACGATTCGGTTCGCTTCTTTTCGGGTGAGGCCCAGCTGAGCCACCCGGTGTCCGACTTCGGCATGGATGCGCGGTTCCATTCCGCTGCATCTCATGGGATGGCGGTTCTTCGCCACCGCGCTCGGGTTGAGATGCCACCCGGACACCGTCGAGGCAATGGAGTGAGCGCAGAGTTCGTCGATCACCATCTCCGTGCAGGGTCCGGCGGCCATGAACGCATTGGAGGCGATGATGAGATCGGTATTCCGGCTGAGGGCCTGTCCGACCACCGAAACCAGCCACAGCATCTCCCGCGTCGTATTACAGACGTGATGAATGTGGATCGGAAAGGCGTTATGCCGCTGGGCGGAAAAAGCCAGAAGCCCGAGGAAGTGGTGGGCCACCAGGGCGATGGCTGTCCCCTCCGGCCCTCCCGCATATCCCCCCATGAGGGGACCGTACAACCCTCCCTGGACATAAGGAGTCTGACGAAGAAAGGCGACCTTCTTCAAACGTTCGAAATCGACCTTCATCTCGGCGATGGCCGCAACCAAAAGCCCATCCCCTTCAAAGGCGCCGAATTCCTCCCGGGCGGAGGCAATCGTCGCATCGGTCCGCTCCCCAGTAGATTGAAAATTGTGGATTCCGATATTCGGTCGTCCCGCATTTCGTGCGGCCTGCCGCAGCATCCGGGTATTCCAGATGGCTGCCTCCACCTCCACGGGAGACCCCGACGTCACCGGAATCCCCCGGTAGCTGGTAATCAGGGGCCCCGAAAAAGTATCCGCGATCTTCTCCTGGGCATAACTCTGGGCGATGGGAAGAAACATCTCCTCCGTCACCGGCACGCCGACGGCGGAAAAGAGACAGACCGGATCCCGTTTGTCCTCCACCTTCCTCGGAAAGAGAAGCACCTTCTCCTCCTCCCGTCCGTATTCCACCTCCTTCGGAACCTTTTCCAGAGCCCATTGGAGTTCCTCACGGGTGAAGCGCATGACCCTCTGCGTGTCCGTACAGAAAATTCCCATGTCCAGGAAGAGAGAAACCGCCGCCTCAAAAACCCGATCCGGCAAATTCTCCTCCGCAGGAAGAATCGTCCGGGAGTCGTAGCGAATGCCGTACTGCTTCGTCAACTGGAGCGCCTTCCGCCCCATCGTCTTATCGAAGTCTTCTTCTTTCATGGACTCTCCGGATTCAGCCCTCCGGATCACTTCCAAGAAATCGAAAAATCTCCCCGTCTCCTTCATGTCCGACCCACGCCTCCTTCTTCCTGAAGCCCCGTCAGTCTTTTCGCCACCTTCACCGCTTCCATGGCCGATTCTCCGTAGCCATCCGCTCCGATTTCCTCTGCCCACGCCGGCAGGACAGGCGCTCCGCCCACCATCACCTTCACCTTTTCTCTCAAGCCCTTCTCTCTAAGAACCTGGATGAGCTTGGGCATGTGAACCATGGTGGTAGTCATCAGGGCGGACACGCCGACAAGATCCGGCGACAGTTCCTCCACCTTTTCGACAAACTGCCGAACCGGGACATCCCTGCCCAGGTCATAAACCTTGAATCCATTGCTCTCCAGCATGATCTTAATGATGTTCTTCCCGATATCATGGACATCGCCCTGGATGGTTCCCAGAAGGATCGTCTTCCGCGGGATCCCCCTTTCCCCGGCAAGGATGCGCTGCCGGCATACCTCCACGCCGGCTGTCATGGCGTCAGCGGAAAGAATCACCTGCGGCAGAAAGACTTCGAGGCATTCAAACTGCCGTCCGATTTCATTCATCCCCGCCGCAAAGCCTTTCTCGATCGCCTCCGTCGCATCCATTCCCTTTGCCAGGGCCTCCTTCGCCAGAGACACCGCCCTCTCTTCGTCCCCTTCAATGACTGCCTGTGCCATTTCCTTAAACAAGTCCATGCGTCCTTCCTTCCTTTTTGCTAAACCCGGATACCCCGATCTTCGGCCCCAGGCGTTGGTCCACGAGTCCCCTTCCCCGCCTCTTCCACCGCAGAAACATCCTCGGTGAAAGTACCTTTGTCAATCTACACCGAAATGGGAAATATTTCAAGCGTCCGATGGGGCAAAACAATTGACAAAACAGAAAGAAAATCCTATTTTATGTAAATTCGTTTTCCGGAAGAAATGGGTTCACAATCCAACTCAACAAAAGGAGGCAGCAATGGTGAAGAAAGGATGGTTTGTGAAGACCGGTATTTTCTCATTGGCCCTTTTGGTCTCACTCGGCATGCTCGGATCTCAGTTGACGGCGGCACCGCTGACGATCAAGCTTGCGACGGGCATGCCGCCGGACGAAGAGGAAGGGCTTCATCGGGGGGCGATGGTCTTCAAAAAAATGGTTGAGCAGCGGGCTCCCGGAAGACTCAAGGTGGACGTCTACCCTTCGAACCAGCTCGGGAAGGAGAGAGAGCAGTTCGAAGGAGTCAAACTGGGAACGATCGAAATGGCCTGGATCGCAGAGGGCCCCGTGGCCGGGTTCTTTCCGGAAATCATGGCCCTCGGAATCCCTTATCTTTACGGAAGTGAAGCCATCGCTTTTCGATCCCTGGACGGCACTTACGGAAAAGCCCTCATGGAGGAAATGAGGAAGAAGACCGGGGTTCGCTGTCTCGGAAACGGGGAAAACGGCTTCAGGCACTTCACCACCCGGAACAAACCCATCAAGAGCATTGATGACATGAAAGGGTTAAAGATCCGAGTCATGGAGCACCCCGGTTACATGGCTATGGTGAAGGCCCTGGGAGCCAATCCGGTCCCCATGGCCTGGGGAGAAGTATTCATGGCCCTTCAACAGGGGGTGGTGGACGGCTGGGAGTCTCCGATCTCTCTTATCGAGTCCATGAAGTTCAACGAGGTCACGAAACATGTCATCCTGGACGGTCACATCTACAGCTTCCTGCCCCTTCTCATCAACGACAAGTTCTTTCTCGGGCTTGAGCCGGACCTCCAGAGGCTCCTGGTGGATACGACCAAAGCGGTCTTAGCCGTCCAGAGGGGACAGAACGTACGCAATGTGTACAACGGCATCAAGAACCTCCAGGAAAAAGGAATGGAGATCTATTCCCCCGGCGCGAAGGAACTCCAGGCCTTCAAGGATCGAACGCAGAAGCCCGTCATGGAGTTCGTCGAAAAGACCTTTGCCGAGAAGAAGATCGACCGCAAGTGGATCGACCTGGCCCTGAAATCGGCAAAGGATTCGGAAAAAGAATAAGCATGCTTGGAAAGAGGGGAATGGAGGATGGAATCCATTCCCCTCTTTTTGGAGAGACCGTCTCATATGAAGCGCCTTCGGCAAGTTTCTGCGGCAGTAAGTGATTTTTCCGACAGGCTGGTTCGACACGTCGTGGTCGGAATGGTCGCCGTCATGACCATCATTATCGTTCTTCAGGTGGGCCTGCGGTACGTCTTCCTCTATTCTCTTTCCTGGTCGGAAGAGGTGGCAAGATACCTGATGATCTGGGTCTCTTTCCTGGGGGCCAGCCTCGCCCTGAAATGGGGGTTCCACATCGGCGTGGAATTTGTCGTCGAACGTATTCCGGTAAAGGCCCGGACCTGGGTCAACCTGGTTGCCAGACTCTCCATTCTCTTCTTCCTCGTCTTTTTTACGATAGGGGGCTTCCAGGTGGCCTGGGCTGTCCGGGACCAGGACTCGCCCGCTATGCTTTTTTCAATGGGTTACGCATACGTGTCCGCCCCTGTGGGCGGGATCTTCATGATCATCCAGTTGCTTCATGGATTGGTCGACGATTGGATCAAATAACAGAATAACAGGTAGAGAGAATGGTTCTATTGATCTTAGGGCTCGTGTTTTTCTTTGCTCTGCTGATCGGGGTCCCGATTGCCTTCTGCCTGGGCCTGTGTTCCCTCGTAGTGGTATTGATCAAAGGAGAATACTCCATCGTCCTCGTCGCACAGAAGATATTCAACGGCATGGATATGTTCTCTCTGATGGCCATCCCCCTATTTGTTCTATCCGGGGACCTGATGAACCTCGGGGGTCTGACGGACAGACTGATCAAATTTTCCAATATCCTGGTCGGCCATATCCGGGGAGGCCTGGCCCACACCCTTGTGGTGGCGGAGATGTTTCTGTCCGGCATAACCGGATCGGCTGTGGCCGATGCCTCTGCCCTGGGTACCATCCTGATCCCCTCGATGACCAAGGAGGGGTATGATACGGACTTCGCAACTTCTGTGGTCGCCTCCGCCGCAACGCTGGGGCCGATCATCCCTCCGAGCATCACGATGGTGGTCTACGGGGTCACGATGGGGGTCTCGATCGGAGGGCTCTTTCTCGCCGGTCTCATACCGGGCGTCATCATGGGATTCGGCATGATGGGGATCATCTATTACTATGCCTGGAAGAGGAACTATCCACGGAACGAAAGGAGGCCGACTTTCCGCGAGATTGTGAAATGCAGCAGGGAAGCGGTTGCCGCCCTCATCCTTCCCGTCATCATTCTCGGCGGGATCATGTCCGGAGTTTTTACCGCGACTGAAGCGGCGGCCATCGCCGTTTTCTTTGCATTCATTTTCGGTTTTTTTGTCTTCCGGACCCTCAAGCTGAACGATCTCCCCCGGATCTTAGTGAACTGCGGGGTCACCTCTTCGGTCATCATGCTGATCATTGGAACGGCCAACGTGGCACTCTGGTTCCTGGCCACCCAGCAGGTTCCTGAGAAAGTGGCCGTCTTCTTTCTCTCCATTTCTCACAATCCGTATGTCCTGATGCTGATTGTGAATATCCTGCTCCTCATCACCGGATGTTTCATGGAAACGGGGGCGGCCATCATCCTCTTTGCACCGATCCTGGCTCCCATCCTGACGAAGGCCGGCTTTCACCCCCTGCATGTCGGGTTCATCTTCGTCTTCAATCTGGTTGTGGGAATGATCACACCCCCGGTGGGCATCTGCCTCTTCGTGGGCTGCACCATTGCCAAGATCTCCATTGAACGCCTGTCCAGGGCGATCTGGCCTTTTATCGTTCTCCTGATCGGGGTCCTGTTTATCTGCAGCTACGTCCCGATCATCTCGATGATTGTCCCCAGGATTTTTCGAATCGGCGTGTAAGAGGATCGTCAGCCTACTTGATCACTCTCTTCTCTCTCCACAACCGGTCGAACTCGTTCTGGTAGGCGGAAACCGTTTCACTGTCCTGAAGGAGGATCATATTTTCGAAATTCCATCGCTCCGCGTTCTCGGACCAGCTGAAAGAACCGGTCATCACCTTCTTCCCGTCGAGAAGGATAAACCGGTGATTCATGGCCCCCTTCTCCTTTCCTCCCAGGACCTTCACCGGTAACCTGTTGCTGATCAGATAGGTCACTTTGGAGTTTCTGCTCTTTGCCTGTCTCGAATCGGTGATCACCCTGACCCTGACCCCCCGTTGCTTCGCTTTCGTTAGGGCCTCAGCCAGATCAGGGGAGGTGATCTCAAAAACAGCGATATCGAGCGTTTGGGCGGCCGATTCCAGTTGCCTCAGCAAGGCTTCCTTGATTCCGCCCTCGGACGAAAAGAGCGCTTCCGGCACTGCCGGAACGGGAGAAGAGAGAAAAATCCCCCAGAGAAAAAACAGGAAAAGGACGGTTTTTGGCTTCACGGCTCGGATCCGGATGGACTGGATTAGATTCCTACAGGGTCTGATTTCTGAGTTTACCTCCCAATTGCATAAAAAA
Source organism: uncultured delta proteobacterium (assembly GCA_963731045.1). Taxonomy (GTDB): domain Bacteria; phylum Desulfobacterota; class BSN033; order BSN033; family UBA1163; genus CAVSVC01. The sequence goes on along the minus strand of CAVSVC010000018.1, from coordinate 88,382 downwards.
GCTACTGGAGGCGGTTGAGTGTGCTGGAAAACCTTTATAGCGGTACCTTTAAGCGGTTAGCCACCTACGTTCCAACCCTATGCCAGACCTCACCCCAGGTGAAGTCGCTTATTACCCATAACATATTAAGTAACCGCTTTGTAAAGGTTTGGAAGCACACCCAGCCGCCGAAGGGAATGCAACGTTGAGGTTTATCAAGGTCGTTTCATTGATATTGTGCCCCTTGACGGGGCACATGCCGGTCAATGGCCGGGGATAGCGGCGTCTTCTTCCTGTCTCCTTACCGGGCAGACAGGCAGAAGCTCCTCGTCCGGAGGATCCATGGGCAGGATGACGGAAAACGTGGTTCCCTCCCCAACCCCGCTTTTGACCTCGATATCCCCTCCATGTCTTTTAATAATACCATAAGACATACTCAATCCAAGTCCTGAATTGGTAAAAGGCTTGGTTGTAAAAAAGGGCTCAAAAACCCTCTTCCTGACATCCTCCGCCATCCCCGTTCCCGTATCGGAAATCTGGATATGGACTTTTCCTTTTCGATGGAAGGTTTTGATCTCGATCTTCCCTCCCCGGGGCATCGCCTCGGTGGCATTGAAGATCAAACCGGTCAGAACTTCCTTCACTTCGGAACTGTTCCCTACTACCGGTGGAACCTCACCGGGGAGAAACGTCACCTCAATCTGGATCTCATTCTTCTGGGCCTCGTCCCTCCACCTCGGTCTGGTCAGCTCAATGACATCCCGAATGAGGCCGTTGACGTCGATCTGCAGAGCCTCCCGGTGGATCTGATTGCTCGTAAATTCCTGGAGTCTCCGTACCGTATGGGCGCTGTCCCGGACCACTTTTTCGATCGTCTTGAGGGATTCCGTCGTCTCCTCATCCTGCGCTGAGAAGAGAAGCAATTGCGCATTCCCAAGAATGACGGCAAGGGCGTTGTTGAAATCATGGGCCACACCGCTTGCCATCTCTCCCAGGGCCCTCAGCTTTTCGGCCTGGAAGAGTTTTTCTTCCATCCTCCGCTTCTCGGTCACGTCCTTTATGAAGGAAATGGTATTCTCTCTTCCATGGGAATCTTTCACGATCGTAGAGCTGATTTCAACATTCCTGAGTGCCCCGTCCTTTCGAACGATCCTGAGCCCGCATCCCGGAGACACCTCTTCCCCTGCCTGCCTCCGCCCGAAGTATTCCGTGAGGGTTCTCCCGCCCTTGTCATCCATCAGGGTTCGGAAATCGGAGCCGATCAGTTCTTCTTTGGTATAACCCAGGATCTCCGTCATTTTCTCGTTGACATAATTGAACCGGAAGTCTTCTCCCACCACACTCACCCCGTCCCGGGCTGTCTCTACGACGGTCCTGTATCTCTCTTCAGAAGCCTTCATCTCGTCGACGAGGAGAGAATTGACGATGGAGATGGTGAGTCCGGGTGCGATCTGCCGGACGAAATCAAGGTGATCTTCTGAAAAGTGCCCCGCCCGGCCGTTTCCAAAATTCAGCGTCCCGATGCTATTGCCTTTGTAAATCAGCGGAAAGACCAGCAAGGACCTGATCCCTTCGAGAGACAGTTTTTCGCCCACCCAGGAATCACTTTCTTTCGTGTCGTTGATTAGAACGGGGTTTCCGGTTTCCACCACCCTCTCCAGCGGCGTTTCCTTCCTGGGATAGGTTACCCCTGTCATGAGTTCACCCGCGTCATAATCTTTTTCGAGGGCAAAATATCGAAACCCCTCCCGGGTTTCGTCCAGCAGGGTGATCGTCATCCTCTCGGAATCCAGTATGGTCTTCAGCTCGGAATGAACGGCCTTAACCACCTTCCTGACGTCAAGATTCGATGCGAGAATCCGGTTGACATTGTTGACCACTTCTTTTTCCCGCTCTAACCGTTTTTCCTCCGTAATATCCCGGGTCAAACTGATCGCACCGACGACCTCGCCGGAGTCGTTGTAAACTGGGAAACCATAGTACCGAAACAAACCTTTCAGGTAGGGGTCCCACCTCTCCCCGGAGGTGGCCCGCTTTGTCTCCATGGCTTCGGAAAGGTAACACCCCTTGCAGGGGGATTCCAGATTGTGAAAGACTTCGAAGCATTTCTTCCCGATGAGTGCCCTCTCTTCCATTCCGTACCGCTCAAGGGCTGCCCTGTTGACCCGGAGAACCCGAAATCCCCTGTCCCGGACGGAAATCATATCCGTCACGGCGTTGAAGGTGGTTTCCCACTCCGATTTCGCTTCGGACGACTTGAAGGCCGCCGTCACCTTTTTCTTCAGCATAAGGGCCGAACCCGCAGCAATCGCCACTCCGGTCAGAATCCATGGGACAACCGCCCGGGTCGCCTGCATGAGGAGACCCCGGATTTCCTCCCGCGGAGACTGAACGCTCTCTCGATAGACCCTATTGAACCCGATACCCGCCATGGAAAAAGGAATCGCTATCAGCAAGATAGAAAGAAATATCCATGCAAGACTCAGGCGTCCCCGGTTTTTTCCGATCATGAATTCGACTCTCCCTTTAGGAACCGGTCGAGCTCAGACTGGAGGACCCTCCACCCCTTTCCTGCCTTAATGGCCCGAATCCTTCCATAGCGGATGTATTTCAGGAAGGTCGGCTTCGATATCCTCAGGAATGAAGTTGCCTCATTCGTCGTTAAGACGGTATCCTTTTCGTTAAGAATCATCGACTTTCCTCCAATTATCCAGTATTTTCCGTCATTGAAAGCAAAACGTGTGCCAACATAAAGATACATTTCTTTTATTGTAACTTATTGGTATAATTGATTTTCATTAGAGTGTGAGAGAAGATGAACCTTGGCCGAACATTGAAAAAAAGTAAGGCCAAACCAAATCTTTGCGTCTGCCGCTCCGAGGGCCGGTACCTTCTCCGGAATGAACTCGCCTTGAGATGAGGATTGGGGATTTCAGAAAGAGAGTCGAAAAATCGGGGGAGGGAACTCGAAATGGAGCCTCGTTACGTCACATCTTGAACTTCCCAAAATCGTCGGGTTTCATACCCTCAATGATCGTCTTCAGTTCGTCCTTATCTTCAAAAAGACCCGAGGAAAGAAGTCCTATCTCCTTCGTTCTTTCCATAACGGATTCAACCACAAAGATTGGGGCCTTCAACCGGATTGCCAGCGCGATCGCATCGCTGGGACGGCTGTCGATAACCCTCTCTTCGCCTTCAATGTTCACATACAGGCTTGCGTAAAATGTATTCCCTTTGAGGTCGTTGATGACCACCCGTATCAGGGAGGCCTGAAGCGTATCCAGAATCTGTTTCATGAGGTCGTGAGTCATCGGCCGGAGCGTCACGACATCCTCAAGGCCCCTCGAAATGGCCTCCGCTTCAAATACCCCGATCCAGATGGGCAGCGCTTTCTGACTGTTCGGATCGACCAGGACCACCACCGGGTTTGAAGCCTTCGGATCCATCATAATGCCCATCACTTTAACTTCGGTCCACTCTTTTTCCATGACCATCCTCATTGTGAGAATCGTCGGCTCAGAGCTCCGGTCCATGAGCCGCGATCCGGTTCTCCCAGATCGCAAACGCAACACCGCCGCTGTTTAGAGAAACCGAGGCCGACCCGGCCGATGATACAGGCAAAAAACAGCTTATTTATTGTAACCTGTGAAAAAAGGATGTCAACCCTTCACCTTTCCCGCAAAACCTTCCCGGTCAGAGGTTCCGGAGACGGTTTTTCGCTGTTTCACCGCGTCCAGCGAGATCAGCTCGCGGCGGACCTCCCGGCGGCGATCCTTCGGGAAATAAAGGCAGATCGTCGTCCCTTGCCGGGGACGACTCGCCACGCTCAGGGTCCCGCCATGTTCATCCATCACCCTCTTCACGAAGGTCAATCCAAGCCCATGATGGTCGGGCCGGGTGGAGAAGAAGGGATCAAAGACGTGGGGGAGGACCTTCCTGGAAATCCCCGGGCCTTTGTCTGAAACAGAAACACCGATTCTCTCCCCGTCGTCAAAGATCACGACACCGATCGTATTCCTGCGTTTCTTCCCCGAAACCGAATAAATCGCCTCCATGCTGTTCTCCAGAATCTGGGAGATGACTTTCATCATCATGTCCTGATCCAGGAAGAGAACCCCATCCGGTTTCACGGCCCTCTCCTCCAACTTGATCGAGATGTTCTCATCCGCTCTCCCTTTGGAGAAGCTCAGAAGGGCCTCTTCAACGACTTCCTGAATTCTTGTTTTCTGAAAGACGGGCTTCCGAAGCAGAATGTACTCCTCCATCCGCTCAATCATCATTTCCAGGTGTTTTGCTTCGTGAAGAATGTGATTGAAATAGGATTTGCCTTTTTCGGAAATGGAACAGGGCATGGACTTCAGAACCCGCTGTGCGTACCCGCCGATGGAGACAATGGGGTTCCGGATCTGATGGGCGATCTCCTCCATCATCATCCCGAGACTGGCCCATCGCACCATCTCCATTTTCTGCTTTTCCAGGATCTTCAATCGCTGAATCTCCTGGAACGAAAAGGCCAGAAGGACCTCGCCTTCTTCCTTGAAGGAAGAAGTGGAGATGTCAACGAAGATCTTGGTTCCATCCTTCTGCCTCAACAGCGCCTCTCCTGTAAAACCGCTCTGGTAAAGGGTGAGATAGATGATGTTGGGAAGAAGAAAGGTCAGGTCCTCATGGAGGAAGAGCGCCCTGAGCCGGTGCCCCTTCAGGCCATCTTTCCTGTACCCGAAGAGGGCCTCGGCCTGCCGGTTCGCATAGAGAATCTTCGAGTGGGGATCTGTAAGAATGAATCCGACCTGGACGGAGTCGAGGAGGTTATGCCTGCCCTTGATGACCTTCATCATGATCTCCTCCTTTTCGCAATTGGGGATCCCCTCCTCAGGGAGAGGCGTATCAGTCTCTTCGGAGTTCCGCTGGAAGGAATAAATTTGAAAAACAACCCTATTTTATTCTATCCTTTTAGAAAGTCAACTACGGAATTTGCGATCCGCGGGCCGGGAGGGAGAGATTGAACTTCCAGACAGAAGTGCTCATCATCGGGGGAGGGGCCACCGGTGTCGGGATTGCCAGGGATCTCTCCCTGCGCGGGATCCCCTCCATCGTCATCGAAAAGGGGGATTTTGCTTCCGGAGCTTCCGGAAGAAATCACGGACTCCTTCACAGCGGAGGAAGGTACGCCGTTTCCGATCCGGTGGCCGCACGGGAATGCATTGCCGAGAATACGATCCTGAAGCGCATTGCGCCCCATTGCATCGAAGCTACCGACGGGCTCTTCGTCTCTCTTTCCGATGATCCTCTCGATTACCGGGACCGGTTTCTCGGGGCCTGCGAAGAGGCCGGGATTGAAACGAGTCTCCTTTCGAGGGAAGAAGCCCTTGATCTCGAACCCGGCCTTCACCCTGACCTTCAAAGCGCTGTGAAGGTTCCGGATGGGGCCGTTGATCCTTTCGCTTTGATCTCGGCCAATGCAAAAGACGCCGAAGGACGGGGAGCCCGGTTTCTCCTTCATACGGCCGTCACCTCCCTCGTCGTGGAAGGAGGGCGTGTCCGGGAGGTCAAAGCCAGAGACCTTCATCAAGAAGAAGAGGTTTCCATCCGCGCCTCCTACGTTGTGAACGCAACAGGAGCCTGGGCGAACCAGATCCTGAAGTTTGCGGGAACACGGATCGGGCTCGCTCTGTCCAAGGGGTCCCTGATCGTTACCAACCGGAGAATCAGCCAGAGGGTCATCAATCGTTGCCGGCCCCCGGGTGACGGTGATATTATCGTTCCCAATGATACGGTTTCCATCCTGGGAACAACCTCTGTCCGGGTTGAGGACGTGGATCGTTTTGAAGTCACCCCGGAAGAGGTCTCCATCCTTGTCAGGGAGACTTCGAAGATGATCCCTGGTATTCAGGACATCCGCCTGATCCGGGCCTACGGGGGAATTCGGCCCCTTTTTCAATCCGAGGAAAAAGGCCAGGATCGGGCAATCAGCCGGGGCTTTGCTTTGATCGATCACGAGATCCGTGACGGGTTGCAGAACCTGGTTACCATCACCGGAGGAAAACTGATCACCTACCGGGTCATGGCGGAACGGGTCAGTGATTTTCTCTGCCGGAAGATGGGGATCACCGTTCCCTGTTCAACTCACTCTGTTCCCCTGCAGGGGGAGCATGAATTCCCGGGATTTGGAGCCCGTCTTAAACAGATTGCCCGTCCCAGGCTTGATGAAAGCGGAGAAATCCTCTGTGACTGCGAGCTTGTGCTGCGAGAAGAAGTGGAGGAAGCCCTGACAAGGTGGAGGACCGCGGATCTCCAGGACATCCTTCATCGTACGCGTCTCGCCAAAGGAACGTGCCAGGGAGGGTTCTGTATCTACCGTTTTCTCGGCATGCTCCACGATCTTGGAATGGCGAAAGGCGATTCGCACAACGTCCTGAAAGGATTTCTCGAAGAGCGCTGGAGAGGAATCCGTCCCATCCTCTGGGGAACCGCCCTGAAGGAGGCCGAGTTGATTGAATCGATCTACAAGGGAATCTTTAATCTCGCCCCCACCCTCCCCTCCCCCCTCGAGGGGGAGGGCAAGGGAGGGGGGGCGGGGTGATGATGCATTACGACCTCATCATTATCGGCATGGGACTCTCCGGACTCATGGCGGCCAAGACAGCCGCAGAGGAGAGAAAGAAAGTCCTCATCATTGGAAAGGGGATAGGTACCCTCTCCCTTTTTTCAAACACCATTGATGTTCTTGGACAACTTCCGGAGACGATGAGCATCGGTGAGGGTCTTTCCAGGTGGGTGAAGGATCACCCCGGACACCCCTACGCAAAGCTGGAACCGGACAGGATCCAGGAAGCCCTTTCCTCCTTCCTTTCCCTTTTCCCTCCTCCCTATTCCTTTCATTCGTTCGGCAACGGAAACGGTCTCACCCCTACCGGGGCGGGAACATTCAGGTCAACCCGTTATGTTCCCAGTACGATGACAGCCGGTGTTTCTTTGAAAAAAGGGGATGCCCTGTTCGTCGGCTTCAAAGGGTTCAAGGATTTTTACGCCGGGTATATGGCAGACCGTTTCGAATGTCGAAAGAGGATCCTCTCACTCCCCGAATGTTCCAACCGGGAGATCACTGCCACGGCCCTTGCACGCTGGATGGAGAGAGCATCCTTCAGGAACAGGATCGCCGAGGAGATTAAGAAACAACTGAAGGGCGAAACCCGCGTGGGCTTCCCTGCCGTGTTGGGGGTGAAAGATCCCTTTCAAGTTAAAAAGGGCCTTGAACAGATCATCGGAGTCGAGGTTTTTGAGATTCCAACCTTGCCTCCTTCGATCCCGGGGATGAGAATATTCTACCGTTTCAAGGAATGGCTGATCGAAAACGGAGTCACTGTTCTTCTGGGATACTCTGTTTCAGAGGTCGGCGTCAAGGAAAAGAGGTGCGCAGAGGTTCGGGTTCACCATCCTCCAGTCATCACTTCTTACTCGGCGGATCGATATATCCTTGCCACGGGGCGATTCATCGGAGGAGGCCTGACAGCGGACCGGGAGAAGATTTCGGAACCTCTCTTTCACCTTCCGATAGAACAACCCGGATCACAAAAAGACTGGTTCGAAAATTCCTTTTTCGCAGCCCCTTCCCATGCCATTCATTCCTCCGGCATCCAGGTGGATTCATCGCTTCATCCCATCAACGAAAACGGGGATCCCATCTTCGAAAATGTCTGGGTTGCAGGCTCCATCCTCTCAGGCCACCATTCCATCGAGGAAGGCTCCAGGGAAGGGATTTCAATCTCAACGGGATATGCAGCGGCCAAAAATGCCCTGAAAGGATAAGTAACCAGTAATCAGTAATCAGTCAAACAAGTAGCGATTTATTTCTGTTGGTCTGGTTAATGGTATCTGGTTGCTGATCGGCGGTTGCAGATCTCTCTTTAAGGACCCTGTTTCACTGATTACTGATTACTGGTCACTGGTCACTGATTACTGATCACTGGCCTTTAATCACTCCGAGAGTTTGATGAGCAAACCGGTCCTTCTTGCACGGTGGAGCACGACCCTAAAAAGGTATGCCTCCGCGACAATATAGATGCCCGCCAGACCGAACCCCCAACCTAAGACGTTCTTAAGCCCTTCGTCGAATCCGTAGAAGGAACGAAAGTATGCCAGGAAATAGGTCAAAGGGATGGCCTGGGCTATTTCGGGGAGGGGAAAAGGAAGGATGAAGACGGGGTAGTAAATTCCGCAGACCAGAAAGATCAGGCTGCTTAACGACCAGGCTGCAATATCGGCCATATACCCGAACAGCAGAACCAGAATACAGACGCTCATCCCGACACAGGCCGCCGTCAGGAAAAGCCCCAGCAGAAAGAGGCAGAGAGGGCCGATTCCCGGTTTCAGGAAGTCGAGGCCGAACACCAGGGAGCTGCAGACCGAGAGCAGTACGAAGACGCAGAAGGACCGGATCACCCCGATCAGCCAGGAGCCGAATAGGAGTTGAAAAGGTTGGATCGGAGCGATGAAACTGTGTTTGAGGGATTTGGACCAGAGGTCGTAGAGAAGGACGTAGGCCACATCGATCTGGCAGACCTGAATCACACTCATCGAGATGATGCCGACGAGAATAAACCCGGTTTTGTTCGGGTCCAGCTCAAGGAAACTCGTCAGGAGTCCCACGGAAAAGAAGCCTACCACGGGCCAGAAGAGGATCTCAAAGAGGGTGAAGATATTCCTCTTGGCGATGATCCAATTCTTAAAGACGAAGCCCCAGACCTGAATCAGGTTTCTCTGTATTTGCGGCGAAGGCAGCATCAGGGTGCCCTTGAATTCAGTCAATTTCAGACGATCTTAGCACATGGGCCTCGGAAATCAAACCAAAAAGAGGGGAAAGGATGTAATGCGGATTTGCGGAATCAGGGAATTCCTGTTACTTTTATGGGTAATCATGATGGTCTTCTAACGCTTCCCGGCCAGGAAATCCGACGGAACTTTTTCTATCCCAACCGGGACCTCAAAGGCAATTTGCCGACCCGTAAGACAAGAGGCATTTGACGATGAAATACTGGCGCGTTCCCCTTGACCTGGGAACCATTCAGGTGACAAAGGGGCAGGTCACCGTCCTCAAAGAACGCTGCAAGGGCTGTGAATTGTGTGTCGAGTATTGCCCTCGCATCGTCCTCCGGATGTCGAAGACATTCAACCTCAAGGGCTACACTTTCCCGGAGGTGGCGGAAGAGGACAAATGCGTCAACTGCCATTTCTGTGAAGTCCTCTGCCCTGATTTTGCGATCTTCTCCGTCGAGGTGCCGCCCAAGACCTGAAGCGCAGCCGCAGGGAGTGTCAGTGATTCGCACCCGTGTCAGTTACGATCTGCACGGACACGGGTGCCTGTCTTTTTTTGACTGGAGGTATTGCTTGACCTCAAAGGCCATTTTGACCGGAACCTATTTCATGAACGGAGACGAGGCCTGCTGCGAAGGAGCCATCGCTGCGGGTTGCCGGTTCTTTGCAGGCTACCCGATTACGCCCGCCACGGAGGTGGCGGAACGGATGTCGGAGAGGCTGCCCGAAGTAGGGGGAGTCTACATCCAGATGGAGGACGAACTGGCATCCATGGCCGCAATCCTGGGTGCAAGCTGGGGCGGCCTGAAGGCCATGACGAGCACCTCCGGTCCCGGTTTTTCCCTCATGATGGAGAACATCGGGCTCGGACTCTGCACCGAAACACCCTGCGTCGTCTGCAATGTCCAGAGGGCCGGTCCAAGCACCGGACTGCCCACCCTGGTCGGCCAGGGGGATATGATGCAGGCCCGTTGGGGAAGCCATGGCCACTATGAGATCATTGCTGTCTCCCCTTCTTCTCCCCAGGAAATGTTCGATTTTACGATCTGGGCCTTCAACCTCTCCGAGCAGTACCGGCTGCCGGTCATCATCCTGGCCGACGAAGTCGTCGCTCACATGAACGAGCGAGTGGTCATCCCACCCGCCGACAAGATACAGGCCATCAACCGCAAGAAGGCCTCGGGGCCGCCCGAAAAACACCTGCCCTATCGTCCGGATGCCGATGGGGTTGCGCCCATGGCAACCTTTGGGGATGGCTATTACATGCACGTCACCGGATTGACCCACGATCAGCGCGGTTATCCCGTCATGGACGCCGCCGCTCAGGAGGAGATGATCGACCGCCTGGTTCAAAAGGTGCGAAAGAATGTGGACCGGATTGTTCGTTACGAGACTTTCCTCATGGACGATGCGGACGTGGCGGTCGTGGCTTATGGGATCAGTGTCCGGTCCGCCAAGCGAGCGGTGGCCGAGGCCCGGCAGAGAGGAATCAAGGCGGGCGTTGTCAAGCTGAACACGGTCTGGCCCTTCCCGGAAGAGATGATCCGGGATCTGGCCGGAAGGATGCGTGCCCTGGTGATGCCCGAGATCAATTACGGACAGATGGTCCTGGAATTGGAACGCTGCGCAGCCGGCCGTTGCCCGGTGCGTCTGGTATCCCATGCGGGCGGAACGATCATCCGGCCGGAGAGAATTCTTGCCGTTCTCGAAGCGGCGTTGAAGGAGACGGCATGAGCACGAAGAAACGCAAGGCCCCCCCGGCCCATCCCCATGACAACCTGTTGAGGACCGACCGGATCCCTCACATCTGGTGTTCCGGGTGTGGTATCGGCACGGTCTTCAGCTGCGTCCTGACAGCCATCCGGAAGTCCGGATATCCCTTGAACGATGTGGCCATGGTCTCCGGAATCGGCTGCACCGGCCGCATGGCCGGCTATCTGAATTTGGACTCCTTCCACACCACCCACGGCAGGGCCATCCCTTTTGCGACCGGCTTGAAACTGGCCAAACCGGACAGCTCTGTGATCGTGACCTCGGGCGACGGCGACCTTTTTGCCATTGGCGGCAATCACTTCATTCATGCGGCCCGGCGAAACATGGATCTGACCGTTGTGTGCGTGAATAATTTCAACTACGGCATGACCGGCGGCCAGGCGGCCCCTTCCACCCCTTTCGGGGCGAGAACGACCACCAGCCCGATCGGGAATTCGGAAGAACCTTTCAACTTCTGCTCCCTGGCAGCCACCTGCGGGGCCGTGTATGTCGCCCGCTGGACCGCTCTCCACATTCGGTGGCTGACCGATTCGCTCATCGAAGCCATGCAGAAACGGGGTTTCTCTTTCATAGAGATCCTGGCCCCCTGTCCAACCGCCTTTGGAAGACGGAACAAAATGAGGAATTCGGTGGAACTGCTGAAATTCTTCCACGAGCGTTCGGTCATCCGAAACCAGATCGACCCCAAAGAGGCGGTGTTGGACTTCAACAATCATCTGGTGGTGGGAAAGTTCGTCGACATCGAAAGACCCACCTTCCTGGACAACTATCAGTTGATCAACCGCCGGGAGCTGGGGGATTGGCCCGCGCTGGAACGTCAGATTCCCAGGCCCGAAAAACAGACGGGAGCATAATCCCCATGGAAATCAGGGCGGAAAAAGAGATCTTGATCACAGGCTTCGGCGGCCAGGGCATCATCCTGATCGGCAACATCCTGGGCAAAGCCGCGACCATCTATGACCTGAAGCACGCCACCATGATCCAGGCCTATGGGCCGGAGGCGCGGGGAGGTTCCTGCTCTTCCCAGGTCATCATCAGCGAGGAGGAGATCCTCTTCCCTTACGTGCAGCAGGCACAGGTCTTGATCTGCATGAGTCAGGAAGGCTTCGATAAAAATATTACCTCTCTCCTGTCCGGCGGACTCCTGATCTGGGACACCGATCTGGTCAGCACCCGGGATCTGGATCCGAGCTGGACCACCTATCACCTCCCGGCCACCCGGTTCGCACAGGAACTCGGCAATAAAATGATGGCCAACATCGTCATGCTCGGGTTTCTCTCCACCGTAAGCGAACTCGTGCAGGTTGACTCCTTACGCCAGGCCATGCTCAGTTCGGTGCCGGATAGAACCCGGGAAAACAACGGAAAAGCCTTTGACCGCGGCCGCGAGTACGGAGAGGCCATCCGGAAGAGCCGGGCCAAACTGGATCAAACCCCGGAGGCCTCATGACCCCTTTCTCAGACATGGCGGTCCCTGAGAAAGCCGTGTTGCTGGTCGGATCGGGCTATGGGGCTCTGAAGGTGGCAGAGGATATGGCCCAGGCCGGTGTCCCGGTCATCTGGGTCACCCGGGCACAGCATTTCCTTGAATTGCCCGGAGGGGTTGAGCAGGTCCCTCAGTGGCCCGATGATTTGAATTTCCAGTTCCGCCCCCTTTATCTCAGGGTAACCCGCCACCCTTTGGTAACGCCGCTGACACGGGCCAGAGTGGAGTCCCTGGAATCGACCCCTGCAGGCTACCGGGTCCGGGTAGAGCAGGATCCGATTTATATCGATTACGATCTCTGCACGGGGTGTAACCGCTGCACGGAAGTCTGTCCCCTTCAGCAGCAGGACCGATTACCGCTTTCCCGTACCCCGGCCTATTGCCCTTCCCGGGCACTGGAGCTGGACAAGCGAAAGACAAGCCCCTGCAGATTGGAGTGCCCTCTCGGACTGAATGTCCAGGCCTACATGGCGCTGACCGCAGCGGGACGATTTGAGGAAGCGCTGGCTGTCATCAGGGAAGACAACCCCCTGCCCGGGATCTGCGGCCGGGTCTGCCATCATCCCTGCGAGGTCTCCTGCCGTCGTGGGGAACTGGACCAGGCCCTGGCCATCCGCGATATCAAGCGCTTTCTTTCGGACTATGCGGCCGATCATGAGACCGCTCCGTCCGGAGCCCATCTGCCCGTATCCATGGCAAAACCTTCCCGCAGAGAGCGGGTGGCCGTTGTCGGGTCGGGACCGGCAGGACTCACCGCCGCCCATTACCTCGCCAGGAGCGGTTTCTCCGTGACCCTCTTCGAAGCCCTGTCCTCGGCGGGGGGCATGCTTCGCTGGGGCATCCCCGCTTATCGACTCCCCCGGCAGATTCTGGATCGCGAGATCCGGGAAATCCTCGCGGCAGGCATAGACCTGAAGTGCAACACCTGCATCGGTCGGGAGGTCCTGCTGGAAGAACTGGAAAAAGAATTCGACGCCATCTTTCTTGCGGTGGGCGCACAACGGAGCATCCCCCTCGGCATCCCGGGTGAGAACGCCGAGGGATCTTTCGGCGCGGTCGAATGGCTGAAGGACCACCACCGACGCCAGGGCATGAAGATCGGCAAGAAGGTGGCCGTGATCGGCGGAGGGAACTCCGCCATCGACTCGGCCCGCATTGCGCTCCGCCTGGGATCGGAAGTGACCCTTTTCTACCGCCGCGAGCGCCAGGATATGCCGGCCCAGGAAACGGAAATCGCTGAGGCGGAAGCGGAAGGGGTTCGGATCGAGTATCGAGTAGGTCCCGTCCGGATCTTGACTCAGGACGGAAAGGTTTCAGGTCTGGAACTCGTTCGGATGGAGATGGGCGATCCTGACGGCTCGGGCAGGAGAACGCCGAAGCCGGTGCCCGGTTCCGAAATCCGGGTGGAGGTGGAAACCGTCATCTCCGCAGCAGGACAGACCCCGGATCTCGACCTCCTGACGAAAGACACCGGAGTGGAGGTCACCCTCAACGCCCTTCGAGTAGGTCATGATCTCAGAACCCGGAATTCGAAAATCTGGGCGGGGGGCGACGTGGTCGCCGGCCCTTCAACGGTACTCGCCTCCATGGCGCAGGGTCGAATTGCAGCGGGAAGAATCATCGAGTCCCTGACCGGAGAGCCTTCTCCCCTTGTCGAGTTGCCCATTCCCGCCCATGGTGCGGGGGACTACAGAACGATCTCGGAGGATCTTCCCCAGCAGCCTCGGCATGAGATGGCCCAGAGGCAGATCAAAGTGCGCCGTCGCGATTTTGAAGAAGTAAACCTGGGGTTGACCACGGATCAGGCCATTGCCGAAGCCAAGCGCTGTCTTCAATGCAGCGCCTGTTGCGAGTGCCGAAGCTGCGAAAGCGTCTGCTCCGAAGTCGGAGCGATCGACCATTTCCGAAAATCGAGACGGCTCGATTTTATCAGCCCGGGCGTCATCGTCGCAGACGCTCAGGAGATGCCGCCGGGAGACTACCGGGAACTCCGAAATGTTTTCCACGTGGGTGAACTCAAACCCGATCTGATCGACATGATGATTGCGGGAAGTGCCGCGGCAGGCCAAGCCATTGCCCTGGCCGCTCCGCTCCGGTCCAAACCCGTGCCGGAACCGAAACGAAAGCCCCATCTCCCGGATCGAACCCGGCTGGGCGTATTTTTCTGCACCTGCAACGGAACCATGGCGCCGGAGTCCGCCCTGAACCGGATCCTGGACATGGCGAAAAAAGGGCCGGACGTGGTGCACAGCGAACTGATCTTTTCCGCCTGTCATCCCCGAGGCTCAGACCAAATCGCGTCCGCGGTGAAGAAACATCGGCTCAGCCGCGTCATCCTGGCCTCCTGTGCCTGCTGTCCCCTCGAGTTCCAGTGCATCTCCTGCAACGATCAGCGAAACCGCACCCGGATTCACCTCTTCGACGAACACGGTCTGGACCGGGGCAGCTTCGAAATGATCAACCTTCGTGACTACCTCTCCGTCGAGGGGCTTTCCGAAGATGAAATCGTGACCCGGACGCGGGATCTCTTGCGAGCAGCCTTCATCCGGACCCGCTTCCTGGGGCCCCTCCGGCAGGGAATCACCGAGATCGGGAAGGATATCCTGATCCTGGGCGGCTCGGAAATCGGGATGAGTGCGGCGCTGAACCTCGATCTCCAGGGCTTTCGTGTTCGGCTGGTCCACCATTGCAGCCTCGCAGATGACCAGGGGCCTGCGATCTCGAACCTCTTTCCGCCGGGTTCCCTCGTCTCGGGTCAGAACATCATCCATGTGAAACACGCCACCATCGAGGAGATCTCCGGCCACATCGGCGACTTCAGGGTGGGTGTTCAGGTGGGAGGAAAGAAGTTACACTGGCGAGCGGACATCGTCTGTCTGACCGAGAAAAGTGTCCTTTCCCTGGCCATTCCCGAGGACCTGATCGGTCTGAAGAAGTTCTATCGCTACAATTTCGCCTTCTTTCATACCCCTCAGCCGGGCCTTTACCGGGTCGTACCACGGACTCTCGGATCGAGTGAATGCCTTTCTAGGCAGGCGCTGCGCTGGCGGCCCAGGTTGCCCGGGCCTCGGCAGAAGCGTTTCTCAAGGATCACGAACTCAGCCCGCGGGTGGATTCGGAACGGTGCCGCGGTTGCGGCCGCTGCGTGGAGATCTGTCCCTTCGACGCGATTCACCTCCGTCCGAACTCGCGGTGGACCTATACCGCCGAGGTCCTGCGTTACAACTGCGTCGGATGCGGGGCTTGTGTCGGACGTTGTCCGGTGACCGCCCTGGACATGCCCTATTTTTCAAACCGGCTCCTGGACGAAATCGTTGCGGGTGTCCTGGAAGGAGCCCATTAGATCATGGAACGGACCAATCTTCTCGGAATTTGCTGCAACTGGAGCCCTTTTGCCTGCTACAATGCCGCGGGCATGGCCCATCTGAAGATGCCGCCCCATTTCGCTTTCATGCGGGTGATGTGCATCGGCCGCATCAACCAGGCCCTGATCCTTCGGGCCTTTGAATACGGCGCCGACGGGGTGATCCTGCTGGAGTGCAAAGACGAGGACTGCCGGTATGGTCCCGGCCCGGAAGTGGGCCACTCCAATGTGGAAAAAGTGCGCAGATTGCTTCATCTTCTCGGGATCGGCCAGAAGCGGCTCGTGGAACGAAGCTTCGGAGCCCATGAGAAGCAGGAACTGGTCAGCGCCCTGTGGGAGTTTTCCGACCAGATGCTCACCATGGGTCCGAACCCTGCGAAACCGAGGCAAGAGGGGGCGTCACCATGAAGCTGGACGACCCCCGAATCAAGGAAATCATCCGGGACAAATCCCTCTCCAGTGTCTCGATTGCGGCAAATGCTCGGCCTCGTGCCCCCGCATGCTCAGCGGCAAGGAATACTCTCCGCGGCTTCTGGCCCATAAGCTGATTGCGGAGCCGGACAACGAATCCTTCATCGAGAACTCCGTCTGGGAATGCCTGACCTGCGGGCTCTGTGAGGAGCGCTGCCCTTCCGGGGTCGAGGTCCGGGACTTCATTCTGGAGATGCGAACCCTGCTGGCAGAGACGAAAGGCCTCAAGGGCTCCCGGTCCCATGACGGGGCCCTCCACTCCTGGATGAGGATCATGACTTCACCCGACCTGGAGCAGAACCGGCTGGACTGGCTGGGGACTGAACTTCGGGTGGCCCAGTCCGGCTCCGTCGCTTTCTTTACCGGATGCGCTCCCTATTTCGACGTCTTCTTTTCCGGCATCGAGGTCAACACCCTGTCCATTGTCCGGGACAGCATCCGGCTCCTGAACTTCCTGGACATCGTCCCGGTGGTATTGAAGGAGGAGCGCTGCTGCGGCCACGATCTACTCTGGACAGGCGACCGCGAGAATTTCGAGACACTCTGCCGGTTGAATTATCAGGAATTCCAGGCAGCCGGAGTAAAGGAGATCATCGTATCCTGTCCGGAGTGCTATCAGGTCCTGAGTCAGTTCATGCCCGGAGTGATTCCGGGCATCGATCTCAAGGTGACGCTGCTCCTGGACCTTCTGCGCCGGGAAATCCACAAGGGAGGGATCACGTTTAAGCCGATGAAACGCCGGATAACCTACCAGGACCCCTGCCGGCTGGGTCGGCTGGAAGGCTCCTGCGAATCGCCTCGGGCCTTGATGCAGATGGTCCCGGAGCTTGCCCTCAAGGATATGAAGAACTCCGGCCGGAGCGCCGTCTGCTGCGGCAACAACGGGTTTATCAACTGCGACGCATACTCGAAGCGCATTCAGGTGGAACGATTGCAGGAGGCCAAGGCCACGCGGGCCGATCTTCTGGTCACCTCCTGTCCCAAGTGCATGATCCACCTGACTTGCGCCATGCGGGACCCTTACCAGGGAGGCTCCCTTTCAATGGAAATCCGGGACCTGGTCAGCGTCCTGGCCGATCACATCGAATGGTCGAAGGAGCCCAAGGCGATCAGTCAAAAAGACGGTAACACACGAGTAATCAGTAATCAGTGATCAGTAACCAGTGACCAAATACCAGTTGTCAGTGATCAGTGACCATTCATCAATAACCAAGGACCAGTAACCCAGGATTATTAATCAGCAAAAGATGAAGCGTTACATGTTTTACTGATAACTGATCACTGATGACTGATGTCTGATCACTTAGCACTAAGAAGGGTGAGGAAACAGCATGCAGGCAAAGGAAGAAAAAGAGGAAAGTCGAATCGGCATCTATGTCTGTCATTGCGGGTTGAATATCGCCGGCGTCGTTGACTGCGCAGCCGTGGCCGAATACGGCAAGGGGCTCCGGGACGTGATCGTCTCCCGCCACGACACCTACCTCTGCTCCGAGCCGGGGCAGAACCAGATCAAGGACGACATCCGGGAACAACGGTCTGAACCGCATCGTCGTCGCGTCCTGCTCGCCGCGGCTCCACGAGCCGACCTTCCGGAAATGCCTTCATGAGGCGGGGTTGAACCCCTATCTCCTGGAGATGGCCAACCTCCGCGAACAATGCTCCTGGGTTCACACCCACGACCCAGAGGGAGCGACACAAAAGGCGAAGGACCTGGTGCGCTCGGCGGTCGCCCGGGCCCGATGGCTGGGGGTCCGTGAAGAGGTCGAGGTTCCGGTTGAACCCGCCACCCTCGTGATCGGCGGCGGCGTGGCGGGCATCCAGGCGGCGCTCGATCTGGCCGACACCGGCTACGAGGTGGTCCTGGTGGAAAAGAGCCCCAGCATCGGCGGCATCATGGCCCAGCTCGACAAGACCTTTCCCACCATGGACTGCTCCATCTGAATACTCGGTCCGAAGATGACGGATGCCGGTCGGCATCCCAACATCACGCTGCTGACCCGTGAGCGAGGTCAAGGCCGTCACGGGATACGTGGGCAACTTCCAGGTCCAGATCCTCAAGAAAGCCCGCTACGTGAACGAGAAGGAGTGCACCGCCTGCGGCGACTGCGCCCAGGTCTGCCCGGTGGTGGTTCCGGATGAATTCAACATGGGACTGTGCTCCCGCAAAGCCATCTACTCGCCTTTTCCGCAGGCCGTCCCGTCCGCCTATGTGATCGATATCGATGACTGCCTGGGCCACAATCCCGTCGTCTGCGGCAAGTGCATCGAGAAGTGTCAAAAGAAGTGCATCGACTTCGACATGAGCGATGAGGAATTGAGTTTCAAAGTGGGAACCATCGTCGTCGCCACCGGCATGGAACCCTATGATCCGACGGAACTGGACGAGTACGGCTACACCCGCTTCGAGAACGTCCTCACCGCTCCTGGAGTTCGAGCGCCTGATCAATGCCGGCGGACCGACCCAGGGCGAGGTCGTGCGGCTGACCGACGGAAAGACCCCCAAATCCATCGCCTTCATCCAGTGCGTCGGCTCGCGGTCCCAGCGGCGCGGGGAGCCTTACTGCTCGAACATCTGCTGCATGAACACGGTCAAGAGCACGCTGATGCTCAAGGAGCACTACTCCGGACATGGAGGTCAAGGTCTTCTACATCGACATCCGGGCCTTCGGCAAGGGGTTCGAGGACCTCTTCCGGCGGAGCAAGGGGCCGGGCGTTCGCTACATCCGGGGGCTGCCGGGATCGATTCAAGAAGACCCGAAAAGCAAGGATCTCGTCCTCACGGTCGAAAACACGGCGACCACATCAACTCGAGAACCACCGGGCGGAGATGGTGGTCCTGGCCGTCGGGGTCGAGCCGCCCGAAGACATGAAAATCGTCCAGGAGATGCTGGCCCTTCAGAAGACCTCGGACGGATTCTTCCTGGAGGCCCACCCCAAGCTCCAGCCGGTGGACTCCGCCACGCGCGGCATCTTCTTTGCCGGCTGCGCCGAGGGGCCGAAGGACATCAAGGAGAGCGTCACACAGGCCTCGGCAGCGGCGGCCCGGGCCATCCGGCTGATGCATCCGGACTCGACCTGCGGGTCGAGGCGATCACCGCCGAAGTCGTTGCGGAAGAGTGCACGTCCTGCGGCATCTGCGCCAAGGTCTGCCCGTATCAAGGCCATCACCGTGGATACCAAGGCAAAGACCCCGGCCCGTGTGACCGACGCGGCCTGCGCCGGGTGCGGCACCTGCGCCGCCGAGTGCCCCTTCGGCGCCATCCTCATGAACCACTTCACCGACGAGCAGATCGAGGCCCAGATCGACGCGATCCTGGAGGAAGACCCGGCGGAGCGAATTGCTCGTCTTTGCCTGCAACTGGTGCTCCTATGCGGGCGCCGACTTCGCCGGCGTCTCCCGGCTGCCAGTATCCGCCCAACGTCCGGCTGATCCGGACCATGTGCTCGGGCCGGGTTCGGAGAAGTTCGTCTGGCGGGCTTTCGAAAAGGGCGCGCCGGTGGTGCTCGTTTCCGGCTGCCACATCGGCGACTGCCACTACATCAACGCCAACCACTGGACGGAGCGGCGCGTCAAACGGATGCGGAAAAAGATGGAGAAGCTCGGATTACGGCCCGAGAGGCTTCAGCTCGAGTGGATCAGCGCTGCCGAGGGACTCCGTTTCAAAGAAGTCATGGAGAAGATGGAACGCCTGCGCAAGAGTGTGACCGATCAGGAGGTGACCGAGACAAAGCGGATGCTGACGGAGCAGGGAAGAAACGCCAAAGGAAAGGCTCGACAGCCCTGCCGAAATAACGTAACAGCGTAAGGCGCAAATCGTGAGATGTTAACCCCTTAGACACCTTGCAGGTTTCGGATAATGAACGAACCTAAAATAATTCCTCCTCTCGCTGGCGCCTGCTTGCGCGTAGCCGCTACAGCGATGGGTGGGAGAGGATTGAATTGAGGGGAAAAGATTTAGACGGGTTGTTGCCAAAAAGTTGGCGTACCGCGATGGCTTCGATCTGCACCCAAAGCGGCCATGTTTACGGAAGAACGGTGAAGCCCTCTTTAAAAGCCCCTTCTCGAAGATTCTGATCGAGGCAGACCATCTCCAGGTCTTGCGGGGCTTCTTCCGCCCAGACGAGGGCTGCCGCGAGTTGAAAGGCATCCACCGCCCGCAGGGGATGAATGGATAGAAGCCTTTCCGCCCGCTGCCGGACGAGTTCGCTCGGAAGCACTTCAGACCACCCCTTTGCCAACGCGGTCAGAACCGTCCTGGCCTTTTGTTGAACCTCCGCAGAAAGCGCGCCTTCACGTCGCCGTCGTTCTAAGGCTGACAGGCATTCAACGCGTGTCGCCCACCAGACCACAACGTCCTCGTCTCCCTCAAGCACAGCCCGTATTCCCTCTGAGGTCGGCTCCTCCAGACACAGCGGAATAATGGCTGAGGAATCCCAGAATTTCATCTGCCGTTCTCCCGGTCTTGAAGAAGTGCCTTAAGGACCAGTCCTTGAGGATCTTTTCCCCTGGGCAGGGTCCAGAAATCCTGTGGAAGTTTGCCTTTCCCGAGTTTGATTAACCCCTGCTTTTCCATCTTGGACAGGGACTGCCTCGGACGTTGTTTCCCGGAGAAGGGAACGATCTTGGCCACAGGCCTTCCTCTTTCGGTAACCAATACCTCCGTGCCGCTCTTCACCTGATTCAAATAGTCGCTCAGGTGGGCCTTCAACTCCGTTATGGCTGTGGTCTTCATAGGATCCCTCATGATCTTTTCAATATGACCATTATAGTCATTTTAATATTATCCGTCAATCCCTTGAAGGGGGTGAGGGTTCTCTTCTCCTCTTGCAAACTCGATGAAGACATCCTCCAGATCCGTCTGCCCCAGGTTCACCCTCTTGATGGTAGCCCCTCCCTGGGAGAGCATGGCGATCAGGGAACCCAGCCTTCTCTCTCCGTCATCCACCATGATCTCGCAGAGGTTGCCCGACACGGTAAAATTGATGACACCTTCCGCATGAAGTAAGATCCTCTTCCGAAATCCTCCCGGTAAACTCAATCCTGAACCAGGTCGCCGATCCGGACAGACCGTTTCAGTTCCTCCGGGGTTCCGGTGGCAAGGATCTCCCCTGCCTTGAGAAAAGCGATACGGTGACAGAGGAATTCCGCCTCTTTCATATTGTGCGTCGTGAGGAGAACCGTCATGCTTCTCTCCTTCTGGATCAACCGGGTCTGTTCCCGTATCACGATCGAGACATCCGGATCGAGACCCACGGTGGGTTCATCGAGAAAGAGAACCTCCGGATCGTTAATCATCGATTTCGCAAGAGAGAGCCGCTGCTTCATGCCGGTGGAGAGTTCGTCAAAGGGGATGTTCCGGTGTTCTCTCAGGTTGAAAAGCTCGATCAACCCTTCCACCTTCTTCTCCCGCTTCTTCCCCGCCAGGCCATAGAGCATCCCGTAGTACTGAAGGTTCTCCTTCACCGTCAGACTCCAGAGAAAGTTTGCATTCCCGCTGGAAATGTTCACCTTCTCTCGAATCCTCTGCCCGTCACGGAGGGCATCGATGCCGAGGATCTCAACCCTTCCGCGATCGGGAAGGAGGAGTGTGGAAAGAATCGAGAGAAGCGTCGTTTTCCCGGCTCCGTTCGGACCGAGAATGCCGAAGATCTCCCCTTCCACGACCTCGAGGTCAACCCCTCTGAGGGCCTCCTTTGTTCTCCTCTTCCACCAGCCGGATTTGAAGGTCTTGAAGACACCGTCTGCTTTGATGGCCAGTGCCATCGATCCTCCCTCGAACTTACTTTACCTGGTCTACGCTCTTAACCCAACGAACTCAAGTAACCCAAGAAACCCCTTAAACGGATAGAGTATATTATGGAATCCCCCCGTTTGCCAATCAAAAAATCGCCGACCACCCGTGATGGTGAGAGAAGTTTGCTGTGTTATAATAAAAATCCGATGGAAAAGTTCATTGAAATCATTGGGGCAAAATCCCATAACCTCAAGAACATCAGCTGTAAGATCCCGAGAGGGAAAATGACCGTCATTACCGGCGTCTCGGGATCCGGCAAATCGACCCTGGCCTTTGACACCCTTTTCGCCGAAGGACAGAGGCGCTACATCGAATCCCTCTCCACCTATGCACGCCAATTCCTCGAAAAGATGGACCGCCCTGATGTTGAAACCATTCACGGCATCCCGCCGGCCATCGCCATTGAGCAGCGAAATACGGTGAAGAACGCCCGTTCCACCGTTGGAACGGCTTCGGAGATCTATGACTACCTCAGGCTCTTTTTTGCCAAAGTCGGAGAGGTCTTCTGTCACAGGTGTCATGTGAAAGTCTCCGGGGATACGGTGGAAAGTGTTTCCGAGCAGGTCCTGGCACGATTCCGAAACCGGAAAACCATCATCCTCTCCCCCTTTTCCCTGCAACAGGGCGAAGAGATGGAATCCAAGATCAAGGACTTGATCAAGAACGGTTATTACAGGATCTGGAAATCGGGCGAGATCCTTGACCTGGCCGGCGTTCCCCTTCCGGATCTTCGGAGTCAGACGGCCCTCTCTCTCCTCATCGACCGCTTCATCCCCGATGAGGAAAACAGGCCCAGGGTGGCTGAAGCGATTCAGGCCGCCTTCCAAATAGGAAACGGCAAGGTGGAAGTGGTCGGAGAGGACGGAGAAAGGCTTCCCTTTACCCGGAGCTTCTCATGCAATCAGTGTGGAACGAGTTATTCCCAGCCTGAGCCCCTCCTCTTTTCCTTCAACAGCCCCATCGGCGCCTGCCCAACCTGTCAGGGCTTTGGAAGGATAATCGAAATCGACTGGCAGAAAGTCATCCCGAATCCGGGAAAGAAGCTGAATGAAAGACCCTTCGCCCCGTGGAATACGCCCGCCTACGAAGACCTCTATAACTATCTCTGGGAAGCCTGCCGGAAATACCGGATTCCCGTGGAGAAGCCCTTCGCAGACCTCCGGCAGGATCAGAAACAGATCCTCATTGACGGAAAGGGGGAATTCATCGGGCTCAAAGGCTTCTTTGACTGGATGGAAGGAAAGAAATATAAGGTTCACTACCGCGTCTTCCTCAGCAAGTATCGGGCTTATACCACCTGCCCTTCATGCAGGAATACCCGCCTTCGGCCTGAAGCCCTCCAGGTTCAGGTGGGGGGAAAGCACATCGCTGAACTCTCTGAAATGTCCATCTCCGAGCTGCAGGGGCTTTTCCATCATCTGCCTCTCCGGGATTATCAGAAGACTCTTTCGGAGAGACTCCTCAAGGAAATCACCGGGCGACTCACCTTCATGGTCGACGTGGGTCTCGGATATCTCACTCTTTCCCGTCAAACGCGAACACTCTCCAGCGGCGAATATCAGAGGATCACCCTCGCGAGGGCGCTGGGATCGGCCCTCACTGAAACCCTGTATGTGCTTGATGAGCCCAGTATCGGCCTTCATGCCAGGGACACCGACCGCCTCCTCAAAGCCCTCCAGCATTTACGAAAAGGAGGCAACACCGTTGTGGTGGTGGAACACGACCCGGACATGATCAGGGCTGCCGATGAGATCATTGATCTGGGTCCCGGTGCGGGAAGAGACGGCGGCCGGATCGTCTTTCAGGGAGACATGGAATCCCTTCTGAAAGATGGGGATTCCATGACAGCCCGCTGCCTGAAAAACGGGAACGGCCCGTTTCAAAAAAGAACTACCCGGAAGCCCCGGGGGTGGATCACCATTCGCAACGCCCGTAAACACAATTTGAAGAAAATCGACGTCCGTCTTCCTCTGGGGATGCTGGTCTGTGTCACAGGGGTCTCCGGGGCCGGAAAGACCACGCTGGTTCACAGTATCCTATTCGGAGGTGCGAAAGGCAACGGAGAAGAAAACTGTCAGGGAGAGGCTTGTGACGCGATCCAGGGGCTGGAACAGGTGGATGATCTCATCCTTGTTGATCAATCCCCCATCGGCAAAAGCCTCCGGTCCAACCCGGCTACGTATGTCAAGGCCTTCTCTGACATCCGGGACCTCTTTGCCCAGACAAGGGAAGCGAAGCGAAACGGGCTGAAACCCAGACACTTCTCTTTCAATACCGAAGGAGGGCGCTGCGAAGTCTGCCAGGGGGCAGGGCTCCAGGTCCTGGATATGCAATTTCTGGAAGATGTGATTGTCACCTGCGAGGCCTGTGAAGGGAGAAGATTCAAACCCGAGGTGCTCGGGGTCACCTATCATGAGAAGAACATCTCCGAGATCCTGGATCTGACAGTGGACGAAGCCCTCTCCTTCTTTGGAGGGCATGACCGGATCGTCTCCAAGCTTCGGGTCCTGAAAGAGGTGGGACTGGGATACATGATGCTGGGCCAGTCTACCAACACGCTGAGCGGCGGTGAGGCGCAACGCCTCAAACTGGCCCTTCATATCGGTCAAACCAGCAGGGGAAGAAACCTCTTCATCTTCGACGAACCCACCACCGGCCTCCACATGGCCGATGTCGATGTTCTCTTCGATACCTTTGAAAAACTCATCTCCCGGGGGCACTCCCTCGTGGTCATCGAGCACAACCTGGATCTCATCCGGCGGGCGGACTACATCATCGACCTGGGTCCGGAGGGAGGCGACGGAGGAGGACGGATTGTCGCTGAAGGGGCCATTGAAAAGATCATGGCCTCAAAACAGTCCTACACGGGCCAGTTTCTAAGAAAACGCTTAGGAATGATACGTGATAGTGATCGGTGATAGTGATAGTTAAGAGCCGAACCCTATTACTATTACTATCACTATCACCATCACCAGTAACGTTAGATTTCCGTTCGTTGCTTGATACAACTCAGCATCTGCTCCAGGCGCGTCCGGTCGAAACCGACCATCACATCACCGCAGCCACTGATGACCGGAACGCTCCGGGCTCCAGAGATCTTCACCATCTCATCCAGGGCCGTCCGGTCCTTCGTCACATCATATTCCGTAAACTTATACCCTTTTTGCGAAAGAAACTCTTTCGCCATCTTGCAGTAGGGTCAGGTGGGGGTGGAATAGACCTTGATTTCATCGTCTGCCATAACATGCTCTCCTTTCATCATAACGAATTGTCCTCTTCGATCTTACCCTAAAGATATTACAAACCAATTCCATCGGAATGTCAACGAATGTTTTTCAAGGTGTTTTTCAGGGATCAGCGACAAACTCACAACCCGACGTTAAAAAGAAGGAGGAGCCTATGAGAGGGGTTCCGAGATTGCAGGCTGGATGGTTGAAGGGGAAAGATCCTCTGCACGGTCAAGCGATTTCAAGAAGGATGAACCACAAAGCACAGCTCTGACAATCAAGAACGACGTCATTTCTTCGAGGTAACAGGAGGCCCTCCCCGGGTTCAGCCCGGGGAGGGGTTCCCTTGACACTTCCTTCGAGGCTGCGTCACTCCCTATCTTTCAAGAAAGGATGTGACGAGGAATACCGCCATCATGGCCCGGTTGGTGGAATTAGTCGGACAGTAATTCCTGCCTCCGCAGCCTCCCGTGATCCCCAACTCATTCATGCGATTGATGAATGCGGCAAACCCGTCGTCGGCGACGTCGTCAAAGCTGGTATTGTAGGTCGCCGTGGACCCTGATTCGCCCATGGCCGCAATGATAAACACGGCCATTTGTGCTCTCGTCAAGAGGGTGTCAGGGCAGTAAGCCCCAGGACCGCATCCAGAGGTGATTCCCAACTCGTTCATCCGGTTGATAAACGGCGCAAATCCGTTATTGGCGATGTCGTTAAAATAGGCGTTGTAGGCCGCAGTGGAGGGAGTCTCTCCCATGGCGCTGATGATGAACACGGCCATCTGTGCCCTCGTCACCGAGTTCTCCGGACAATAGTTTCCTGCTCCACAGCCTCCCGTGACTCCGCTGTAGGAAAGGGTGTTGATGAAGTCTTCGGCCCAATGATCCTCCGAACAGTCACCGAACACAGCCTGCAGCGTCCCTTCTCCGGTGAGCTCGATAAGGGACGGGCTGTCGGGATCACTTGAGGGGATGGAGAGGTTTGCGGTTTTCGCCCCTGAAGACGTGGGTGAAAAGACTGCCTGGACTGTGCATTTCCCGGCGGGTTGAACGGTCGCTCCTGAGCAGGTGTCTCTCTTGATCGCGAATTCCGAGGCCTCTGTGCCCGAAAGGGCAATCGTGCCAATCAGAAGGTTTGCATTACCGCTGTTGGTGATCTCAAATGTTTGTGTGGCTGATTTGCTTCCCGCATTGATCAGCTCAAAGTCATGGGAAGCCGGTGAGACAGAGAGATTCGGAAGCTCCACCCTGAATTGGATGTTTGTCGCATTCCAGCTGCTGCTCGCCGAACTGAAGTCAACTTCGGTTCCAATCGCCTCTCGATAGGCGTTTACACGATAGCTGTAACTCGATGAGAGCTCGAGGATCCCCGCTGGAACCGTATACCGTGTTTCGGTCAACTTGCTGCTCGTATGAATGGTGGAGGACCCGTAGCTGTTGTAGATCCTGACTCGATAAAAAGAAGCCCCGGGAACGCTGTTCCAGGTAATCGTCGGAGTGGTCATGGAGAGAACCGAGTCGCTGACGGGGATCAAACCTGTGGGCAAAGGAAGGATATTGGCAGCCACATTCTGCAAATCATCGTGAAGAACAACTTCTTGGCCCTGGAAATCCACGATCCGGAAGGTGTAGGTGCCAACGGGAATCGCAGCACGATCGGTATAACGTTCGAAATCGTAATAGTTATAGCCTAAGTCCGGTTCATCGTAGTATTTCAGGAGACGTTTCGTCGTTCCGTCGGGATAGGTTACCTCCACCCTTCCAATGTTTTCGGGAACACCGTCCGCATCGGTCACCATGACGGCGAACTGGAGGTTATAGACCGAGGCCCCTGTCCAGGGATTCATCGAATGGCCGACCGAGACGCCGTATTCGTCGATATTGGCAGTTGGGAGCGCTGTTCCAAGAGTGGCTGTGGTTAGGAAAGTATTATAGTTTGAAATGGAAAAAGCCGGGCTTGCCGTCCCGTTGTCATTGTTATTCTCATAGAACTCCCTTCTGGGCATCACCCGGTAGCGGTAGAGGGTCTCCTCCTTGAGGACCCCAGGGGGAAGGGTGTATCCGGTCCCTGTCGTCCTGAACGTGTACAACAGGTTCAGATCCTTGTCGGAAATCTCAACCTCATAAAGCGAGGCGCCAGAAACGCTATCCCAGCCAAACGTGACGCCGGTCCCTCCGATCAGGGTGTTATGGGCAGGGGATAAAGAGCCCTCTGAGAGAATCGGGAGCGGGTTGGAGGTAAGCACCTCCGTCGCGGTATGACTGTTTCCGTTCTTATCCAGCACCGTGAAGGTATAGGTTCCGGCTTGAAATCGGAACCGAAATATTCTCCCCTGTAGATCCCGCACGTTGGAGAGACATTATCGTCGAGATAGAGGTTCCTGTCCGTGATGCCGTCCGGGAAAGAGAACCTTGACCGATTCGATATTGCCCGAAACACCCTGGGCGTCGTGAATCCTGGCGTAAAAAGAGGTATTCGGACCATAGGGCGGAGGATAACTCCAGGTTCGAACACCAATGTTCCAGAGGTCGATGTAAGGATTTTGAGCTTCGTTGGGGCCTGTGATGAAAACTGTCCTGTTCTGATTGCTACCTGACGTATTATCTACCTCAAACCACACGTGCTCCTTCTGGGCGAAAATGCGATACTTGTACTCGGCATTGGGTTTGAGGATTCCGGGAGGCAGCGTGTAGGGGGCGATGGGACTGAAACGGTATAGAGCGTTGCATCATTCACCCCGAAAATTCTGACCCGGTAATGATTAGCCCCGGCAACGGGTGTCCAGTCAAAGGTGGGAGTCGTGGTGTCCAGATTGAAATCGACCCTCGACCCGATCGCTTTGACCTGGTTGGTGGGGGCGCCCAGATTCTCGGCAGGCGTGTAAGAAATAGAGTAGTTAACGGTGTCATCCAATCCGACGACCCCGAAATCAATCTTTGTTCCATCCCAACTGACGGACAGGTCATACCGATTGCCCAGGGTCGTCGGGCCAAGGGTGGTCAATGGAACCAGGTCTTTGTAGGTGTAATGATCCCCAGTCTTAATACTGGCCACACGATAGACGGCTCCGGTGTTACTGAGGGCGACGAACGCCTGGACATCCCCGAAGCTGTCACTACAGAAATTACCAAGGATTCTCGCCTTCGGGAGAGAACTGGTCGCACTTTCCATCCGGATCGTGGTTTTGATCGAGTTCACACTGGCGGGATTCTGAATACGCAGGCCCGTCGATGTGCTGCCAAGCCTGTCGGTCTGCACCATCCGGACCTCACCATTTTCGAAGTAAACCCCTGAACTTGCCCCGGCCCCGGGATCCTGCCACTTGGCCGTATCCAAACCCGAAGTGAAATTATCATAAGGAGCCCCGTTGACATAGACGTCGTCGAAGTGGGCCGTGATTGACTGCGCGGGGTTGAGCCTGGGGCTGAAGGTGGTTTCATTCGGCGGATTGATCTGATCCACCACCAGGTTGTCGGTGGCTTCGCCGAACTGATTATCCGATACACGCGTCACACGATAGACATACGAACCGGTGTACCCCGTATAGGGCGGGCTGATCGGACTATCACTCAGACTGTAGTAGGCGGAGTATTCGTTGATTTGCGATTGGAATGTCAGCGATCTCTGGACGCTATTCGGGTAGGTCACCCTCACCGTATGGGAACTCCCGTCAGCGGCAATTCCGCCGTAATCATAAATTCGAACGCCATGAGAAACCCTTGTAACCGGACTCGCAGAGGTGTCCGTCCAGATATAGGCGCCACCATATTCCGCCAGTTCAACGCCCGGTGCCGCTGAATAAGCCGGGGAAAAGTGAAAGAAAACCAGAACCACCATGAAAAAACAAACTGAAATCACTCTCGATAAAACCCTGTTCCTTTTTTGAAAAAACATATTGAGCCCCCTTTCTTGAGGTTTTCGGTAGGATCACAGCCTTGACACCTGGGTCCTCCTAAGCCCAGCTTCTTCCGCGATTCGGACGGGCAAATACAAGGGATGCTTATCTCCCCGGCAGCAAGAGACCTTGTCGTAATGTCATTGCGAGAAAATAAAACGACCGAAGCAATCTCCTTATGCATTAAAAATATTGAGATTGCCACGCCTGCGTGCCGAAACGCAGGGTCAACCATGAGTCGAGGTCACGCACTACGGCGTGCAGGCACGCTCCCTTCGGTCGCTCGCTATGACAAACCGGCATTACGATACAGCCTCTAAACGGGGAGAATACGGACACTCAACCTCTCCCTGATTTCTACGCGGTTTCCCTCTTAGCACGAATCAGGTCACAGATAGGTCACAGATTCAGAAGAACTGGGAAAGATGATCGTTTCTGTCATTGGAATTTACATTTAAATTCGAAGAGATACCCTGAAATAGGCGATCTTTCGAAAGAAATCTTGCCCGTCCGTCCCTAATGACAAAAACATAGGAAGGTACGGGTCCGGGGACATTTTTTAACAGGAAGGCTCTTTCACAGAAGTGCCCTCTCTCTTTAGCGACAATTTGAGCTATAATGTCTCTCATGATTCCAACCGACCTGCTGTGTCTGAATACGGATGACCTTCACGAGGGGGCAAAAGACTTCCGCTTTCTCCTGGATCGTGGGTATCCCAGGAAGGCAGCACTCGAACTGGTAGGCAATCGACACGGACTCGTTTTCGACCAGCGTCACCTCCTCCATCGGGGCGTTTTTTCACATGGGGACGCGAAATCAAGGCGGAAAAAGAAAATGCCCCTCCGTGCGGTGACAGGGAAATTCCTGGCCATCGACGGCCACAATGTCCTGATCACCGTTGAGGCCGGTATGTCCGGACGTCCTCTCGTCCTGGGAGACGACGGGTTTATCCGGGACATCTCCGGGCTTTCAGGAAGCTTCAGAAGAACGGAGAACACCGAAAAAGCACTTCAGGTCATCCTGAAGACTCTGAGAGGGTTCCATCCCCGCCACGCGCTTTTTCTTTTCGATGCCCCCATCAGTGCGAGCGGCAAACTGGCCGCGGAGGTCAGGGACGCCATGAAGGAGGCGGGCATCCCCGGGAGACGCCCGGGCGGTGAGGGTCCCGGAAAAGGTCCTGATCGGATTCCCCGGCTGTGTCGCCACGAGCGACACGGCGGTCATCGATCACAGCGATCATGTCGTCGACCTGGCAGGCGAAGTGCTCGGGAAAATCGGGGTGAAACCCCTTATCCGATGGGCACGGAGGTCTTCAAACAAATAACGCAAAAAAGACTTGACATCCTTTCTCCCGTAGCGTATAAGAAGGGGACTGCTCGGGATACAGAATACAGGATACAGTATCCAGACCATTCTCTCAGATCAAGGAGGTTCATCATGGAAACCAATTTTTCAGGAATGAAAGTCAGCAAGAAGAAATCCCTTCGAGAAGAGGTCTATGACTCCCTGCGGAGATCGATTCTTCACGGGAAACTGAAAGGCGGGCAGCGGTTGATCGAAGAACAACTGGCCGATCAGGTCGGCATCAGCCGGACCCCTGTCCGGGAGGCCTTCCACAAACTCGAGCGCGACGACCTGGTCAGCCGGCTTCCCAAAGGGGGCTTTGTCGTGCGGCGATTTACGAAAGAGGACGTCGAAGAGGTCTTTGGGATCCGGACCGCCCTCGAAAGTTACGCGGCCCATCAGGCCACCCTTCACCTCGCGCCGGAGAAAACCTCGGCCCTCGAAAAAAACCTGGAACAAACCGAACAGGCCGTCAAAAAAGGGGACTACGATAAGGTGGTGCAGCTGAATACCGAATTTCACGAGTTGATCTACAAATCCTGCAAAAGCCGGAAACTCTCGGAATTGGTGAACTCCTTTCGTGACTACTTCATCCGCTATCGGGGTTTCCTCCTCAAAACCGAGGATGGCCAGCAAAACGCCCTGGAAGACCATCAGCAAATCCTCGACGCCATGCAGAAGAAGAACGGCAGACTCGTTGAAACCCTGGTGAGAAAACACCTCAGCAAAGGAAAAGAGATCGTTTTGAAAGAGATCGAACAGGGAAGAATGACCCCGTAGAAATCCTGACCGGCATGTGCCCCTTGCGGCGTTCCAGGACTCGTTCATCATAGAGAACCGGTCAAGCACCCTGACCGGGTGTTTGACCGGTTCTCTTCCGTTAGGGTGGAATCACAAAGGGAGATCAGGCAGGGCGGAATAGCGAACACGGTGTCCGCAACCTTCTTCCGCTCAATCCGCCACACTTGCCACACAACCGGTTACCCGCGTTTTGGAGGTTTCCCCTCTCCGCCTGGGAATATCCTCCCTCCCAAGCTGCCCAGAACGGAGAAGCGTTGCGTTTGATCAAGGGTTTCTCTTGACAAAGAAAGATGCTTCCATTATTCTGGAATTAGTGCCCATGGAAGAGAACAACAGCCTGTTAAGTCTCAGTTCACCGTAATGAACGCGACGATGAAGGGAGCCTCTTGGGCGCGGCGGTGACCGGTCGCACCCGGCTCTCTTCCCCCTGTTGGATTTGACCTTGGGCCCCAAGAAACACCGTCGGAAGAAAGGAATTCCATGGCCAAAACACCCCTCGCATGCCCCTTTTCAAGCAAAGCCTGTACGGAATGCGGAATCTATCGGGGCAGGCACCATTATCGGGGCTCTTCCGGGCAGCACCGGGGCTGCGCAGGGGACCCCAAAGAGCATGTCCGTTCCACTGTCACCCCCCTTTCCGCCGAGTTCCAACTCCTGAGGAACGTTGCAGAGCCACACACCGGTAAATATCGCGGCGCGGAACATGAGCCCCCAGTCAGACTGAAAGTCATCGACGTGGAGAGGGGAGAGACCCGGATCTGCGACCTGCATGAAGCGGAAAGATGGGACTGGACGAATGCCGCCATCTGGAGAATCATCGATGGATGGCAGATCACCAGCTTCGACAGGTTGATCGAGGTTCTGCGTCACAAGGCTGAAACGGGTCACGAAGAAGTCGAGATCTACGAGGCCCCGCGTTTCATGCTGCTTGCCGGCGGGTAAGGAAGCTTCCGGGGAGGACCGGGTCGATACCGAGGGAATTCCCCACAACACCTCAAGAAAAAGGAGAGAAGCATGATCCACGACTTTAACTACCTTAAACCCGTCACACTTCAGGAAGCCCTATCCTTGCTCGCAGATCACAAGGACGAATGCAAAATCATCTGCGGCGGGCAATCCCTGCTCATCGTGATGCGGCAGGGTCTGGTGGTGACGGATTATCTGATCGACATCAAGGGGCTCAGCGAACTGAACTATATCGCCTACGATGAGAAGCAGGGACTCCGACTGGGTGCCACAACCACCCACCGGACCCTTGAGACGTCTCCCCTTCTCAAACAGAAATACCCTGTTCTCGTCGCACTCGAAAGCAGGCTTGCCTCCATTCAGGTGCGAAACTGGGGCACCATCGGCGGCAACCTTGCCCACGGCGATTCGTCGGGTGACCTTGCACCGGCGCTCATCGCCCTGGATGCCAAGATCAAATTGAGTTCTTCGAAGGAAACCCGGGTCATGCCTCTCGAAGAATTTTACACGGCCCTCTTTGAAACCGCCCTGAAGAAGGACGAAATGGTGGTGGAGGTCCAGGTCCCCCCTGCCCGTCCACGGGCTGCGGCAGCCTACGCCAAATTCAACCTCATTGAAAATGACCAGGGAATCGTCGGCGTCGCCGCCATGACGGAGGTCGACCCGGCCGGCACCTGCAAGGATGCGCGGATCATTCTCAGCAATGCGGGGGTCACGCCGATCCGGGCCAAGAGTGCGGAGAAGATCCTTCTCGGAAAAAAGATGAGTGAATCCCTTCTCGCGAAAGCGGGCGAAGCGGCCGCCGGAGATGCCGATCCTGTCTCCGATATCCACGCTTCGGAAGAATTCAGACGCCATCTGATCGGTGTCATGACGAAGCGCATGGTGAGACAGGCATGGGAAGGGGCCGCTAAATTAGGATGACGGAGGTTGCGACAGCATGGAAAAACAACTGCTGAAGTTGAAGGTCAATGGCCAGGAATACGAGCTTTATATCAATCCCAAGACGCTTCTCGTGGAGGTCATCCGGGACCATATCGGCCTGACGGGAACGAAGAGGGGGTGTGAGACGGTCTCCTGCGGGGCGTGCACGGTCCTGATCGATGACATGGCTGTGAAGTCCTGCGCCGTTCTTGCCGTGCAGGCGGAAGGAAGGCACGTCCGGACCGTGGAGGGCCTGGAAGTGAACGGAAAGCTGGCCCCCCTCCAGAAGGCGTTCCTGGATCACGGCTCCTATCAGTGCGGATTCTGCACATCGGGCATGCTGATGTCCTGTGAAGCGCTTCTGAAGGAAAACCCGACCCCCACCCAGGAGGAGATCAAAGAAGGCATTGAGGGAAATATCTGCCGATGCACGGGCTATAACAGCATCGTACGGGCTGTCGAGTCGGTGGCCAAAGGGAATTACAGGGAGGAGTAACCATGACCACGAACAAGTATTCTGTGATCAATACTCACGTTCACAACCTGGACGGAATCGCGAAGGTGACCGGCAGGGCGACCTACACCTTCGATGTGAAACTGCCCGGCATGCTCTATGGCAAAATCCTCCGAAGCCCGCACCCTCACGCGAAAATCCTGAGCATCGATGCCAGCAGGGCACTCGAGTTTCCCGGGGTCATCGGAGTGGTGACGGGAAAAGACACCCTGGGGGTGAAGCAGGGAATCTGGCGGCGCTTCCAGGATCTCTGCGATGAGCAGCTGCTCACCCTGGAAAAGGTCCGTTACATCGGTGAACCGGTTGCGGCCGTCGCCGCACTGACCGAGGAGATCGCGGAGCAGGCCCTGGACCTGATCGATGTCGAATACGAAGTGCTTCCTGCGGTCTATGAGCCCCTCGATGCGATCAAGAAAGAGGCGCCCGAAATCCATGAAGGCTTCGAGCGGAATATCAATGTCACCCGGCATATCGAGTGGGGCGATGTGGAGGCGGCCTTCGAAGAGGCGGAGCATGTCCGGGAAGACTGGTTCCGGGTGGGTGGCCAGGCGCACATGTGCATGGAGACCCGCGCGGCCGTTTCGAGCTACA
This sequence comes from uncultured delta proteobacterium, assembly GCA_963731045.1. Lineage (GTDB taxonomy): Bacteria > Desulfobacterota > BSN033 > BSN033 > UBA1163 > CAVSVC01. The sequence continues at coordinate 54,438 of CAVSVC010000018.1, read as the reverse complement.
CGCCCGATGGAAAACTCCTGGTCTACCACTCCAATCAGGCCCCCTATTACATGCAGGGCCTCCTCGCCGGCGTGCTCGGTCTCAAAGAGGGAAACATCCGTGTCATCTCCCACTATGTGGGAGGCGGTTTCGGCGGAAAGTTCGAACTCGACGCGGCCCTCTTCTGCAGCGCCGTGCTCTCCATGAAGCTCTTCAGACCGGTCAAGATCGTTTTCACAAGAGAAGAGGACTTCATCGCGACCAAACGTCGGACCCCCATGTACTATTATGTCCGGACCGGTGTCAAAAAGGACGGGACCTTCTGCGCCCGGGAAGCCAAGGTCTTCACGAACGGCGGCGCCTACACCGGCATGGGCGCAACGGCCCTTTACCTTACGGGGTTCTTTCATTCCTTCCCGTACAAGTGGAAAGGGTACCGCTATGACGGCTACAGGGTCTACACGAACACCCTTCCGACCACCTCCATGCGGGGGTTCGGCGCTCCCCAGGCGATGTTCTGCTCCGAACAGCAGATTGAATGGATCGCCGCCGATCTGGGCCTCGACCCGATCGAGATGAGACGGAAGAATGGTCATACCCCCGGTTATGAAGTCCCCGGCCAGGCAACAATCGCCAGTTGCGGCCTGGATCAGTGCTTCGACAAAATCCAGCAGTGGATCAAGGCCAAGGGGAAATTGCCCGCCAACAGATCCATCGGAGTCTCCGCGTGCGGCTTCATGTCCGGCGGAATCTTCAACTGGTTCGACACCCCCTATTCCTTCTCTTCGGCGGTGGTCACGATCAATTACGATGGAACCGTGGAACTGCACGTGGGGGCTCAGGATATCGGTCAGGGTTCCAATACCACGCTGGCCATCATCTGCGCAGAGACCCTCGGGGTCAAGATGGAGGACATCAAGGTCCACTCGGGCGACACGGACCACAGCCCGGCCGACCTCGGTGCATGGGGCTCCAGGCAGACCCTCATGGGAGGCAATGCCGTCAAGATGGCGGCTGAAGATGCGAAAAAGCAGCTTCTGGAATTCGCTTACGCACAGTCGGGATTGAATATCATCTATGACCTGGATATCAAAAACAGATGGGTCCACAGCGTTTCCCGCCCGGAAAGGGGGGTGGACTACCTTGATCTGGTCAAGAAGGCTCTCCGCGGCAAGGATGGTCAAAGGATCATCGGCAGGGGCCATTATACACCGCACAGAAAAGGCATGATCTCCCCCGCCTACAGCTATATGCTGCAGGCCGTGGAGGTGGAGATCGACAGAGAGACGGGGAAGATCAAGCTCATCGACAGCCTCACCGCCCACGACTGCGGTCAACCCATCAACCCTCTCGGTCTCATGGGTCAGCTCGAGGGGGCCTTCTCCATGGCTGCCGGTTACGGCTACCTGGAGCACATGCCCTTTGAGGATGGCAAGCTGATGAACCCGAACCTGGTGGACTACAAGGTCATCCGGGCAACCGAAATGCCCCAGGTGTCCGTTGCCGAGATTGATACCTATGAGCCGGAAGGACCTTACGGCGCCAAAGAGGCCGGCGAAGGTCTGACAAACCCGACCGCTGCGGCCATCGGAAATGCCATTTTCCACGCTATGGGCGTACAGATGAAGGAATGTCCGATCCGGCCCGAAATGATCGTGAACGCTCTGAAGGAGAAGGAAAAATAGAAAGAGACGATTAAGGAGGGCAGCATGAGTCAGCCAGTGAAGTGTCCTGTCTGCGGGAAACAGGCAAAAACAGGGAGCGCCATCGATTGCGCCAGACACATGTTCGGGACCGGGGACAAGCAGCACAGGGCATGGGTCGAAGCGCAGGGGTTATCCTTCATCGACCTTTTGATCGAACAGGCCACCACACCGGGGAATAAAAGCTATATCACCCTGGCGGAGATCATCGAAAAGAACCAGAATAAAGTGTGAAGAGATTGAATCTGTGATGGGTGTCTGCCTCTGTCAACTTCTTGACTGACACGAACCACTGACACGGATCACCCACCGTAGAAAAGGGGGATTTATGATCATAGAAGGAGGATTTACCTTAAACGCACCGATAGACCAATTATTTGAGACGCTGCTCAAACCGGAGACCATCATGACGTGTCTCCCCGGAGCGGAATCCGTGAAGCTGATCGACGAAACCACCTACGAGTGCGTCGTAAAGCAGAAAGTCGGTCCCATCTCGGCGAAGCTGAAGTTCGTGAACAAATTGACCAAAGTCGAACGGCCCACCCACATCGAGATCGAGGGGGCCGGTGAAGATGTCACGAAACTCGGTCACTTTAAGCAGAAGAGCGTTGTGGACCTCAAAGAGGTCAAACCCGGGGAAGTGGAGATCAGATACAAAACGGATGTGAGCATCGTCGGCAAACTGGCCATGTTTGGTGACAGGATCATGCGCGCCAAGGCAAAACAGGTCGAGCAAGAGTTTACAAAGGCTCTCCAGGAAAAACTGAAGGCTTAGCAGGCTGCTGAGAATCCAATTCATTGTTCGTCATCAGTGTCGGTTTCCTTCCGACGCCTCCCCGGCGATCGCAAGACACGCTTCAAACCTTCGCATCCGCAGAAGACTGGATTTCATGTCCGAAGCTGCGACGACGTGCAATGCTCGCCGCCTAAAGGTGGGGCCGTTCGACGGCGCAAGTTGCTGAAGGGCATTTTCCCGAGCAGGTCTCTGCAGGCTATAACGCACCTTGCGCTGTCTGCATGATTTTGCAGGAAACTGGCACGATCCGGTCTATATCGGAAACTTTCTACTCGGCCGCTTCTTCATTCGCGTACTTAGCACACCCGCCATTCCGCTATTCCGTCCGTTGTCCCGCACCACACCCTTGTTTTCTGTCCCCAAGAGTGCAGAATTGTCACTTTTTTGGCAGTTTTTTCATGGATTATCCACCTGAGGGGTTCCATTTTTGCCGGGTTTCCTTCTCTTTACACATCTCATGATATTTAAAATCCAATTAAGAATTGAGCGTTTAGAGATACATCTGATCGTTAGAATGCAGATTTGAGACATTCTGGAACAAATCTTGCTAATTTCACCTCTGCCTGGAGGAGTCGTCGTATGTCCAAAAGAGGCGGTATCAACAACCTGAATCGGAGAAGAGAGATCCGCGGAGGCCCTTCCCCGAAAGACCCTCTCTGTCCAAAAAACGGACGAGCGGCGAAAGGGTGCTTCAGTTCCGGGAACGGACAGGTTCCAGACCTTGTACGAACACGTCCCCTTCGCGATGGTCATGGTCGACCGAGAGGGAAGGTTTCAGTGCCTCAACGCCAGATTCAAACAGCTCTTCGGCTATTCCCTCGACGACGTTCCCGATGGCAGAACCTGGTTCAGGAAGGCCTTTCCCGATCCGGAATATCGCCACAAGGTGGTTTCAACCTGGGCCGAGGATCTGGGTCATATCGACGCCGGAAAAGAAATACCCAGAGTTTTTACGGCCACGTGCAAAGACGGGACGAAGAGGATCATCAACTTCACTTCCGTGGAACTGGAGACAGGGGAGTACCTTGTCACCTGCGAGGATATCACAGAGCGCAAGGCTGCAGAGGAGGCCCTGCACTATCGGGTTGAATTCGAAAAAATCATCACCACGTTATCGACCCGTTTCATCAGCCTGGCCCCCGGGGAAATCGATCCCGAAATACAAAGAGCTTTAGAGACCGTCGGAGAGTTCGTCGGGGCGGACCGCAGCTATGTCTTTCTGTTTTCCGAGAACGGGAAGAAGATGGATAACACCCATGAATGGTGTGCTCCGGGTGTAAAACCCCAGATCCGGCGACTTCAGGGAATTTCCGTAGATGAAGAACTGCCCTGGTTCTCCCGGATCATCAAGGGCAAAGAGGTTTTCTATGCCCCCCGGGTAACCGACCTCCCCGCCGACGCCATTGCCGAGAAAGAGGAATTCCAGGAGACAAGGAATCCAATCCCTGATCGTCGTTCCGATGATCCGTGTCGATTCGCTGATCGGCTTCCTCGGGTTCGATGCGGTGAAGGCCGAAAGATCCTGGTCCGAAGACACGATCAGCCTGTTGAGAATCGTGGGAAATATCTTCGTCAACGGACTGGAACGAAAGCGGGCGGAAGAGGCCCTGACAAAGAGCGAAGAGGCATCGAAGCGTCTGGCTGAAGAGAATGCGATCATCGCCGAGATTGGGCGCATCATCAGTTCAACCCTGAACATCGAGGAGGTCTACGACCGCTTTGCCGAAGAAGTTCAGAAGATCATTCCCTCTGACCGCATTGCGATTAATGTTACGGATCCGGGTCGTCACACGGTGACGATTGCCTACTCCTCCGGTGTTGAGATCCAGGAGCGTTCTCCGGGGGATGTCATTCCAATCACCGGCACCCTGTCCGGAGAGGTCATATGCTCAAAATCGGGTTTGATCATCGACGCACAAAACCCAGACGAGATAGCGGGCAGGTTTCCCGGCCTCTTGCCTTCTTTTTCATGCGGGCTTCGATCGCTCATGGCAGTTCCTCTCATCTCCAAAGATCAGGTATTAGGAACGCTCCATTTCCGGTCGAAAGAGGCAAATCCCTATTCGGAAAAAGATTTGGAGCTCGCTCAAAAGGTCGGGAATCAGATTGCAGGTGCCCTTGCAAACGCCCTGCTTTTTGCCGAGCAAAAGAGGACGGAAGAGTGCGTTGAGAGAGAGCGAGGCCAGATTCAAGGATCTGTACGACCATGCGCCGCTGGGGTACCACGAGTATGACCTCGAAGGACGCATTACGAAGGTCAATCATACCGATGAAGAGATGCTCGGGTTCTCCGCGGAAGAAATGATCGGACAGTTTGTATGGAAGTTTAACGCCGAAGAGGAAGACGCTCGCCAGAAAGTCTTGGCGAAGCTCACGGGCGCGTCGCCCCCGGGTCGCAATCTTGAGCGGAGTTACCGAAGAAAGGATGGGACCACCTTCCAGGTTCTGATTGAGGACAGACTCATCCTGGACGAGAACGGGAAGATCAAGGGGATCCGCTGCACGATTCAGGATATCACTCAGTGGAAGAAGACCAAGGAGGAAGTGGCCTCCCTTCAGGAGCAGCTTCGCCAGTCGCAGAAGATGGAGGCGATCGGCCGGCTTGCAGGGGGCATCGCCCATGACTTCAACAACCTCCTGACGATCATCAAGGGATACAGTCAGCTCTCTCTCATGGAACTCCATGAAGGCGACCCCTTGAAGGAAAACATCGGGATCATTCAGAAAGCCTCGGAAAGGGCGGCCGACCTGACCCACCAACTCCTTGCCTTCAGTCGTCGTCAGATCATGGAACTGAAGGTGCTGGGCCTGAACACGCTCTTGGGAGACATGGAGAAGATGTTACATCGGGTGATCGGTGAAGACATCGAGCTTGTGACCTCCAAGGCGGATAGACCTCGGCAGAACCAGGACCGATCCCGGACAGATCGAACAGGTCATTCTGAACCTTGCGCTCAATGCCAGGGATGCAATGCCTTCCGGCGGAAAGCTGACGATCGAGACGGCCAACGTGGAGATGGACGAAGCCTGTGCATCCGGCCACGACAGGATGGCAGCCGGTCGCTATGTGATGCTTTCAGTGAGCGATACGGGTGTGGGGATGAGTCCGGAAGTCAGGGAGCGGATCTTCGATCCCTTTTTCACCACAAAAGAGATGGGCAAGGGAACCGGGCTGGGTTTGGCGACGGTCTATGGGATTGTGAAACAGAGCGGAGGAAGCGTGTCCGTTTACAGTGAACCGGGGCAGGGATCGGTATTCAAGGTCTACCTCCCGAGGGCGGAAGAAGAGACGGATCCGCTGGTTCGGCGGGGCGAAGCGCTGCCCATGCCCTGCGGAACCGAGACGGTACTCCTTGCCGAAGACGAGACATCGGTGCGGGACCTTGCTGCCGGCATCCTGAGACGGCAGGGTTACGATGTGCTGGAAGCCCCTGACGGTCACAGGGCTTTCTCGCTGGCTCAAGAACATTCAGGGGAAACAATTCATCTTCTTGTCACAGACGTGGTCATGCCTCAGATGGGAGGCAGGGAGTTGGCCGACCGGATGAAAATCATCCGGCCGGATATGAAGGTGCTCTACATGTCCGGATATACGGATAATGCCATCGTGCACCACGGGCGTGCTGGATCCCGGCATTGAATTTTTGCAGAAGCCTTTTTCACCTTCCGCATTGGCCCAGAAGGTACGGGAAGTGCTGGACCGGGAAGGTGGCTGATGTGCCATTCAAACACTTGCCTCGAAGGCATGAAAGGAGGGGGGATGCCTGACTCAGGCCCAACGGTGATGCCATCTGACGTTTCCCACACAGAGACCGGCCTCATCCGTTTGCTTCTGATCGAAGAGGACCCTGAAGAGGCCGGGTCAATAAAAGAGATGTTCGCCGGCTTTGCCGGCTCAGACGCAGACCCGTTCAGATTGCATCACGTGGAACGAATTAGCGAAGGGTTGCTTCGGCTCGCCCGGAAGGCCCATGACGTCATATTGTTCGGTCTCTCGTCGCCGGATGGGGAGAGATGGAATACTCTCGCGCAGGTGCGCCTGGCCGCGCCGCATCTGCCCGTGGTCATTCTGGCAGGCCTCGACGATGACGCGTTGGCCTTGCGTGCCATTCAGGAGGGGGCTCAAGACTATCTGGCCAGAACGCGGGTGGACAGCCATCTCCTCAAGCGGACGATCCTTTACGCCATGGCGCGAAAACGGACTGAAAACACCCGGTGGGAAAGCGAGGTCCGCTACGGGGCTCTGTTTGACGGCGTCCCGGTGGGCCTCTACCGCATTGCCCCTTCCGGACAGATCCTGGACGCCAACCCGGCTCTCGCTGCAGATGCTGGGCTATCCGGATTCCAAGTCTCTCATGGCGATCAATATGAATGAAACCTATGTCACCCCGGAGATCTCCGCTCGGTGGCAACACCTCATTGATCGTGAAGGGGTCGTGAGGAACTTTGAAAAACACCTGCTCCGCCGTGACGGATCCATTCTCTGGGTGGAGGAAAATGCCCGGGTCGTCAGAGACGCGGAGGGAAAAGTTCAATACTACGAAGGGAGCTTTCAGGACATCACCGACCGGAAGCACTCGGGAAAAGAGATGCAGGCCCTTCAGGAACAACTTCGTCAGTCTCAGAAATTGGGGGCCATCGGCCGACTCGCCGGCGGGATCGCCCACGACTTCAATAACCTTCTCACCGTCATCAAGGGCTATAGCCAACTTTCTCTGATGGAGGGTGTGGAGAACAATACACTTGAGGGAAAACGCCGCCGAGATTCAGAAGGCGGCAGACCGGGCTGCCGATTTGACCCGCCAATTGCTTGCATTCAGCCGGCGGCAAATTCTGGATATGAGGGTTCTCGACCTCAATGGGGTCATCAAAGACCTGGAAAAGATCCTGCGCCGCATCATCGGGGAAGACATCGAACTGGTGACCCAATTGGCCGAAGATCTGGGAAAAGTGAAGTGCGATGTGGGTCACCTCGAACAGATCATCATGAATCTCCTGGTGAACGCACGGGATGCCATGCCCTCCGGGGGACGGTTAACCATTCGGACAAAAAACGTGAAACCGAACGAGGCCCACGCCTGGTCTCAGCTCGGAATAACGCCCGGAAGGTATGTGTGTCTTGAGGTCAACGATACGGGTACGGGATTGACGTCTGAGGCCCTGGAACATCTCTTTGAACCCTTTTTTACAACAAAGGAAGTGGGAAAGGGAACGGGGTTGGGACTTTCCATGGTTTACGGCATCGTCCATCAGAGCGGTGGAGCCGTCAGCGTGGAGAGTGAACCCGGGTGTGGAACCAGGATCGTCATCCACTTCCCTGAAATAGACACCCCTCAGGAGGAGTGCAGGGAAAACGAAACGGAGGAGATGCTTCCTACGGGGAACGAGACGGTCTTGGTCGTGGAGGATGAGGAGAAAGTTCGAACGCTGGCCCTGACCGTTCTTCGAAAGCAGGGCTATCAGGTTTTCGAAGCCACCGGCGGGGAAGAAGCACTCGCTTTATGTCGACAGTTGGAGCCTCCCCTCCGGATCATGGTCACCGATGTGGTCATGCCTGGAATGAGCGGCAGCGAACTCGCGCAACAACTGCTCTCGTTCTGTCCGCAGATGAAGGTACTCTATATCTCCGGATACACGGAAAACGCCATTCTACAGCAGGGAGTCGTGGACCAGGGCATTGAATTCCTGCAGAAACCTTTTTCTCCGGCGACCTTGATTCGTAAAGTACGGGAAATCCTTGACCAGGTCGGTTGAAACGAGAAACGATCCTCCCTCTTAGGGAGAAGAAAGACATCGGGTTGTTCATGAAGCAAAATCAAACCCTGCCGAGATTCAAACATTGGGGGATCACTCCCCGCAGTATGCTCTTCTTCGTCGTCGTCCTGCTCGTTGGACACCTCAATGCGCTGGTGGACCTGTGGTTTCACCCCGAGATCCCCTTTTACGACGAGGAACATCTGATGGCGGGAACAATCTTTGCCTTTCTGGCCGCCTTGTCGTTACGGGGCATCAAGAGATACATGGACCGCCTGGAACAGGCCCTTCTCGACAGGAAAGACTCGGAGGAGGCGCTCCGGAGGAATGAGGAGGCGGCAACCCTGCTCGCCAAGGAGAATTCAATCCTTGCGGAGATCGGTCGCATCATCAGTTCCACCTTTAACATCGGAGAAGTCTACGAAAGGTTTGAACAGGAAGTCCGGAAACTCATCCCCTTCGACCGCATCGGCGTCAGTCTCCATAACATTCAAGAGGGGACCGTCACCCTCGTCTACGTTTCAGGAACCGGCATACCCGGTCGAGAGATCGGCAATGTCCTTCCCCTTGCCGACACCGTGAATTCAGAAATCCTTCGGACAAAGTCGAGCCTCCTCATCGACATGGAAAATCGTCAGGAGTGGGAGAGAAAGTTTCCCGCCCTTTCCCCCACCCTCGATGCCGGCCACAAGTCCCTGATGTTCGTTCCGCTCATCTCCAAAGGGGAGATCATCGGCGTGCTTCTCCTGCGGGCATACAAACCAGGGGCTTTCACGGAAAAAGACGTGAAACTGGCCGAAAAGGTGGCTTCCCAGATTGCAGGGACCATCGCAAATGCGCGGCTTTTCGGCGAGCGCGTTCGGGCGGTAAAGGCCCTGCGAAAAAGCGAGGAGGAAGCGAGGCGCCTTGCCCGGGAAAACGCCGCGGTGGCCGAAATCGGACGGATCATCAGTTCCACCCTGGATATTGAAGAGGTCTATGAACGCTTTGCCGCAGAGGTGAGGAAACTCATCGCCTTTGACGGCATCTCCGTGAATCTCATCAACTACGAAACGGGCACCGTCAGGTTCTCCTATGCCTCGGGGGTCTCGGTGGAAGGGCGTCACCAGGGAGACAGTTACTCTCTGTCCGGTTCCGTCGCCGAAGAGGTCATACGGACCCGCTCCGGCGTCATCGTCCGGATCGAAAAGGAAGGGGAATGGTGGAATCGCTTCCCTGCCCTCTTGAAAGGCTATGCGGCCGGACTTCGATCCCTGATGGTTGTCCCCCTGATCTCAAAAGATCAAGTCATCGGGACGATTCATTTTCGTTCGACCCGATCGGACAGCTTTTCAAAGCAGGATTTGAAGGTGGCCGGGGGCATTGCCTCCCAGATCGCCGGGGCGGTCGCCAATGCCCAGCTCTTTATGGAATGGAAGCGCGTGGAAGAGGCCTTGAGGGAGAGCGAGAGGAGATTCAGGGACCTCTTCGACAACGCACCGCTGGGGTATCACGAGTACGACGGGGAGGGACACGTCACGAAGGTCAACCGGACGGAGGAGCGGATGCTCGGATACGGGGCCGAAGAGATGGTCGGCCGGCCCATGTGGGAGTTTAACGGGGAGACGGACTTCGCCCGTCAACAGATCCTGGCCAAGCTGGCGGGTACAATGCCCCCGGGTCGAAATATCGAACGAACCTACCGAAAGAAGGATGGAACCCTGCTCCACGTTCTGCTCGAAGATAAACTCATTTCGGACGAGAAAGGGCAAATCAAGGGAATCCGCTGCGCGGTCCAGGATATCACTGAATGGAAGAGAGTGAAGGAGGAGGTGGTTTCCCTTCAGGAGCAGCTTCGCCAGTCTCAGAAAATGGAAGCCATCGGCCGGCTCGCAGGGGGCGTGGCCCATGATTTCAACAATCTTCTTACCATCATCAAGGGGTACAGCCAGCTTTCCCTTGCCGAGCTCAACGAAAAAGATCCCCTGAAAGGAAATATCGAGACGATCCAGAAAGCGGCAGAACGGGCCGCCGATCTGACACGGCAACTCCTGGCCTTCAGTCGCCGCCAGATCATGGAACTGAGAGTCCTGGATCTCAACAGTCTTCTGAAAGATATGGAGAAGATGCTCCATCGCGTGATCGGCGAGGATATCGAGTTGGTAACCCTGCTGGCAGAGAACCTTGGAAGGGTAAAGGCGGACCCCGGACAGATCGAACAGGTTGTCATGAATCTTGCGGTCAATGCCAGAGATGCCATGCCATCCGGTGGAAAGCTGCTGGTTGAAACGGCCGATGCGGAGCGGGATGAAGCCTACGTCCGCAGCCATGAAGGCATGGCCGCGGGCCGCTATGTCATGTTCTCGGTGAGTGATACGGGCGTCGGCATGCCCCCTGAACTGAGGGAAAAGATTTTCGATCCTTTTTTCACCACCAAGGAAAAGGGCAAGGGAACCGGTCTCGGCTTATCCATGGTCTACGGAATTGTCAAGCAGACCGGAGGAAACATCTTCGTCTACAGTGAACCCGGCCGCGGATCGGTGTTCAAGGTCTACCTCCCCCGTGTTGAGGAAGAGACGAGCGCCCTTGCTCCACGATACGAAACACTTTCGGTGCCCCGGGGAAATGAGACCGTCCTCCTGGTTGAAGATGAGCAGGCGGTGCGCAACCTCGCCGCCCGTGTTCTCAGAGAGCAGAGTTACCATGTCCTGGAGGCCTCGGATGGCAACGAGGCTCTTCTCCTGGCCGAGAATCACAGGGAGGAAAGAATTCACATCCTCGTCACCGATGTGGTCATGCCCCAGATGGGAGGAAGGGAGCTGGCCGACCGCCTTCGAACCCTGCGACCCGGGATCAAGGTACTCTTCACTTCGGGGTACACGGATAATGCCATCGTGCACCACGGCGCGTTGGACCATGGCGTCGAGTTTCTGCAGAAACCCTTTTCACCTTCAGCCCTGGGCCTGAAGGTCCGGAAGGTTTTGGACAACGGATAGAGGCGTCCCTTATGGGCCTACAGTACACCCCTCATCTGATTCTTCTCTTCACGGCCGCAGGTCTTGCGCTGGCCTGGCGCATCTTCGGCTTTCGCCTCCACAAGATCGTCCCCGGCGCCCATGATGCGGAAGAGGTCTTACGGAAGGCCCATAACGAGCTGGAAAGACAGGTGAAGGAACAGACCGCCGAACTGACGAAGGCCAATGAAAAGCTGAAATGTGAGATCGAAGACCGCAAGCGGGCTGAAGAGGCCCTGAAGGACAGTCTGACGCTCATCGGGCGCGCGAAACGGGAGTGGGAATCCACGGCCGACTCTCTCCCTCACCTGATCTGTCTCCTGGACAGCCGGGGTTTTGTCCAACGGACCAATCGAACCGTAGAGCAGTGGCAGCTCGACCGCGTCACCCAGGTGAAAGGAAAACGATTTCACGATCTCTTCCATCCGGGCTGTAACGAGTCGAACTGCTATCTCGAAGCGTTCTGGTCCCTTGCTTCCGAAAAACTTGCGGCCGGAGAAACCGTGGAATCGGAGGTTGAAGATCCCGTACTGAAACGGACCCTCCAAATCCAGCTCCGTCCCATTTCAGCCTCGTTTCGCCACCCTGGAGAGGAGACCACCCACTACTCCGTGATGGTTCTGGAAGATATCAGCGGCCGTAAACGGGCCGAGATAGAGATGGCGGCGCTCCAGGAACAATTTCGCCAATCCCAGAAGATGGAAGCCATCGGCCGCCTTGCCGGAGGGATCGCCCACGACTTCAATAACATGCTGACACCGATTGTGGGCTATTCGCAACTGGCCATGAGCACCCTGGCGCCCCAGGACCCCCTGCGCGAAGACATTGCCGAGATTCAAAAGGGGGCGGAACGGGCTGCCAATCTCGTCCGGAATATACTGACCTTCTCCCGCCGGCAGTCCCTGAATCCCCAGGTGATCAATCTCAACACGGTCCTGATCGACGTGGACAAGATGCTTCGCCGTCTCATCGGAGAGCACATCGAGCTGGTGACCCTTCCCGACCCCGGTCCGGGTTGTGTCAAAATCGATCCCTCCCAATTCGAACAGGTCCTGATGAACCTGGTCGTGAACGCCCGTGATGCGATGCCCCAGGGAGGAAAACTCATTCTGGAGACCTCGGGTGTTTCCCTCCCTCAACCCTCCGGTCAGGCCCCCTCCACCCTTCCGGCGGGCCGTTATGTGATGGTTTCCGTGAGTGACACAGGTTGCGGCATGTCACCGGAGGTGAAAGAGAGGATTTTCGAACCTTTCTTCACCACCAAGGCGAACGGCGGGGGAACGGGCCTCGGTCTTTCGACCGTCTACGGAATCATCAAGGAGAACCGGGGACACATCTTTGTCTACAGCGAACCGGGTCAGGGCTCGACCTTCAAGATCTACTTTCCACAAGCCGAGGAAGAAACCGCCAAACTCCCCAGGCAGCACGACGTCATCTCTTCGTCCCAGGGAAACGAAACCATCCTGCTGGTAGAAGACGATCCGGCTGTCAGAGGATTTGCCGCCCGTGTCCTCTCAGACCGGGGATATCACGTCGTAGAAGCCACCCACGGTCTGGACGCCCTCAGGGTCGTTCAGGAAAAAGCCGATAGGATGTTTCACCTTCTCCTGACCGACGTGGTCATGCCTCAGATGGGGGGAAAGGAACTGGCTGACCGGCTCACCGACCGGTGGAATCACCTGAAGGTACTCTTTGTTTCCGGGTATACGGATCACACGGCGCTTTGCCGGGGCTCCTCCGCTTCAAAAGCGCCTCTCCTCGAAAAACCATTTTCAGCTTCGGCCCTGGCAGCGAAAGTGCGGGAGGTTTTGGACTGTCGATGAGGTTCTACGAGAGCAAGGAGAATGAAACATGAACAAGGATGACGAAACCAGAAATCTGCAATCGCTCATTCCCAGAAGAGAGATCCTGACGCCCCGCGAAGCGGCGGACTATCTGAGCGTCCACGTGAGAACCATCTACCGGCTGGCCAAGCACGGGGACATCCCGGGGCGAAAGGTAGGCGGAAGCTGGCGTTTCAAGAAGGATGCCCTGGACGAATGGCTTTCCTGGAGAGGCGACCTTTCCCAGGAAAAAAAGGGATGAACGATGGAAAACAGGATCTTGATCGTAGACGATGAAAAAGATATCCGGGAATTGCTCGTGAGGGTTCTCACCCGGATCGGAGGCTTTCACGTGGAACTGGCCGAGAACGGGGAAGACGCCCTTCAGAAACTCTCGAAGAATGCCTACGACCTCGTTCTCACCGACCTGAAGATGCCGAAGGTCGACGGCCTCCAGCTGGTCGATGAGATCGCCAGGGTCAAGCCGGAGACGTTGACCGTCCTGATGACCGGACACGGAAGCATCGATTCGGCACTGGAAGCCATGAAGCGGGGAGCCAGCGACTATCTGACAAAACCGCTGAATCTGGACGAGCTGATCATGCGGTTGCGAAAGGTCGTGGACCAGAAGCAGCGGTTCGTCAGCCTGAAGGATTATGCGGGGGAACTGGAAAAGGCCAATGAGGAATTGCGGAAGGTCGACCAGATCAAATCCGAATTCGTTTCGATTGCCTCCCACGAGCTGCGAACTCCTCTCTCGGCAATCAAGAACTCCGTCCAGCTCATCCTGCAGGGGAAGACCGGTGACATCAACGAGAATCAGAGGAAATTTCTTTCCATGGCGGACAGAAATATTACGCGCCTGACGAACATTCTGAACGACCTTCTGAACCTGTCCAAGATCGAGTCGGGGAAGATCACCATGACCTTTGAGGAACTCGCCTTGAAGGTCCCGGTTGAGCTGGTCCTTTCCTCTCTGCAGCCCCAGGCCCAGGGGAAATCGATCCAACTCGTCACGGACCTCCCTGAAGACCTTCCGACCGTTCTGGGGGACCGTGAGAAACTGGAGCAGGTTCTGACCAACCTGGTGGGAAATGCCATTAAATTCACCCCCGAGGGGGGAACCATCTCCGTTTCCGCCCGTATCTTCGACCAGGATGAAAACCTGGTGGCGGTCTCCGTCAGAGACACGGGCATCGGGATCCCCGAAGACCAGTTGAAGAAGGTCTTTGAGAAGTTTCACCAGGTGGAGGGGTCTCTCCACCGGTCGGTCAGCGGAACAGGACTGGGTCTTGCCATTACCAGGGGATTGATCGAAGCCCACCAGGGTACCATCTGGGCCGAAAGCGAGCTCGGCAAGGGAAGCACCTTCACGTTTACCCTTCCCCTCTCGAGCCGGGAGAAGAGAGATGTCCGTTTCCGTCTGACCCTGGACAAGGAGTTTCAGCGTGCCCAGGAGAATCATTCCCATCTGACCCTCTTTCTGATTGAGGCGCAGGATGATCAACCTGAAATCAAAGAGGTCATTCTCGAACAGCTGGAAGACCGAGTCAAGAGGTGCCTCTGTCGGAAGGCGGACATCATGTTGAAGCGGGAGAAAGACAAGATCCTGGCTGCTCTCTGTGAGGCGGATCTGCAGGGAGCCCGGGTGATCCGTCAGAGAATGGAAGATGTCGTCCGAAAAGTCTCTGTGAACGGCTCGGACGTGTCCCGGCTCATTCATATCGGAGCAGCCACCTACCCCGAAGAGGCCCTTTCCAAAAGGGACCTGTTCAGGAAAGCCAAAGAACGTTTGGGAGGTTAACAAATGGAACCGAAAAAGATTCTGATCGTGGACGATGAAGTGGACCTCGTGGAAACCCTCAGGTTCCCCCTGGAGATGGAAGGATTCACCGTCCTGGTCTCCTATAACGGGGAAGACGGTCTGCATCAGGCCAGGAAAGAGAAGCCCCATCTCATTCTTCTCGATCTCATGCTGCCGAAGCTGGATGGGTATAAGGTCTGCCGTCTGCTGAAGTTCGACGAGCGGTATAAGCACATCCCCATCCTGATGCTGACCGCAAAGACACAGGAGCGGGACAAGTCGCTCGGGATGGAGACCGGGGCCAATGAATATATCACCAAACCTTTTGAAATGGATGACCTCCTTGAAAAGGTGAAGTCATACCTGAACAACTGAACCTCCATGTCACTGAAGGTGTCAGTGATGAGTGTCCGTAAGAGATTTTACTGACACCGACACGAAACACTGACACGATGGGGGAATGAGACACACGATGCCGCTCTTCAGCTACAAGGCGAGAGATCACGCGGGAAAACCGACGGCGGGGACGGTGGAGGCCCCTACCCTCGATCTCGCAGGGGTCCAACTTCTCCAGCAGGGCTACTTCCCCGTCTCGATCAGGGAAAGTAAGGAAAACGAGTCGCCTTCGGGTCAGGGGTCGGATCTCTTTTACCGGTTCTATAAAGTGGGCATGGAGGATCTCATTGTATTCAGCCAGCAGCTCTCAACGCTCTACAAGGCGGGATTGCCCCTGCTCACGGGATTGGAAAGCCTGCGGGAACAGGCCGGGAACAGGCGTCTGAAGGAAATTCTCGGAACCGTATGCCGGAGGATCAGAGAGGGAAGCACCCTTTTCGAGTCTCTGGGACAATTTCCCGATGCATTTCCGCCTATCTATGTAAGCATGGTTCGTGCAGGCGAGACCTCGGGGCTCCTGGGCGAATCCCTCGATCGTTTTGTCACACTTGCAGGCCGCGAGCTCAAAACCCGCCAGCGGGTCAAGGAAGCCACCCGCTATCCCAAGATCGTCGTCTCGTCGGTCCTGATTGCCTGCGGTGTCTTGATTGCTTTTGTCATTCCAAGGTTTGTTCAGGTATTTCAACAATTCAAGACCCCCCTTCCACTGGCCACCCGGATCATGGTCGGCATCAATATGGTTTTCCATCACTACTGGTATGTCGTCTTGTTCCTTCTCATCGGAATCCCGATCTTCTTGAGGTACTTCCTCCGGACACCGAAGGGAAAGCTTTTCTGGGACCGGGTCAGGAACCGGGTGCCCATGTTCGGTCCGCTGTTCATTAAGATCGCCCTCTCCCGATTTGCTTACACCTTCGTCATGCTCAACCGGAGCGGCATCCCGATCCTGCAGACCCTTGAGATCACCTCTTCCACGATCGGCAATGGCCCCCTCACTCGTTCCATCGAGGTCATGAAACAGGAGATCCAGGGGGAAGGAGCATGGCCGAGGCGATGAAGGAGAGCGGAACCTTCACCCCGCTGGTCATCCAGATGGTGTCCGTGGGAGAATCATCGGGAACCCTGGATGACATGCTGGCAAGGGTGACGGAATACTACGATGTCGAGGCGGAAAATACGATCAGGAAAATGTCCACCTATATCGAGCCCACCCTGACGCTCCTTCTCGGAGGGGTGGTGCTCTTTCTGGCCCTGGCGGTATTCCTCCCGTGGTGGAATATGGCCTCGGTCTTTCGGTGAGGCGGGATGCCGCAGAGCAACGACGGAGAGATTCAAATGAAGGGTTTAAGGGGACACGCCATCGCGGAATGACGTTGATCGAAGTGATCGTGGTCATGGCCGTCATCGGAATTCTTGCTGCCATGGCCGTTTCCAGGGTCAGCTCCTCACCGTCTTCCGGGGCCTCCGTGAGCGGAGCGGCGCAGATGATTGCATCGGATATCCGCTATGCCCAGGAGTATGCCATGGCGAACCGGATCTCCAAGAGCGTCAGTTTCACCTCCGGGGCCTCTGTTTATACCTTCAACCCGGCCGGCGGTCTGGATGGAACGGGCCGGCTTCCGGCAGGAGTAACGGTAAACAACAACTTCACGGTCACATTCAATTCCCTGGGCGAACCCACAGCGGGCGGCGGCGGCTCTGTGGCGATTTCAAGCGGTGGCCAGACCAGAACGATCAGTGTCGTAAACTATACCGGAAAGGTGAATATCTCATGAGGAGAAGAGGCCGGATTGCAGAGCCCGGATTGCGAAGCTTCCCATTGCGGCACCCCTCCCCCAACCCTCCCCCCTGGAGGGGGAGGGAGAGGGTGGGGGGGAATCTGAAATCCATC
Organism: uncultured delta proteobacterium; assembly: GCA_963731045.1. Lineage (GTDB taxonomy): Bacteria > Desulfobacterota > BSN033 > BSN033 > UBA1163 > CAVSVC01. Next base: position 37,299 of record CAVSVC010000018.1, on the reverse strand, counting down.
GGGGGGTTTACCCTCATCGAGATCCTCGTCTTCATTGTCATCGCAGGGATCCTTCTGCCCGCGATCATCGTTCCTTTTGCAACCGCTGTAAAAGGGAGCGGAAAACCGGAGAAGGCTGCAACAGCCATGTATCTGGCCCATCAGAAAATGGAAGAGTTCATGAAATTCGACTACAGTAACGCAAGCCTGAACCCTATTGCCCTCACTGCGTATGCGAACACGGGGCTCTCCACCTACCAATGGCAATGGGACATTGTGTACTTGAACAGTAATTTCAATGTTTCCGTAACGGATCAGGGGTACAAAAGAATCCTCGTCCGGGTGAAAGATCCGGAGAACGACGCATATGAAATTTATTCCGTGGTCACAAACTTCCCGTAATCGGGAGTGCTGAAAGGAAAGCGACTTGCAGAACAAGAAATTCAAAACTCAAAACTCAAAACTCAAAACTCAAAAGGGCTTCACCCTGATTGAGGTGGTCATCGTCATCGTGATTCTTTCCGTGGTTTCGGCTGTGGGGCTTCACTTCCTGGCAAGCAGCGTAAGGGTCTACGCTATGTCGATCAATCAGAAGACCCTTTTGGACGAGGGCAAACTGGCCCTTGAGAGGATGTGCAGGGACATACGGGACGCAAGGAGTCTGACCTCTCCGGTAGCCGGAGGGTCGGGGAGTCTGATCAGCTTCACAAGAACGAATGCAACGGTTCAGGACAGTGCCAATGAAAATATCACATTTCGGCAAACCGGTAATACCCTGGAAAAGGTCAAAACATCCCCGGCAGTCGTCAGTTCCTTGGCCGGCAATGTCTCTGCCTTCACGGTGACCCGGGGGACCCTTGAAGATGAGATCAAACTGGTTCTGACCCTTTCGCTGGGCACGGGTGAGAATGTCACCTTACAGACTAAAGTGTACCCCAAGAACCTTTCGGACAACGCCAGCACCAAGAATTTATTTTCAAAAATGGAGGGAGGAGATCAGCCCTTGAAAATATCAATTTCCAGTAATTCAAGAGGCGTATCCGTTCTCTTCCTGCTCGTAGCCATGCTCCTCATGGTCACGATGGGGTATGTCCTCACCTATCTCCTTCCCTCAAAACAGAAATCCGTGATCTTTCCCATCTACTCCAACCAGGCCCTCTTCATTGCCCAATCCGGTGTGGAGTACGCGGTCCGATATAGTTCAAATCAAGGATGGAGAACCACTGCGACTCTTGTGGGACTGAATAACCCCCCGGTCAATCAGCGAAGCCTTGGAAATGGGAGATTCACCATCAGCTACGACAATATCGCAGACACCTTAACCTCTACAGGAGAGATCACAGGCGCCAGTCAAAGAAGAATTGTCAGGGTTGCCGATCTCACCCAATTCTTGAACGTCCTGATCCTTGACCCTGCGTCTCCAGTCCCGTGCAGAAATCCTCCGGTTCCTCCTCCCACGCCTCCTGCCATCGCCCGGAGGGCTCGGTTCTACATCAAATATGTGGGGACGAACAGTGTAACCATGAATGCCTTTTCGGCTTCCTGGATTGCAAACGGCGCAAATAGGAGACTCACGGACATTTACATGTTTGTAGGTGGAGCTTGGGTTCAGAAATATAGTGGGACTTATACCAGCGGAAGCGGTTCTGTCAACTTTAACCTTGGAGGCAGTAGCCAAACGATCACCCCAAATCAAGTGATTCCGGTTCTAACTTTCTGGAACTTCAATTTAAATAGTGCCAATGCAAGAAATATTCTCTTCACTTTTCTTAGCCCATTAGGGGATCCCTACGTTTTTAACCTCGATCCGGAGGGAGACGAATTACCTGCTTGTTAGAGGTTATGGTCTTTTTAAATAGAGGAGTTTAGATATGTCAGAACTGATCGGATTGGATATCGGCTCTCATTCCATCAAAGTGGTTGGAATGAAAATGACGTCTAAAGGGCCTCTGCTCACCTATTCGGAGACGAAGAGAATTCCGCCTGACAGAAAAGGGGATCCGGATTTCATCGCCCAAACCCTCAGAAGCCTCTGGAGCGAGGGCGGCCTGAAAGAAACCGAATCAGTCTTGCCGTCTCCGGAGAAGGAGTCCTTGTCCGCAGGATCACCCTGCCCTCCATGCCGACGAAGGAACTGCAGGAGGCCGTGCGCTGGGAGATGAAGGGAGGGCTGCCCTACTCCATCGAGGCGGCCCGCGTCGAATTTCGTGTGCTCAAGGAGTTTGTCCAGGAGGGCGTGAACAGATTGGATCTGATCGCTGCGGCCTGCCCGGTCGACCTGATTCAGAGGACGGTCTCCGTAATCCAGGAGGCCGGGCTGAAACTTGTCCGTCTGACCGTCATTCCCCAGGCTCTCTGTAACGTGATCCGGCTCTCAAAGGGGGTCGCCCGGGGAGGCATCATTGCAGTGGCTGACCTCGGAGCCAGTAAAACAGGGATCTATCTCTTTGAAGACGGAGTCCTCCAGTTCAGTCGTGAGGCCACCCCGGGAGGGGCGGACATCACTCAGGCCATTCTGGAAGGCATGGGACTGGATTCCGACCCGGGCCCGGGTTTTGAGAAAGCGGAAGAGATAAAGAAGGAAATGGGTATCCTGACGGATGCAAAGACGCCTGAGCGGTCCAAAATCTCCTTTCTCATGAGGCCTGTTCTCGAACGGATGACCGCAGAGATCAGACGTTCCTTCGACTACTTTCAACACCAGTTTCACGCAAGCCCCATTGACCGGCTCCTGCTCACGGGGGGAGGAGCGAACCTCAATCATATTTCCTTCTATCTGGCCGAGGGACTCGGGCTTCCGGTTGAGGTCTTTCACCCCTTGGAGGAAAACATCACGGAGGAAACTCATACCGACGCTCCAAAACTGAGCCAGGTGAGCCCCCTCTACTGTATTGCTGTTGGCGCAGCCCTTCCCGACCGGAAAGGGATCGATTTCCTGTCCGTTAAAAAACGGACGCTCTTCGATCTCCCGGCGGAAAAATTTGGATTCGTTCTTGCGCCGGTCGTCGTCCTCCTGGTGATGCTCGGCATCGCCTGGAATTTGAACGGGCAGATCACGGCCGTCGAAAAAGAACACGAGATGAAGTTCTCTCAGGTGAAGTCTCTGGACGCCCTTCAGGCCAAGCTGCTCCTCCTCAAAGGAAAAGAGCAGGAGATGAAACAGGAGCTGTTTCAAATTCCTTCCCGGGATTCAAGGTCGGTCTCCTATGCCGAGGTCTTGAGGACGCTCAGCCACCTTATGCCTGGAAACGTGACCCTGAAGACCCTCGCCCTTGAACCGATCTCCAAGCCGGCGGAAGGGTCTCAGTCCCCGGAGGGCACCCGCCTTTTACTCGAAGGGTTCGCCGTCGGCCAGGATGTGCAGTGCCTGACCGGGGTGGCTCAGCTCATCGACCATCTGGAGCAATCCACCCACTTCAAAAATTCGAAGCTCGTCTCGGCGGAGCAGACGAAATGGCAGCACCAGCCCGGGGTCAATTTTGAGATCGTCTGCGACATCGTCCCGGGTCCGGAGGAAACCGCCAAGCCATGAAATCGTGCCGAATTCTTGGGTTAAGGTTACGGTTACGAGGCCCGTTTCGTTTGAAGGCGGCCGGTTACGGAAACGTCTTCTCACGACGGACGTTGCCTATTGACCTGACGATACGGGCATCGTTGCCGTATCCCTCAGACCGGATCACTATTTTCTGACACAGGGAAGGACCGTCGATCATGAAACTGCAAAAAAGAGAGAAATGGATGGTCGCTTTAATGGTCATTGCAGTAGGCATCCTGGCCTTCGATCAATTCTATTATATGCCTCAGAAGAGAAGAATGAAGATGTGGAAAGAGGACATCCGCGTTGCGGACCTCAAGATGAAGGAGTCCTCCATCCTGACGAAGGGGGTGGAAACGATCGAGGCGGAGGTATCCCGGATGGAATATCGGCTCAGGGCTCAGGGTCACAGGACCGTGAAAGGAGGGGAGTTGAAGGCCTTCTTAAAACACCTGGCCGGGGAGAGTGAGCGCCTTCACATGAAGGTCATTTCCATTGCTCCTCAGGACGCAGGCAAAGCCCTCCCTGCGGAAAAGAGGGAAACCACTCCATTGCCCTATGAACGAGTACCCGTGGTTCTGGTTCTTCAATCCGGTTTTTACTCCGCGGGCGATTACCTCAAAGGTTTGGAGGATCTTCCCTTTCATGTGGAAGTCAGCAGGCTCCGGGTCGAGAGGGTGGAGGAAACCTTCCCGTCGCTCAAGGTCACCATTGGACTTAATATCTATGTCCATTCGACTTAACCCGGCAGTTTCCGGAGGAATCAAAATGAAAGACACGAGACATTTCCTCTCAGCCCTTATCCTGGTCTCCACGGTCCTCCTGGCCGGGACGGCCCTGATTCAGGATGGAATGGCCTTCGGTCAGACGAAGGGGAAACCGGGAGGGTCTTATGGAAGGAATCCGTTCCTCTTCCCGGCAGGGAGCCGCAGCCCGGCAAAGGAAGAAGCCGCCCCCGTAAAACAGGAGAAAGAAGTAAAGCCCGACTTGAAACCCGTGGAGGTTCCACCTCCCTCTTTGAGTCTGAGGGCGATTTTGATCGGCGACCATGTCCGTCTGGCTTCGATCGACAGGCGGATTGTCGCCGTTGGGGACATGGTCTATGAAGAAAGGGTTTTGGAAATAAAAAGCGATCAGGTCATGCTGGGAAAAGGGAATCAGAAGAGAAGCCTCTACCTCTCCCAGAGCCCGATCCGCCTGAAGGTTGAAGAAAGGTGAACCTTTCGGCTCCCCGGTCAGAAGTCCGGGGCTTGCTCAAGGTTCACCCTGAGCCGCGCCTGCTTTCCCGCCTTCAAAGGCGGGGCTTCGCGGGCGCACGGGTGAAAAGGAGAAAGTCCATGAAAAGGAAGTCCCTTTTTCTTTCAGTGATCGTTCTATTCCTCCTTTTGGGCTGCTCGACGCTGCCTCAAAGAGATCAGGCAAGGCTGACCTCCCGGTCGGCGAAGGCGCCGCCACCGCCTCCTTCGGAGGAGAAACTGCAGGAGTTGGTCATTCCTCAACGGGAGGAGCCTCTGACCGCTCCCGGAGAAGCTCTACTCCTTTTCCGCAAGGGATGCGGACGTTCAGGACATCCTGATGGCCTTTTCGAAGGAGAGCGATCTCAACGTGGTCATTGAGCCCGAATTGAGCGGAAAGGTGACCGTTGACCTGAAACGGGTCACATTGAGAGAGGCCCTCGACACGATTCTCTCTCCGCTGGGATGGACCTTCCGGATCGAGGAAAGATTCGTCAGGATCTTCAGACCCCAGATGGAGACCCGGCTCTTCACGGTCAATTACCTTGCCACGAAGCGAAGCGGAAAGAGGGAGATTTATGCCAGCACAGGAGGCGGAATGCAGTCCGGGGTCTCCGTGGGGCAGCAGGGCGTTATCAGTTCCGGGGGCTCCAGAACAGGCTACAGCGACCTGATCAGTGTGGACGAGATGGACCTCTGGAAAGAGATCCACCGGGGACTGGAAGCCATTGTCTTCGGATCGGCGGAAGGCGGTGACAGGGAAAACCCTCCCGAAGAGGAGAAAAAGAGCTGGACGAGAGTCGATGGAAGAGGAAGGAAACTGATCATCAACAAGTCAACCGGGGTGGTCTGGGTCACGGATTTTCCGGGGAATTTGAACAGAATTGCCTCCTTTCTTGAACTCCTGGAGGGAACGTCTCAGAGGCAGGTGACGATTCAGGCCAAGATCATGGAGGTGGTCCTCTCGGAAGAGTACAGGGAGGGGATCAACTGGAGAGTGATCCAGGGGCTCCCGCGGTCCACGAACCTGGCATGGGGTCTAACGGATAAGGCCGGGACCTCCGGTTTTCCTGGCGGCCCCAACGGCTTTCTCATTGGAGGGCAAGGGGGAACCTCGATCAGCACCCCGGGCACATTCAAGCTCAATCCTTTCGGCGGGATCTTCTCCATCGGACCGGCGGGAACGGACGTCCTCCTTTCGGACATCGTCGAAGCCATCTCGGAACAGGGGGATCTGAAGATCCTGTCCAGCCCCACGATCTCAACCCTCAACAACCAGAAAGCGATTATCCGTGTGGCCAACCAGGAGGTGTTCTTCATCACGGGAGCCGTAGCCACCCAGAGTACCGTGACCCAGACGATTCAACCCATGACCATTGATGTGGGAATTATTCTGGATGTCACCCCCCAGATTGCCGACGACGGCACCATCATGATGAATATCCATCCGAGCATCACGGAGAAAACCGGGGAAAGAGCCTCCCCGGACGGAAGGACCACATTCCCCCTGGTAAGCGTGCGGGAGACGGATACCACGGTCAGGGTCAAGGACGGCCAGACGATCATTATCGCGGGGCTCATGCAGGAGAGAAAAGAAGAAACCCGGATCGGAGTCCCGGGTTTGAAATCGGTTCCCTACCTGGGAGGACTGTTCCGGCACAAGGTGGAAACGAAGAGAAATACGGAACTGGTCATTATGATCACCCCGACCCTCCAATTGGGCAAGAAGGTGGAGGACTTAACAAACAGATAGGTGTGCTGCAGTTGACCCGTGCTGCGGTGCTGCGGTTCGAACGGCAACACGGCAGCACCATAATACGGCAGCACCTCTTGGAGAAGAGATGTACGAAACATTCTATGGTCTGAACCAGAAGCCGTTCTCTCTGACGCCGGACCCTCACTTCTTTTACTGGAGCGAGAAGCATCGGGAAATCATGGAATCGATTCTTTACGGAATCGATCGAAGAGAGGGATTCATGGTCGTCACAGGAGACATCGGAACGGGAAAGACGACCCTCTGTCGGGCCCTCATGAAAAGGCTGCCTCCTCAGGTCAGGACGGCCGTCGTGTTCAACTCCTTCGTGACGGAAGCCGGACTGCTCTCCTCCATCCTCGACGATTTCGGGTCCACCGGCAGGGCACGGACCAAGAAGGAACGAATCGACGCACTGAACCGGTTTTTGATCGATCTCCTGTCCCGCAACGAAAATGCCGTACTCATCATCGATGAGGCCCAAAACCTTTCCATTCCGGTCATGGAGCAAGTTCGCATGCTCTCCAATCTGGAAACCGAGAAGGAAAAGATGCTCCAGATCGTTCTCGTGGGGCAGCGCGAACTCGAGAAGAAGCTTCAGTCTTCCCGGCTGAGACAGTTGAACCAGCGTGTTGCCATCCGGTGCCGGCTCCTCCCCCTGACCAGAAAAGAAACGGAGGCCTACATTGTCCGGCGTCTGAATCGGGCCGGATCCGAAGCCGGTGTGCCATTTTCAAAAGCGGCTCTCGACGAAATCTACCAACGCTCCAGAGGGATTCCGAGGCTGATCAACCTCCTCAGCGACAGGGCCCTCATGGCCGGATTCGTCGACCAAGCCCGCCGGATCGATCGGTCCCAGGTCAGAAGGGGAAGCAGAAGTCTTCTGGGATTGGAAGGAGAAACGACCTGCCTTCCGTTCCTGAACTGGCCGAGGCGTCTTCTTTCCTGGGCACTTTCCGCCCTCTGTCTCGTCCTTCTTCTTTGGGTCGGAATGGTCTCGGGAGGGGGGCGAAGATGAGTCTCATCATGGAGGGTCTCAAGAGGGCTCAACAGCTTCGGGTCAACAGCCTCGGCGATGAGTCGGCCTCCGGATCCCAACCGTGTCTCCCTAAGGAAAACGTGTCCTTCCGGAAGAAGCGATGGATCTTCGGAATCACGGGCCTGATCGGTCTTTCCATTCTGATCTTTTTCCTTGGAGGCTTCTCTTCTCCTCCAGACAGGGGCGGGTCAAGAAACTCCATCCCCTCCCCGCAAAAGCCGGACCTTCCTTTGCTACGTTCGGAAGAACCCCGGAAGGACCCCGTCCGGTCCTCTCGCGGTAGCCAAGCCCCTCCTGCATCACAACGCCAAACGGCCCCCCCGATTGAGGAATCATTCCCTCATGCGGAGGTCTCTCACATCCCGTCTGCCCGGGAGATTCCCGGAACAGAGAGGGAACAGGGGCACGCTGTGAAACCATCGGTGGAGCCTGGCAAAGAGGAGGCCGTCATCCTTTCCGTCTCCCGGTCTGAAGACCGGGGTGAGCCTCAGGACCTGCCCGACGGCAGGCCTTTGGGCAAGCCCAAGGACAGGCCTTCTGCCCGGGACTCCGGCGAAATCAGTCGAACCGATCAACCCGGGGCGCTCGAAGTTCACCCTTCACCGGACGTTCCTATCCCGGCTTTGAAGGCTGAACTTCGCGGAAACGAACGGGTGAGCCTAAGGGAAAACACCGACGCCGGAGAAAAAGCAGCTCCGGTTGCGCCTCTTTCTCATCCACCCTTACCCTCCACCCCTCCTTCGAGGAAAGCCCTGCAGGAGACGTCCCTTCCTGCAGAGGAGAAGTTCTTTCCAAGGCCGATCGAAGTCAGGCAGGAGACAAGAAGAGAGACATCTTCGACCTCCGAAGCCTTGAGGCAGTTCAATCGTGCCGTTGCTCTCCATCAACGGAGAGAGACGGACAGGGCAATCGAGGCCTATCGGAAAGCCATTGAGCTCAACCCCGCGTCTGTTGAAGCCTATAACAACCTCGGACTTCTCTTCCAGGAACGGGGAGAGATGGATCAGGCCCAGGGGGCTTATCAGAAGTCAATCGAGATCGCTCCCGGATACGTAAAGGCCTACAACAACCTGGGGGTCCTTTTCCTCCTCCGGGGACGCGAAGACGAAGCCATGGACTTTTTTCAGAAGGCCCTGACCATCGACCCCAACCATTACGAAAGCCATCTCCATCTCGGGGTCCTCTACAGGAAACAGGGCCGCATTCACAAGGCGATCGAGTCTTATCAGAGGGCTCTCTCGCTTCAACCCCTGCAGGCAGAGGCTTACTACAACCTCGGCTTGCTTTACGAACAGCTTGAGAACGTAGGGAATGCCGTCCGTTACTACCGGAAGTTCACTCAGATGGCATCCAACACCTATCCGGACCTGGTAGGAAGGGTTCAGAGGCACATGGATCGTCTCCTGAAGAAACAGGCCGGGAAGAACAACGAATAAAGGGTTTCACCCCGCGCAAGAGCCAAGAGAGGAATCGATCATGAACGAGGGAAAGAAAAGTTTTGGTGAATACCTGGTTGAAGTCGGCGTCATCACCAGCGCCCAATTGAAGCGGGCCGCCCAGGAGCAGAGGCGGGGAACCGAGAGACTGGAGCAGACGCTCCTCCGGTTGGAACTGGCGAATGATGACACGGTCTCCCAGTGTCTGGCCGATTACTTCAACCTTCCCTTTATCGATCTGGACACCTATCTCATTGACGAATCGGTCGTAAAGATGATCCCCGAAGAAACGGCCCGGCGTCACTCCCTGATGCCTCTCTTCAAGATCGGAAATAGCCTTACGGTGGCCATGGCGGATCCCCTCAACATTCTTGCCCTCGACGAGGTCCGGAACAAGGCGAAGATCGACGTGGAAATCGTCATCAGCACCGAAAAGAAGATCAAGAAGATCATCGATCAGCAATACGGGGTCGCGGTGACGGTGCTTCAAAGCACCCTTCAGCAACTGGCGAAGAATCAAGGAAACGCCGCCTCCTCCGAACCGGCCGAGTATCGAAAAAGCCATGACCTGGTCGAAGTGGAGATTCAAACCAATCTTGCGGGAGGAGAAGCCTCCGCGACCAGAATGTTTGACCTTGTCATGATGCAGGCGATCAGGGACCGTGCCAGCGATATTCACTTCGAACCCGACGAAAAGATGCTGCGCGTTCGGTTCAGAATCGATGGCTTTCTATACGAGATCCTGACCCTTCCCAAAACCATTCATCCCTCACTCGTCTCCCGGATCAAGGTGCTGGCGGAAATGGACATCACCGAGACAAGGCTTCCTCAGGACGGCAATTTCAATGTGAGGATGGAAAACCGCAATTTCGAAATCCGGGTCTCCACCTTTCCCACCATCTATGGAGAAAATGTGGTGCTCCGGGTTCTGGACCAGAGCAGCCCCCTGATCAAGCTGGAGGACCTCGGATTCACAGCGGACATGCTCGCTCTCTACAGACAGCTTCTCCGGAAATCGAACGGCATCATCCTGGTCACAGGACCCACCGGGAGCGGTAAGACCACCACCCTCTATGCCTCGCTGAACATGATCAATTCGACGGACAAGAACATCATTACGATTGAAGATCCCGTCGAATACCGGCTGAACATCATCCGTCAGACTCAGGTCAATCTCAAGGCCGGAATTACCTTTGCCACCGGGCTAAGATCGATTCTACGTCAGGACCCGGATGTCATCATGGTGGGGGAAATCAGGGACCTCGAAACGGCGGAGGTGGCCATACAGGCTGCGCTGACCGGCCATCTGGTTCTGAGTACGTTGCACACGAACGACGCAACGGAAGCCGTCACCCGGCTGATGGATATCGGCGTGGAACCCTACCTCATCTCCTCCTCTCTCATCGGGGTGCTGGCCCAGCGGCTTGTTCGAACCATCTGCTCGGGCTGCAAAGTTTCCGTCCCACCCAGTGCTGAAGTTCTGAAGGAGATGGAGGGAGTCATTCCGAAATCAAACCAGCCCCCCCCGTTCTACCGGGGACAGGGCTGTAAGAACTGTAAACAGTCAGGGTACCGGGGCAGGCAGGGGATCTTTGAATTCCTGATCCTGAATGAACGGATTAAACGATTGGTCTCAGAGAAGGCTCCCTCCCAGGTCATTCGGCAGACCGCCAAGGAAACGACCGGAATGCTCTCACTCAGGGAGGACGGCCTGAAGAAAGTCCTCCGGGGCATCACGACCGCGGAAGAGGTAGACCGCGTTGCCTTTGAGATGACTCTGAATATTTAGCAGGCTGCTCAAAAACCGTCAGTCCGGATCTGCGAGCCGCGGTGTCACCTGCCGTCTTGTTCTCAGCAGGAGTGCGCAGCCGATCACGCCGATCAGTGTTCCCAACACTCCAAGCTTAAAGCTCAGCGGATCGTAAACAAATTCCACCCGGTGCGAACCGGGAGCAACCCCTACGGCCCTGAACTGATAATTGGCTCGGAGGACCCTCTCCGCCTTTCCGTCCACCAAAGCCTTCCAGCCCGGGAAATAGGTGTCGCTGACAACCAGTAAAGCATTCTCAGGCGTCTCAACATCAAATTTCAGCGTGCGATTGTGTTCGGAGACGACGGACACCCTGCTTGATCCCCCGGCAAGCGGGCTCCTCCCCTGAGGCGAGGTCGTTCTCTCTCCTTCCAGTCTCCATCGGGGGTTCTCTTCGAGAAGCACACGTCCGGTCCGGCTGAAACTCCTTCGTCGTCATCGCCGAAAGGATCTGCTCCGGAGCCATCACTTTGAAGTCGGTCACCAATCGTCCCCTCGGAGAAGGGGCCTGATGCCTGTACAATTTAATCGTATTCTCTTTCAAAAGGTCCTCTTTGCGCCCCTGAAGTCCTTCAACATGCGCATAGACAAGCTTAAGGCGCGGGTCTCCTTCGATCGGCGTCACCGAGATCACATGGGTGATGCCATACACATCGAGCAACGGCGTTGCGCTGATGGAAGGGGCCCCGGTAAAGGCCCGGTAGAGATCATCGACCCTCTTCACCCGGATGACGTCGATGCCCCAGGGATCGTACACCCCGTGGAGCATATTCATGCTCGGGATGTGCCGCTCTTTCAACAGGTTCAGACCTGAAGGGTTTGGAATAAGGATCTCCGTTTCCATGGAAATCGTCTTTCGTGTCGAGAAGACCCTGAAATGGCCCGGATCGGAAGATATGATTTCAAGGGTCTTCGTCTTCTCGAAATAGTCCGATGTCTTTTCCTTCCCATAGAACCCCATGTTTCCGAAAAGGTCCGTGACGAGAAAGAGGAGAAGCAATGCCTTCACCCAGGTCTTCCATCCCACTTCGACTCCGACCCTCAGCAGAAGAAAGAAAAGGCACAGATAGAAAAGAAACCTCTTCGCATGGTAGAGGTTCACCACAAGGGGATTGGCATTCGGAAAATCCCATCCCCATTCTTTCAGCGTCCCGAAAACCTCCCGGTGGAACAAGACGAAAAAGAGAAGAAAGAGGCCCGCCACGAGCGAAAGAATCATGAACAGGTGTTTCAGGAGTTTTCGTCTCTTATCGCCGGACAATTCAAGAAGGCTCTGGAACCCCAGACCCGATGCGATGGAAATCCCCAGGATGAAAAGATAGAGAAATTTAGCAGGGTATCGAATTCCGCCGAAAAATGGCACGTACCGGAATACGAAGCCGTACAAAGGGTTGTACTGACCCAGGGCTAAGAAGAGGGAGAAGACCATCAGGGAGACGAGGAGTTTTCTGCCCTTGCCCAGGGCAAGAAAAACGGAAGTCAAAAGAAAAGGCAAGCCCCCCATATACAGGGTTTTAAACCAGCACTGGTTCACCCAGTACTTCTTCATGTCGAGAAAGTATCCGTAAGCATCGGGAAGAAAAAAGAGGAGAAAGTCCCTGGGTGCAAAACTCCAGATCGTGGCCTCCTTGAAGGTGATCCCGCTTCCCCGGATCGAATGGATCCACAACTCCACGAATGGAACGAGTTGAATGGCCGAGAGGAAGAGAAAAAGGACGGAAACCACCGAGAGGCTTCCCATGCGGTGCAGTAGGGTATGAAATCCCTCCCGACCCGCTTCTGATAAGAGACGATGTCGTAACCCCTCCCGGTCATTGCGAGCGACCGAAGGGAGCGCGGCAATCACTTTCTTTTCGAGGCCTTGTGAGATTGCTTCGGTCGTTTCACTCCCTCGCAATGACATTGCGACACAGTCTCTTAATGAAGGGGGAGAGGGCGGGAGGTTGAAAAAAGAGATAGTGAGGAAGAACCTGAAAGGGGTTGATGCGACGGAAACGGAGAAAACACCACAACCAGGAGAAGGAGGAAGAAATTGCCGTAGACAATCTCAATCCCTCCGCCCAGAAAGGAAAGGGTGATCAATACAGCGGTGACGATTTCATTTCTCAATCCCTGCCTGGTGATCGCCCTTCTGAAGAAGAGCAGGATCAAAGGCGTCCAGACACTCGAAAGCAGGATCGTCAACAGGCTGTGGACCGAAAGGAGATAGCCGCTCAGCATAAAGACCAGGCCCGATATCAGGGCCCCTGTCGAACCGACCTTCATATCTCTCAGAAGCAGGTAAGTAAACAACCCCCCCATGAAGAAATGAAGAACAATGATCCCGTTGAAAGCGATATCGAAGGGAAGGAGAAAGAAGAGGCCGTTCAAAGGATAGAGAACGGCATGCTGCGGGTTGGCAAAGAAGGGGTGGCCGGAGAACTGGAGAGGGTTCCAGAGGGGGAAGTCCCCGTTCCTGATACTCTCGACCCAGAAAAGCCTCGGAGGGATGAAATAGAGACTCAGATCCCTCTCGGTCAGCAGGTATCTTCCAACGAAGAGGTCAAAGAAGAAGGCAATGGAACAAAAGAAAAGGGCCGGAACAGCCAATGCGTCAGTTGTTGCGGCCCCTTTGATTCTTTCCTTTATCTGCCTGATCACAGAAGTGGAGGTCTTTTCATTCTCTGACAAAATCAGGCTCTTTATCGAAGGCTACCAGGTGGTGAACGTCCCGGCCCCCGCGGTGATTGACCCATAAGTGGTGGGAGCCTGCGGTGTCGGGGTGAGTGTAAAAGTGTAAGGGTATCCTCCTGCAGTCATCACAAATGTCGTCGCTCCAACAGCCGTCGAAAAACCCTTCAGTTCACTCATTCCTGCCACGATATCACCCATCGTGTAGGCTGCAACGGTTCCGCCAACCATGCGTTGACCAAACATAAGTGCGTTGGAGCTTCTGAGACCCCCCAATACTCCTTTTGCCGTCCCATCGGCAGCCTGCCGTGTCAGGTCGACATACCTCGGGATCGCCACAGCCGCCAGGATTCCGATAATGACAATGATCACTATCAGTTCAATGAGCGTGAACCCTTTGTCATTTCTTCCCATTCCCCCCTCCTCTCGCACTGGTTTCTCTGAGAAAGCTACCAGGTTGTAAAAGTACCCCCGCCCACGGCCCCCATCGTGGTCGGAACCGTACCAATGGTAAAGTCAAAAGTATATGTATAACCTCCCTGCACAACAATGGTAACCGAGTTGGTTGCCGCGGCCCCCACGGTCACGCCCTGAATCTGGGCGGCCGTAACCACATCGCCCATGGTGTAAGATCCCGCTGTATTCCCAATGAGCCGCTGGGCAAACACAAGACCATTGGCTCCCCTTAACGCTCCCAGAATTCCCCTTGCCGTCGCATTGGCAGCATCCTGGGTCAAATTGATGTACCTCGGAATGGCCACGGCTGCCAGAATTCCGATGATCACGATAATGACGATCAACTCAATCAGCGTGAAACCCTTTTGATTCCTGATCATGTCTTCTCCTCTCTCTAAACCCTTTTGATTTCTGGTATTTAACAAAAGCCAATACAATTGTCAAGAAATTTAATCTCTGCGATCTGCATAAGTATAATGCAACATATGTGCCAGACAGAACAATTTTTCGGGGCGGGACATACGATTAAAACTTTAATAATTTCAATATATTGACCGGTATAATTCCCGGCTTTCACCCAGTTGTTTCAGATTTTCGTCCAAATTGTGGACCTCCAGGACAATTTTTGTCCACCCACGAAAAAAATGGCACAGGTTATTGGTTATTGATCCCTGTTTCTTGTTTTCTGCTTACTGTTTATGGTTCACTGTATCTGTTCTTGCATTCTGCTCTGTCTACGGTTTCTTTTTCACTGATCACTGATCACTGGTCACTGATACCTGTTTGTTCTGCCTTGCCCTTGACTTCTCTGCCTTCTGCTTTCTGCCTACTGCTTTCTGCCTTCTCCCTATGTTTCACTGATAACTGATCACTGGTCACTGATCACTGATTACTGTTCTTTACAGTACTTCTCCTCTCACCTTGATCAACTGCGCAACAATGCTGACGGCGATCTCTTCCGGGGTCTCGGAGTTGATATCCAATCCGATCGGGGCGAAGACCTTCTTCAGCGTATCCCGATGAATCCCTTTCTCCATCAAATTCTGGAAGAGAATACGGATCTTCTTCTTGGAACCGATCATTCCGATGTACCGGGCCTGTGTCTTGACGGCCTGCTCCAGTACATAGCCGTCATAGAGATGACCGCGGGTCACGATCACGATGTACGACGAGTCATCGATCTTCAGCCGGTCGAAGCAATGCTCAAATTCAGAAACGATCACCTCATCCGCCTCCGGAAATCGCTCCCGATTCGCAAAGACATCCCGGTCATCGATTACAACCACCTTGAAAGAGACCATCCTGGCCAGGGGAGCAAGCTGCCGGGAGACATGTCCCGCTCCAAAAATGTAAACGACCGGTTCGGAGAAAACGGGCTCCACCAGGAGATCCATTCTCTGACCGGAGGTATCCATTTTATCGGACACAAGCGAGAGTACCCTGGGCTCTTCTCTCTGAGCAGGGACTCGCCTTCCCGAAGGATCCTTTGATCGAGACCCTCCCCGCCGGCCAGAGATCCCACTTTTTCACCGGACGTCCTGATCAGAACCTTCGTGTCCACCCCTTCCGGAGAGCGATCATCCACGGAGATGAGCGTGGCCAGAATAGCCGCTCCTCCCTTCTGTCTGATCTTGACGACGTCCTGGTAGATCTTCAGAAATTCCTCTCTTAGAGGCTCTAAGAAGATGTCGACATTCCCTCCGCAGATGAGTCCGCCCTGCGCCAGTTGCTCGGCAGTCAGGTTGAAATGAAGCACCGCCGCCTTCCCGTTCCGGATAACCTCCTGGGCTTCCTGCCAGACCTCCGCCTCAACACACCCTCCGCCGATGGAGCCGAAAGAGGTCCCGTCTTCCTTCACCAGGAACTTTGCGCCCACTCCCCGCGGAGCGGAACCCACCCGCGTGATCAGGGTAGCGAGGGCCGCCTTCTCCCTTCGCTCAAGGGCTCTCAAAATCTCGGTATGGATATCTTCCATTCTTCCCCCTTTTTCCGCCGGAAGGACCCTTCGTCTCCCTCCACAACCTCCGACCTTGGCTCCCTCACTTGCCCTTGGAGGGCGGTTTCTTCTCCTGCTTCGGAGGCTTCATGTCCACCTTCTTCTCCACGTTCTTAGACTGTGCGAGAGGAAAAAGATAATACTGGTAGAAAACCGGGTCGGTCCAGAGCATCAACTCAGGCGCCTGGTCCCCGACAAAAGCTGCAAAAGCAGGCTCGTTATTGAAGGCGCTCAGATTCAATGCAAGGTCTTTCAGAGATTTGTAAAGCATGATCGCCGCAATAAGGTCACCCGGTTTCTCCTTCAGCAATTTGAGCTGCTGCATTCCGGTCGCAATCGATTTCAGATCCTCTTCCGCCTTGGCCATCCAGAGTTTGCCTTCCTGATACCGCAGCTCCATCTCTCCGGACAGAACGGCCGACGTCAGACGGAGGTGGCTTCTCTGGATGCGTTCCAGGGTTTCCTCAATGCCACTCAAAAGCTCTGTCTTTTCCTGCATCGAGAGATCGGTCGTCTTTGAGGGCGACCGTGTCAGAAAATACTGGAGCGAATACTCTTCCGCCTGACATAGGAAGGCAAAACTCAGCAACAGGACGATCAGGCTTAGAACTTTTCTTTTTTTGCCCATTTCTCCTCTCCTCAAACTGCCGTTCGAAGCCCAAGAGCGGCTTGTCCCGAATCATTTCTATTGGATCGATTGTCTAATAGTTGAAAAAGCCTGTTTTTCAAGGTTGCTCAAAAATGGCCCTGCCTGCGCGAGACTTCGGCAGGCAGGGCCGTTTTTCAGCAACCTTAAGGGAAAATCACCTCCGCGACAGGAGAGTCCTCTTTCACTCTCCCCAACACCACTCTTTCGATCTGTCTATGTCCCTTATCGAGGATCCTCCTGGCAACTTCTCTTGCCATGGGAATCCTGCCGGGAAGATCGACTTTATTCAGGAAGGCGGCAACCCGGGAGGATCGGGGGGCGCCCCGGAAAATCCCCTCTGAATGGGTGATCAGGATGGCCATGCCTTCTTCCGTCATCCGTTGGCCGACACACAGGCCCGTCAACATCGAGACCCTCTCGGCCTGAAACACGTTCTCCTCATTCAGAACGGCCCCCATGCCATCCATTCCCAGAACGGCAACCACCAGGGTGGTTTGCCCGGGGATGACAGGCTCCCATTCCCTCGGAGCTTTCATCGGCCGTCCCGCCGCACCGTCCGCCTCGACAATCAGGTAATCCGCACCGGAGGATTCCCAGAGGTCGCGAATCAGATCGACCGTCACCCCTTTCAATTTGTCAGACCCGATTCTCTCCCGGGCAAGCGTGATATGGCGATGTCTCAGCAGGCCCAACCGGGCAAGCTCCCCTGCTTTTTTTTCATCCGCCTCCACGATGAGAAGCGGCGAATCCTGGGGCGAAGGCTCCAGGATTCTCGTGGTCGTGGTGGTAATCACCTGCTTCCCGCAAAGAGACAATTCGTTGGCCAGGCGAAACATCAGGGTCGTCTTCCCGCCGCCACCGACGATGCTGATTAACTCCCTCTGCGCCAGCACCGAATGCCTCTTTCAGGGAGCCGACCTGTCTCCCCTCTTTCTCTTTTTCCGTCAGATGTCTGTTGACGATGGAATAGATGATTTTCGTCTCCGGATCCATTCTTACCACTGCATTCCAAAACTCTGGAGGCATCCCTGACCGGGGTCCCCTCTCACTTCAGTTTCAAAGCACTAAAACATCCTCTATCGATTAAACCAGTACAGGATCGCCTCCAGCACCCCTCCGCCGATGGCCCTTGCCTTCTCCGAGATGCTGAAACAGTGGTCCCGCTTCGCTCTCGGGTCGATGTCCCCTACCTTCATCTCTTTGTCCACCGTTGTTCCCTCACGAAGCATCCCTCTGACCATGCCTCCGATCTCGGCGATGACCGGAAGGCCGTCAACCTCTGCCGCGATGGATCCTTTCTCAATGGGATCTCCGATAGAAAAACGAGAATGGAAGACGCCTGCCTTCGGGCTCCGAAGAACTCTTTCCGTGGTGAATCCTCCGATTTCGCCCGGTCTCCCCGAATCCGGTTCCGCCATGCCTTCAAAGATCACTTTCCCCAGGTTGTGCCCCCGATTCGTTTCGACGACGAGTGAACGTCCCTTCCCGGCCGAGAACCCCGGGCCAAGCCCGATGACGAGCGGAGCATCCGCCATCCTGGTTCCCAGATTCTTCTTGGCCAGGATGGCATCCACCAGAACGTCCGGCTTCAGAAAATCCCTTGTCCTTCTCCCCTCGGGATCGACGATCAGAGGAATCCCCTGCTTCTCCCATATTGCCTGAATCGCCTCCGGTTTCCCGATGGTGATTGCCCGAACACCCTCCACCTCCTTCTCTCCTTCGTAGACGGCTTCGCAGAACGAAACTTCCCGCCTCACGGCGAGAGGCATCGGGATATCGAGCATGCACACCCTGAAATGAGACCGGTGGAGCCGATGCGCGACTCCGCTGGCCATTTCCCCCGCCCCCCGAACCAGAACAATGAGGGGTCCTTCAAAGACTCTTTTCTCGTTCTTATCATTCATCTGTGAATCCGTCTCCCAATGCGTCACTCTTCCGGACGCCTGTCCCGATCCGGGAGGGATGTCGGAAAGAATCTTATCGCGGCAACCTCAGCTCGCTCGCAAACTCGGAGAGTGTTCCGCGCAGCGTGAGACCCTTACAATTGATGGCAACGGTCACCCCTGCTTCATGAAATCCTATCCGTCCGCGTAATAAGATTCTTGGAGATATTCCTCCCGGATCAACGGATCTTCTCGCGTTTCACTGACGCATTGCTCCGTCCCCCCTCCCCACTCCGGGCATATTCTTCCCACAGATCGATATCTTTTACGACCGCCTCCGACCTCGTCCGGACCTTGATGATTCGACCGGAATATCTTTCGAGGAGAGACCTCGCTCCGACATCTCCACGGAGCCCAAGAAGCTCCTTCTTAAAACTTCTATCGAAGATTACCGGATTCCCTCTTTTGCCCCCGTAGATGGGAACGACGATGGCTCCTCGTTTGGGAACAAAAGCATGAATCAACGCGTCAATCGTTCTGGTCCGGATGATAAGGCTGGTCGCCCAGTGCAAACAGAATTCCTTCACTCTCCGGTGATAGAGCCTTAAGTCCCCTTTGGATCGAAGTACTCATGCCCTTTCTGAAGTCAGGATTGACCACCACCTTCAGTTTCTCATCCTCCCATTCTGCAACCAGCTTCCGGACTCTCTCGTTGACGACAGCAATCACTTCGTGCACATCGGATCGAAGCAGGACCCCGAGACAGACCTGAAAGATCGTCTTCTTTCTCCAGGGGAGCGAGAGTTTGTCGACCCCCATTCGCTTCGATTGCCCTGCCCCCAGAAGAATGGCGGAAACCATAAATCTCTTTTCTTTTCAGCGTCCTTTTGGTAAATTTATATTTACATTGTTTCTTCAACCCCTGTCAAGCCAGGATTCATTTATCAAGTTCGGGGAAGGTATTGTCTGATGGGAGGCGGGGCAGAAGCCTGACAAGCCCCCCCGGCACCGAGGAGGAACGTCCGTGGAGAGATTGAGGTTCGTTCGGAAAATCGTCATGATGAGTGTGATTCTTTCTGTTCTGGCACTTCAGCTGGAGGCGACTCTTCTCCGTAGAAGTCTTGGCCAATCCATTGAACCAGGTGGATTATCACTCCCCAAAGCCGTTGAGATCGCCCTTTCAAACAATCCTTTGATCCAGGCAACGGCTGCCGGCCGGGAATTGGCCGAGGCCAGGGTCGATGAGGCTCTTGCCGGTCGGCTTCCCCTTCTCCAGTTTCAGGAAACCTTTTCGAACAGCAACAATCCCGTATTTGTCTTCGGGTCCACCCTGGAACAGGCCCGGTTCGGATCTCAGGACTTCCAGCTTCACTCCCTGAACAACCCCGATCCCTTGAACAACTTCCGCACCGCCGTCACCCTGAAGCAACCCCTTTTCAACCAGCGGCAGACCAGCACGGCCATCTCGCAGGCCCGTCTCGGGTCCGAGCAGGCGGACCGGCAGAAAGAGCTCGTCGGGCAAAGCCTGCGCTTCGAAGTTATCCGGGCCTATTACGGCATCCTCGTGGCCCAGGCAAAAAAGGACGTGGCCGAAGAAGCGATCAGGATGGGGGAGGCCAACGAGAAACAGCTTCGCGACAGATTCGAAAAGGGTCTGGTGGTACAATCGGATCTCCTCGCCGTTCAGGTCCAGCTGGCGGAGTTCCGTCAGCAGAAGATCCAGGCCGAGGGGGACGTCGTTGTCGCTTACGCAGACTTGAATACCGTGCTGGGACTCCCGATCCATACCTTCCATTCGATCACCAGTTCCCTGACAAAGAAGGACTTGGAATTCCCTGAGCAGGAGGAGTGGATTCGCCGGGCCCTTCTTCACCGATCCGACTATATCCAGACATCCCTCGCCATTCAATCGGCCAAAGAACGTGTCCACGGGGCCCGGGGCCTGTTCCTGCCGAGACTCGACCTGTATGCCACCTATGGCGCAAGCGGAAAAACCCTGACCAGCAGCAGTCCTGATTACACGATTTCAACCAGCCTGACCTTCAACCTTTTCGATCCGGGTCGGCTTGCCAGATTGAGACAGGCCCAGGCTGCAGAAACCATTGCCGGGGCGGAGCAGGTTCGACTGGCCAATCAGATCCGCCTTGAGGTCGTCCGGTCATACCGGCAGGTCTTCTCCGCCCTTGGACGGCAGGAAGTCGCATCCGGGGCGGTCGGCGAGGCAACGGAAACTCTCCGGATCATTATGGACCGATACCGTGCGGGGTTGACGACGATCACGGAGGTATTGAGGGCCGAAACGGCATTGGTACGCGCCCGAACGAACCTCATTCTGACCCGCTATGACTACTATCTGGGCTATGCCCACCTCCTGCTGAGCAGCGGTAAGTTGACCGATGTTCAGCCATTTGCGTCGTAAAGGGTCATCACGGCGCCCATTCCGCCGTCGGCGAGGGCATTCTGAGTCATAGTTAATAGGTTATTGAAAACCTGATTGACTTATTTTCTCATTCACTCATTAACCTTAGCTCTTTTCCCTTGTCAGCGTGCGCTATGCGATTTTCAGACTGAGGTGATTATGTCCAGAAAGAGATTGGTACTTGCCTTACTGTTTTCGACTGCTTTTTTGATCCTCGCCTGCGGAAAGAAGGAAGAAGTCCCCGTTCAGCCGGTCCGGACAGTTCAGGGGGTGGGAACTGAGACGGTGGAACCCTCCTCCGTAGCCGTCGATTATGAAGCCATCGGCACGCTCCGGTCGAAGATGACCACGGTTCTCTCTTCCAAAATCCTCGGACAGATTACCGCCGTCAATGTCCGCGAGGGGGATATCGTCCGGTCGGGTCAGCTCCTGATTGAAATCGATGCCCGGGACATCAAGGCCCAGCTCCTGAAGGCCCAGGCCGGGCTTCGGGAGGGCATCGAGGCTGTGGAAGAGATCGAACGGAACGCTCAGGCGACCGAGGCAGCTCAAAATGCCGCAGAGGCAAACAGGGTCCTGACGAACGCCACCTTCATCCGCTACAGGGATCTGCTGGAACGGCGTTCGGTCAGTCAGCAGGAATTCGAAGAGGTGGAGGCAAGGAATAAGGTTGCCGAAGCGGAACTGGATCGAATTCAGAAAGGGCTCGACGCCCTGGGAGCGAAGAAAAAGCAGGTTATTGCCAGAATGGATCAGGCCAAGGCCGAGGTATCCCACGCCGAAATTCTTCTGGGCTATTCACGAATCACTTCGCCCATCTCAGGGATCGTGGTCCAGAAAGGGTCGGAACCGGGCATGCTCGCGGCGCCGGGAACCCCTCTTCTCACCCTGGAAGATCAAACTCAATACAGGCTTGAGGTCTCCGTCGAAGAATCTCAGGTCGGAAACATACGCATGGGAGCGCCGGTTCACATCCGGATCGATGCCCTGGAAATAAAGGATGTCCCTGCCAGAGTGACTGAAATCGTCCCTTCGGTGGATCCATCGAGCCGGACGTATCTCGTCAGGATCGACCTTCCGGAAACCGGAAAGACAAAGAACCGGAGACCCGTTCGTTCC
The DNA here is from genome assembly GCA_963731045.1 of uncultured delta proteobacterium. Taxonomy (GTDB): domain Bacteria; phylum Desulfobacterota; class BSN033; order BSN033; family UBA1163; genus CAVSVC01. The sequence continues at coordinate 15,320 of CAVSVC010000018.1, read as the reverse complement.
GGTCTTTACGGAAAGGCCCGCTTTGTGACCGGAGAAAAACAGAACCTCTTGATCCCTCCATCCTCCGTGATTCGGCGGGGCCAGCTCACCAGCGTCTACGTCGTGGGGGACGGAGGTTTCGTTCAAACCCGTCTGATTCAGACCGGCAAGCTTTATGGCGACCGGATCGAAGTTCTTTCCGGACTGAACAAGGGAGAGAAAATCATCATTCAGGGAATCGAAAAGGTTAGCGAGGGAAACCGCATCCAATAGGAGGCTGATGAAAAAAACTCATCTGCGGCGTTGCTCTCACTCTTCGTCATTGCGGAGTACATCTGTAGGGGCGTTATATATAACGCCCTTACGGCGTCAGAGTTTCGCCTGCCTGCCGCAGCAGGGGCGCCTTGCATCTGAGATTTTTTGATCAGCCTCCGAAGATATTTCCTTTCACTATTGGGTTGAACTTCAGGGAAGAAGCTGAGAATTACACATACCGGGCGGAGCTGAAAGAATGAAAGACGGATACGGGTTTGCAGGAAGGATCGCACACTCCTTTATCAATTCCAAACTGACCCCGCTGATCATTGCAGGGGCTATCCTGCTCGGCGCGGGAGCCGTGCTGCTTCTCCCCCGGGAAGAAGAGCCCCAGATCATCGTCCCGATGATCGACATCTTCGTTCAAATGCCGGGCGCATCGGCCAAGGAGGTGGAGGAGCGGGTCACCAAACCCATGGAGAAGCTGATCCGGGAAATTCCGGGCGTGGAGTACGTCTACTCGACCTCCTCTCCGGGATACGCGATGGCCGTCGTCCGGTTCTATGTCGGCCAGAATGAAGAACAGAGCATCGTCCGGCTCAACCAGAAGATGTTCTCCAATTTCGATCTGATCCCTCCGGGGGCCAGCCAGCCCCTGATCAAACCCCGTTCCATCGACGACGTTCCCATCCTTGCCCTGACCCTCTGGGGAGACCGCTACGACCATTTCACGCTTCGCCGTGTCGCGGCCCAGATTCACGACCAGATCAAGGAAGTCGATGATGTCTCCGAGGTCAAGATCATCGGCGGTCAGCGGAGGCAGGTCCGGGTCCTTCTCGATGAAGCCGAAATGGCCGCCTACCACATTGCGCCGGCCTCGCTCCTTCCCTTGCTGGAGCAGACGAACAAGCAGTTTCAGTCGGGAAGTTTCGCGGCCCAAAACCGGGAGTTTCTGGTCGAGACAGGGCAGTTTTTGAGTTCCGTGGAGGATTTGAAGAACGTCGTTGTCGGGGTTCACCGAAATCGTCCGGTCTTTCTTCGCGACATCGCCCGGATCGAAGAGGGACCGGAAGAACCGGCCGATTACGTCTTCTTCGGAAAGGGGCCCTCGGCGGGCCTGGAGAAGACCTCGGGGGCATCCATCGCGGCCTCCACTGCGATGCCTGCGGTCACCCTTTCCATTTCCAAGAGAAAAGGCACAAACGCCATTCACATTGCGGACCGGGTGCTTGAAAAGGTCGGTCTCCTGAAAGGGACGATGATTCCACGCGACATTCAGCTCACCGTCACGCGAAACTATGGAGAAACGGCAGCCGAGAAATCGAACGAGTTGCTCCTCCACATGATGATCGCCATTCTCTCCGTCTCTGTCCTGATCTGGCTGACCCTTGGATTTCGCGAATCCGGGATTGTGGCCATCGCAATCCCGGTCACGCTTGCCCTGACCCTTGCGACCTTTTATCTCTATGGCTACACCTTGAACCGTGTCACCCTCTTTGCGCTGATCTTCTCCATCGGCATTCTGGTGGACGACGCGATCGTGGTGGTCGAGAATATCGTGCGCCACTATCGGTTGCCGGAAAACCGGGACCGCCCAGTCGAAGAGGTTGCCATAGAAGCGGTCGACGAAGTGGGAAATCCCACCATCCTGGCAACCTTTGCGGTCATCGCCGCCATCCTGCCCATGGCTTTTGTAAGCGGGTTGATGGGCCCCTACATGCGGCCCATCCCTGTAGGCGCCTCCGCGGCAATGGTCTTCTCTCTTCTGGTGGCTTTTATCGTCACCCCCTGGGCCAGTCTCCGGCTTCTCAAGCGGGAGGCCGAGGCAGGCCATTCCGGGAGGGAAGAATGACCCTCCTCTACCGTCGGGTCATGGGTGCCCTCATTCACCGCTCCGTCTGGCGTACCCTGTTTCTCGGCGGTGTCCTGATCCTTCTTCTCGTTTCCCTCTCCCTGTTTGCCGTCAAGTGGGTTCGGATCAAGATGCTGCCCTTCGATAACAAGAGCGAGTTCCAGGTGATCATCGATATGCCGGAGGGAACGACACTCGAAGAGACGGCGGCCGTGACGCGCGAGATCGGACAGTACATCTCCACGGTCCCCGAAGTGACCCACTATCAGATGTATGCTGGGACCTCTTCCCCTTACAATTTCAACGGTCTTGTCCGCCACTATTTCCTGCGAAATGGACCGAACGTGGCCGACATTCAGGTCAATCTTGCACCCAAAGGCGAAAGGAAAGCACAGAGCCATGACATTGCCAAACGGATTCGCCCGGAAATACAGAAGATTGCCAGAAAGTTCGATGCCCGGGTGAAGGTTTCCGAAGTTCCGCCCGGGCCTCCGGTCTTGCAGACCCTCGTGGCCGAAATCTACGGCCCGGATTATCAGCGCCAGATTGACATTGCCCGCCAGGTTCGAGACATCTTCGACCGGACAGAAGGGGTGGTCGACGTAGACTGGTACGTCGAGGAAGATCAGATCAAGTATCATTTTGCCGTAGACCGGGAAAAGGCCGCTCTGAACGGAGTTTCCGTGGAACAAGTCGCCGCAACGCTCCGGATGGCAGTTGGGGGAATGAATGCGGGATTACTCCACCAGCCCCAGGAGAAAGAAGATGTTTCGATCCTTCTCCGCTTGCCCAGGGAAAAACGATCGAACCTCGGCAATCTGAAAGAGATCAGGGTGATGGGGCAAACCGGCAACCTCGTTCCTTTGAACGAGCTCGTCCGGGTGGAAGAGAAAACACTGGACAAGAGTATTTACCACAAGAATTTGATGCCGGTCGTCTACGTCACCGGTGACGTGGCAGGACGAGAAGAGAGTCCCCTTTACGCCATGATGAAGCTTAACCGCGCCATCGACGGCCTTCATCTTCCCGACGGGTACCCGATGAAACGCTATGTTTCCAGTCAACCTTTCGTGACGGACCGGCTTTCGATGAAGTGGGATGGGGAATGGTATGTCTCCTATGAAGTCTTCCGGGATCTCGGAATTGCCTTTGCCGTCGTCCTGGTCCTCATCTATATCCTGGTGGTGGGATGGTTTCAATCCTACAGGGTCCCACTCACGATCATGGCGGCCATTCCATTTTCGCTGGTCGGCATTGTGCCGGCTCACGGGGGCATGGGGGCCTTCTTTACCGCCACCTCGATGATCGGGTTTATCGCGGGAGCGGGGATTGTGGTCAGGAATTCGATCATCCTTGTCGATTTCATCGAGCTGAGGCTCAGGCAGGGGATCCCTCTTGATCAGGCCGTCGTGGATGCCGGGGCCATCCGTTTCCGGCCCATGCTTCTGACGGCGGCTGCCGTGATCGTCGGTGCAGGGGTTATCCTCTTCGATCCGATCTTCCAGGGACTGGCCATTTCGCTCATGGCCGGAGAGGTGGCCTCTCTCTTCCTCTCCCGCATGACCGTGCCGGTCCTTTACTATCTCAACAAACGAAGAAGACCTGCACAGGGATAATCTATCCCGAAGAAAAGCCTGCTTTCACGCCGTCCCGGAGTGAAGCTCTCCGCCCTAAAGGGCGGGGCCGTTCGACGGTCCTAAGTGTGTTGAAGGACTTCCCGGCAAGGTACTCTCAATTATATTGTCCCCCGTAAGCCTCGGTCTGAAGACCGGGGCTTACGGGGCACGTTCCGGTAAAGAAAAGGAGCGAGAAATGACTCACATGGTTCTTTATCTGCTTTTAGGATTGGTCGCAGGAAGCCTCAGCGGATTGATCGGCATCGGCGGGGGAGTGATCATTGTTCCTGCCCTGGTCTTTCTGTTCGGATTTCCTCAGCACCTGGCTCAGGGCACCACGCTGACCCTGCTGGTTCCGCCCATCGGAATTCTCGCCGCCTGGACCTACTACAAGCATGGATACGTTGATCTGCAGATCGGGGCTCTGATCTGCCTGGGTTTCTTGGTGGGAGGCTTGATCGGTGCAAAATTCGCGATTGGATTATCCAATGTTGTTTTGAAAAAGATATTCGGGATCGCGCTGCTTCTCATTTCGCTGAAGATGATCTTTTCCAAATAGCGACCATCGACAAAAAAGGGCGGGTAAGAAAACCCGCCCCTTCGGAGTCCGTCTTCTCAAAATATCTCAATCTCAGCCGGCCAGAGTGGCTATGTAGGCGGAACCGAGTTTTTCGATGTGATCTTTGATATTCTCAAAGTCGTTGAAATGAGTTTCTTCCTCGCCGAGAAGTTTTTCAAACAACGCCTTTGAAACCTGATCCTTCTCAGCGGCACAGACCAGGGCGGCCTCGTTGTACATCTTGATGGCTGCTGATTCAAGGCCGATATTCGTCGCCAGCATCTCCGTCATCTGCTGTCCCTTCTTGGGAGCCCCGTCCGGCTTGGAGGTCGGTTCCCCATGAAGGAAGAGAATCCTGTCCGCCAGCTGTTCCGCGTGCTTCATCTCGGCAATGGCAATCTCTTTTATCTTTGAACCCAGCTTCCCGAAATCCTGATCTTCCAGCTCGTAGTGGTGAATCATGTATTGGGCGATGGCCCCGAGTTCTCTGGACCGGGCCTCATTGAGCAGATCGATCACTTTCTGATTCATACTTTCTCCTTTCTCTTTCCCTGAATCCTGCGGTTTCCCCCCAGTCCGGGAATCGAAGACTGAAGACAAAAAATACCATTGTCCGCATTCCGAAATCGGATGAGACTCACATAGCGGGCAACCGGTTTGGGGCGGTCAGTTAGACTTCCTCGAGCATGGTTGTAAAGAGGTCGTGATGTTCCTCTTCGTCTTCGAGAATCTCCTTGAACATGAAGGCAGTTGTGACATCTCCCTCTTTGTTTGCCATCTCAATAATCTGCCGGTACATTTCAATGGCTTCCACTTCCGCCTGGGTATCGAGTTCCAGGAACTCCTTCAGACTCTTCCCGATCTCGATCGGGGCAGGTTTGGTGGTAGGAACACCCTCAAGATACCAGAGCCTTTCAGCAATTTTTTCCGCATGCTTCATCTCGACAATGGCCGTCTGCTTGAATTTGTCCTGCACGGCAACACCCTTTACGCCCATCACTTCAATATGCTGCCACATGTACTGGATGGAAACCTGAATCTCCCTGGCAATCGCCTTGTTTAACAGATCCCTCAACTTGTCACTCACCTTAACCACCGGTTTCAATGAAACTGCCATGTCCGACACCTCCTCATCGATATGTGTAATCTTACATTATCTTCCCTTATACCATTAAGGCCATGACAAAACAAGCACTTTTTTGACGGCACAGCAGCCCTTCTGAAAAGGTTAAGGGTCTTTTTTGCAAACCAACCCTTCTGTCCGGACCTTGACAAACGGCGGCAATAGGATAGTATTTTTCTAAACGAGTTTCTCTTCTCCGAGGATACCTTCGAGATGCATGTTTTTGAGGTCACCCTTCAGTCCGTCGCCGCCTTGCTGGCCATCGGGGTCCTGGGATTCTGGATCATCAAGAGACATATCATCCCGGAGGATATTCTCCGGTTTCTGGCGGTCCTGGCCATCGACATTGCGTTACCCTGTATCGTCTTCGCCAACATCATCACACGGTTTTCCCCGTCCTCTTCCACCGACTGGTGGCAATATCCGCTGTGGTGGCTACTTTTTTCAGCAATCGCACTGATCTTCAGCCTGGCGGCGATGTTTGCATCGGATAAAACCACGCGGAGGGAATTTGCCCTCAGCCTCTTCTTTCAGAACGGGATTTTTTTCCCCCTTATTGTCCTGAGCGGGATCTTCGGCCCCTCTACCCCTTACGTCTCCATCCTCTTCGTTTTTATGGCATTTCACCCATCGCTCTATTTCAGTACGAATCATCTCTTCTTCAGGAAAAAGGACGTTAGGACCGGGGGGAATGCCGGGGAGGACCCGCTCAGAAGCCCCAGGAAACTGGCAAGGATCATCAATCCGGTGCTTCTTGCAACGGTCCTGTCCGCCGCCATCAAATTGACCGGAGCGGAAACCTATTTACCGACTTTTCTTCTAAACGTCTTTCAGATCCTCGGCGGGATGTCCCTGCCCCTGCTGATGTTGATCCTCGGAGGCAGCTTATATCTGGATTTTCAGAATAAGGGACCGATTTACGTGAAGGAGATGATCAAGTTCGTCCTCATGAAGAATCTCCTCTTTCCGCTCGCCTTCATTGCGATACTCGTTTTTGCACGCCCGGCCTACCCCATCGCGCTGATCATCTTTCTTCAAAGCGCTGTCCCGCCGATTACAGGCATACCCATCGAGACGGCTCGTCAGGGCGGAAACGCGTCGATTACGAATCAATTCATCCTGTCCAGTTTCATCTTCTCGATTCTCTCCGTCCCCCTCATGTTCAGCCTCTTCACCCGGTATTTTCCGCTGCCATGATAGGGCCTCATAACCATGTCGACACTCTCACCCGATCATTTCATATCCGGCATGGCCTTTCTGACCCGTACCACCCAGTAGTTCCACGCCCGTTCGGGACCCGAAAGCGATGTGGCCGCTGTTTTGGCCTCTTCGTACGTGAGCCCCTTTGGCTTGCCGTACTGCATGGCAGCCAACTGAATCACCACATTGTCCCGCAGATTGATGGCCGCCTGCACCGCGTGAGGAACGCTCTTTCCCACCACGTTGAAGCCGTGGCCCCGCATCATCACAGCCACGGACTTGCCCAGAGTTCGAGCCACCCGTTCCCCCTCCGCCTTGGTCTGCACGAGCATCCCTGTCGAATTCGGGGAAGCAAAGTCATATTCGTCATAGACGGGCACGCCTTCGTAAAAGATGGAGGCGGGGTGGGCAATGATCTGCAGCGGGATGTTGAGAACCGAAAGGGTCACGATCTGCGGCGGATGAGCGTGAATGACGGAGTTCACTTCCGGCCTCGCCCGGTAGATCGCTCCGTGGATGATCCGCTCCGAGTAGGGCCGGAAAGGGGTCTGGGTCAGGACCTTCCCGTCCAGATCGACCTCCAGGATGTCCGCCTTGGTCACTGTTTCGGGTGCAATGCCGCGGGAGATGAAAAAGGTCCCCGGGTTTTGGGGGTTTCTCACACTCACGTGTCCAAGGTAGTCGAAGATCCCCTCATTGGAGAGAATCCGGTTTGCCATGACCACCAGTTCGATGGCCTGTTCCACCGTCTTCGCATTGGGATCGAAGGTCCCCTGACCCGGCGACACCCCTGCGGAGAGAAGAATAATCAAAGAGACAGCCAACACGATTCCTGAGGCGCGTCCCATCACCCTGATCCATTTCCAATTCCTTCCGTCATTGCTCATAATCTCCTCCTTTTCGGTGGATTGATGCACATCCGCGGCCCTTTTCTCTGCCGCCCTCTCCGCCTGCTTACCTCCCAGGTGAAAAAGCGACCGAAGGCGGTTGAGTGTGCTGGAAAACCTTTATAGCGGTACCTTTAAGCGGTTAGCCACCCACTTTCCAACCCGATGCCAGATCTCACCCCAAGTGAAGTCGCTTCATACCCATAAACATGTCAAATGACCGCTTTGTAAAGGTTTGGAAACACGCCCAACCGCCGAACGGAAAACAACATTAAAGAGTCACTTAATCTGAAAAAGCTTCTTCAGGTTGCCGTTGAAAAATTTCTCCTTGTCTCTCTCCGGAACGTCGATTTGACCGATATCCCGGATGATCTTCCGGAGATACTTCGGCTCCCTCAGCTCATAGGGATAATCCGTCCCGAAGCAGATGTGGCCTGCCCCCAGTGTCTCAAAGGCCGATTTCATCACAGGAAGCCACCCGCCGAGCCCTGCTGAATCGTAATAGATCTTCTTCAGCCTCGATTCAAAATCATCCACGAGACCCAGTTTCCTGGCCTGATCAACGGAAAAGCCATGGCCCCGCTCTCCTTCAGGCAGCGGAAAATCCTTCGGCTGATGCCAGGCCAGCATCCTCCCCTTGAGGGCGGGCAATCCGCCGCCGAAGTGGGCAAAAATAAGCGTCAACTCCGGATATCGCGGGAGTACGCCGTAGACCATCTCCAGAAAGGACTTCGCAATGTCATACTCCCTTGAGAGCATCATGAAAAGGTCGTAACGCTCTCCTCCCCAGAGTTTGTTCCTGATGGTAGGGTGGACGTAGACGGGCATGTCATACTTCAGTGCCATTTCATAGATCGGATCCATCAACGGTGAATCAATGGTCATCCTCTGATAGGACGAGACGACCGCAATCCCCCGCAGGTCGAGTTCCTCGACTCCCCGCTTGATTTCATCCTCGTTCTTCCTCTTACCATCAAAGGGATACACTTGAATCATCGCCCGGAATCGATCAGGGTGCTCCTTGACGACTTTCGCGTAACCCTCATTGCAAACCTTGCAGAAGCGGTATCCATTCGCAGAAAAGGCTGCGGTGCTCAGGATGAGCATATCGATCCCCGAAGCATCCATCCATTTCAGATGGGTGTCGATGTTCGTGATCATCCCGTAGGCCTTCACCAGTCTATTCAACCCAATGGTATAATCGTATTCCTCTGTTTTCCGGACCAGTTGAGCGCCTCAGGGGGGATGTAGTGGGCCTGCATGTCGATGACGAACGGTCTGTTTTTCATGTTGATTTCCTCCTTCAAGTGATAGTGATAGTGATAGTGAATCCTTGGGCTCATTCGCCGCTCTTCTTCGAAGACCATCCGCATTCGTTTCCCCGGCTCTATGGAGCTTCTTTTGCTTTAGCCCCGGGCCTCGGCCTGAAGTGGGCGTAGATCTGAAACGCCACGAGACCTGCCACCAGCACCATACAGGCCATGGAGATCGGACGGGAAAAGAAGATCGAGAAACTCCCTCCGGAAATATTGAGGGATTGGCGTAAACCCGTTTCCAGCATGGGACTCAGAACATAAGCCAGCGCCATTGGGGCGGGTTCAAAACCCAGTTTCTGCATGAAGTAACCCATGACGCCGAAAAGGATCATCAGATAGATATCCACCACGGAATTTCTCACACTGTAGACCCCGATCAGACAGAAGAGCAGGATAAGAGGATGGAAAATATTTTTTCTTTCACCGGATCTGATGTGGCGGGGAATATGCCTTTATAGAAAAACACATTATTGTCATTTTTCAGATAATCTTTCACGAGATCGTACGAAGCGGCAAACTTACCCTCGTAAAAAGGCCAGACCATATCAATATCCTCAACTTTTGGCAGGCCTTCGAACGTATCGAAGAGATGGAGGTGCTTTTCTCCCTTTGCCGAACAGATGACAGTCTTTGCCGAACCTCCCTTATACACACCAACTTCAGCAATATCCCCCGGCACTTTCTGCGTCTGCCTTACGGCCATGTAGATGTTGTATGCCTCAATATCTTCCAGAAGCAGTTCCGTTTCGGAACGAATCTTTTTTAACGACTTTGCAAACTCTTTGCGATCCTGACTGCCATAGTGGGAAAAGCCGGCCCCGGTTTGGCAATATCGTTTCCCAGGAATGACTCAAAAAAAATGAATTTCCTGAATTTGAGAAGGTATTTGCTGGGGAGAAAGGAATCAAATACCGAAAAAAGATTCTTTTTAGGAAACATGCTCATGTTCTTATCAGTTTGTCCTGCTTGAATTTAAAAGATGAAGGTCATATCCCCGTCAGTTTTTTTCTCATGCGCCGGTTGGTTGCGAGATACCCGCTAATGACCGCGATAATGAGCAGGATGACTGAAGTCATGAGTGAGACAAGGATGACAAGTCCTGAAATATAGGCTACGATAACGGAGATGAGACCCAGCACTCTTCCCCTGCGGTAAGCCCCGATGACAGAGATGACAAGCAGGACCGAAGGCAGGATAATAAGAAAGGGCCCGGAACCCGGGATTGCGAATAACGTCCCGATGATATCCCCCACAACATTCAGGATCACTCGCCAGCCGGATCGATGCCGATCGCTGTCCAGACTCCGGAAATGAAGCCAAGACCAATAACAAACTGCCAGATGTATGCCCCGGGTTCTTTTTGCCATAGTGTTAGCTCCGCCGTTTCCCGGACACGGGACCCGGTACTTCAGGTTAGACATTTTTTTTAATAAATGAGTCGGAAAGGCTTTGTCAGGCTTTTCTAACACCACGGGATTCCGCAATAACCAGAAGCACTATGCCGACTACGGTGAGCACTACGCCAAAACCAAGCACGGGTAAATCCTGCTGGAAAAGAAGGAAGATACAAAACACCATCCCGGCAAGAGGGATCAGGGGAAACCTCCCAATCGAGAGTGGAATTCGGAAAGGTCGTGGGGATACCGGGGAATGATACCGCAGGAAAATGACCACCGCATTGATCACGATGAAGGTGACAAAGAGGGTGAAGTTGGTCACGTTGGCAATAAAGGCAATATCACCGGAGACAGGAGAGCGATCGAGAGGACACCGCAGAATGCTATGGCAGTCCACGGTGTTCGCCGCCGGGTGGACCCTGGCAAAGCGAGCGGTTAAACGGGACGATCCTGCCATCCCGTAAAGGATCCGTGATGATGCATACATGGACATCAGGGCGGTATTGGCCGTTGCAAAAAGGGCAACAACCGCGATAAGGATTGCAGCACCCGACCGAGCGTACCGGATACGATATCGAGAACGGGGCTGTGGAAACCGACAACTCCTGCCATCCCATTACAGATACCACGGAAAGGGCAACCAGTATATAGAAGATAACGCAGATAGCGACAGCGAGGATCAACGCTTTGGGAACCGTGGGCCTCGGCGATCGTGTTTCTTCTGAAAATTTTACCATGGATTCAAATCCCTGATAGGCAAAAAGATCAGGGCTGATGCGGCAAAGATCCCGGATAGACCGTGGGGCATCTCCAGGTAATTAACACTCCCAAGATGTGGCAGGCCTATTGCAATAATGAGGACAAGTCCTGATGCCTCTATGAGCGTTGAGATCACCGCAACCCGGGCAGTCTCTTTTACTCCATACCCGAGAAGGGCGGTCAGCAGCACGAGCACGAACAACTGCAGAGATTATCAGCGGGACGCTGGTCAGGGCTGCGAAATACCCTGCAAACCCCAGTGCAACCGTGGCAGCAACGAGGACCCCCGAAAGGAAAACCAGCCAGCCGATGACAAAGGCAAGACGTGTATTGAATGCATTCGCGACGTAGTCATATTCTGCTCCGGTCTTTCGGGAACATGGAGGAGAGTTCTGCGTAACTCAACCCGGTCCGGAGAGCCATGATCGCGGAAAGTCCAAATGCGAGCCAGAGCGCATTTCCTGCAAGTCCTGCAGCCTGACCGATAAGAACGTAGATGCCGGCTCCCAGGATAATCCCCACACCTGACAGCGTTACTTCAAAAAGGCCAAGTTCGCGCTTCAGGGAGGGATTCGGTGATTTGCGGTCCATGGAGATCGTTCAATCTCCCGTTTTGTTTCATTGGATTAAAAGGAATCGGGGGAACCGATGACGCGAAACTATCCGGTCAACGAACCGGAATCAGCATCGATATCCATTTCATCGAGAAACGGCATCAGCCCGTAATGAAACGAACAGGTGTTCCACATCGGGTGAACTCCATCGACCCGGTATTCACGACCTCGATCACGAGCGGAAAGTCCCGCATGGTCTTTTCGAATGACGGGTCATTTTCACGGGTAAAACGAAGGAAATTTCCGACTGATATGTAGGGACGTCCGTACTCCGGCACCGTTAAATTCTTCCAGCACGGATTCCAGGGTCCTGGTACGTGCAAGGTCTTCTCTCGAAAAATAAGTAGACTTCGACGTCATATCTCCGTGATCCATCCAGCATGCGGATATCGAGCATACTTCCCTTCATGGCACCAAGAGACCGAAGGCTCTCGTCAGTTGTCAATTTCGGGGAAGCGTTCCCATGCTGCATTCTTCTCCATATTAGGGGGTTGGAAGTCAGGAACAGTAAAGGTATTGGATAATTTCTTTTAACAATCTCTCTGGATATCCGTTCGGAATTCCCATCCCGGGCCCCCGTTCCTTTCACGAATCCGTTCGCAGACTCATAGCAACGCAGATGTAAGCCTGGTCATGACGCCCCAGGAGCGCGTGAGTCTGTTTCCCATCATTCGGTGAATTTCCAAAGATAATGAGTAGTGAAACAAAACGGAAAACAACAACGTGACCGCTGGTGACAAAAAAGGAGTTCGGAGTGCGATAAAAATGAACGGGTGTGAACTCGTTCAGATATTTCCCGGCCCGTCCTGTTTTGGGACAAATGCATGCTGGATAAGATCCCTGCTGAACGCTGAAGGAATCACCCGGTCCGTGCGTAGGAATAGAGAGCCGTGACAAAGATGCCCTGCATAACTGCAGCAATAACTGCAATAACGACAATGAAGATGAGGAAAAGAACCAGTGCAATACCAAAGACAATCATATTTCCAAGGGCCAGTGTTGCCAGCACGCCAATTGCAGCAATAAAACCCATTACAACAAATATGAGCATGATAAGATCCGGACCCACAATACTTTCACCCCATGTCTTTTTTATGAGTGATACGGACTCTTTTACCGAGTCAACCACTCCCTTATCCTCAAGGATCGAGGACCGGAACAACAAAGAAGGTTACCAGGCTCCAGACATCCCCGACGAGCGCGGTAACTATCCGCCCGAAATGGCCGGCCCGCCTTTCGATGAGATGCAGGATGATCCCGACAGTCGCAGAGATGAGTGCCCATGCAAGAATGGCAGGGAGGTGCCGTGAAGCATTGGCAATTCCTTCACTTATGGACATCTCCCTGCTGTTCAGATGGCATTCACGCAGCTTATCAGTGCTGTATTGAAGAAAATAACCACAAATCAGCTCGCTGCATAAAATGCAAACAGGATCGCAATAAAGAGACCCGACCCTGCGGATGTCAGGCCCATGAAAACCTCAGCAAAAGAGGGGCAGGCAAAGGTGAGGATGACAACCAGCGTCACCAGGCCAGATAGTACCGGAAATACGAGAAGTTTTTTATTTTCCATCAGGATATTCCATCCCGTCTTTACCAGATCGATACTCCTGCCAATACTTTCAAACATAGGATCCGAGTGGGATGTGAGATGAGATGAAGGTTATTAATACAGGAAAGGATAGCTCCGGATACAGATGCATGTAAAGACAGAAGAAACGGCAGAAAACGGTGAATTTTTTTTAATCCCTGATATACAGTCCCTGCCCCGTTTACGGAGATCATCACAGCAATAAACTGACGGGCTTGATGATTGCCCTGTATCCCGTTATCCGACCTCCCTGTTACCGGATAAAACGAGACCCGGATTGGGTTCACCGGGCGAGCACCGCGGATAAATGCCCCGACAAGGTTAATTGCCTGTTCTCCTTCGGGTACCTTGTCGGCAAATGCCTGCCAGTGTGAAACATCCCCTCCCAGAGTGCCTCAAACCGGACAGGGACGCCTGCCCATCGTGCCTTGTCTACAAAAGCGGCAATATCTGATAATAACAGTTCGTGTGTTCCTGCCTGGATATAGAGCCGGGGGAGGCCGGAAAGGCGTGGCGTGAACGGGGGAGGCAAGGGGATCTTCGGGATCATGCCCGGCAAGGTAAAACGTCCCGGATCGCATTGAGTTGTGGCGGGGTCAGCCAGTCATTATCAAGTTCTTTGTCACCGATTCGCCGTCAAAAAGCATGTTTACAACAGGAGACATGCAGACCCCTGCCCGGCGGAAGGGGTAAGTGTTGGTCACGTGCAGAACAACACATTCCATAGCAGTGTTCCCCCGTTGAAATACCTGTGGGTACTATCCGTGTGACGGGATACCGTGAGAAAGGAGGGTAAACTCTATATGCCGTGATGGCATCCTCTGCAGGAGCCGGGGAATACATGTTCGGGAGCCAGCCGGTAATCGACCGAAAGACACGGGCCCGTGCGGCTTTGGCAATCCTGATACACAATCCCAGATGATCCCGTGTTGACCCGAGATTAATACCCCCGCCATGGAAAAAAAGGACGGTCTTATCTGGTGCTGCTTCCGGACCGCTATCCAATAACCCCGCAGTCCACGGGTAATTTCCACAGATTCGATGGCTGGAGGTTCAGATTCTTCATCCTGCATCTCATTGATGAACGCAGAAGAATCCTGCCGCACCAATGAAACCTGTTTTTCCTGAAGTCCGGTGCGTTTGATTTGAGACGCGTGAGGAGGTCTGCGGACTGATTCGGGATCATTATCTTTGGTTATGGTAATAAGGGAAGATAAAATGAGGGTATCAGATGAGCGGGGAAAATTCCACTATAACACTTTCTGCAGGGTGCAGGAGAGCCACCGGGATACGAGAATTGGTATCTCATGAACCGTGTAGCCGATACACGAAAAATTATATAGGGGAATACATGATCCTAACAGATGCGCATACCTGTGCGCAGATATTCGCCCCTCATTCCCTGAAACGTGGGAATCACAAAGTGACGATCAATGACCCTGGAAGAATTTTATGAGATGATGATATGGTTGAACATGCATTCGGAAACCTGATTTATACCTTTGATGCCGCTGCCGGGGAAGCACTCGGCAAACGGGAAAGTCATACGCCAAAAATTGATGCACCGGTACCAGTAAAACCAGACGAAGCCTTTGATCTGAAAGTTACTGTCGGGCCACACCCGAACACCGTTGAACACTCGATATGGTGGATCATGGTAACTCTTGAAGAGGAGGGAAGGGCTTTTAACCCGGTGGTCCTCGCCAAAGTCATATTAACTCCCGTTACAGCCCAGCCTGGAAATTGTCCTGAAGATGAAATTGTCCAAAGGCGGAACTATCCATGCCGTCGAATACTGCAACCTCCATGGACTCTGGGCCGGGAAAAAAGAGATCACAGTCCAGTAATTTCCTTTTTCTTTAAAAGATACATTTGGAGCTGGTGTATTACTGCCAGAATAATCAGAATTTTTTGAGAATAGATATGAGCGACTCACCTTGGGATGTATATTCGTTATCGCGCTTGCCCATACCCGATGCAAGTTTCGGGGCATATTTAGGATGCATTCCGATAATAAAGAAAACGATGGCAATCAGGATTAACCCGAACTGGGCAACATCGAGAAACACACCATGCACGGGCAAACGTGAAGACGAACGCATCAATTGTATTAACTACAGTGTAAATGAAAAGGAAAGACAACCCGGGGAAAAATTCGTATTTATTCCATTT
>CAVSVC010000017.1:0-47635 GCA_963731045.1 uncultured delta proteobacterium | reverse complement strand
GATCTGGTGAGGAGATTTCAGAGATAGAACCCCCCCGGTCCAAAAAATCTCCGAGGGGGTTCATAGATTTAGGGTTTGGGGATGGGAAAAACCATGTTCGCTGTCTTCTTAATCTCAGGAAACTGATCATTCTCAACGATCTCCAGTTCCCATGGCCATTTCTTGCCCTTCACCCACTGCCCTCCGACCATTGGCGTTCTCGAGTAGTGCTCCTCGTTATACTTGATCGGTCCGACGATGGTATTGAGATTCGTTTGGGCTATCGCTTCCCTGATCTTCTCCTTGTCAAGAGTCCCTGCTCTCTTCAGAACGTCGGCGGCAACCTCATAGGTGGCATATACGAAACCCAGGGGTTGTGTCCACTGTCTTCCTGTCTTCTCCGTCCAGGCGTCGCAGAGAGCTTTCGCACTATACCCGGCGAGAGAAGACTTAAATGGATGATAGGGACTCCACCAGACGCAGACGGTCAGCCCGTTGGCCAAGTTTCCGCCAAGGGCTTGAACTGCGGAGGGAATGATGATCGGTTTCCCACCGGTTGCAACCTTCGGGATAAACCCCTGCTGAAAGCACTGGCGCCAGGCAGCTGCAAAATCAGGGGGGGGTTGTATGCTTATGAGGATATCTACCTTCTCCTTCTTCCACAGGTTAATGAACGAGGTATAGTCCATTGTCCCCGGTGGAAACCTTCCGGCATCCACCACCTTGTACCCCTTCTCATGGAGCCGCTTTGTAAACATCTCGGCATAGATCTTGCCATCGGGATCGTTCGGCCATAAGCCCCCCACAACCTTATTGGTCTTATTAGCGACACTATCCCACATCGAGATAAAGGATTCCACGATCTGGGGCACTGTAAAGAAGAAGTTGTAACTCCATTTGTAAGGTCCACCCGTGAGCCAGGACTCGACGGGTGCATCGGAGACAATACAGGGGACTTGATACCGCTCGCACATCGCGCTCGTCGGATTCGCGGTGATCGGCGTGTGGAGGACAACCATCAAATCAACGTTGTCCTGAAGGATCAATTTCGAGGCCACATCGCCCGTCTTCGATGGGTCACTCTCGGTATCGACCAGCTTGAATCGAACGGGTAACTTTTTTCCTGCCTCCTTGATGAAAATGCCTCCATCCTTGTTGATCTCAGCAAGCGCTCGTTCATCGATCCAAGGGGACGCCTCTCCGAAGGCCGAGTTGGGGCCCGAGGTAGGATTCGGCCGGCCGATCAGGATGTAGTCTCGCTTCTCCGCAGCGCGGACGGGCTTCGCCATCGAACCCACCGTGAGGGCTGCTCCCGCATAAGTGGCCTTCTTCATAAATTCTCTTCGGGTCAAATCCGATTTTTTCGTACCCTTCTCACCCGCTTTGTCTGTCATCGTTGGTATCCTCCTTTTTCAGGTTAAACTCCTAAGTTCTAAAACACTTTGAAGGCATCCTCTTAGATTGT
The DNA here is from genome assembly GCA_963731045.1 of uncultured delta proteobacterium. Lineage (GTDB taxonomy): Bacteria > Desulfobacterota > BSN033 > BSN033 > UBA1163 > CAVSVC01. The sequence goes on along the minus strand of CAVSVC010000017.1, from coordinate 46,191 downwards.
CAGCAATCCAGAAACCCGCAATTTGTCACAACGTCTCCTTTCTATCACAAGGGATTATTTTGTTCAACATTTTTTTAAACACATCTTCTTAAGACCGTTGCCCGTCTATAAAAGACCCGAATTCAGGTTTTTCCAGTTGAATAGGACCAATGTACTCATTTATAATGAGCTTGCGACCCGTAGAGAGAGAAGAAATGACCATCGGTCCCCCTGAACTCCGGAGCTTGCCTTGATCCACGTTTTGCCCGGGCTCAGAGTAGACCCTGCGTGTTTCATGTCTCCGCCTTCAACAGGAGATGACTTAGGAATCGAATTTGCTGGAGCGGCATCCTTGGACACAAACTGTTTGCACGATCGCGCGTATGTTCAAGAATGCATTCTCAAAGACCGCGATATTGTGCAAGGGGAAAAAGGAGGAGGCGGGTGGGGAGTGATGAACCGGTTTTAAGCTGGGGAGGAAGTGTACGGACCGTCACGAAGGCGATCTTCACCCATTTGTATCGGAGTGGACGCCGGAGGGTTCAGTCTTATCTTACGGGAGGAGCGACAGAGGTGAAAGATAAAGATATCGAGAAGCTATGGCGGGGGAAGATTCCTGGTCCGGAAACAGGGATCGAAGTGAAAAAATCCATCTGTACGATCTGTGATCCACAGACGCAGTGCGGGCTTGACCTGTACGTGAAAGACGGGAAAATCATCAAGGTCGAGGGAAGCCGGGAACACCCGTACAGCGTGGGCACGCTCTGTTCCAAAGGAGCGGCGAGCCGACAGTACATTTATAATGAGGCCCGTCTGAAGAAACCTTTGAAAAGAGTGGGGCCCCGGGGCTCGGGGAGATTCGATCCCATCTCGTGGGATGAAGCCCTGGACACCATTGCCGCCAAATTCAATGAAATCAAGGGACAGAGCGGGCCGGAGTCCGTCGCCTTCTTCTCCGGTTATACCAAGTACTTCAGGCCGTATCTCAAACGCCTCGCCCACTCTTTCGGGTCTCCGAACTATCTGACGGAATCGAGCACCTGCCACCAGGCGACGGCCATCGCCCAGAGGCTCACCTTTGGCCTTCCGGGGGGGCCGGACCTGAAAAACACCGATTGTCTTCTCATCTGGAGTTCGAACCCGTGCCACACGAATCCGGGCAACGCCAGGGCGCTCGTCAAGGGAAGAGCAGAGGGGGATGAAGCTGATCGTGGTAGACCCGAGACAGACGCCCACCACGGCGCTGGCGGATATTCACCTGCAGGTCAAACCGGGGACGGACGGGGCGCTGGCTCTGGCCATGGCCCATGTCATCATCGACGAGAAGCTCTACGACGAGGATTTTGTCGCCAACTATTCGTACGGTTTTGAAGAATACAGAGAGTATGTCAGGCAGTTTACGCCGGAGCACGGGGAACAACGAACCGGGGTGCCCGCCGAGAAGATCCGGAAGGCCGCCCGGATGTACGCATCCACCAAACCCGCTTCCATTATGCCGAGCGCCTCACCGGTCGTACACCATACCAATGGGGTGCAGAACTACCGAGCCGTCTTTGCCCTGGCCGGCCTCACGGGCAACTACGACATCGCCGGAGGCAACATCGTGACTGCCCCCAAGCTTCCTGCACATCCCCGGCCTCTTTCCGACCCGGGAACATGAATTTGTCCAGTCGAGGCCGTGGAAGGAAATGGCCCCGAGAATCGGAACGGACCGGTTTCCGGTCTGGATCGATACGGTGGATGAGGAGGCTCAGGCCATGCATCTGCCGTTCCAGATCCGCTCGGGGGAGCCTTACCCTGTCAAAGCCTTGATCGGTTTCGGGATGAACTACCGGATGTGGCCCGACTCCAAAGGCCTTCTGAGCAGCCTGGAAAAACTGGATCTCTTCGTGAACGTTGACCTCTTTATGACGGACACCTGCAAACACGCCGACATCGTGCTGCCGGCCTGCACCTCGGTGGAACGAAGCGAACTTCGCTGTTACCCGATGGGATACGTCGTCCTCACCCAGCCGGCCATCCCGCCGCTCTACGAGTCACGTTCGGACGTGGACATCATCTACGAACTGGCCGCGCGGCTCGGGCTTGACGATCCCCTCCTTAAGGCCGGCTATGAGGCAAGCTTAGACTGGATTCTTCAGCCGAGCGGCATGTCCGTCGCCGAACTGAAGAAATACCCGGGAGGCATGTTTGTACCGAATCCCATGAAACCGGCCGAACGAAAATACCTGAACTCGGGGTTCAAGACACCCTCCGGAAAGATGGAATTCAAGTCGCGAGTCCTTGAAAAATATGAAGAAAGAGCCGGCTTCGAAGCGCTCCCGGTCTATACGCCTTCCAAACACAGTCAGGAGTCCACCCCCGAACTGGCTCAGGAATACCCGTTTGTGCTGAACACCGGTTCAAGGCTTCCCATGTTTGTCCATAGCCGCACGTATCGCCTCTCCTGGATCAGGAGCCTGCGGCCGAACCACCCGGCGGCCGACATGAATCCTGCCGATGCGAAGCGCCTCGGCATAGACCAGGATGACAGCATCCGCCTCTCCACCCCCAAAGACGCCATCGTCGTGAAAGCGAACCTGACGCAGATGGTCCGGCCGGGCGTCATCCACATGTACCACGGTCATGGGGAAGCGGATGTCAATGTGCTATTCGAAAGCGATTACCTGGATCCGCTTTCGGGTTTTCCGGGCTTCAAATCCGGTCTCTGCAAGGTCGAGAAACTTTGAAAAGGGGGATGTCATCGATGGAAAAGACCATTTATCTCGATACGGAACTTTGTGTTGGCTGCGGCGCATGCGTGGTCGCCTGCATGGACCAGAACGACCTTGATCCTGAAAAAGGTCAACCGGCCTTCAGAAGGGTCTACAGGATGGAAGAGGGAGAATTCCCGGAGGCAAACATTCGGTATGTTACGGCTGCCTGTAAACACTGCGAAGAAAAGCCCTGCCTGATTGTCTGTCCCACCGGCGCGATTACCAAAAACGAGAGCACCGGAGCGGTCGTCGTTGACAAGAAGTCGTGCATCGGATGCCACACGTGCTCCCTGGCGTGTCCTTTTGGAGTACCGAGATACGACAAAAACGGGAAATTGCACAAATGCAATTTGTGCATGGAGAGAGTCGAAGCGGCTCTGGAACCTGCGTGTGTCCGCGTGTGCCCGATGAGCGCCTTGAAGTTCGATTCTCCGAATAAACTCCAGGAAGCGAAGGAATCCAGGTTTGTCGGTAACCTCTTGAACGCCGTCCGTCAGGCGGCAGCCGGGAAGTGAACCGAGGCCCTGACTGGCTCTCTTTGCAGAGTTACTCCATGCATTGAGGTAGAAGTATTAACCTCAATGATGCAAAAAAACCCAACTGCAAGGTAAAGCCTTTGGCATTAATCCAATCCCGATCAACAGAATTACCTCGGCCCGTCATGTGCCGTACCGAATCGACAGTTCATGGGGAAAATGTCACCAGACACCCGTTCAGGCCGGCGGCTTTCTCAACGCTGCGCCATGGCGTTCGATAAGATCAAAAGGCATTCTCAGCAATCTCCAGGGCAGTCCGATCCATCCCTTTTATGACCTGAGCCTTGGCAACTGCCTGGCTCAGCACTGTCCTTACGAAGTAGCGGGCGGAGGCCAGCTTGCCGCTGTAAAAGGCTGCATTAGAATTTTCGGCCACAAGTTTTTCCAATCCGAGCCTCCCGTCCGTCTCGATCCCCTTCTCCTTGGCCAAAGCAGTCAACCTGCCTTCGGCAATCACGGCCTGCCACATCAGCAGCCAACCGACGGTGACATCGCCGAAAAGTTCGAGGTACGGGGTTGCATAAAGGGCAAGGACACGGAAATCCTCTTTATGAATTTTAACAAGAGCCATGGACACATCCGAAAGGGCCTCTTTGGCGCTCTCCAGAATATCCATATCGCGTGCCAGAGTTCTGTGATTCTTGTTCTCTTTGCAGAATTTACTTATATCCTCCAGGTGGCCTTTGAGCAGTGCTTCGCTCTCCTGGACCAGCTTACGGCCTGCCAAATCCAGGGCCTGGATTCCAGTCGTGCCCTCACCGATGGAGATGAATTTTGCATCTCTCAGAAATTGCTCAATGGGATAATCTTTCATGTATCCGTAGCCACCGTAGACTTGCATGGCTGTTTGAGTCACCCGAAAACCCTTCTCCGTTGCGTAGGCCTTGGCCATCGGGGTGAGAAACCCGGTCCGCCTCTCCCACTCCTGGCCCTCTTCCTTGTTTTGAGACATCCTTGCCCGGTCCATGCAATAGGAGGCATAATAGACGAGTGCGCGTAAGCCTTCCGTATACGCCTTCATGTGCAAAAGCATGCGACGGACATCCGGGTGTTTGATAATCGGCACCTGGCCTGAATCTTTGGGGGCGCCGATGTCCGTTCCCTGGAGCCGCTCCCTGGCATAGGCCAACGCATGCAGATAGGCGGTACTGCCTACTGCAACCCCATGACGAGCGTTAATCAACCTCGCCTCATTCATCATGGTAAAAAAGATCGCCATGCCCTGATTTTCTTTTCCGATGAGTTCGCCTATGCATCTCCCCTCATCCCCAAAACTCAATTGACAGAGGGGAGCCCCTTTCACGCCCATCTTCTTTTCGATGGAGACGGTCGTGACATCGTTTCCTTCCCCCAGAGAGCCCTCCGGATTGACCTTGATCTTTGGAACAATGAAGAGCGAAAGACCCCGAGTACCGGCCGGAGCGCCTTTCACCCTGGCCAATACAAGGTGCACAATATTCTCGGGTAGGTCGGTGTTGCCTCCGGTGATAAATATCTTGCTTCCAGTGATGGAATGGGTCCCATCGGGGTTTCGCTCCGCCTTGGTTTTCGCGGCGCCCACATCACTTCCTGCCCCTGGTTCCGTCAACACCATTGTCCCGGTCCATTTGCCTGACAGGATCTTTTCCACATATTTCTTCTTCTGGTTTTCTGTCCCATAGGTCGCGATCAATAAAGCTACGCCTCGCGTCATGGCGGCAAGGGTCTGAAACGCCAGATTGGCCGCCTCAAAGTATTCATTGGCAGCCATGCCGACGATGACAGGCATCCCGTATCCTCCCATTTCCTGCGGAAGGTCAATCCTCCGCCACCCCCCCTCGTTCCATAAGCGCCAAAGCTCATGAAACGATTTCGGCACGGTGACCTTCCCATTCTCCAAGTGGCATCCATCGGTATCCCCGGCCGCATTGGCCGGCATCATCGCGGTGGTCGCAAGTTTCCTGGCCTGTTTGAGAACCTCGCTGTATGTCGCCGCGTCGAACTCAGAATAGAGTTCAGACTTTGAGAACGTGTCGATTTGTAACTGCTCAAAAAGAACGAACCGTTGATCCCTTTCATCCACTAAAAGATCCGTCATGAACATACCTCCCTAAAAGATTATCCAGGTTCTGCGTTTCACATACAACGATTCCTCGCGGCGGCTTCGTCACACTTTGGGGCGACCCTCTGTCATTATTAGTCGGTCCATCATTGTGTAGACACCGGAAACCAAATCCCTCCTTCCCTCCCTTTACAAAGGGAGGAATTACCCCTCTTTGGCAAAGAGGGGCGAGGGGAGATTTCTTAAGAGCATGTCTTTTCTATTATGGACTCATTCGTAACAACTCAGGACATGAGAACGCACTCTCAAAAGTCTTTTCATCATAACCAGACGCGGATAACTTCGGTATAATAATCGGTGGCCCAATCAATGTCAAATTGATAGATTCGTGTGAGATATTCAAAGGAGCTATGGTCGATTCGTATCAATCCAGGAGGTGCCCCATGCACTCCAGCCCCGTTCACAGGAGGACGGAGATTGAAATATGGCAACCGCTGAAGCTGCATTGTATAACAACTCAAGCTACTGTAACGAGATCTTCAGATCTATGGCTTTTGAAATTCTAAGACAAAGGAGAATGAGAGAGTTTCTATTCGGGAGATTGTGGGTTAAAATTCAATCTGTCGTATTCCCAAACCATCCAAGAAAAATGAACGTATTAAAGGAGAACGTAATGAGAGCCGTGACCGTTTTCATATTGTTTCTCACCATCATCGTCGTTGGTTTTGCCGAAATGGCGGGAGCACAATCCCAGAAGGTACCCAGGGCGCCTGAGCCCGCAAAAGGTGTCGGCGCAGAGCCCGGCGCCAAATCGACATCTGGCCCTCTCACAGGGACAGTGGTTGAATCCCTCGATGCCGGATCCTATGTCTACCTGCGGTTGAAGACCCCCAAGGGCGAAACCTGGGCCGCGGTCAATAAGGCGAATGTCAAAAAGGGTTCGGAGGTGACGATCGTCAATCCCATCCCTATGGACGGCTTCGAGAGCAAGACGCTCAAGCGGAAGTTCGACCACATCGTCTTCGGAACGCTTGCGGGAGCAGGGGCGGCGGACTCCTCGAATTTTGCCAGCGGCCACGGCAGCCCTTCCGTAGGCTCGTCACAGAACATCGCGGGGCCCCATGCGAATGTAAGCGATACCCCGGCGGATGCCGCCAAAATCAAGGTAAAAAAGGCCGGGGGGACAAGCGGGAAGACGGTGGCGGAGATCTATTCCGCGAAATCCTCGCTCAAGGACGCGACGGTCGAGGTCCGCGGGAAAGTTGTTAAGTACAACCCCGGGATCATGGGTAAGAACTGGATTCACCTTCGTGACGGTTCGGGATCCCGTGAAAAGGGGGACGATGACATTACCGCGACAACGCAGGACTCGGCCGCTATGGGTGATACCGTGCTGGTAAAAGGCACGGTGCGCCTGGACCGGGATTTCGGCGGGGGGTACACCTATCCGGTCATCATCGAGGACGCCAAGGTATCAAAATAGTACGGGAAATAGCGTCAGTGTCAGGCGTATGCGGCGAGATCGTGGGATCCCTTGGGGCGGCGGTGTCTTTCCGCCGCCGATCAGAAGAATGTTGTCTTTGAGATCAGGCATGCGATCCTGTGATTTCCTTAACCTTACAGTTGCATTGGCAGACCCGCCGGGAACGCTTCCAACGCCTTGGAATGCGGGTTTGATTGAAATTGGAGGGATGGGACTTCACCGAAAATGAGGTCCAGCAAAGGTAACGAACTGTCGTGCTTGATCTTCAAAGGTTCCGCTCCAAGGCTTATTCCAGCGTCCCCGGCAGGTCTGCCATGGCGATATTTTTGCAACGTTGAGGTTAATGCGGAATCTGAAGGAGCACAACCATCTCCTGGTTGAATGCGTTGAAGGCATCGGGCCGATTGAGCAGAATCTCCGCGATTCCGTCCTCTTGCCGAACTCTTACCGATTCACTCATGGGTCACCCTCCGGCTATCTTGTCGCTCGCCTCAAAGCGAGGAATGGCTCTTTGCCTGCAATTTACCTCTTTTGCCGGACTGCGTCAATGAAACCTTTTGAAACCTTTGAAATAATGTGGGCGAGGGAGGGATTGAGGGACAACGGGGAAACTTGCCCTCAGAAGGCAAACGGCAGAGGATGAAGACTCAAACGTCACATATCGTAGACATAAACGAAACGGCCGCAGCGAAAACGAATCGGATTACCTTCTGCGGAAACTGCGGGCCACTCTGGCCTCTTTGACCAGCAGCTCTTTTCCCATGAACTCCTTCTTATTCAACATGGAGACCGCCCGTCTGGATTCCCACTGAGTGGACATCTCCACGAACGCAAACCCCCTCGGCTGACCTGTCTGGAAATCTTTCACAATCTTAACGGACATGACGTCACCGGCGCAGGTAAAAAGGGTCTTGATTTCGGGTTCACTTGCCTGGGGCGGAAGATTCGCGACGTAGATTTTTTTGTTCATCTCTTCTCCTTGGGTTTGTTTGTTTCCTCTTCGGAACCCCTCGCATGGCTTAGCGTGTCAGGGGATCATCGAATTCTTCGGACGGCACCTCAACCTTTCAAACCACTCCGTTCGAAATTCGGCCGAAGACAAAAAAACCCGAAAAGAAGTTGTTTAGAGTTCTTTGCAGGCTTCCGGGTTCCGGCCAATAAAGGCTCTGCGCAACCAATTTGGTCCCAATTATAGGGTAATCTCCCCTGAAAAGCAAGGGAAGCAAGAACCCGTCATCAATGACCAATAATCAGTGATCAGAAACCAACAACCAGGAACTGGGTATCGTTTGGGAATCCGTTTCACCCCCCGGGTGAAAGTGACACGAGCCCCCTTTTTCTCCACTTCTTCAGGAGGTCATCTTGCTTTTCGCCTTTTCCCGGGGGTATCTCGTCAGCGAATAAAGGATAAGACCTGTTCCACAGGTTTCCGGTCCTTTTTGGGAGACTCGTCAGGGTATCCCAGGGCGACCAGCGCGATCAGGGACTTCCCCGAAGGCACGTTCAGCAGGCTTTCAATCTCCGCCTTAGCCTGAAGGGGTGCCGCCATCCAGACCGTCCCGAGGCCCATCTGCTGGTAGACGAGCAACATCGTCATAATGGCCGCCGAAGCACTCTGGATGGAAGTGGGAGCGGACCTTCGAAACGACAGGATCTGTCTTGCCTCCGGATCAAAAGACTCCCGGGCCATCAGGATCTTGTCCGCCACGCTCTGGTATTGACTCATGAGCACGGCGATACAGACCGGGGCATTCCTGAAGGCCGACGTATTCTTCCGATACCGCTCAACGTCCTCCTTCCAGGGCGCGGCCTCCGGCCAAGACGCGATCTTGTCCGCAACGGCCTGAACCGCGCCCGCCATCATCCTGATCATGGCCCGGTCCTTGACAACGATGAAATGCCATCCCTGGTAATTCCCCCCGTTAGGCGCCCAGGTAGCCAGTTCGATCCCCTTTTTGAGCCTATCCTCCGAAACGTCGTCGTCCTTCCATTTCCGGATCGTACGCCTGCCTCTAATCAACTTCTCCAATGCTTCAAGGTCCATGTTTCTGATACCTCCCTTCTTTGCCCAAAAAATCGCATAGGACGTCACGGCGAAACTGAAAACCCCTCTCAAATGTGAAGCTCTCCGCCCTAAAGGGCGGGGCCGTTCGACGGTCCTAAGTGTGTAGAAGGACTTCCCGGTAAGGTACTTTTATTTATATTGTGCCCCTTGACCCCGGCCTGAAGACCGGGGCTTACGGGCCACTTGCCGGTCAAAAGGTTATCTCGCCGGAGGCAAATCTTCACTTCCAGGAAGATTCAGCTCGGGCAGGATCATCATTGTGGCTGTTCCGTGGGAGACCAGTTTCCCATCCGAGTTCGTAATTCTCGCTTCTCCCAGAGCCAGTGTTTTCCCCACTTTGATGCTCTGTCCGTGCGCGACAAGCTTTCCTTTCTGAACAGGCGCCAGATAGTTCACCTTGATCTCAACCGTGATGAGCCCCTTCCCCCTTTCCACCTGAGGAAAGACCGCCCAGAAAACCACGGCATCCACGACGGAAGCCATGACCCCGCCATGGACATTCCTGAAGGGCTGGAGATGCTTCTCTTCGATCTCCACTTCCATGAGTGCGGTCCCCCATCGGAGGTCTTTGACCTCCATGGAAAGGAGTTCAAAGTAGGGGCTCCGGTTGACAAGCCGGGTGACAGCCTTTACGTATTCAGGGTTGAGGAGAGATTTGAGCATGCATCGCCTCCACGAATCTCAGAATCTCTGAGCATAGCGATAAGACAGGTTGAAATAGTCACGGGCTCTCCGAATGGCTTCCTTTTTTCTTCCTCCGGAATGGCCGGGGCCTCCAGTCTGAAGCTCTCGACCTTGCCGCGCACATAAGCACGGTAGCATTCATAAAAGTCCAGGATCTCCGGTAACTCCCGATCCCCCGATTTCAGAATGTAGGTCTGGATGAGACTCCGGCTGAGATCTTCGCGGCCGTGATAGTCCAGATCCATCGTCAGAAACCCGATATCGGCAGCCACGTCCGTGTATCGAAACCGCTCGTTAAACTCAATGCAATCCAGAATCGCGATCTCCTCCCCCCAGACGATATGCTCCAGGCGGAGGTCTCCATGGCAATCCCGGATGAAACCGGAGCCCATTCTCCGGTGAAAGAGACCCTCCCGGGTCTCGAAGAATCGATCCGTCTTGTCCTGGATCTCTGAATAAATCGCTCCGGAAATCGTGACACCGACATACTTCCGGGTCTGTTCGAAGTTTTCATCCGTATCCTGTTTGATGCGCTCCGGCCTTGCGAAACGCCTGATATGATCGTTGGTCTCCGCCGTCCGGTAGAAATGAACCAGCTTTTCCGAAAGGGCCTCCATCATCTCCCATGTAATCTGATTCTTTTTCAAGAGCCGGTCCAGAAACCGTTCTTCAGGAACCTGCTTCATCCGAACCGCATATTCGATGACTTCGCCTCCGCCGTTCAAGGAGACCCGTTCCCTGTCGAGCGTTATCCCCACGACCCCCAGATAAATCTCCGGAGAGAGCCTCCGGTTGAGCGTCACTTCCCGTTCGCAGTAATACTTTCGTTTTTCAAGGGAGGTAAAGTCCAGAAAGCCGAAGTCCACCGCCTTTTTCACCTTGTAGGCGTAAGTTCCCGTCAGGAAGACAAGGGAGATATGGGTTTCCGTCCACTTCACCTCTTCCGGGTGATCCGGATACAACGTCGGGTCAAGGAGCATCTTTTTGAGGAGAACAATATCCATGACCAGCTGGTCCCCGGTGAACCCGAATCCGGATCCGTGAAAATCGGCAAAGGTTACGGTTATGAGGCCCGTTTCGTCAAGAAAGGCGACGGGGTCGTACGTAGAAGCTCGTATCGAAGCGGGACCTGATCGCACCAAGAGGGTGCGCCTACAAAGGTGCTGCCCCTGCTTTTTTGACCAAATTTGCATTTTTATTTTGCACTTTTCATTTTTCAATGGATTGTGTCAAGCTCATCCCTTTACGATGTTTTTGATCTTCCAGTCCGCAAGGGTATCCTCTTCCGTGTCGATGGTCAGGTGAATGACGGGCAGGGTAGCAAATTTCTCCCTGATCCCCTTCGCACTGACCGGCTGGAATAAGGCTTTGTTATTGAGGTAGGCTTCCCGGGTCAGCGCGTTTGACTCGTACTGGTCCCTGGTTCGCTTCAAAATGCGTTGAATCGACCGTTCTTCCGAACAGGCGCATTCGGCAATGGCGAAGGCGCGCCCGGCTCGATGCGCAATGGCAGCTGCTTCAAGCCTCAGTTCCTGGGTAAAAAAAGTGGCGTCTAAGATGACTCCTCCCGGGGAGGTCTTCAACGCTTCCTCCGCCCGGCGGAACATCTCTTCATAGACCTTTCGCCGGTTTTCTGGACTTGAGGCAACCCTGTTGTCGAAGATATCCAGCCCCTTCAGGACCTCCAGGCGGATCAAGTCGGAACGGAGAATCTGAAAACCTTTCAGCCTGGCGATCTCTTCCGTCACCGGGCTTTTCCAGCTTCCCGGAAGGCCGACGGTGATCAGGACGCTGCCCTCCGGAATCTCCGTTTGAATCACCTCGACGAAACCCCTCTCCATGGAAATGCCTCCAACTCAGGAAAAAACCGGAATAACGGGGAAAATGGAATACTGGAATGGTGGAATGATAGAACAACGGGAAAGGAGAAGACCTCAAGAAAGAGCCATCCACCGGGCCGGTTTTGTTTCCCCAGTATTCCAATATTCCATCATTCCATTCTTCTCCCCTCAAAATTCAAGAGCCTTTAGAACGATTTCGTGCAGTATCCCGTTGCTGGCCAGGATGCCCAGATTCTTCTCCATCGTGATTCCATGCGAGAAATCCAGAGGATGGCCGAGGAGGTCCGTCACCCTTCCCCCGGCCTCTTCGGTAATGATCGACCCTGCAGCATGGTCCCAGATTTTTTCCCGATAACCGGGATCGAAAGGCGATGGAACTCGCAGATAGAGGACCGCTTCTCCCCTGGCGACAACGCCGTACTTGGCCTGGCTGTCCATCCGGAGGGAGGGCTTCGTGATATTAAGTCTCTCCGCAAGACGCTCGTGGGTCTGATGGTCCGCGTGGTCCGATTCAACACTTTCCGTGAAAAGGGCATCCGAAGGATCTGCCGCTTTCGAAACAGAAAGGGTCTGCCTGCTCCCTCCGTTCAGGTCCATCTGGATGGCCCCCTTTCCCCTCAGGGCCATAAAAAGACATCCCTTCTTTGTCCGAAACGGATCTTCCTGGAAATGAAGATTGGGACAGCCGAGAAGCCCCAGTTGCACCCTTCCCTTTTCGATAAGGGCTAAAGCAATCGCATACTGTTCTCCCCTGAGAAACCCCTTCGTTCCATCGATCGGATCCAGGGTCCAGAACCGATCCGAAAGACTTGGGGAACTGATGTCGATCCACGAACAGACTTTGTCCGAATCGGCTTCGGGAAAAGTCTCCCGAACATATCGGGTCACTTGTTCAAGGGTCCTGGAGTTGTCCGGTTTCCTCAGGTCCTTGGAATCTTCTTCCGCAACAACGAGGTCGCCGGGAAACTTTTCGCGGATCATCCTCGAAATAATCGCCTGGGAGCCGAAATCCGCGATCGTAACAGGGCTTCGATCCCTTTTGATGAGGGCATCTTTTCCGGCCAGATCCCTTCCGACCTTCCGGCAGAGGACGGACGCTTTCTGAACCGCCCGCAGGGCGGTCACCGCCTCAAGGGAGTGTTCATCCATCGAATAACCTGCCACAGTATACCTCAATGATGAAAAAAACTCACCGAACGGACATGCGGAAGCCGGTCGGAAAGGCTTGGGACTGGCTACGCGTAGTCCCGCCGTGTGAAACGACGGCAGGGCGAACCTTTAAACGAATGAGCAGATGCCTTTCCTACCCATACAGGACGTCACTTTTGGTGATAACCTCCCATTCCCCAAATCATCAAAATCAGCGCCTTCCCAAGCCTTGGAGAGCGGCTTACCCGTGGCCGTTTGTGCAAGGCTTATTCGCATACCTGAAAGAAAAAGAGGAGAGGCAAGGGCCTCTCCTCTTTTGTCATGAATGGTGCCGAAGGGGGGATTTGAACCCCCACGGGGATCGCCCACCACCCCCTCAAGATGGCGTGTCTACCAATTCCACCACTTCGGCATCGAACTGCTATCAAGAAAAATCAGGTCAGTGCTGCAGTGATGCCGTGTTGCGGTGCTGCAGTTCAAACGGCGGCACCGCAGGACGGCTACACAGCAACACTTCTTTACTTTTTCGGCTCGGGAAGAGGCGCCTGGGGCAACAGGGGAGCCTTCTGGGGTTCTACCGGAACCGTCTGGGCCGGTCTCTCTTTGATTACCGAGGAAACCTTTCGTGATGACGCAAAAGCAAGCAGCAGCGATGTAAGCATAAAGATGATTGCGGCCACCGTCGTCAGTTTCGTCAGAAATCCCATCGCCCCGGAACTTCCGAAGATGGTCTGGCTTGCCCCGCCAAAGGCCGCCCCCATCTCCGCACCTTTACCGGCCTGAAGCAGAACAATCAGAACCAGGGCAAAACAGACCAGAACATGAAGGATTGTCACAATCGTTAACACGGAATGTTGTCTCCTCTCTCTTTCCTAAATCCGAATACCCTACGCCCCTGCCTGAGGCAGGCACGACAGGCAAACAAAAAAACTCGAACCCTAAAGAGTTCAACATACTCAAAGTTCAATGTGTTTCGAACGCTTAAGATCCGTCCAATTATTCCTGTTTCGGATTTCGAATTTCGGATTTCGAGTTACTGTTTCATCTATATATCACATTTCTCCGAATCTGACAATCCTTGAAAAGGTATCTTCTTTCAGGCTAGCTCCTCCCACCAGCGCCCCATCGATATTATCCTGACTCATCAGCCCCTTCACGTTTTCGGGGGTTACGCTGCCGCCGTATTGAATACGAACCCCCTCGGCAAACTGCCGGGAGACCCGCTTCTCCACTTTTTCCCTGATGAACCGATGCACTGCTTCCGCTTCCTGTGGCGTGGCCGTCTTCCCGGTTCCAATGGCCCAGACGGGCTCATAAGCAATGACGAGAGGTCCCAGCTCTGCCCTGTCCAGGTCTTGAAGCCCCCCCTGGATCTGTCTTTCTATCACGGAGAACGTCTTTTGCGCCTCCCTCTCTGCCAGGGTCTCGCCGACGCACAGGATGGGCTTCAACCCGTGCTTCAGGGCCGCCTTCATCCTGCGATGGACCGTCTCATCGGTCTCTCCGAAAAACTGCCGCCTTTCGGAGTGGCCGATGATCACGTAATCGCAGCCCACGTCCCTGAGCATCACCGGAGAGATCTCGCCCGTAAAGGCCCCCTTCTCTTCCCAGAACAGGTTCTGAGCGGCCACGCGGATTGAGGAATTCGCGAGTTCTTTTGAAACGGCATGGAGAGCGGTAAAGGGAGGCGCCACAGCCACCTCCACCCCCGAGACGTTGGAAAGGGCCGTCTTTAACGCCCTCACGAGATCCAGCGCCTCGTTTACGGTCTTGTTCATCTTCCAGTTTCCTGCGATGAAGGGCATCCTTCCCATCATTCCCCCTTTTTGAGGGCTTCAATCCCCGGCAGTCTCTTTCCCTCCAGAAACTCCAGGGAAGCCCCTCCTCCTGTCGAAATATGACTGATTTTCTCGGCCACACCGGCCTGGTTCACTGCTGCGACCGAATCCCCTCCTCCGATCACACTGAAAGCGGAGGAGTCGGCCACCGCCCGCGCAATCGCGAAAGTCCCCTCGCTGAAGGGCTTCAGCTCGAAGACGCCCATGGGACCATTCCAGACAATCGTCCTGGCTGTCCGGATTTCCGCTGTGAATCCCTGGATCGTCTCGGGACCGATGTCAAGGCAGATCCAGTCCTTCGGAATGGCCCCGTTCCTGACGATCTGTCTTTCGGCCTCTCCCTCCATCCGCACCGCAGCAACGTGATCGACCGGGAGAAGAAGTTTTATCTTCCCTTCGGCCTTCTCGATCAGATGCCGGGATAGTTCAAGATGGGTTTCTTCCACCAGGGATTTTCCGACTTCAATCCCCGCAGCCTTCAGAAAAGTGTACGCCATGCCGCCGCCGATCAGAAGCGTGGTCACCCTCTCCAGAAGATTCTGAATGACTCCCATTTTGTCCGAGACCTTGGCTCCCCCGAGGATGGCCACATAAGGCTTCGCGGGATTCACAAGGACTTTTTCCAGGCTTTCCACCTCTTTGATCATCAGAAAGCCTGCAGCCACGGTTTTGACATACCGGGTCATCCCTTCTGTAGACGCATGGGCCCGATGGGCTGCGCCGAAGGCATCGTTGACATAGACGTCGCACAATGAAGCGAGGGCTTTCGAAAAAGCCTCTTCATTCTTCTCTTCCTCGGGGTGAAAGCGGAGATTCTCCAGAAGGAGGACCTCTCCGGCATTCATCGCATCGATCTGCTTCCGAACGTCCTCTCCGACACAATCGCCGGCCAGGACCACCGGTCTTCTCCAGCAATTGAGCGAGCCTCCCAGCTATCGGAGCCATGCTGAATTTGGGGTCTCTCTTTCCCTTGGGTCTCCCCAGGTGGGAAGCAAGGACCGTTTTCCCTCCCGACTCAACCACGTACCGAATCGTTGGGAGGGAAAGGAGGATGCGTGTTTCATCCGTGATCTTCCCTGTCTTATCCAGAGGAACATTGAAATCGACCCGGATAAAAACACGCTTTCCTCTCAATTCAAGTTGATCGACCCTGCGAAGAGACATCAGATACTCCAATGGATATAGCCGGGAATCCGCTCGTTAAATCCCTCCCGACCTCCCTTTGCAGAAAGGGAGGAGGAATCATCCCCCTTTGAAAAATGGTTCGACAAGCTCACCATCCTGAGCCTGTCGAAGGAGGGGGAGCGAGGGGGATTTTCATGGTTCGCGGGGAATCCTTACCTCACGTCCCATTTACTTCTTCTGGAAAAGATATCGGAACAGCTCCATCATTCGATTGGAGAATCCCCATTCGTTGTCGTACCAGGAAATGATCTTCAACATCTTTCCTCCGATCATCTTGGTAGAAGGACCGTCGACGATGGAGGAATGGGGGTCTCCGTTGAAATCAATGGACACGAGGGGTTCATCGCAGAAGCGCAGGATGCCTTTGAGTTTCCCCTCTGCATTCGACTTGAGGATCCGGTTTACCTCTTCAGCAGTGGTCTCTTTCTTCAAATTGACGACCAGGTCCACCACCGAAACGTTCGGCGTCGGGACGCGGATGGCCATGCCGTCCAGCTTCCCCTTCAACGCCGGAATCACCAGGGCCAGGGCCGTTGCTGCACCCGTCGTCGTAGGGATCATCGACATCCCGGCAGCCCTTGCCCTGCGGAGATCGCTATGGGGAAAGTCGAGAATCACCTGATCGTTGGTATAGGCGTGGATCGTCGTCATCAGGCCGTATTCGACGCCGAACTCTTCCACCAGGATCTTGGCAATGGGCGCAAGACAGTTCGTCGTGCAGGATCCCATCGAGAGGATCTGGTGTTTGGAAGGATTGTATTCCCCCTCGTTCACTCCCAGCACCAGGGTGGCGTCCGGGTCTTTGGCAGGAGCTGAAATCACTACTTTCTTGGCGCCGGCCTCAATATGTTTCATCCCTCCGGCCCGGTCCGTAAACCTCCCCGTGCTTTCCAGCACGACATCCACTCCCAAATCCTTCCAGGGAAGCTGACCAGGGTCCCTGAGGGCAAAGACCTTTATCTCTTTTCCATCCAGCAGGATCCCATTGCCCTTTGCCTCCACCCGGGCCCCGAATCTTCCATGGACGGAATCATATTTCAGAAGATGCGCAAGGGTTTTAGAATCCGTCAAGTCGTTGACGGCGACGAACTCCAGGTCCTTCCGGCCCAAACCCGCCCGAAGAACGTTTCGACCAATTCTTCCGAATCCATTGATTGCCACTCTAACAGCCATAATCCTTTCCTCCTTTCAAAGGTAGAGGTAATATATCCTTTTTCACCTTCTCCGTCAATATTTTTGTGCCCCCAGAATTGACCCAGAATGACTTCACAATGAATCCGGAACCTGGTATATTGTTAGCCGGGAGAGTGGAGCCATGAAAAAGAAAGTCCAGACCGTTCGCGAGAGGACCCTTGTCGACATCGTCAGAGGACTCCTCCTGTCCGAAATCGCCTTTCAGGGAATCTTCCAGAAATACAAGAAAGAGACTCTCCGGTTCGTGGATATTCGGGACTGGGTCGACGACCAGGGACAGACCCTCCTCTACAACCTGAGAGAAAAGAGCCACGCCCTCTTCCGCCAGATGGGAAAGGGGTCCTTTCACAAGCGGGAGTGGCTTCTCGACCTGGCCATTGGCTCTATCTTCCATGAAGCCATGAAACTGAGGGAGAACATCTATCAGTTGAAGGTTTACCAGCCCAAGTATTCGCAGTATCAGGAGAGAATGGGGAAAACCCTTTACGAGAAAAGCTATCTGGCGCAATTCAAGCGGATCATCGCCAAAGCCGAGGAAGGGGTCGCCGAAGGCATGGACGAAACCCGCTCCCTCTTTCGGGATACGATGGCACAGTTATTGGATTTCTTCAAGGAGAGTGCCCGAAACCCCTTTCTGGTCCGGTTTCTGCTCGAGAATCAGAACGTCCTCAGAAAGGTTTACGGACCCAAAAAGGCGATCCGGATTTTTGAGACCATGTTTCCAGGCGGCTATCCCGATGCCTGCCGGATCGCAGGCCAGAGCTACCTCGTCAGCGAGCATTACGACCTGTCCGCATTCCATCTTTCAGAAGCCATGAAGATCGATCCTTACGACCGCAGCATTCAGTTCCTCCTCGACTTCAGCCTCGGGATGAATGCCTATTACCAAAATGCTTACACGAAGGCCTTGTCCCATTTCACGAAGCTGCTGGCCCTCCGGCCTGATGAAAAGGAGAAGAAGGACTACATGAGGAAGGCAGAGGAGATCTGCCACAAGATCTCTTCCGAGGCAAAAGAAGAAGGACACCTTGAGGCGGCCGCGGCAGCCCGCTCGGTTGCCGAGCGGATAAAGAAAGTGTTATAAAAGAACGAAATTCAATACCGGAAATCCAGGACCTCGTGAGGGCGTGAGGCGCAAGTCGCAAGGGGTTTTGCTACAGGCCCCTTACGCCTGACGACTTGCCACTTACGAAAACGATTTCGATATTCGGATTTCGTGAAGTAATCAGAGATCGCACTTAAAATAGCATAAAGGAGTTAAGCAGATGCCGATTTACGAGTACAGCTGTGGCAAATGTGAGCATCAATTTGAAAAGCTGGTTTTCAGATCTTCTGAGACCATTGAGTGTCCCAAATGCAAAAGCAAGAAGGTGGACCGTTTGATGTCCGCATGCGCGTTTTCCGTGGGAGGGAATTTCAAGAGCACCGCTGGATCGTCCTGTGGAAGCTGCTCCTCAGGCAGCTGCTCTTCCTGCGGTTCCAAGTGAAATCCGCAAGGGGCAAGTCGTCAGTCGTAAGGGGTTGAACCGCACGGGCGTAATGTATTACGCCCCTACGACTTGCACCTCCCGCTCTCACGGAACTTCCCCAATATTCCATTCTTCCATTATTTTCTTTACAGTTGATCCAGGTGTCTTCTCGACTCCATCTCCTCTCTCAAAGATTCATCTTCCCTGAACCTCCTCAAGACTTCCTCGATCCTCCGGAGCATCTCCTCCTTTTTCTCCGGCAATTTTCCGTTCAGGGGTAGAAGGTTGGAAATGTGATCGCTCAGGAATTGGGAGGTGACTTCGAGTCGCTCCACCAGGAGCCCCGTTTCCCTCAGAATGGTTTCGGGAGATGCCGGCCGGAAGGACCCTTCTTCCGCGGCATTGTAGAGAAGGGAGCCGGGCTGAGGGATGAAGGTGCGAACACGAATGAAATCGGGATCGATCCGGTTCAGTACTTCCGCCGTGCCCGTTGCGTGGTTCCTCCATTTCTCCTCTCCGCCGATCCCCAGCAACACATAAAGCGATAGCTCAAACCCCGCCTCTTTGGCCTTCCTTCCCGCTTCAACCATCTCTTCCGGGCTGGCGCCCTTCCCGATGGCCTGCAGGAGGTCCCCGTCTCCCGTTTCAAGTCCCACATGAAGCCGGGTCAAGCCCGCTCTCCGGATCTTCCCCAGGTCCTCCGGTGTTTTTTTGACGAGCGTCTTCGCCCGGGCATAGCTTGTCACCCTTTCGACATGAGGAAAAGAACCGCAAAGAGTATTCAGGATTTGAACGAGGCGGCCCGTTTTCATCACCAGGCTGTTCGAATCGCCGATGAAAACCGTTCTGACGTGATCTCCGTACAGGTCTTTTGCCGTCTCGATATCCGCTTGAACTTCCTCGACATCTCTCACCTCGAATTTCACGTCTTTGTACATCGAGCAGAAGGTGCAGCGATTCCACGGGCAGCCCCGGGTCGCCCTCAGAAGAAGGCTGTCGGCTTCGCTCGGGGGCCGAAAGGGAGGGAAATCGTATTGTCTTCTTCTCTGTCCGAATCGTCCGAGGGTCATAGTTCCTCCGCGCGAGACCAGGGTCTCTGTGCTGCGGTGCTGCGGTGCTGCGGTGTTGCAGTGCTAAGCTGTGCTATGCAGTTCCAAGGTTAACGGCAGCACCGGAACACTGCAACACGGCAACACTTAAAACAGCATCGACACTGAGATTCCCATTGCTTCAAACCGCTCTTTAAGGTCGTTGCCGAAATGGGCGAAATAGCCTTCCTCCAGAAACCGCTCCCATTTCCGTTTGCGGTAAAGGGCCTTGACCTTGTTCGGGTAGTTCAGTCGATCAATCAGCACCTCATCGACCCTCCCGGCAAGCCGGTTCGCCGTCTCTTCGGGATCCAGGGGAAGCATGGGCCCGATAAAGGCATAGGTTCGGATCTTCTCCTGATGAAGAGTCCCCAGGGCCTGAACTCTGGACTCGATCGACGGGGCCCAGGGTTCAAGGATCTTCCGAATCTCCTCGTCATGGGTGGTCACGGAGAAGCCCACGCGGATGTCCCGGAACTGTTTGAAAAGATCGATATCCCTCAAACAGAGAGAAGAACGGGTCAGGACATTCACAGGGAACTGCTTTTCGAGGAGGGCCTCCAGGATCCTGCGGGTGATTCGATATTTCCGCTCAAGGGGCTGATAAGGATCGGTCACCGTTCCTATGGCAACCAACCCCCTTTTTGCACGCCGAAGCTGTTTTTTCGCGAGATCAGGGGCGTTCACCTTAACGTCCACGAACTCCCCCCAGGGTTCTTTGTGGCCCGTGAAGCGTTTCATAAAACCGGCGTAGCAGTACCGGCATCCGTGTCCGCATCCCACATAGGGATTGATACAATATTCAAAGCCCGGAATAGCCGTCTTGGTTAGAACACTCTTCGCAAAAACCTCTTTGATTTTCATGGCGGCCTCTGCAACTATTATAACGGACGGGGATCGAAACGACTACCGACGAAGAGGTGCGCCACTTTTCCAGGAAGGCAAAAACAATTCCGCAGAGTGGGGATCGGGGCAGGGTTTAAGAGCGGCAGTTGAACTGATCAATCCGACCCAGAAAACATAGAACTTTTCAACCGTCCGGTTGAGCACCTTCGCTGCTTATTCTATGTAAAGCCCCACGCCCCAAAGGGCGGGGCTTGCGGGGCACATGCCGGTCATTCAAAACAACCCAGCTGGCACTGGCTGACCTTGATCTTCATCTCATTCAGGAGTTCTCCAATTTCCTTTCTCGAAATCCCGAAATCCTCTGCAATCTTAAAGGCGAGGGGACATGGAATTTTTCCTCCCTTGGCCTTCTCCCTGATCACTTCTTCAATCCTGTTACGGTCCATGACAACCCTCACCTCTTCTTCTCTTGACCTTCTTTTGAAATATAGATGGCATATTCGAATCCATCCACCAGGGCCAGAAACGAGGCCTTGTTGATATTTTCCGAAAACGCCTTGACCCGCCAGGCATCTTTCCCGTTGCTGAAGAGGATCTCAACCTCCACCCCGGCTGCCGTTCCGGCTCCCGGGTCAAATATCCTCGAACTGAAATCGATCAGCTTCACCTGGTCAATCTCAGGGAAAAGGGATTTGAGTGATTTCTTCAGGACCTTGGCCAGGGCATCCACCGGCCCCGTCCCGGTGTCGGCCTCGTGCATCTCTCTGCCAACCGCCCTGAGCATGATCGTCGCCTCGGGCCGGACACCGTCATCAATCAGACGGTAATTGCCGATGATCTCGAAATGGGGTCTGTAATCGGACATCGACCTCAGAAGGTTCAATATTTTGGTCGCATCTTTGATTCTTTCCTCAACCAAGGGCCGCCTCCGGAGATGAAGTGATACCCATTACAGTCGGATTTGACCCATTTGTCAAGAAAAAATATTTCAACTTGCCACATTTTTTGCGCAAAAGAACAAATTGTGGTATCATGTTTAGGGTAAGCTCTGGTAATTGCTTAAAATTTCGATATTTTCCCATGGAGTCATCCTATCGTGGAAGCATTGAATTCTTCGTTTATCTCTTTCCTTGTCGACCGGGGAAAGATCCAGAAAAAGGATATCGAGGCCGCTCTCGCGGCACGAAAACCGTCGCAGGAGATATCCCTGCAGGAAGAGCTCGTCGACTCCGGCCTCCTCTCAAGGGATGAGTTTCGAACTCAGCTCCAGGAGTTTTTCGGGGTCCCTTTTGCAGACCCGCAGGACTTCCCAAAGGAACCTCTCCTCGTCAACAATGTGTCATTGCCGTTCATGAAGGAATCCAGATTCATTCCTTCCCGCCTCGCGGACAACACCCTGACGGTCATCATGCAGAATCCATTGGACTATTATACGGTGGATGCAATCCGCCTGGCCACGAACCATGAAATCCGGGTTCTGGCGGGAAGAGAACAGGACATCTTGGAGGCGATCGAACGTCTTTATGGGACGGGATCGGCGTCGATGGAAAAGATCATCGAAGATATCGACGGCATCCCGGAATATCAGATCGAAGACCAGGAAAACGTCGACCATCTCAGGGATATGGCCTCAGAGGGTCCTGTGATCCGGCTGGTGAACCTGATCATCACCCGGGCGATCGAATGGAGGGCAAGCGATATTCATTTCGAACCCTTCGAGGATCAATTCAGGGTTCGCTATCGAATCGACGGAGTCCTCCACGATGTGGAGTCTCCTCCCAAACGCCTCCAGGCGGCCATCGTCTCCCGTGTCAAGATCATGGCAAAACTCAACATCGCGGAGAGAAGGCTTCCCCAGGACGGCCGTATCATGCTCCGGGTGAAAGGGAAAGAGATCGACTTCAGGGTATCCTCCGTTCCGACGATCTACGGGGAGAGCCTTGTCCTGAGGATCCTCGACAAGAGCAGTATCGTCCTGGATATCGAGAAGCTGGGATTCCCGAAGGACACCCTGGAAGGATTCAACGAGCTCATCGAGCGGCCTCATGGAATCATTCTTGTCACCGGGCCGACCGGCAGCGGAAAGACGACGACGCTCTACTGCGCCCTGGGAAAGATCAATTCGCCTGAAAAGAAGATCATCACCGTCGAAGACCCGGTGGAGTACCAGTTGAAAGGGATCAATCAGATCCAGGTCAAACCCTCCATCGGGCTCACATTTGCGAACGCCCTTCGGTCCATTGTCCGCCAGGACCCGGACGTGATTCTGATCGGTGAAATCCGGGACGCTGAGACCGCTGAAATCGCCATCCATTCCGCTCTGACCGGGCATCTCGTCATGAGCACCCTTCATACCAATGACGCCCCGAGCGCGGTTACAAGACTTGTGGACATGGGGATGGAAGACTACCTCCTCTCCTCCACCATTATCGGGATTCTGGCACAGCGGCTGGTCAGGGTCGCCTGCCCGTTCTGCCAGGAGCCTTATTCCCCGGCTGCAGCCGTATTGAAGGAGATGAAGGTCGACGGAATCGATGCGCCGGATTTCAGGGTTACGGAAGGCAAGGGATGCGACAAGTGCGGTCAGACAGGATACTGGGGACGGTCCGGGATCTATGAGTTTTTGCGGATCACTGAGGAGACTCAGAAACTCATCCTCGGGAAGAAGGATTCCAACATCATTAAGGAGGCAGCCCGGAAAAAAGGCATGAGGACACTGAGGGAAGACGGCTGGTTGAAGGTCAAACAGGGACTGACGACCGTCTCCGAAGTCCTCAGGGTTACCCAGGAAGAAGAAATGATGTAGCCGGCTGTTGAGGGCACGGATCCTCGCGAGAGCGTAAGGCGTAGGGGCGTCATACATGACGCCCTTGCCATGTTGTTCCTGCATTTGTTTACGGACCAAGACTTCGATATTCGAATTTATTGTCCTTCCCAATCCCTTGGCTGTTGCAGGAACAGGATAGAAAACAGATGCCGGAATATTCGTATAAAGCCACCACGCTCAGCGGACAAACCGTCGAAGGCCTCATGGAAGGAAAAGATGAAGAGACCGTCATCCATGGGCTTCATCAACTCGGTTATATCCCCATTCGAATTGCTGCGGCCAGGGAGCAGGGAGAGGGATTCCGCCTTTCCACCCTCCTGCCCCAGCGGGTGGGGATCAAGGACGTCCTCATCTTCACCCAAGAACTTTCCACCCTGATCTCCGCCGGTCTGCCCATCGATCGGAGCTTGAATATCCTCGGGACTCTGACCGAGAACAGAAAGCTGAAAGAAACGGTCAAGGATATTTTGAAAAGGATCGAGGGAGGAAACTCCTTAGCAGAGGCCCTGGCCCAGTATCCCCGCATCTTTCCCAGGCTCTATGTCAACATGGTCAAGGCCGGGGAATCGGGGGGCTTCCTGGAAACGATCCTTTCCCGGCTGTCCAAGTACCTCCAGAGCACAAAGGAGATCAGGGATTACCTCATCTCCGTCATGATCTATCCGCTGATCCTCACCCTGGTCAGCGGTGCCTCCATCGTCATTCTCATGACTTTTGTCATTCCGAGATTTGCACGGATCTTTTCCGACATGGGACAGGCGATTCCGCTGCCGACGCAGATGCTGTTGTCGGTCAGCCATCTCGTCAGGAGTTACTGGTGGGCGGGACTTGGAGCCCTGGTGCTGATCTATTTCGGACTAAAAGCCTACAGCCAGGACGAAGAGCGACGGCTCAACTGGGACCGCTTCAAGCTGAGATTGGTCCTCGTGGGTGATCTCATCAAGAAGGTGGAGGTCTCCCGATTTACAAGAACCCTGGGAACCCTGCTGCAGAGCGGCGTTTCGATCCTGCCCGCCCTGAACCTGGTAAAGGAGATCTCTCAAAATCTGGCTATTTCGAGATCCATCCACTACGTCCACGATCGTCTCCGGGAAGGGAAGAGCGTCTCCAAGTCCCTGGAAGAGACGAACATCTTTCCACCTCTTGCCATCCACATGATCGGTGTGGGGGAAGAAACGGGAAGGCTGGACGAAATGCTGCTCAAGGTCGCGGAGAACTACGAGGAGAATGTTCAGAATTCGATCAAGCGCTTTGTCTCGCTTCTGGAGCCCCTCATCATTCTTGTCATGGGTTCCGTGGTCGGTTTTATCGTCGTCTCGATGCTGCTGGCCATCTTTAGCATCAATGACATACCCTTTTAGGCGCTTGATCCCGCGAGAGCGTGAGGCGCAAGTCGCGAGGGCGTAATAAATGACACCCCTGCTGTTCCCCTGATGCCTTGCCCGTGAGGAGAGCTATTTCGATATACGGTAACTTTGAAAAAAAACCACAGGAGCGTCATCTTGACGCGACCCTGTCGCACAAGCGCGGCTGGAAGCCGACCTGACGGCAATGTTCAAGACAATTTGGCTCTTTTCCAGGGCGCTAACCTGTTATCAATATTTGAATTTCCATTGTGCGGGGTCAATTCAACGTCGATTCCATTGGAAGGAGAAAACATGAAAAAGAAGCTTAAGCGAGGAGAGCGTGGGTTTACGCTCATTGAAATCCTGGTGGTCATGATCATCATCGGAATGCTCGCTGCCCTGGTCGGTCCCAGAATCATGGGGAGGATCGCCCCTGCAAAACAACAAGCGGCAAAGACCCAGATCGGGCTCTTTGAAACGGCCCTGGACACCTTCCGTCTTGATGTAGGCCGCTACCCCACCACGGAAGAAGGCCTGAAGGCGCTGCGGGAAAAACCCTCAAGTGCCGAGAATTGGCAGGGTCCCTATCTCCCTAAGGAAATCCCTGTCGACCCCTGGGGAAAACCATATGTTTACAAGTGCCCGGGTGACAATGGGGATTTTGATATCCTGTCCTATGGTCTCGACGGCACGGAAGGTGGAGAGGGAGATAACCAGGATGTCGTCAGTTGGAAGGATATCAAGAAATGAAGAAAGAACCGCGGGAGATTCGGGCGGTAGGACAAAGAGCCTTCACGATGATCGAATTGGTCATCGTTCTCCTGATCATCACCCTGTCCGCCGCGCTGGTGACGCCTTCCCTCTCCCGTTTCTCGAGAACGATCGAATTGAAAGCGGCCGCGAAAAAAATTTCAGGGATCCTGAGGTATTACCGGAGCGAAGCCGTTTACAAGGGAACCGTTTATCAGGTCCTTTTCAATGCTGAAACAGGGGAAGTGAAGGTGCAGTCCGTCGAACCGGAACCCGAGGAGGGAGAAGAACCGAAGAAGGAGCAGACGATTGCAAAGAGTTACATGCTCCCCCGGGGAATTCACATCAAGGAGATCGAAGTCCCCGATCCCGAGTTTCCTTCCGATCTTCCGGCCATCGAGTTTTATCCAAACGGCGGTTCCAATGGCGGGACCCTTGTTCTTGATGCTCAGGACCGCAAGGGCTTCCGGATCAAGGTGAATTTTCTTACGGGAATGGTGGAAGTGGAAAGCGCTTAGACTCACAAAAAAAGATACCGGTGTTGGCCAAATTGAGGTCTATTTCGGTGGAATGATGGGTCTTCTAAAACGAGGTTGCTTCGTCGACAAAAGACTCCTCGCAACGACCAAAATGGGCGCCTGCGTTAGGATTTGTCATTGCGACCCCGAACGTGATTCGGGGGAAGCAATCTTGTATTTTGGACATGCCTGAAAAAATATGAATAAATTTCCGGACATTTCGTCATTATATAGGGTTGGGCATGAGGACAGTCAAGAAACAGGGCTTTACGCTGATTGAAGTGGTGGTGGCCCTTGCCATCCTCGGAATCGGACTGACTGTGGTCATCGAACTCCTTTCCGGCGGACTTCGCCTGGCAAGGGTTTCGCAGGAATACTCGACAGCCATGAACTATGCCCGGTCCAAACTGGAGGAGGTCCTGATTCAACCGGCCCTTGAGGAAGGAACGGAAGAGGGAGAATTCGACGACACATTTCGATGGGAAATGGGCGTCGAGAAGGTGGATATCCTGCCTCTGGAAAAGGACAGGGACTTCAAGCCCCCCGTTGAGCTGTTTCAGATCACGATCAACGTCAACTGGAAATCGGGGTCCAGAACGAGGTCGGCGACGGTCAAGACCTACAAGACGCTCAAGATAGAGGAAGAGGAGAAGAAGAGTTAGCGCCCGGGGCTAATATTTTTTGCACAGGCGGTCGGTTTGATGGTAGCCGCGACCTTCAGGCCGCGTGGGACTTTGAATGGTCAATCGGCGTCGTACGCAACCTGAAGGTTGCGGCTACCAAATCACTACAAAATCATTTGATCTGCGATGGTGATCCATTGATGACTCACTGCGATAGAAAGAACCTTCGTTCAACGACAGGGTTTACCCTGCTGGAAGTCACTGTCTCGCTGACCATCCTCGGGTTTATCATCCTGATCATCTTCGGAGCTTTTCGCCTCGGGCTCTCTGCTTGGGAAAAGGGGGAGTCGACGCGGGAGGAATTCCAGACGGCGAGGGCCGTCACTCAGTTGATGTCGCGCCAGCTCAAATCGATCGTTCCTTACAAAATCAAGACAAAAAAGGCCGAGGGAGACTATCTCGCTTTCGAAGGAACAGCCCATTCGCTGAAGCTGGTCTCCGCCCTGCCGGTAAAGGCAAAAAGGCCCGAAGGCTATGTTTATGCGGTCTACGAATACAAAGAAGAAGGAAAAGAGAAGGGGAGTCTGATCCTTTACGAGGAACGGGCCCTCAACAAGGATTTCTTTGAGGAGCCCCTTAAGGAAGACTCCGGAATCACCCTGATGGAGGGCATTACGGAATTCCGTTTTGAATACTTCCGGGAAGAAGACCCGGATAAGGATCAATCGGCGGAGTGGGTTGAGGAGTGGAATGCAAAAGAGGAGAAAGTCCTTCCCAAAACGATGAGGATCACCATGACCATCGCCAACAAGAACGGGAAGGGCAAGGAAACTTCCATCAACATCCTGACCTCGATTCCAGCCAACCGCGAAGACAGAAACATTGCGACAAGGCTGGGAGGAGGAGTAGCAGGACGACTCATCGACAAAATCCCTCCCCGATAGGATGGATGATCGGATGGATCCGGATGTTTTGTGTCTTAAAAACTCAACATTCCACACTCAAAACTCCTGACTCCAGGGGTATCGCCCTGATCATGGTCTTATGGGTCATGGCCATTTTGACCGTAGTCGTCCTGGAATTCTCCGTTGCCATGAGAACGGAGCTCCATATCACCCAGAACTTCAAGGAAGAGCTTCAGATGTATGCCCTGGCAGAAGGAGGAGCGCAGCGGGCCATCGCAGAATTGATCTTCAAGAACGACCCGAACGTTCAGCGTCTCAGAAGAACCCTGAAAGACGAAGAGGTCCCTCCGGAAAAAAAGGAATGGGTAACGGATGGAAGGACATACGAGCTTCCCTCCGACCAGGGAACGACTGCGATCCGGATCATGAGTGAGGGAGGGAAGATCAACATCAACACTGTCTCCGAAACCCGGCTCCGAAAAATCATGGAAAACCTGGGTCTGGAGGGAGAAAAAAGAGATATCGTGGTCGATTCCATCATGGACTGGAAGGACCCCAACGACCTCCATCGGATGAATGGAGCCGAGAATGACTATTACCAGTCCCTTGAAAAACCTTACCAGTCCAAAGATGCGAATCTCGATTCCATCGAGGAACTGCTTCTGATCCGCGGGGTCACACCGGACCTCTATTACGGAAAGAAAGGGACGAAGAAAGGGGAGAATGGCGGGACACAAGATCGGGCCGGGTTGAAGGACATCTTCTCCATTTACGCGGTGGGTGAGCAGATTGACATCAACAGCGCCACGCCGGTCGTTTTGAGGTATACCCTCGGCATCCCGGAATCGATCGCCGAACTCGTTGTCAAGGCCCGGGAAGAGAAGATGTTCGAAAGCCTCCTGCAGGACCTCTATATGAGAGTGCCTGAACTTCTTCCGTTCCAGAGCGAAATTCAAAACCTGATTGTTTTTCGATCCACAATACCTTATTATACAATCGAATCGCGGGCAAAGGTGAAAGAGGGGGGCGTCACCCGCGGAATAAAAATGGTCGTCAAAATAGACCCCCGTGAAAAAGAGAGACACAAGATCATTCAGTGGGTGGACGCGATCTATTGAGCACCGTATGGAAGAGTGGAGTGTTGGAATAATGGAATAATGATGGTCTCGTAAAAAGTGAAGAGGGCTGTCATTGCGAGGAGCGAAGAGACGAAGCAATCTAATAATTTCAATTGGTTCTTGATGGTGGATTGCTTCGCTCCGCTCGCAATGACATTTTGGGTGACTTTTTGCGAGATTATCAATATTCCGTGATTCCATGATTCTATCTCCTGATTTTGGGACATAGCGAAAGATGGCTTTTCTTGATTCAAGTTTTGGAATTGACTTTAAACAGACCCAGATCGTTCTGACCCTGCTCAGGAGGTCTTTCGGAAAGATCCGGCTGGTCGATTATCAAGTTCATCCCCTGCTCCCCGAGGGGCAGAAAGAAGAATGGGACGCTCAAATCATCGGTCTGATCAACACGTTCGTTTCCAAGCATCTGATCTCCAAAGACCAGGTTTCCATTTCCATCCCGAGAGAAAAGGTCATTGTCCGTTTTATCAAACTCCCCTCCGCCACAAAAGAGAACCTGCGAAAGGTGCTGGAATATGAAATTCCGAAATATACCCCTTTCGAGAAAGCACAGATCTCTTTCGACTACTGTATTGTGAAAGAGGAGAAAGACTGGCTTCACCTGTTCGCTGCCTTCGTTCAGAGGCCCGAGTTGGACCGCTACATCCACATTTTAAGACGAATCGGAATCCGGCCGACCTCCATCCAGATCGCATCCGCAGCATCCATGAACCTCTTCTATTATCACTCGGGGGTGAAAGATGGGGAGCCCTCCATCCTGCTCGATATCACGGAACCCTCTCTGGAAATGAATCTCGTTCAGGGAGGAACATGGAAAGAAAGCCTCCATCTCCCCTTCCCTCCGGAAGGAAGAGAAGCACGGATTCTCGCCACTCTCAACCGATTGGCCGTGGGAACCGATGCTTCGCCGAAATCGTCCCTCTTCGTTTACGGACTGGATGCCGCCGAAAAAATGTTCCCCTCCCTCAGGGAGGCTCCCCAGATCAAAGGGGTCTTTCTTCCCCCGCTCAGCCGCATTGAAACCGGCAAAGGGGTGCTGAGACCGGACAAGGTTTTTTCCTCCATCGGTGTTGCCCTGAGGGGCTTGACCAAGATCCACATGGATCTCAACCTCCTCCCCGTGGAAATGCGGAGAAAAGTCAGGCAGATCGGAAAACCCCTCTTCATCTTCCTGGTTTCTTTGGCCGCTCTGCTGAGTCTATCGTGGGGATGGGGTGTCTTTCAGCGGTACAGGACCACCCTGGATGAGGTCAATGCGGACGTGAAGAAGAGGAAGCCGGGGGTCGAGGCGATCGAGAGCCTGCAACGGAAAAGGGACCTGTTTGGAAAGGAGATCTCCGAGGTCAACAAGATTAAGGCCGGGGAGGTCAGCAAAATCCTGATGCTCGAAGAACTGACAAAGCTCCTGCCCGCCACGGTCTGGATCTGGAACCTGAAGTACACCGGGAAAGAGATTGAAATCAGCGGATACGCCGACTCGGCTTCCGATCTCCTCCCCATTCTTGAGAAATCCGAGGTTTTCGAGAAAGTGGAATTCTCAGCCCCTGTGACAACGGAACAGGAAAGAAGAGTCGGCCCCCCCGGAAGCACCCCCGGAGTGGCAAAAGATAAACAGAGATTCAAGATCAAGATGAGACTGGAAGGAAGGAGACCAGGGTCATGAAAAAGTGGGCTTTTCTCGGGAAAATCAGTTTTCCCCAGAAAAAGGGCCTGTGGGTTTTTCTGGGGATTGCGGCCTGTGTCTTCGTCTATTTTTTCGGGGTCCTTCCCATGCTGGATCAGATCAAAAAGGCCGAAGAAGAAATCGCTTTGAAGAAACGGGCCCTTTTAAAGTATGATGAGTTTCTCCAGACGCGGAAGAGTGTGGAAGAGGAACTCGAACGGCTTTCCAGGCAGTATGAGGAGATTCAGCAAAAGCTGCTTCCGGGAGATACCCCTCAGCTCGGAGCTGCGACGCTTCAGGAAATCGTCAAACGGCTCTCGGAGGCGAGAAGTATCGCCATTCGCAGTTTCAGGATCCTGGAGCCCAAGGATATCAACTCTTTGAGGCGGGTCTCCATCCAGATCGATTTCAACCCCACCAACAGCATGCTCAACCTGGGGGAATTTATCTATGATATCGAGCATCATGAAAAAGAGCTGATGATTTCCGAAATGGATCTTCTGGTCCTGAATATCAGGATGCCCAACAACCTCCAGGGCAACATGGTCATTACCGGACTCATGAAAAGCTCCAAGCCGCCGAAAGAAAAGGGGAGGGAAAGTTAATGTCGTTGAAATATGGCATTCTCTGCCTTCTCGCTCTCTTCGCCATCCTTCTGCTTTCGCTTGAGAATTATGAAACGTGGACCGGCACCAAGGAATGGCCGGCCGGAAGGGAGGCGGTGAAAAAACCCGAAAAAAAGCCGGAGGTCCTTCCTGTTCCAGGGCCGCCGAAAGAGTCATCGAACATCAAATCTTTCGTTTCGATCGCCGCCAAGAATGTGTTCAGTCCCGATAGAACCGACTTTCCCGTCGTCGTGCCCCCGGGCGGAGTGGATGGAAAGGGGGGGAAGCCGGTTGTTCGTCCCCAGATTGTTCTTTATGGCATCACTGTCTTCGGCGACTATCAGTCAGCCACCGTTTCCACTCCGGGCAATCCCCTCAGAAAAGGCGAGAGGGAAACCATGACGATAAAGCCGGGGGACAAGGTCGGAGAATATCAGCTATCGAAGATCCAGCCGGACCGAATCACGCTGGAAGCGGGAGAAGATTCCTTCGATGTCCTCCTTTACGATCCCAAGACCCCCAGGCAGAGGTCCCAGGTCAAAACAGAAGCAAAACCAGCGGCCATTACAACCGTCGGGTCCGCTCCGGCTCCTGCACCGACTGCGCCGGGGGCCGTGCCGCAGCCGCCTCCCCAGGCAGTGACGAGCCCGGTCGCACCTTCCCCAACCCCAAAACCTGCGGGGCCGGCCTTTGCCCCTTCGCCCGTGTTTCCTCCCCGTTCCATCCCCACGCCTTCCAGACCTGTCAGGAGGGGATTTGGCACATCAGGAACACAATAATGAAATGGACTAAAACGATTAGAGAGGAGTTTAGATAAGATGAGAAACAAGAGACGAATCTGGCTGGACTATGCGATTCTATTGACATTGGTTGTCGTCATCTCTCTCCCCGGAATGGTTTTCTCCGCGGAAGCTGTCCGAGGATCTCAAACCGGATCTTCCCCAGCGTTGAAACCTGCACCGCCGGCCTATGCTCCATCCCCTGTCTTTCCCCCTTATCATCCTATGCGAACCCCGAAATCCGCCCCGCCTGCCTTCGCTCCATCGCCTGTGTTTTCTCCCTCTCCCGGGCCTCTCCCCCCGAAACAACGGAAAGGCACTGGTCCATCAGGGGGACAATGACAGACGGATAGGATGGAACCAGAGAAAGGAGTTTGGATAGAATGAGAAAAAAGAAAGGGCTATGGATAGGGTTCTTGATTCTATTTGCAGTCCCTGCAGTCTTAAATTACGCGGGGATGACTCCCCCGTTAAGAGCCCAGACACAGCCGGGAGCCTTGGAAGCGCCGCCCGCTGGATCGGCGCAACCTGCACAGGGTGGGCCGCCCGGATCCCCGCAGTTGCCTCCCGGCCGGGAGAGAGCCTCTGACCCGAAATCCCCCATCCGGAGAATCGCACCAAAGACTCAGGCTCCAGCCCCGGCAGCTACCCCTGCCTCGCCTCCAGCTTCAGTTCCGGGACCCACTCCGCCACCCCCACCCCCTTTGCCTGCTGCCGCCGCAACAACTTTGACCCCGGCACCGGTAACCCCGGCTCTCTCTGAGACGACCCTGCCCCCTCCCGGGACGCCATCGGAGACTGCCCCTGCTCCACCTCCGGCTGTTCCCAGGGGATCAGGATTCGTCTTCAATTTTGACAATGCCGACCTCTACGAAGTGATTCGGGTGATGGCGGGAATCATGAAGATAAACTACCTGATCGATCCCAAGGTCAGGGGAACCGTCAATATCCATACGGCCGGTCAGCTGACTGCCGGCGATGTCTTTCCGATTTTTCAGTCGATCCTGAAATTGAACGGGGCTACCGCGATTAAGAAAGAGAACATGATCGAAATCGTGCCGATGACGGATGCCAAAAAGCTTTATACGCTTCCCTCTGCAATTCGAGACCCCGGCAAGGGTCTCCCCGAAGAAAAGTTCACGATCCAGATCATTCAGCTGAAGTACATTCCGGTAACGGAAGTCTCAAAGATGGTCAGGCCTTTCCTGTCCGATGGTGCGGACATTATCGAGCATCCTCCCAACAACATCATTATCATCGGCGACGTCGCCTCGAATGTCAGAAAATGTCTCGATATTATCGACCTTTTCGACATCGATATTTTTATCGACCTGAGGGTGAGAATCTATCCGATCGCCAACGGTGATGTGACCGATGTCGCCAAGGAGATGGAGCGGATCTTCGCCTCTTTTGAGGTTTCAACCAAGTCAGGAAGAGGCATCGGCATCACCTTTACCCCCGTCGTCCGGATCAACTCGCTCCTGGTGGTCAGTTCCATCCCCAACATCTTCGAAAAGGTGGAGGGATGGTTGAAAGAGCTTGATAAGGTCCCAACGGAGGGGACGAAATACAGCGTCTTCGTCTACTACTGCCAGAACGCAAAAGCCAGTGACCTTGCGGACGTCCTGAAGGGCGTCTTCCTCGGGGCAAAGGATAAGAAGGATGAATTCAAAACGAAGGTAACCCAACCCACTGCCCCCAAGCCGAGGGGACCCACTCCTGCCACCCCTGCGACTCCTCCGGCAGCAACGGCCAAGGAGGAATCCGGAACAGCGCCCGAGGGAGAGATCAACATCGTCGTCGATGAAATGAATAATGCGTTGGTCATCAGGGCTTACCAGAGGGACTACAAAACTGTTCTTGAAACAATCAAGAAACTCGACATCTATCCCAGGCAGGTCTTGATCGAGGTCCTGCTTGCCGATGTCACCCTCACCGATGCGACCCAGTTCGGATTGGAATGGGCAAGATTTCTTTCAAGCGGCCGTCCTAACGCGCAGAATGTCGTTATAGGGGCACAACCGCCCGCGGACAGTAGTGGAAACCCTGTAGACCCTTTTATTCAGTCTCTTTCCGGGACTGTCTCCGGAGGGATTCGGTACGCCATCGTAGACATGGGCCAAAGAGTTTCTGCTGCCATCAGAGCGGCGGCATCGGACGGGCGTGTCAATGTGAGAATATCGCCTCACATCCTTGCCTCCAATAACAAAGAGGCAAAAATCCAGATCGGATCGTCTCAGCCTGTTGCTACGGGCTCTTTCGTAACAGGAGTCAGCGGTACAACAGGCGGAGTCTCCAGCGGCATCATCGATACCCCCATAGAATACAAGGATATTGGAACGATGCTCAGCGTAACGCCCCGGATCAGTGATGGCGGCCTGGTGACCATGGAAATCAGCATCGAGGATAGCGCTTTGGGCCCCGTGACAACCGTTGGAACCCTCCAGCAGGTTCAGTCCTTCACTAAAAAGACCGCCAAGACGGTCCTCTCCATCATGGAAGGCCATTCCATCGCACTTGGAGGATTCATCAGTGACACGAAGAACGATTCGAGTTCAGGGATCCCTGCTCTGAGCAAAATCCCACTCATTGGTTTCCTCTTCGGGAGTAAATCGCGCCAACTCGAAAAGAGGGAATTGATCCTTCTCCTGACCCCCCATATCATCACGGATCAATCCAAGTCGGATTCGGTTACAAATGAACTCAAGGAAAAGATAGAAGGTCTCAGAGAGGGGATGGAAAAAAGAGAAAGAAATAAGGAGGATAGGGACGGAAGGAATGTCCCTGCGAATCGGAACCAAACGATCTGGTAGCCGCAACCTTCAGGGTGCGATCAGCGCTGGTATGTCATCCAATGCCACACGCAGCCTGAAGGCTGCGGCTACCTAACAAATCACATTAACACAGGAGCTGAAATGAAGAAAAACTCCAGGGTATATACCCTCCCGTAGCCACCCCTTTCCTGAATGGAAAGCCGGCGCTCGACAGACTGAAGCAGAACTACCAGAAATGGAACCGGACAGGGCTCTCCGGCTATCTGGTTCTCGGATCGAATGGAGAAGCGGTCTACCTGACCGAAAAGGAAAAGATAAAAGTCATCGAGGTCTCCAGAAAGTGCATCCCTTCCTCAAAGATCATGATGGTCGGGACCGGGGCGGAATCGACCCAGGAGACGATCCGGGTTACCAACCAGGCGGCAAAACTCGGCGCGGATGTCGCCCTCGTCGGGGTCCCCTGCTACTTCAAGAGTTCGATGAAACCCCAGGTTCTTTACGATCACTTCGTTGCCGTTGCCGACGCATCGAAGATCGGCATCCTCCTCTACAACGTCACTCAGTTCACCGGGATCAATATGGAAGCCGATCTGGCCGCCAGGCTCTCGGAACATCCCAATATCGTGGGAGCAAAGGACAGCACCGGGAACATTGGACAGTTGACTGAAATCGTCCGCCTGTCGAAGAAAGGATTTTCGGTCTTCGTGGGAGCGGCGCCTGTTCTCTTCCCCGCCCTCTGCGTGGGGGCCGTGGGCGGCATCATGGCCGTGGCAAACGTGGTTCCCGAAACGTGCGTAAAGATTCAGACCCTTTTCGGGAAGGGAGATTTGGAGAAAACCCGGCAGCTGCAGAACAGACTGACCCCGCTGGCCGCCGCCGTGACGACAAAATATGGAATCGGCGGTCTGAAGGTGGCCATGGATCTGGCAGGTTACTTCGGAGGAGACCCGAGGCTTCCTCTGAAGAGACCCGGGAAGGAAGTGGAAGAGGAATTGAAGGGACTGCTGGATGTATTGTGCTCCGGCTGAAGGATTTTAAATACTATGATCCCATCGCCTCCAGGACGACCTCTGTAATATCCATCACCCGGAGGTCGATTCCCTTCTTTCGGGCGTTTCCGGAGATCGTCCGGATGCACTGCTGACACGAGGTCACGACGACTTCGGCCCCGGTCTTCTGAATCTCCTCGATCTTTCTCTGGGCAATCGCCTCCGAAAGGGCGGGATCGATCATCTCGAGGTCTCCGCCTCCGCCGCAGCACACGGAGAGCTGGCGGTTGCCTTCCAGCTCCACCAGATTGACACCCGGGATGCGCTTCAGGACATTTCTCGGGGCATCGAAGACCTTGCTGTTCCGGCCGAGGTCGCAGGGGTCGTGGTAGGTCACTTTCTTTTCGAACCCTTTCTTGAAGGTGATGCTCCCCTCCTCGATCATCTTCTCCATGAACTGAGAGGAGTGAAGCAGTTCTGCATCGGTCTTATATCTTTCTTTCCAGGTATGGTAGCAGGAGGGACAGGCGAAGACCACTTTTTCCGCGCCGACCTGATGGATCTTCTCCTGGTTGTGCTCCACCAGCTTTTGCATCTTCTCGGCCATTCCCGCCTGGATCAGCGGAAAGCCGCAGCACCACTCCTCCCCTCCCAGGATGGTAAAGTCCACACCCCCTCTATCCAGAATCTGAACGAAAGACTGGGGAATCCTCTGGACGAGGGGGAAGAAGGCGCCGACACATCCCACAAAGTAGACCACCTTCGCCTTCTCCTTCTGATACCCGTGCTTCGGAGCGTTCCTGATGAAATCGATCCATTGGGTCCGGTCTTCGTTGGGCTCATCCGCGATATTGAAGTTCTTCTCCACGGCCTCCACGACCCGGTCAATCACCTTGGGATACTGCTTTCGGTCCACCAGGCAGGCCCTTCCGGCCAGCACCCCTTCATTCGTTTCGACGGCAGGGAAGCAGGTTTGCGTGCAGAGACGGCAGCCCGTGCAGCGGAAGAGGGTCTCCTCGATCTCCCGGGTCCAGCCGATTTTGCCCTCGATAATCCCTCTTACCAGGGCATTCTTTCCTCTCGGCGTCGCCCACTCCCGGCCCTTGACGGCATAGATGGGACAATGAGCCAGACAGAATCCGCACCGGTTGCACTTGGCGATTTCGTCATACAACTGGTCCTTCAGTTGCTCCTGCTTCATTTTTTACTCCTGCTTTGGCATCGCTTATCGGGAATTCACCACGTCTGGAACAAGGTCCGGGCGGGCGTCATATATGACGCCCCTACGACTTGCGCCTTACGCTCTCACGAAGCGTCGGGGTTCCGGGATTCAGGATTAAACCCGTCAACTCGCAACCCGTAACCATGTCAGATTCCTCCCACGAATCGGCCCGGGTTGAGGATCCCGGCCGAATCGATCTCCCCCTTGATCCGCCGCATCACTTCACGATCAGCTCGGGAGTGCCCCCAGACATCAACCTTGCTCTTGATGGCAACCGGGGACGATTCCACGACGAGATTGCCTTCATTCTTCACCGCTTCCGACGAAAGCTGTTCTATCACCCTGACCAGCGAGGAGGTCATCGTCTCGTCCGCAAGCACATAGGCGTGAAGGATACCGCTTCCGGCCTGGCAGATCAACGGGCATTCCAGATTCGCATCGCGGGTTACCCTCTCCCATTCCTTCATGATCTGATTCCATCTGGAGATGAGGAAGTTGGCCTTCAATGTCAGCATCCCCGGGTTCTGGTCTCTCAACCCCCGGCCAAAATCCCGGACAGCTCCCCAGAAGGTCCGGTTCTTGTCCGAATTCAGACTGATTCCTTCGATGGCGTGATGTGTCTTGCCGATTCGGGTCATTTCAACGACCTGCCGTTCAATACTCTCGACAACACCCTCCAATCCGATCGCAACAAGGTATCTTCCCCCGAGAGGCAAGGCGACCGAACCCGCCACTCTCTTCATCGCTGCTGTATTCAGGATTTCGATTGACACCGGGAGAAGCTGAGAATGAAGGATCTCGTGAATGAACCCCCCTGCTTCGTCAAGACCGCCGAAGGGAATAAGCACTGCCGCTTCCTTCTCGGGAAGGGGACGGAGGATGAACGTGATCTCGCAGATGATCCCCAGGGTCCCAAAGGACCCGATCAGGAGTTTGCACATGTCGTATCCGGAAACGTTCTTGACGGTCTTCCCGCCGGATATGACGATATCGCCGTTCGGGAAGACGGCCTTCATCCCGGTAACAAGGTCCCGGGCCCCTCCGTACCCGAACCGTTTTGGCCCGGTTGAATTCGTGGCGATAATGCCTCCCAGGGTCGCCTTCTCCGTGAAAGGAGGATCCAGAGGCAGGAAGTATCCCTTCCCCTCCCGGGCAAGTCTCTTCTGGACCTCGGCTAACGTCATCCCGCTTTCCACAGAGAGGGTCAGATTCTCACAGTCGCAATCGGGCATCCGGTTGAGCCGGCCCGTCAGGAGCACCATGTCCACCCTTTGAGGGACGAAACCCATTCCCGATTTCGTTCCGTTTCCTCTCGGGAATACGGTCACCTTTTCATTGCCCGCGTAGGCAACAACCTTTGAAAGTTCTTCGATATTCCCGGGAGCAACCACAACCTGTGGGGCTTTCCCATCCACGGCATAGATCTTCAGTTGATCCGGATCTCGTATGAGATTCGCTTCCCCGACGATCCCTCCCAGCCTGGAAACCATTTCCGGCATGCTGGCCATATCGACTCCTTTCGAACACAGATCCTGGGCTGCGTGCTACGACGCCTCGACATCAGGAAAGATTTTCCCCGGATTCAACACCTCGTCCGGATCAAAGGCCATCTTCACTTTCTTCATGGCGGCGATATCGCGTGGATTAAAGACAAACATCATCTCTCTCTTCTTCTCCGTTCCGATCCCGTGCTCGCCGCTGATCGTCCCGCCCGCATCCGCACACAGCTTCAGGATCTCGGACCCGGCCTGGTGGACCCGTCTCAGTTCGTCTTCATTTCGCTCATCGAAAAGGATCAGGGGATGAAGATTTCCATCGCCTGCGTGAAAGACGTTGGCAATGGCCAGGTCGTATTTCTTGCCGACCTCCATCACCCGGGCCAAGACCTCCGGAAGCTTTGTTCTCGGGACGGTGCCGTCACAGACCAGGTAGTTGGGCCGGAGCCGTGCCACCGCCCCGAAGGCTCCCTTGCGGCCCGCCCACAACTGGGCCCGTTCCGCATCCGTCTTGGCTGCCTTGACTTCACGCACGTTGTTCTTTCTGCAGATCTCCATGATCCTTTCGGCCAGCCTTTCCATGCCGTCCTTCAGTCCGTCGAGCTCGATCAGGAGCACGGCTTCGGCGTCGAGTGGAAAACCGGCGTGAATGGACTCTTCAACGGCCTTGATCGTCAACCTGTCCAGCATCTCCAGGGTCGCCGGAATAATCCCGTCGCCGATGATCGCAGAGACCGTATTCCCCGCATCCCGCAGCGTGTTGTAGACGGCGAGCATTGTCTTGACCGCCTCAGGTTTCGGCATGATCCGGAGCACCACTTTCGTGGCAATACCGAGAGTCCCTTCCGACCCGACCAGGAGCCCTGTCAGGTCATATCCCGGGTGATCCAGGGCTTTGCCGCCCACCTGGATCACCTCGCCATCCGGGAGAACGACCTCCGCTCCCAGGATGTGGTTTGTCGTCACCCCGTATTTGAGGCAGTGGGGGCCTCCGGAGTTCTCTCCGAAATTTCCGCCGAAGGTGGAGACCTTCTCGCTGGCGGGGTCGGGCTGATAAATGTAACCGTACCGGGAGAGCTCGTTCTTCAGGTTGAGTGTAACGACCCCCGGCTCAACAACCGCCCTCTGATTCTCGATATCGATCTCGAGGACCTTGTTCATCCGGGAAAAATGGAGGATGATTCCTCCCCTGGTCGCAATCGTCCCGCCGCTGAGATTGGTTCCCGATCCCCTCGCGATGACCGGGACCCTCTCCTTGTGCGCAAGCTTGACGATCCTGCAAACCTCGTCCGTTGAACCCGGCAGGGCAATACAATCAGGCTTCGCCCTAAACAGGGAGGCATCGTAACCATAGAGCAGCAGATCCGTCTCCGAATACAGGATGTTCTCCTGCCCGACGATCCTACCCACTTCTTCGATCAGTTTTTCTCGTTCCATAAGGACTCCTTCAAGACACTGGAATAAAGTATCGTCTACCGGTTAGGGTAACGATGCCCGTATCGTCATTCGGTTACGTCCTTCGGTTTAAGAAGTTCACGTAACCCTTTGCCTCTAAACGAAACGGGCTTCGTAACCGTAACCTTGACCGACATGCCCACGATGTTTTCATGGTTCGAGTGTGCCCTCCGGGCATGGGGCATTATTCTCCGAACCGGTCCCCGACCTTCAGACCGGCCAGCTGTGCAAATTCCTTCCCCCCTGCTTTTTCCGACTTCTCCAGCCTGAGCTTGCCGATCCGTATCAAACCATCCCGGAGGGCAATGAGAATACTTTTCTCCTCGATCGCCACGGTCTCTCCCGGGTTCTTTCCCGGGGTTCCCGGCTGGAAAGAAGCGTCATAGAACCGTACCTTTTTCCCTTTCAGATTCGTGAAGGCCCCGGGCTGGGGATCGCATCCTCGTACTCAAATTATAAATTTCTCCTCCCGGCTTATCAAACCGCACCGAGGCCACGCGATCGTCACACGGGGGCTCATAGGTCGCCCTTGATTCATCCTGCACGATTCTCGGTGCATCGCCCTTCCTGATCAATCCAACAGCCTCCACCATGGCTTCCACCCCCATCGGAAAGAGGGTGCTAAAATAAAGGGAACCGGTCGTATCGTCGGGGCCGATCTCCACTTCCTTCTGTAACAGGATAGGACCCTGTGTCGATTCCCTTATCGACCCAGAAGATGGTTAAGCCTGTTCGGGTATCACCCTGGATAACGGCCCAGTTGATGGCACTCGCCCCCGGTGACGGGGAAGAAGGGAGGGATGATAGCAGACCGTCCCAAGAGCAGGGACGGTAAGCAGGGTTTCAGGAATAATATCCGTAACAAATGCCAACAGGGAAAGATCCGGCTGCAGCCTGACGAATTCATCAAAAACTCCGGGCTCCTTCATTCGGGCGGGAGAGGAAGAAAAGATTCCGGACTTCCGGGCAAGGGCCGTCAACGGCTCTCCCCTTTTGTCCGGAGGTGAGAATACACCCACCACCTCCTCCTCCCCGCTCCGATCAAAGCCTCCAGTACCT
The DNA here is from genome assembly GCA_963731045.1 of uncultured delta proteobacterium. Classification (GTDB taxonomy): domain Bacteria; phylum Desulfobacterota; class BSN033; order BSN033; family UBA1163; genus CAVSVC01. The sequence continues at coordinate 5,890 of CAVSVC010000017.1, read as the reverse complement.
TTTCTCCGAAAGGACCCTGTCCGACAATGACGAGACGCATGGCGGAGGCCGCTCCCCTCACCCCGCCCCTCTCCCAGACGGGGAGAGGGAGTGCCTGTATCGCTTCTTAAATGGGGTGTCACTTGCTGTGAGTTCCAACCCCCCTACCCAATCAATACCAACCGATGCCATCCCTCCCCCTTGAGAGACTGTGTCGTAAGTCATGAAAAGGCGGACCTTTTGAACAGGGCGAGAAGCGGTCGGGTGGAAAAGGTTTAGACGAACGACCTTTATATGTTCCGATTCAACGTGACCAAACCTCTGAAGACACTCGATTTTATACAAACGACGATTTCCCATAATACGAAAGATCCGCATTCGAAAACTTTGGAACCCGACTGATTCTCCTCACCTCAGCCTACGATTACGACACAGCCTCTGATGGGGCCGGGTCGGTGGGGGTGATCATGTCATGACCTATCCCTGTTTTCGCTTCGCATCGAAGGCCGTGATTTCACGCCACCGTGGCAAGGATGGTCCGGGCATTGTCGTAGACCGGTGTATCCACCATCTTGCCCAGGTAAGACACGGCCGCCGCCCCTTTGGCAATCCCCTCTTCCTCAAAGACCTTCACCACACCCTTGGCCCATTCCACATCTTCAGGGGCCGGGGTGTAAATCTTGTGAGAGGGCTCGATCTGGCTCGGGTGGATGAGCATCCTTCCTTCATAGCCCAGCTGCCGGCCGAACCGCGTGTTCTTCTCGAAAGCCTCCGTATCCTTGAACGCAACGAAGGGGCAGTCAATGGCAATGCATCCCGCCGCCCTTGCAGCGACTGCGGTATGGGCCCTTGCATAGAACTGCTCATCCCCTTCCGTCGTCAGCTTCACCCGCATGTCTTTCGTATAATCGACGGCGCCGAAGATCAGGGAGTTCACCCGTTTGCTGGCGGTAGCCGAAGGATAGGCGTTGATGACCCCCTTCGCGGTTTCGATCAGGAGCTGAATGGCGATGCTGCCCACCTTGAGCCCCCTTCTTCGCTCCAGTTCCTCCAGCTTCCAGTCCAGCCGGATGACATGGTCCGCACCGCCGCACTTCGCCAGACAGACCCCTGCAAGGCCTTCGTAGACGATGGCTTCGAGGTCGTCATTGGTCATCAGGGTCTCCCAGTTGTTGATCCGGGAATAGATGGTGGACCCGCCCGACCCGGCCTGTTTCAGGTTCTCCCGGACGATTTCACGGGCTTTCGCCTTCTCAGCGGGGGGAACGGAATCCTCCAGGTCGAGCGTAATGATATCGGCCGGGGTTGTGGAAGCCTTGGAAACCATCTTATCGTTGTTTCCCGGAATGTAAAAAACGGATCTCATGACAGTCATTTTGACACCTCCTGGATTAAGTTAATGAGTCAATAGGTTATTGAGTTATTGGGTCGGTGAAGAAAAAGCACCTTGCGCCTGACCCCTTCCGACTTACGTTATTTCAAGCTTTGCAGCAATCGTCTTGAGGGTTGGAGCAATTTCGTCCGGCCGGTCAACGACATGGATCCCGGCGTCTTTGAGGTTCTTCACTTTATCCTTTGCCGAACCCTTGCCCCGCTCTACGATACTGCTTGCGTGGGAAAACCGCATTCCCTCGGGAGCCCAGGCCCCTGCGACATAGATCACGAGAGGCTTTGTAAATTTCTTCTGCCTCACGGCCTCTGCCGCCTCCTCTTCGTTCGTTCCTCCGATCTCACCGAAGATCGCTACGGCATGGGTTTCGGGATCGTCCTGAAAGAGGGGCAGGATGTCCGCAAACGACTGCCCCACCACAGGTTCCGTTCCCACATGAACGACCGTCGTCATCCCAAGGCCTGCCTGATTGATCGTGAACGGAACCGTGGCGGACTGACCACCGCTCCGGGAGATGACCCCGACATGTCCGGGGACAAATACCCTCCTTGCAAAGTCGGGTGATCCTCCCAGCCAACCCGCTGCCGCAATCCCGGGGCTGATGATTCCGATGGATCCCGGACCCAGCAGACGGGCCCCTTTCTGTTTTCCGTGGGCCATCATCTCCAGGATATCATAAAGAGGAACTCTCTCCACCGGCATCACGAGGAACTTGATTCCTGCATCCAGGGCTTCAAGAACCGCCTCCTTGAGGCTTGGGCCGGGGATGAACGTCACGGTCAGATCGATGATCTCCCTGGGCCTTGATCGCCTCCAGCACCGTGTTGTAAACAGGGATCCCGCTCACCTCTTCTCCGCCGCGTCCGGGCGTCACACCGGCCACCACGTTCGTGCCATAGCCTTTCATAAAGGCGGCTCGCGCCGAGCCTTCCCTGCCTGTGATTCCCTGAACCAGCACTTTTGTATCTTTCTTCAGTAGAATAGCCATATCTTCTGCCTCCAGCATTTCCTTTGTTACAGTGTCTAACTGTGTGCTGCCGTTTGCCGTTCTGCGATGTTGCCGTTACTGCAAATCCGCAGCACTGCAGCATCATGACATGATCCACGGACACGACTCGTCGATTACACCACTCCATGTTTTTTCTGATACTCCTCCAATCCCGGGATCGGAGCTTCGATCGTGATCGCCTTGTTTCCCCTGAACCAGCATTCGTACTCGCAGGCCAGACACTCCGTTCCTACCCGCTGGGCAAAAGCCGCATCCCCTCCAAGGGCCGGCTTGCCGTCCTTGATCACCAGGATGCCGCGGTCGAAGAGCTTACACCCTGCCGCGCATGCATGGGTCTTGCAGCCGGCACATTTGCTCTCGTCAATAATGACCTTGATGGTCTTTTCTTCAAAATGCATGGGCCTATTCCTCCTTTATCCCTCTTTCTTTCCGGTATTCGAGAATAAGGGCCTTCATTCTTTCAGCCAGAAACTGGGTCTCATAGACCTTGTCTCCCCCGTAGATCTCGATCCGTCCGGGCAAACCCTTCGTGCCTTCACGCAGGATCTCCAGGGATTCCTTCTCCTTGTTGCCGCAGATCAGGAGCACGCAGGGGAATCCCGGTCTCTTGGGCAGTTCCTCCCTGAGGGCCTTCACCACGCCGTGGGCATGGTGCCACTGTTCCTGGTTTGCGTACATGAATCCTCCGAGCATGTAGCCCTCGATGCCCGGCTGGGAAAAGATGACCTTGGCCGCCCGGTAGACCTTGGCCGCAGTCGGGTTTCCGCTGGTATCGGCGTAGTTGGCGAATCTTGAGCCCCACGCGATTCAGGCCATCCACGCCCAGAATCGCGCCACCGCCGCCCATTCCATGGTAGCCCACATAGTTCGGGCCCTTTATTTCAGTCACCATCTGAGCAATATAGCAGGTTCCCCTGAGATCTCGCCTCTTCGATCTGCCATGCGATCTTGTCCAATTCCGTGGGCATGGTCGCCGCCTCGCGGGCGACATCGATCCCGAGTTCGGGATGGCGATAGACCGAAGAATCGTCAATGGCCATACGGCAATCCCCGGCAACGATCTTCCCCTCTTTAGTAATGATAAGCGGGTTAATCTCGGCGATCCGGCAATTCATATCCTTGAACGTATTGAAACAGGCCGGTGATCGCCTGGGCAACGGCCGGGAGGAACTTCGTTGGGACCTTCAACTTGAGGGCCAGATTGAGGGCATCGTAAGTATGGAAGCCCCGAAGGACATCCACATTCATTGTTGCAATCTTATCCGAAGGAACAGATTCGATATCCATCCCTCCCTCCGTGCTGAACATGATCACCGGACCCCGGACTTCCCTCGCAGGATTGATGATCACGCCGACGTAATATTCCTTATCGATCGCCAGCTTTTCCTCGACCAGAACCTTCTCCACCTCTCAATCCTTTAATCTCGGATCCGAGGATTTCATTCGCAGACGATTTCGGCGTCGATGCATGTTCGGCAAATTTGATCCCTCCGGCCTTTCCGCGTCCCCCGGCCCAGACCTGGGACTTAATGGCAACGGGCTTCCCGATCTTCTCCGCTATCTTCCGGGCCTCCTGAGGAGTCGTCGCGACCTCACCCTGCGGAACCGGCACTTTTGCCTTTTTAAGTAACTGCTTGCCCTGATATTCGAATAATCGCGCCATAGTCACCTCCTGCGTCGCTTTTCTTTCCAGAAAAACCCATTGAAGGAAGGACCGATCATCCCCTTCCTTCAAGTTCTTCAGGAAACATTTCTCTCCAGATTAACACCCGTTTTATAACAAAAGGGCTGGGCGATGTCAACAAGAAAGTGTAAATGGTAAGACTTTAAAACCAGGGTTTTCTGAAGCCAATAGTTCTATTTTCAAAACTTTCGACTATCTTTCAACTTTTTCCCTTGACAAGATTTTTTGGAATGATAAGGATAGTTTCACCTCATGAAAAATAATGAAACAGAGATGGTCGGTTGTTTTTCCACACCCAGTCATGGAAATACGTTTCAAAGAATTATCCAAATCCGTCCAATCCTCCAGTAGCACAAGCAAGTTGAACACGGTTGACCATAGAGCGACCTGAAGAAAGACGTGAACCGATAATTAAGCAGAGCAGAATAAGTTAAACGGCTTATCATTCATCAGGATAAAGACCCTTTACTAACTTTCGAGCTTTGGTTCATTTTCTGGTCCATTTTTCGTGGCGAACCCGTTCGCCCCGGGAGAGGCTTGTTGTTCACTCTAACCCTATCTTTTCAAAAAGGAGGATGACATGAGTAAGGACACGAAGCAGAGCAAGCAGATCGAGGAAAAGGTCTCACGCCGCAAATTCCTCGCCGGCGCTGCCGCAGCAGCGGCCGGAGCCGCAGCCATGGGCTTTCCGATGATCGCCAAAGCCCAGGGACCGTTTCGATGCGCTGGCAGTCCACCTGGCCCACCAAGGACATCTTCCATGAGTTCGCCCTCGACTCGCCAAGAAGGTCAACGACATGACCGGCGGGGACCTCAAGATCGAGGTGCTCCCGGCCGGCGCCGTTGTGCCGGCCTTCGGTGTGCTGGATGCGGTGAGCAAGGGCACGCTTGACGGCGCCCACGGCGTGGTGGTCTACCACTATGGCAAAGCAGAACGCCCTGGCGCTGTGGGGATCGGGCCCGGGTTACGGCATGGATGCCAACATGCTCCTCTCCTGGCACAAATACGGCGGCGGCAAGGAGTTGCTGGCAAAACTCTACGCTTCCATCGGCGCGAACGTGGTTTCGTTCCTCTACGGGCCGATGCCGACGCAGCCCTTCGGCTGGTTCAAAAACCGATCACCAAGCTCGAGGATCTTAAGGGCCAGAAGTTCCGCACCGTCGGGCTTTCCGTTGACGTCTATACCGCCATGGGTGCGGCCGTGAACGCCTTGCCCGGCGGCGAGATCGTGCCGGCGCTGGATCGCGGCCTGCTCGACGGGGCGGAGTTTAACAACGCCTCCTCCGACCGCCTCCTCGGCTTCGCCGACGTGTCGAAGGTGTGCATGCTCCAGAGCTTCCACCAGAACGCCGAGCAGTTCGAGATTTTGTTCAACAAGCCCAAGTACGAAGCACTGCCGGAAAAGATGAAAGCCATCATCTCGGGCTGTGTGGAGGCGGCGTCTGCCGACATGTCCTGGAAGGCAATCGACCGCTATTCGAAGGACTACATTGAGCTGCAAACCAAGGATAAGGTCAAGTTCTACAAGACCCCCGACGCGATCCTTCAAAAGCAGCTCGAGGTTTATGACGAGGTTGTAACCAAGAAGTCTGCGGACAACCCCCTGTTTAAAGAGATCATTGAATCTCAGAGAGCATTCGCCGCGCGTACGGTGGCCTGGGATATGGATACCTATACCAACCGGCGCATGGCCTATAACCATTATTTCGGCGCCAAGAAGGTTAAGGCCCCGGCGAAGAAAGGGTGAGAGGGTTCACACCATCATCGCTCAGCCACCCGGATGCATTCCGCATCCGGGTGGCTGTTTTTTCGAATGGAGAGGATCCA
>CAVSVC010000016.1:0-31858 GCA_963731045.1 uncultured delta proteobacterium | reverse complement strand
GGACCCAGGGATCTCTAGTTTTCTTCCCGCCTGCTAAACTGTCGTGATCCCAGGGTATCTCTTGGAAAAACCCTATAGCAATTGACTGAAGTCATTCAACCGGAGCGGTCCTTGGGATTGAACTTTGGCGCTCGTTTCTCCGTGAAGGCCTTCATTCCTTCCTGGCCGTCCCGATGGGCGGCGCAGGTTGTCAAGCCTGCCCGCTCGTGCTCAATCTGGGCCTCGAAGGCGGTAGCGGAGGAGTTCGTCAGAAGCTCCTTGCACCACCCAAAGGAGTGAATCGACCCTTCCATCAACTCACGGGCCATCCTCCATGCCTCCTCACGGGCATGTCCATCCGGAACGACCCGTGTCACCAACCCCCACGCCAGCGCCTGCTCGGATGAGATGGGTTGGTCAAAGGCCACGATCTCCAGCGCCCGGGCCAATCCCACCATTCTTGGAAGCGTAAAGGTCCCGCCGCCGTCCATACATAGACCGTTTGACGTGTAGGCTTGCTTCAGCATCGCGGAATGAGTCATCACCCGGAAATCACAGGCAAGGGCCAGGGAAAAACCCCCGCCGGCGGCGATTCCGTTCACAGCGGCAATCACCGGCTTTCTCATCCGGCGGATCTCCAGGATGGCCTGATGGTAAGTCGCCGCCAATTCATGAAACCCGATCGCAGGTCCACCGGGAAATCGAAGAATGGCCCTGAGATCGCCTCCTGCACAGAAGGCCTTGCCTTCGCCGGAGATCACCACCGCCGCAACCGAATCGTCTGTGGCAAGATGAATCAGGTTCCGTGCAAGGAGCCCGACCATCTCCTGGTTGAATGCGTTGAAGGCGTCGGGCCGATTGAGCAGGATCTCCGCGATTCCGTCCTCTTGCCGAACTTTTACTGATTCACTCATGAGTCACCCTCCAGTTGTTTTGTCGCTCGCCTCACAGCGCGGAAAGGCTCTTTGCCTGCAATTTACCTCTTTTGCCGGACTGCGTCAATAAAACCTTTTAATGAAACTTTTTTAATATAACCTTCCAGTTGTAGAATGGCCGTGGGTAAACCGCTCTCCAAGGCTTGGGAAGGCGGTGATTTTGATGTTTTAGGGGAAAGAGAGGAAGTCACCAAAAGTGAAGTCCAGCATGTGTCGGGAAAGCATGTGCTTATCGGGATAAAGGTTCGCCCCTGCCTATGCCGAAGCGGCTTCGCGCAGGCAGGCCCAAGCCTTTGACCGGCTTACCCATGTCCGTTCAGTGAGTTTTTTGGCATCATTGAGGATAACATGGTTGAAGGAGGGGTTGAAGGACAACGAAGGGGCCTGTCCTCAGAAGGCAAACGGCGGAGAATGAAAACTCAGGAGTAATAACTCATATCGGTCAAGGACACGGCCGCGGCGAAAACGGATAGGACTATCTTCTCCGGAAACTGCGGGCCACTCTGGCCTCTTTGACCAGCAGCTCTTTTCCCATGAACTCCTTCTTATTCAGCATGGAAACCGCCCGTCTGGATTCCCACTGAGTGGACATTTCCACGAACGCAAACCCCCTCGGCTGACCTGTCTGGAAATCTTTCACGATCTTGACGGACATGACGTCCCCGGCGCAGGTGAAAAGGGTTTTGATATCGGGTTCGCTTGCCTGGGGCGGAAGGTTCGCTACGTAGATTTTCTTGTTCATCTCTTCTCCTTGGGTTATTTCTTCCTTCTCCGGACCACCTTTCAAAGTTCGGTCGAGAGAAAAAAAACCCGAAAAGAAGTTGTTTAGAGTTCTTTGCGGGCTTTCAGGTTCCGGCCAATAAAGGCTCTGCGCAACCAATTTGCTACCAATTATAGGGTAATCTCCCATGAAAAGCAAGGGAAGCAAGAACCAGTAATCAATGAGCAATCACCAGTGATCAGTGACCAGTCATCAGTAACCAATAACCGCGAACCAGGAACCAGTGACCGGGCACCGCTTGGGAAATCGTTTCATCCTTCCGGGTGAAAGTGAATTCCTTCCGTTCCCCTCGAAACTCCTATAGAGCGCCATTCGAAGCCTTCGAGAGCGGCTTGTCCGGGTTCATTGCTGCAACGACGGCGTATCTCGTCAGCGAATAAAGGTTAGGACCTGATCCACCGGCTTACGGTCCTTTTGGGGAGACTCGTCAGGGTACCCCAGGGCGACCAGCGCAATCAGGGATTTCCCCGAAGGCACGTTCAGCAGGCTTTCAATCTCCGCCTTGGCCTGAAGGGGGGCTGCCATCCAGACCGTCCCGAGGCCCATCTGCTGGTAGACGAGCAACATCGTCATGATGGCCGCCGAAGCACTCTGGACGGAAGTGGGGGCAGACCTTCGAAACGACAGGATCTGTCTTGCCTCCGGATCAATAGACTCCCGGGCCATCAGGATCTTGTCCGCTACGCTCTGGTATTGACTCATGAGCACGGCGATACAGACCGGGGCATTCCTGAAGGCGGACGTATTCTTCTGATACCGCTCAACGTCCTCTTTCCAGGGCACGGCCTCCGGCCAAGACGCGATCTTGTCCGCAACGGTCTGAACCGCACCGGCCAGCTTCCTGATCATGGCCCGGTCCTTGACAACGATGAAATGCCATCCCTGGTAATTTCCCCCGTTAGGCGCCCAGGTAGCCAGTTCAATCCCCTTTTTGAGCATTTCCTCCGAAACGTCGTCGTCCTTCCACCTCCGGATCGTACGCCTGCCTCTAATCAACTTCTCCAATGCTTCAAGGTCCATGGTTCTGATTCCTCCCTTCTTTGCCAGATAACTCGCATAGCGCATAGCGTCCCTGAGAAAACAAAAACTCCTCTCAAATATCAAAAGGTCATCTCACCGGAGGCAAATCTTCACTTCCAGGAAGATTCAGCTCGGGCAGGATCATCATTGTGGCTGTTCCGTGGGAGACCAGTTTCCCCTCCGAGTTCGTAATTCTCGCTTCTCCCAGAGCCAGCGTTTTCCCCAGTTTGAGGCTCTGTCCATGCGCAACAAGCTTTCCTTTCTGAACAGGCGCCAGATAGTTGACCTTGATCTCAACCGTAATGAGCCCCTTCCCCCTTTCCACCTGGGGAAAGACCGCCCAGAAGGCCACGGCGTCCACGACGGAAGCCATGACCCCGCCATGGACATTTCTGAAAGGCTGGAGATGCTTCTCTTCGATCTCCACTTCCATGAGTGCGGTCCCCCACCGAAGGTCTTTCACCTCCATGGAAAGGAGTCTAAAATAGGGGCTCCGGTTGACAAGCCGGGATACCGCCTTGACGTATTCAGGGTTGAGTAGAGATTTGAGCATGCATCGCCTCCAGGGATCTCAGAATCTCCGAGCATAGCGGTAAGATAGGCTGAAATAGTCACGGGCTCTCCGGAGCGCCTCCTTTTTCTCTTCCTCCGGAATACCCGGGTCCTCCAGCCTGAAACTCTCGACCTTGCCGCGCACATAAGCGCGGTAGCATTGATAAAAATCCAGAATCTCCGGTAACTCCCGATCCCCCGATTTCAGCATGTAGGTTTGGACGAAACGCCGGCTGAGATCTTCCCGGCTGTGATAGTCCAGATCCATCGTCAGAAACCCGATATCGGCAGCCACGTCCGTGTATCGAAACCGCTCATTAAATTCTATGCAATCCAGGATTGCGATCTCCTCCCCCCAGACGATATGCTCCAGGCGGAGGTCTCCGTGGCAATCCCGGATGAAACCGGAGTCCATTCTCCGGTGAAAGAGACCCTCCCGGGTCTCGAAGAATCGATCCGTCCTGTCCTGGATCTCCGAATAGATCGCTCCGGGAATCGTGACACCGACATACTTCCGGGTCTGTTCGAAGTTTTCATCCGTATCCTGCCTGATGCGCTCCGGTCTTGCGAAACGCTTGATATGATCGTTGGTTTCCGCCGTCCGGTAGAAATAAACCAGCTTCTCCGAAAGGGCGTCCATCATCTCCAATGTGATCTGATTCCTTTTCAAGAGCCGGTCCAGAAAGCGATCTTCAGGAACCTGCTTCATCCGGACCGCATATTCGATGACTTCGCCTCCGCCGTTCAAGGAGACCCGTTCCCCGTCGAGCGTAATCCCCACGACCCCCAGATAGATTTCCGGAGAGAGCCTCCGGTTCAGCGTCACTTCCCGTTCGCAGTAGTACTTTCGCTTTTCAAGGGAGGTAAAGTCCAGAAAGCCGAAGTCCACCGCTTTTTTCACCTTGTAGACATAACTTCCCGTCAGAAAGACAAGGGAGATATGGGTTTCCGTCCACGTCACCTCTTCGGGGTGATCCGGATACAACGTCGGGTCAAGGAGAATCTTTTTGAGGAGAACAATATCCATGACCAGCTGGTCCCCGTCCAACCCCCGATGCAAAACGGATTGCGTCGAGCTCATCCCTTTACGATGTTCTTGATCTTCCAGTCCGCAAGGGTATCCTCTTCGGTGTCGATCGTCAGGTGAATGACGGGCAGGGCAGCAAATTTCTTCCTGATTCCCTTCACACTGACCGGCTGGAATAAGGCTTTGTTATTGAGGTAGGCTTCCCGGGTCAGAGCGTTTGACTCGTATTGGTCCTTGGTTCTCTTCAAAATACGTTGAATCGACCGCTCTTCCGAACAGGCGCATTCGGCAATGACAAAGGCGCGTCCGGCCCGATGGGCAATAGCGGCTGCTTCAAGCCTCAGTTCCTGGGTGAAAAAAGTGGCGTCTAAGATGATTCCTCCCGGGGAAGTCTTCACCGCTTCCTCCGCCCGGCGGAACATCTCTTCATAGACCCTTCGCCGGTTTTCCGGACTCGAGGCAACCCTGTTGTCGAAGATATCCAGTCCCTTCAGGACCTCCAGGCGGATCAGGTCGGAACGGAGGATCTGAAAACCTTTCACCCTGGCGACCTCCTCCGTCACCGGACTTTTCCAGCTTCCCGGAAGGCCGACGGTGATCAAAACGCTCCCCTCCGGGATCTCCGTTTGAATCACCCCGACGAAATCTCTTTCCATGGGAACGCCTCCAGCTCAGGAAAAAACTGGAACGATGGAATGATGGAACAATGGGAAAGAGGAAGACCTCAACAAAGAACCATCCACCCTTCCGGTTTTGTTTGCCCCGTATTCCACTATTCCATCATTCCATTCTTCTCCCCTCAAAATTCAAGAGCCTCCAAAACGATTTCATGCAGTATCCCGTTGCTGGCCAGGATGCCCAGATTTTTCTCCATCGTGATTCCATGCGAGAAATCCAGAGGCCGGCCGAGGAGGTCCGTCACCCTTCCCCCGGCCTCTTCGGTAATGATCGACCCCGCAGCATGGTCCCAGATTTTTTCCCGATAACCGGGATCAGAAGGCGATGGAACGCGCAGATAGAGGACCGCTTCTCCCCTGGCGACGACGCCGTATTTGGCCTGGCTGTCCATCCGGAGGGAGGGTTTTGTGATATTCAGTCTTTCCGCAAGACGCTCGTGGGTCTGATGGTCCGCGTGGTCCGATTCAACACTTTCCGTGAAAAGGGCATCCGAAGGATTTGCCGCTTTCGAAACGGACAGGGTCTGCCTGCCCCCCCCGTTCAGGTCCATTTGGATGGCCCCCTTTCCCCTCAGGGCCATAAAAAGACATCCCTTCTTTGTCCGCAAGGGATCTTCCTGGAAATGAAGGTTGGGACAGCCGAGAAGCCCCAGCTGCACCCTTCCTTTTTCGACGAGGGCTAATGCAATCGCATACTGGTCTCCCCTGAGAAACCCCTTCGTTCCATCGATCGGATCCAGGGTCCAGAAACGGTCCGAAAGGCTTGCGGAACTGATGTCGATCCACGAACAGACTTTGTCCGGATCGGCCCCTGGAAAAGTCTCCCGAACATATCGGGTCACATGTTCAAGGGTCGTGGAATTGTCCGGCTTCCTCAGATCCTTCGAATTTTCCTCCGCAACAAGGATGTCGCCGGGGAACCTATCGCGGATCATCCTCGAAATGATGGCCTGGGACGCGAAATCCGCGATCGTCACAGGGCTTCGATCCCTTTTTATGAGGGCGTCTTTTCCGGCCAGATCCCCTCCGACCTTCCGGCAGAGGACGGACGCCTTCTGAACCGCCTGCAGGGCGGTCGCCACCTCAAGGGAGTGTTCATCCATCGAATAACCTGCTACCGTTTATTCCCTACCTGAAAGAAAAAGAGGAGAGGCAAGGGCCTCTCCTCTTTTGTCATGAATGGTGCCGAAGGGGGGATTTGAACCCCCACGGGGATCGCCCACCACCCCCTCAAGATGGCGTGTCTACCAATTCCACCACTTCGGCGTTGTACTGCTATCAACAAAGTTCAGCTCAGTGCTGCAGGTATACAGTGTTGCGGTGTTGCCGTTCAAACGGCAGCACAGCAGCACTGCTACACGGCATCACTTCTTTACTTCTTCGGTTCGGGAAGAGGCGCCTGGGGCAACAGCGGAGCCTTCTGGGGTTCTGCCGGAACCGTCTGGGCCGGTCTCTCTTTGATTACCGAGGAAACCTTTCGTGATGACGCAAAAGCAAGCAGCAGCGACGTAAGCATAAAGATGATTGCGGCCACCGTCGTCAGTTTCGTCAGAAATCCCATCGCCCCGGAACTTCCGAAGATGGTCTGGCTCGCCCCGCCAAAGGCCGCCCCCATCTCCGCACCTTTACCGGCCTGAAGCAGAACAATCAGAACCAGGGCAAAACAGACCAGAATATGAAGGATCGTCACAATCGTTAACACGGAATGTTATCTCCTCTCTCTTCCCTAAATCCGAATGCCCTACGCCCCTGCCTGAGGCAGGCAGCGCCAGGCAGGCAAAACAAACTCGAGTTCTCAAGAGTTCAATATCCTCAAAGTTCTATTTATTTCGAACGCTTAAGATCCGCCCAATTCTGCCTGTTTCGGATTTCGAGTTTCTGTCTCATCTATATATCACATTTCTCCGAATCTGACAATCCTTGAAAAGATCTCTTCTTTCAGGCTCGCTCCTCCCACCAGCGCCCCGTCGATATTTTCCTGACTCATCAGTCCCTTCACGTTTTCTGGGGTCACGCTGCCGCCGTATTGAATGCGAACCCCCTCGGCAAACTGCCGGGAAACCCGCTTTTCCACTTTTTCCCTGATGAACCGATGCACTGCTTCCGCTTCCTGCGGCGTCGCCGTCTTCCCGGTCCCAATGGCCCAGACGGGCTCATAGGCAATGACGAGAGGTCCCAGCTCTTCGCTGCCCAGGTCTTGAAGGCCCCCCTGGATCTGTCTTTCGATCACGGAGAACGTCTTTTCCGCCTCTCTCTCTGCCAGGGTCTCGCCGACACACAGAATGGGCTTCAACCCGTACTTCAGGGCCGCCTTCATCCTGCGATGGACCGTCTCATCGGTCTCTCCGAAAAACTGCCGCCTTTCGGAGTGGCCGATGATCACGTAATCGCAGCCCACGTCCTTGAGCATCACCGGAGAGATCTCGCCCGTGAAAGCCCCCTTCTCTTCCCAGAACAGGTTCTGGGCGGCCACACGGATTGAGGAATTCGCGAGTTCTTTTGAAACGGCATGGAGAGCGGTAAAGGGAGGCGCGACAGCCACCTCCACCCCCGAGACGTTGGAAAGGGACGTCTTTAACGCCCTGACGAGATCCAGCGCCTCGCCTACGGTCTTGTTCATCTTCCAGTTTCCTGCAATGAAGGGCATCCTTCCCATCATTCCCCCCTTTTGAGAGCTTCAATCCCCGGCAGTCTCTTTCCTTCCAGAAACTCCAGGGAAGCCCCTCCTCCTGTCGAAATATGACTGATTTTCTCGGCCACACCGGCCTGGTTCACCGCTGCGACCGAATCCCCTCCTCCGATCACACTGAAAGCGGAGGAGTCCGCCACCGCCCGCGCAATCGCGAAGGTCCCTTCGCTGAAGGGCTTCAGCTCGAAAACGCCCATGGGACCATTCCAGACAATCGTCCTGGCTGTCCGGATTTCCGCTGTGAACCCCCGGATCGTCTCGGGACCGATATCAAGGCAGATCCAGTCCTTCGGGATGGCCCCGTTCCTGACGATCTGTCTTTCGGCCTCTCCTTCCATCCGCTCGGCCGCAACGTGATCGCCCGGAAGAAGAAGTTTTATCTTCCCTTCGGCCTTCTCGATCAAATGCCGTGATAATTCAAGATGGGTTTCTTCCACCAGGGATTTTCCGACTTCAATCCCTGCAGCCTTCAAAAAGGTGTACGCCATGCCACCGCCGATCAGAAGCGTGGTCACCCTCTCCAGAAGATTCTGAATGACTCCTATCTTATCCGAGACCTTGGCTCCCCCGAGGATGGCCACATAAGGCTTTGCAGGATTCACCAGGACTTTCTCCAGGCTCTCGACCTCTTTGATCATCAGAAAGCCTGCGGCCACGGTTTTGACATACCGGGTCATCCCTTCCGTAGATGCGTGGGCCCGATGGGCTGCGCCGAAGGCATCGTTGACATAGACATCACACAATGAAGCGAGGGCTTTGGAAAAAGCCTCTTCATTCTTCTCTTCCTCGGGGTGAAACCGGAGGTTCTCCAGAAGAAGCACTTCTCCCACATTCATCGCATCGATCTGCTTCCGGACGTCCTCCCCAATGCAATCGCCGGCCAAGGCTACCGTTCTTTCCAGCAATTGAGCAAGCCTGCCGGCTACCGGAGCCATGCTGAATTTGGGGTCTCTCTTCCCCTTGGGTCGCCCCAGATGGGAAGCAAGGACCGCCTTCCCGCCCGAATCAACGACGTGCCGAATCGTTGGAAGGGAAAGGAGGATTCGTGTTTCATCCGTGATCTTCCCAGTCTTGTCCAGAGGGACATTGAAATCGACCCGGATAAAGACACGCTTTCCTCTTAATTCAAGTTGATCGACCCTGCGAAGAGACATTAGATACTCCAATGGGTATAGATAAAAAAGAGGTTTCCTCCGGCGGTGACGGTAAGGATGCTCGTATCGGCGCAAGAAGCTCGGAAACGAAGCCTGTCCTGAGCACCGTTCATCCTTCGACTGGCTCAGGGCGAACGGTGAGTCGATGGGCTCGATAACCCAGCTTCCATTACCGAGCTTCGATACGAGATTCGATAACGTCAAACGTAACCTTTTCTTGACCGAACGGGCCTCGTAGGCGGCACTCTGACCGAAATCCCCGCAAGTTTTCGTGCCTCGTTCCCGCCTGCCGCATGCGGAGTCCCTCTTGCCTCACGACCCATTTACTTCTTTTGAAAAAGAAATCGGAACAGCTCTGTCATTCGATTGGAGAATCCCCATTCGTTGTCATACCAGGAAATGATCTTCAACATCTTTCCTCCGATCATCTTGGTAGAAGGACCGTCGACGATGGAGGAATGGGAGTCTCCGTTGAAATCAATGGACACGAGGGGTTCATCGCAGAATCGTAGGATGCCTTTGAGTCTCCCCTCTGCATTCGACTTGAGGATCCGGTTTACCTCTTCGGCGGTGGTCTCTTTTTTCAAATTGACGACCAGGTCCACCACCGAAACGTTCGGCGTCGGGACACGGATGGCCATGCCGTCCAGCTTTCCCTTCAACGCCGGAATCACCAGGGACAGGGCCGTTGCCGCACCCGTCGTCGTCGGGATCATCGACATCCCGGCAGCCCTTGCCCTGCGGAGATCGCTATGGGGAAAGTCGAGGATCACCTGATCGTTGGTATAGGCGTGGATCGTCGTCATCAGGCCGTATTCGACGCCGAACCCTTCCACCAGGATCTTGGCAATGGGCGCGAGACAGTTCGTCGTGCAGGATCCCATCGAGAGGATCTGGTGCTTGGCAGAATTGTATTCCCCCTCGTTCACTCCCAGCACCAGGGTGGCATCCGGGTCTTTGGCAGGAGCTGAAATCACCACTTTCTTAGCGCCGGCCTCAACATGTTTCATCCCTCCGGCCCGGTCCGTAAACCTCCCCGTGCTTTCCAGCACGACATCCACTCCTAAATCCTTCCAGGGAAGCTGACCGGGGTCCCTAAGGGCAAAAACCTTAATCTCTTTTCCATCCAGCAGGATTCCATTGCCCTTTGCCTCCACCCGGGCCCCGAATCTTCCATGGACGGAATCATATTTCAGAAGATGTGCAAGGGTTTTAGAATCCGTAAGGTCGTTGACGGCGACGAACTCCAGATCCTTCTGGCCCAAACCCGCCCGAAGAACATTTCGACCAATTCTTCCGAATCCGTTTATTGCCACTCTGATAGTCATAATCCTTTCCTCCTTTCAAAGGTAGAAGGTAATATATCCTTTTTCACCTTCTCCGTCAATATTTTTGTGCCGGAAGGGTCGTGCTTTTGTTCTTAAAATCAACATGTTCGGTGAGCGACGCTCCCCTTTGTCACGCCCGACGTCAACCCCGTGACCCCACAACCCATTAGTCACTGGAAAGCCTTCTACACGCAGCGCAACACAGGCCCACGGGTGCGGGCCGACTCCGGGGAACACTCCGTTTCATACGGCCGCACTGAACTGAGGGGTTACCCAACGTGTTAAATTGGGCTTCACAACGAACCCAGAACCTGATATATTGTTAACCGGGAGAATGGAACTATGAAAAAGAAAGTCCAGACCGTTCGCGAGAGGATCCTTGTCGAAATCGTCAAGGGACTCCTCCGGTCGGAAATCGCCTATCAGGGAATCTTCCAGAAATACAAGAAAGATACTCTCCGGTTCGTGGATATTCGGGACTGGGTCGACGACCAGGGACAGACCCTCCTCTACAACCTGAGAGAAAAGAGCCACGCCCTCTTCCGCCAGATGGGAAAAGGGGCCTTTCACAAGCGGGAGTGGCTTCTCGACCTGGCCATCGGCTCTATCTTCCATGAAGCCATGAAACTGAGGGAGAACATCTATCAGTTGAAGGTTTACCAGCCCAAGTATTCCCAGTATCAGGAGAGAATGGGGAAAACCCTTTACGAGAAAAGCTATCTGGCGCAATTCAAACGGATCATCGCCAAAGCCGAGGAAGGGGTCGCCGAAGGAATGGACGAAACCCGCTCCCTCTTTCGGGATACGATGGCACAGTTATTGGACTTCTTCAAGGAGAGTGCCCGAAACCCCTTTCTGGTCCGGTTTCTACTCGAGAACCAGAACATCCTCAGAAAGGTTTACGGACCCAAGAAAACAAAAGAGATTTTTGAGAGTATGTTTCCAGGCGGCTATCCGGATGCCTGCCGGATTGCAGGCCAGAGTTACCTTGTCAGTGAGCATTACGACCTGTCCGCATTTCATCTGTCAGAAGCCATGAAGATCGACCCCTACGACCGCAGCATTCAGTTCCTCCTCGACTTCAGCCTCGGGATGAATGCCTATTACCACAATGCTTACACGAAGGCCTTGTCCCATTTCACGAAGCTGCTGGCCCTCCGGCCTGATGAAGAAAGAGAAAAAGGACTACATGAGGAAGGCGGAGGAAATCTGCCACAAGATCTCTTCCGAGGCAAAAGAAGAGGGACATCTTGAGGCGGCTGCGGCAGCCCGCTCGGTTGCCGAGCGGATAAAGAAAGTGTTATAAAAGAACGAAATCCACTACCGGAAATCCAGGACCTCGTGAGCGTGAGGCGCAAGTCGCAAGGGGTTTTGCTACAGGCCCCTTAGCCTGACGACTTGCCCCTTGCGAAAACGATTTCGATATTCGGATTTCGTGAAGTAATCGAGAGATCGTATTTAAAATAGCATAAAGGAGTTAAGCAGATGCCGATTTACGAGTATAGCTGTGGCAAGTGTGAGCACCAATTTGAAAAGCTGGTTTTCAGATCCTCAGAGACCATTGAGTGTCCCAAATGCAATAGCAAGAAGGTGAACCGTTTGATGTCCGCCTGCGCTTTTTCCGTGGGAGGGAATTTCAAGAGCACCGCCGGGTCCTCCTGCGGAAGCTGCTCCTCAGGCAGTTGCTCTTCCTGCGGTTCCAAGTAAAACCCGAAATCCGAATATCAAAATCCGAAACAAATCCGAAATTCAAATGTCCCAAACCTGTTTCCTTTTTCTATTTCGAGTTTTGAATTTCGGTCATTCGAATTTGTTTCGGAATTCGCCTGCCTGTGCGAAGCCGCTTCGGCGAAGGCAGGGATTTCATGCTTCGGATTTAAGATTTTCAGAGTTGGTCCAGGTGTCTTCTCGACTCCATCTCCTCTCTCAAGGATTCATCTTCCCTGAACCTCCTCAAGACTTCCTCGATCCTCCGGAGCATCTCCTCCTTTTTCTCCGGTAATTTCCCGTCCAGGGGTAGAAGATTGGAAATGTGATCGCTCAGGAACTGGGAGGTAACTTCGAGTTTCTCGATCAATAGTCCCGTTTCCCTCAGAATGGTTTCGGGAGATGCCGGCCGGAAGGACCCCTTCTTCCGCGGCATCGTAGAGAAGGGAACCGGGCTGAGGGATGAAGGTGCGAACACGAATGAAATCGGGATCGATCCGGTTCAGGACTTCCGCCGTTCCCGTTGCGTGGTTCCTCCACTGCTCCTCTCCGCCGATCCCCAGCAACACGTAGAGCGACAACTCAAAACCTGCCTCTCTGGCCTTCTTTCCTGCTTCGACCATCTCTTCCGGGGTGGCGCCCTTCCCGATGGCCTGCAGGAGGTCCCCGTCTCCCGTCTCAAGACCCACATGAAGCCGGGTCAAGCCCGCTCTCCGGATCTTTGCGAGGTCCTCCGGTGTTTTCTTGACGAGCGTCTTCGCCCGGGCATAGCTTGTCACCCTTTCGACACGGGGAAAGGAACCGCAAAGGGTATTCAGGACCTGAACGAGGCGGTCCGTTCTCATCACCAGGCTGTTCGAATCGCCGATGAAAACCGTTCTGACATGATCGCCGTACTGATCTTTTGCCGTCTCGATATCCGCTTGAACTTCCTCGACATCTCTCACCTCGAATTTCACGCCTTTGTACATCGAGCAGAAGGTGCAGCGATTCCATGGGCAGCCCCGGGTCGCCCTCAGGAGAAGGCTGTCGGCTTCGCTCGGGGGCCGAAAGGAGGAAATGGTATTGTCTTCTTCTCAAGCCGAATCGTCCAAGGGTCATGGTTTTCTCCGCGGGAGACCAGGGTCTCTGTGTTGCAGTGCCGCGGTGTTGCCGTCCTGCAGTTCCGAGGTTAACGGCAGCACCGGAACACTGCAACACGGCAGCACTTAGAACAGCATCGACACTGGAATACCCAATGCTTCAAATCGGTCTTTGAGGTCGTTGCCAAAGTGGACGAAATAGCCCTCCTCCAGATATTGCTCCCATTTCCGTTTGCGGTAAAGGGCCTTGACCTTGTTCGGGTAGTTCAGTCGATCAATCAGCACCTCATCGACCCTCCCGGCAAGCAGGTTCACCGTTTCTTCGGGATCCAGGGGAAGCATGGGCCCGATAAAGGCATAGGTTCGGATCTTCTCCTGATGAAGGGCCGACAGGGCCTGAACCCTGGACTCGATCGACGTGGCCCGGGGTTCAAAGATCTTTCGAGTCTCCTCGTCATCGGTGGTCACAGAGAAGCCCACACAGATGTCCCGGAACTGTTTGAAAAGATCGATATCCCTCAGGCAGAGGGGAGAACGGGTCAGGACATTCACAGGGAACTGCTTTTCGAGAAGGGCCTCCAGGATCCTGCGGGTGATTCGATATCTCCGTTCAAGGGGCTGGTAAGGATCGGTCACCGTTCCTACGGCAACCAACCCTTTTTTTGCACGCCTTAGCTGTGTCTTCGCGAGATCAGGGGCGTTCACCTTGACGTCCACGAACTCCCCCCAGGGTTCTTTGTGGCCCGTGAAGCGTTTCATAAAACCGGCGTAGCAGTACCGGCATCCGTGCCCGCACCCCACATAGGGATTGATGCAATAATCAAAACCCGGAATAGCCGTCTTGGTTAAGATGGTCTTTGCAAAGATTTCTTTGATGTTCATGCCGGCCCCTGCAACTATTATAACGGACAGGGGACGAAACGACTACCGTCGAAGGCCCGCACTCCCTTTTCCCGGA
Organism: uncultured delta proteobacterium; assembly: GCA_963731045.1. GTDB lineage: Bacteria > Desulfobacterota > BSN033 > BSN033 > UBA1163 > CAVSVC01. The sequence continues at coordinate 17,969 of CAVSVC010000016.1, read as the reverse complement.
AAAGGAACGCCTCTTCTCGACAATAGAACGGCGGCTTTCGGGTGATTTAGAAAAAGGGGGAGGAACTGCCTCAGGGACTTGGCCTCTTCCCGGCTCTTCAACATCTTTTTCACTCAGGGAGTAGACCTTCGATATCCCCAGGAGGCGTCTCGCGTTGGCCGTAGGCACTGTATCAAAGTTGAAAATTCTATTTTGGACAAGGGTCAAATGAAAAATTCATTCAAAACAACCCAGCTGGCACTGGCTGACCTTGATCTTTATCTCATTCAGGAGTTCTCCCATCTCCTTTCTCGAAATCCCGAAATCCTCTGCAATCTTAAAGGCGAGGGGACAGGGGATTTTTCCGCCCTTGGCCTTCTCCCTGATCACTTCTTCAATCCTGTTACGATCCATGGCACCCTCATCCTTTCCTTTTCTGACCTTCCTTTGAAAGATGGATGGCATATTCGAATCCATCCACCAGGGCCAGAAACGAGGCTTTGTTGATATTTTCCGAAAACGCCTTGACCCGCCAGGCATCCTTCCCGTTACTGAAGAGGATCTCAACCTCCACTCCGGCCGCCGTTCCGGCTCCCGGGTCAAATATCCTCGAACTGAAATCGATCAGTTTCACCTGGTCGATCTCAGGGAAAAGCGATTTGAGTGACTTTTTCAGAACCTTGGCCAGGGCATCCACCGGCCCCGTCCCGGTGTCGGCCTCGTGCATCTCCCTGCCATCCGCCCTGAGCATGATCGTCGCCTCGGGTCGGACACCGTCATCAATCAGACGGTAATTGCCGATGATCTCGAAATGGGGCCTGTAATCGGCCATCGACCTCAGGAGGTTCAATATTTTAGTCGCATCTTTGATTCTTTCCTCAACCAAGGGCCGCCTCCTGAGATGAAATGATACCCATTACAGTAGGATTTAACTCATTTGTCAAGAAAAAATATTCCAAGAGGCTACATTTTTTGCGGAAAGACGAAATTGTGGTATCATGTTTAAGGTAAGCATTGGTAATTGTTTAAAATTTCGACATTTTTCAACGGAGTGATCCTATCGTGGAAGCATTGAATTCTTCGTTTATCTCTTTCCTGGTCGACCAGGAAAGATCCAGAGAAAGGATGTCGAGGCCGTTCTCGCGACACAAAAACCGTCGGAGGAGGTATCCCTGCAGGACCAGCTCGTCGACTCCGGCCTCCTCTCAAGGGATGAGTTCCAATCTCAGCTCCAGGAGTTTTTCGGGGTCCCCTTCGCGGACCAGCAGGACTTCCCGAAGGAACCGCTCCTCGTCAACAATGTGTCATTGCAGTTCATGAAGGAATCCAGATTCATTCCTTCCCGCCTCGCGGACAACACCCTGACGGTCGTCATGCAGAATCCATTCGACTACTATACGGTCGATGCCATCCGCCTGGCCACAAACCATGAGATCCGGATTCTGGCGGGAAGAGAACAGGACATCTTGGCGGCGATTGAACGTCTTACGGAACGGGATCCGCGTCGATGGAAAAGATCATTGAAGATATCGACGGCATCCCGGAATATCAGATCGACGACCAGGAAAACGTCGACCATCTCAGAGATATGGCCTCCGAAGGTCCTGTGATCCGGCTGGTGAACCTGATCATCACCCGGGCGATCGAATGGAGGGCAAGCGATATTCATTTTGAACCCTTCGAGGATCAATTCAGGGTTCGCTATCGAATCGACGGCGTCCTCCATGACGTGGAGTCTCCGCCCAAACGCCTCCAGGCGGCCATCGTCTCCCGTGTCAAAATCATGGCAAAACTGAATATTGCGGAGAGAAGGCTTCCCCAGGACGGCCGGATCATGCTCCGGGTGAAAGGGAAAGAGATCGACTTCAGGGTCTCTTCCGTTCCAACCATCTACGGGGAGAGCCTTGTCCTGAGAATCCTCGACAAGAGCAGTATTGTCCTGGATATCGAGAAGCTCGGATTCCCGAAGGACACCCTGGAAGGATTCAACGAGCTCATCGAGCGGCCCCATGGAATCATTCTCGTCACCGGTCCGACCGGAAGCGGAAAGACGACGACGCTCTACTGCGCCCTGGGGAAGATTAATTCGCCTGAAAAGAAGATCATCACCGTTGAAGACCCGGTAGAGTACCAGTTGAAAGGGATCAATCAGATCCAGGTCAAACCCTCCATCGGGCTCACGTTTGCAAACGCCCTGCGGTCCATTGTCCGCCAGGATCCGGACGTGATCCTGATCGGTGAAATCCGGGACGCTGAGACCGCTGAAATCGCCATTCATTCCGCTCTGACCGGGCACCTTGTCCTGAGCACTCTTCACACCAATGACGCCCCGAGCGCCGTCACAAGGCTTGTGGACATGGGGATGGAGGACTACCTCCTCTCTTCCACCATTATCGGGATTCTGGCACAGAGGCTGGTCAGGGTCGCCTGTCCGTTCTGCCAGGAGCCTTATTCCCCGGCCGCAGCCATCTTGAAGGAGATGAAGATTGACGGAATCGATGGACCGGATTTCAGGGATTACCGAAGGGAAGGGATGCGACAAGTGCGGTCAGACGGGATACTGGGGACGCTCCGGGATCTATGAGTTTCTGCGGATCACGGAGGAGACTCAGAAACTCATCCTCGGAAAGAAGGATTCCAACATTATTAAGGAGGCAGCCCGGAGGAATGGCATGAGGACACTGAGGGAAGACGGATGGTTGAAGGTGAAACAGGGTCAGACAACCGTCTCCGAAGTGCTCAGGGTCACCCAGGAAGAAGAAATGATTCAGCACCCCGGGGAAGTTGATGCGGTTATTAAATCCGAAGCACGAAATCCCTGCCTTCGCCGAAGCTGGCTTCGCGCAGGCAGGCGAATTTCGAAGCATCAATTCAGAATGTCCGAAAGTCCGAATCGCTCAAAATATTTTTCCTTGGATCTTCTGAATGTTGAGATTTCGGCAGTCTGTTGCGGATTTGTTTACGGATTGGTCCTCGGAGGACGCTTCGCCCGATATTCGGCGATTTCTTGACCACTTTGATTCCATAACTTTTCGTAAGGACTATTTGAGAGAACAGATGCCGGAATATTCGTATAAAGCCACCACGATCAGCGGACAAACCGTCGAAGGCCTCATGGAAGGAAGAGATGAAGAGACGGTGATCCACGGGCTTCATCAACTCGGTTATATCCCCATTCGCATTGCTGCGGCCCGGGAGCAGGGAGAAGGATTCCGCCTTTCCACCCTCCTGCCCCAGCGGGTGGGGATCAAGGACGTTCTTATCTTCACCCAGGAGCTTTCCACCCTGATCTCCGCCGGTCTGCCCATCGATCGGAGCTTGAATATCCTCGGGACCCTGACCGAAAACAGGAAACTGAAAGAAACGGTCAAGGATATTTTGAAAAGGATCGAGGGAGGAAACTCCTTAGCAGAGGCCCTGGCCCAGTATCCCCGGATCTTTCCCAGGCTCTACGTCAACATGGTCAAGGCCGGGGAATCGGGGGGCTTCCTGGAAACGATCCTTTCCCGGCTGGCCAAATACCTCCAGAGCACAAAGGAGATCAGGGATTACCTGATCTCCGTCATGATCTATCCCCTGATTCTGACCCTGGTCAGCGGCGCCTCCATCGTCATTCTCATGACCTTTGTCATCCCGAGATTTGCACGGATCTTTTCCGACATGGGACAGGCGATTCCGCTGCCGACGCAGATGCTGTTGTCGGTCAGCCATCTCGTCAGGAGTTACTGGTGGGCGGGACTTGGAGCCCTGGTGCTGATCTATCTCGGCCTCAAAGCCTACAGCCAGGACGAAGAGAGAAGGCTCAACTGGGACCGCTTCAAGCTGAGATTGGTCCTCGTGGGTGATCTCATCAAGAAGGTGGAGGTCTCCCGATTTACAAGAACCCTGGGGACCCTGCTGCAGAGCGGCGTCTCGATCCTGCCCGCCCTGAACCTGGTCAAGGAGATCTCTCAAAACCTGGCCATTTCGAGATCCATCCACTACGTCCATGATCGTCTCCGGGAAGGGAAGAGCGTCTCCAAGTCCCTGGAAGAGACGAACATCTTTCCGCCTCTTGCCATCCACATGATCGGTGTGGGGGAAGAAACGGGAAGGCTTGACGAAATGCTGCTCAAGGTCGCGGAGAACTACGAAGAGAATGTTCAGAACTCGATCAAGCGCTTTGTCTCGCTTCTGGAGCCCCTCATCATTCTCGTCATGGGGTCCGTGGTCGGTTTCATCGTCGTTTCGATGCTGCTGGCCATCTTCAGCATCAATGACATACCCTTTTAGGCGCCTGACCCCGCGAGAGCGTGAGGCGCAAGTCGTAGGGGGGTCATATATACCGCCCGCCACCTTGTCCACGCCCCATGCATTTCCCCTTGCGGGATCCTTTTTCGATAATGGATTTTCGAAATTCAGGCGTCTAATTCAGAAGACAGGAAAACGTACTGGGAAGGAGAAAACATGAGAGAGAAGCCTAAGCGAGGAGAGCGTGGGTTTACGCTCATTGAAATCCTGGTGGTCATGATCATCATCGGAATGCTTGCTGCTCTGGTCGGTCCCAGAATCATGGGGAGGATTGCCCCTGCAAAACAACAAGCGGCAAAGACCCAGATTGGGCTCTTTGAAACGGCCCTGGACACCTTCCGTCTTGATGTGGGCCGCTATCCCACCACGGAAGAAGGCCTGAAGGCCCTGCGGGAAAAACCCTCAAGTGCCGAGAATTGGCAGGGTCCCTATCTTCCCAAGGAAATCCCTGTCGACCCCTGGGGAAAGCCCTATGTCTACAAGTGCCCGGGTGACAATGGGGATTTTGACATCCTCTCCTATGGTCTCGATGGCACGGAAGGCGGAGAGGGAGATAACCAGGATGTCGTCAGCTGGAAGGATATCACAAGAAATGAAGAAAAAGCCGTGGGAAATCCGGGCGGTAGGACAAAGAGCCTTCACGATGATCGAGTTGGTCATCGTTCTCCTGATCATCACCCTGTCCGCCGCGCTGGTGACGCCTTCCCTCTCCCGTTTCTCGAGAACGATCGAATTGAAAGCGGCCGCGAAAAAGATTTCAGCGATCCTGAGGTATTACCGGAGCGAAGCGGTTTACAAGGGGACCGTTTATCAGGTCCTTTTCAATGCTGAGACCGGGGAAGTGAAGGTGCAATCCGTCGAACCGGAACCTGCGGAGGGAGAAGAACCGAAGAAGGAGCAGACGATCACCAGGAGTTACATGCTCCCTCGGGGAATTCACCTCAAGGAAATAGAGGTCCCCGACCCCGAGTTTCCCTCCGATCTTCCGGCGATCGAATTTTATCCGAACGGCGGATCCAATGGCGGGACCCTCCTCCTTGATGCTCAGGACCGCAAGGGCTTCCGGATCAAGGTGAATTTTCTTACGGGCATGGTGGAAGTGGAAAGTGCATAGCCTCCCCCAAGAAGAGATGAATAAATTCCCGGATATTTCGTCATTATATTTTAACGATGCGTTGAAATGGCAGTCGCGTGTGCTTTCAAACCGTTACAACGCGGGTTTTTGAAGCATATTTTATGCAACCGGGAGGCATATCGGGCCGCGCATGAGGACAGTTAAAAGACAGGGCTTTACACTGATTGAAGTGGTGGTGGCTCTCGCCATCCTCGGCATCGGCCTGACCGTGATCATCGAACTCCTTTCCGGCGGGCTTCGCCTGGCAAGGGTTTCACAGGAATACTCGACAGCCATGAACCATGCCCGTTCCAAATTGGAGGAGGTCCTGATCCAACCAGCCCTCGAGGAAGGAACGGAAGAGGGAGAATTCGATGACACTTTTCGATGGGAAGTGGGCGTCGAGAAGGTGGATATTCTGCCTTTGGAAAAGGACAGAGACTTCAAACCCCCCGTCGAACTGTTTCAGGTCACGGTCAACGTCAACTGGAAATCAGGATCCAAGACAAGGTCGGCGACGGTTAAAACCTACAAGACGCTCAAAATAGAGGAAGAGGAGAAGAAGAGTTAACGCCCGGGACTAATATGTTTTGCACAGGCGGTCGGTTTGATCGTAGCCGCGGCTTTTAAGCCGCGTGGGACTTTGAATGGTAAATCGGCGTCGTACGCAACCTGAAGGTTGCGGCAACCAAATCACTACCAAATCATTTGATCTGCGATGGTGATCCATTTATGACTCACTGCGACAGAAAGAACGTTCGTTCAACGACAGGGTTTACCCTGCTGGAAGTCACCGTCTCCCTGACCATCCTCGGGTTTATTATCCTGATCATCTTCGGAGCTTTTCGCCTTGGGCTCTCCGCGTGGGAACGGGGAGAGTCGACACGAGAGGAATTCCAGACGGCGAGGACCGTCACCCAGTTGATCTCCCGTCAGTTCAAATCGATCGTTCCTTACAGAATTAAGACAAAGAAAGCGGAAGGAGATTATCTTGCTTTCGAGGGAACAGCCCATTCGCTGAAGCTGGTCTCCGCCCTTCCGGTAAAGGCGAAACGGCCCGAAGGGTTTGTTTATGCGGTCTACCAATACAAAGATGAAGGAAATGAGAAAGGAAGCCTGATCCTTTACGAGGAACGGGCCCTCAACAAGGATTTCTTTGAGGAACCCCTCAAGGAAGACTCCGGAATCACCCTTTTGGAAGGCATTACGGAATTTCGTTTTGAATACTTCCGGGAAGAAGACCCGGATAAAGATCAATCAGCGGAGTGGGTTGAGGAGTGGAATGCAAAAGAGGAGAAGGCCCTTCCCAAAACGATGAGAATCACCATGACCATCGCCAACAAGAACGGGAAGGGCAAGGAATCTTCCATCAACATCCTGGCCTCAATTCCAGCCAATCGGGAAGACAGAAACGTTGCAGCAGCAGCAGCGGCGGGAAGAGCAAGACAAATTATCAACCAAAACCGACCCCGATAGGATAGAACCGGATGGCCTCAATTTTCAAAACTCAACATGCAACACTCAAAACTCTCAACTGCAGAGGTGTCGCCCTGATCATGGTCTTATGGGTCATGGCCATTCTGACGGTCGTCGTCCTCGAATTCTCTTTTGCCATGAGAACGGAGCTCCATATCACCCAGAACTTCAAAGAAGAGCTTCAGATGTATGCCCTTGCAGAGGGAGGAGCGCAACGGGCCATCGCGGAGCTGATCTTCAAGAACGATCCGGGCGTTCAGCGCCTCAGAAGAACCCTGAAAGACGAAGAGGTCCCTCCGGAAAAGAAGGAATGGGTGACGGATGGAAGGGCTTACGAGCTTCCTTCCGACCAGGGAACGACTGCAGTCCGGGTCATGAGTGAAGGAGGGAAGATCAACATCAACACCGTTTCCGAAAACCGGCTCCGAAAGATCATGGAAAATCTGGGTCTGGAGGGAGAGGCAAGAGACATCGTGGTCGATTCCATCATGGACTGGAAAGACCCCAACGACCTCCATCGGATCAATGGAGCCGAGAATGACTATTACCAGTCTCTTGAAAAACCTTACCAGTCCAAAGACGCAAATCTCGATTCCATTGAGGAACTTCTTCTGGTCCGCGGGGTCACGTCGGACCTGTATTATGGAAAGAAAGGAACGAAGAAAGGGGAGAACGGCGGGACACCAGGACCGGGCCGGGTTGAAGGACATCTTCTCCATCTACGCGATGGGGGAGCAGATTGACATCAACAGCGCCACTCCGATCGTTTTGAAGTTTACCCTTGGCATCCCGGAATCGATTGGCGAACTCGTTGTCAAGGCCCGGGAAGAGAAGATGTTCGAAAGCCTGCCGGACCTCTTCCTGAGAGTGCCCGAGCTTGTTCCGTTCCAGAGCGAAATCCAAAACCTGATTGTTTTTCGTTCTACAATACCTTATTATACAATCGAATCGCGGGCCAAGGCGAAGGCGGGAGGAGTCACCCGTGGCATAAAAGTGGTTGTCAAAATAGACCCTCGGGAAAAAGAGAGACACAAGATCATTCAGTGGGTGGACGCGATCTATTGAACACCCAACGGAAGATTGGAACGATGGAATAATGGGAAGAAAATCCAGGATGAAAACGAAGAACTTTCTCTTCCTTTTTCCATTATCCGATCTGGACGGTTTTTCCCCAAGATGCCATCATTCCATTATTCCATAATTCTATTTCATTTTCTTGATTTTGGGGCATACTCGAAAGATGGCTTTTCTTGATTCAAGTTTTGGAATTGATTTCAAACAGAACCAGATCGTTCTGACGCTGCTCCGGAGGTCTTTCAGAAGGATCCGGCTGGTCGATTATCAGATCCACTCCCTGCTCCCCGAAGGGCAGAAGGAGGAGTGGGACGCCCAAATCATCGGCCTGATCAACACGTTCGTCTCCAAGCATCTCATCTCCAAAGACCAGGTTTCTATTTCCATCCCGAGGGAAAAGGTCATTGTCCGTTTTATCAAACTTCCCTCGGCCACAAAAGAGAACCTGCGAAAGGTGCTGGAATATGAAGTTCCGAAATATACCCCTTTCGAGAAAGCACAGATCTGTTTCGATTACTGTATCGTAAAAGAGGAGAAAGACTCGCTTCACCTGTTCGCTGCCTTCGTTCAGAGGCCTGAACTGGACCGCTATCTCCAGATTTTGAGGAGAATCGGAATCCGGCCGACCTCCATCCAGATCGCCTCCGCGGCCTCCATGAACCTCTTCTATTATCACTCGGGGGTGAAAGAAGGGGAGCCCTCCATCCTGCTGGATATTACGGAACCCTATCTGGAAATGAATCTTGTTCAGGGAGGAGTATGGAAAGAAAGCCTCCATCTCCCCTTCCCTCCCGAAGGAAGAGAGGCCAGGATTCTCGCCACCCTCAACCGGTTGGCCGTGGGAACGGATTCCTTGCCGAAAGCATCCCTCTTCGTTTACGGACTGGATGCCGCTGAAAAAATGTTCCCATCCCTCAGGGAGGCTCCCCAGATCAAAGGGGTCTTCCCTCCTCCGCTCAGCCGCATTGAGACCGGCAAAGGGGTACTGAGACCGGACAAGGTCTTTTCCTCCATCGGTGTTGCGCTGAGGGGATTGACCAAGATCCACATGGATCTCAATCTCCTCCCCGTGGAAATGCGGAGAAAAGTCAGGCAGATCGGAAAACCCCTCTTCATCTTCCTGGTTTCTTTGGCGGTTCTGCTAAGTCTATCGTGGGGATGGGGTATCTTTCAGCGGTACAGGACCACCCTGGATGAGGTCAATGCAGAGGTAAAAAAAAGGAAGCCGGGGGTCGAGGCGATCGAGAGCCTGCAGCGAAAAAGGGACCTGCTGGGAAAGGAGATCTCCGAGGTCAACAAGATTAAGGCCGGGGAGGTCAGCAAAATCCTGATGCTCGAAGAGCTGACGAAGCTCCTGCCCGCCACGGTCTGGATCTGGAACCTGAAGTACACCGGGAAAGAGATTGAAATCAGCGGATACGCCGATTCGGCTTCCGATCTTCTCCCCATCCTTGAGAAATCCGAGGTTTTCGAGAAAGTGGACATTCTCAGCCCCTGTGACAACCGAACAGGAGCGGAGAGTCGGCCCCCCGGGGAGCGCCCCCGCAGTGGGAAAAGATAAACAGAGATTCAAGATCACGATGAGACTGGAAGGAAGGAGACCAGGTTCATGAAAAAGTGGGCTTTTCTCGGGAAGATCAGTTTTCCCCAGAAGAAGGGCCTGTGGGTTTTTCTGGGGATCGCGGCCTGTATCCTCGTCTATTTTTTCGGGGTCCTTCCCATGCTGGACCAGATCAAAAAGGCCGAAGAAGAGATCACCCTGAAGAAACGGGCCCTCGCAAAATATGATGACTTTCTCCAGACGCGAAAGAGTGTGGAAGAGGAGCTTGAACGGCTTTCCAGGCAGTATGAAGAGATTCAGCAAAAACTGCTTCCGGGAGATACCCCTCAGCTCGGAGCTGCAACGCTTCAGGAAATCGTCAAACGCCTTTCGGAGGCAAGAAGTATCGCCATCCGCAGCTTCAGAATCCTGGAGCCCAAGGATATCAACTCCTTGCGGCGGGTCTCCATCCAGATCGATTTCAACCCCACCAACAGCATGCTCAACCTGGGGGAATTCATCTATGATATCGAGCATCATGAAAAAGAGCTGATGATCTCTGAAATGGATCTTCTGGTCCTGAATATCAGGATGCCTAACAATCTCCAGGGCAACATGGTCATTACCGGACTCATGAAAAGCTCCAAACCGCCGAAAGAAAAGGGGAGGGAAAGCTGATGTCGTTGAAATATGGCATCCTCTGCCTTCTCGCTCTCTTGACCGTCGTCCTGCTTTCGCTTGAAAACTATGAAACGTGGACCGGCACCAAAGAATGGCCGGTCGGAAGAGAGTTGGTGAGAAAACCCGAGAAAAAGGCGGAGGTCCTTCCTGTTGCGGCGCCGCCGAAAGAACCGTCGAACATCAAATCTTTCGTTTCGATCGCCGCCAAGAATGTATTCAATCCCGATAGAACCGACTTTCCCGTCGTCGTGCCTCCGGGCGGAGTCGATGGAAAGGGGGCGAAGCCTGTTGCCCGTCCCCAGATCGTGCTTTATGGCATCACCGTCTTCGGCGACTATCAGTCAGCCACCGTCTCCACTCCGGGCAATCCCCTCAGAAAAGGGGAACGGGAGACCATGACGATAAAGCCGGGGGATAAAGTCGGGGAATATCAGCTGTCGAAGATCCAGCCGGACCGGATCACGCTGGAAGCGGGGGAGGATTCCTTCGAGGTTCTCCTTTACGATCCCAAAACCCCCAGGCAGAGGTCCCAGGTCAAAACAGAGGCAAAACCCGCGGCCATAACAACCATCGGCCCCACTCCGGCTCCTGCACCGACTGCGCCGGGGGCTGTGCCGCAGCAGCCTCCCCAAGCGGGACGAGCCCGTCCCGTCCTACCCCAACCCCGAGACCTGCGGGGCCGGCCTTTGCGCCCTCGCCGTATTCACCCCCCGGTCGCACCTACCCGTGCCTTCGAGACCCGTCAGGAGAGGAGTCGGCGCATCGGCGACACAATAGCGAAGAGAATAAAAACGATCAGAAAGGAGTTTGGATAAGATGAGAAACAAGAGACGAGTCTGGATGGGATATTCGATTCTATTGGCATTGGCTGTCACCCTCTCTCTCCCCGGGATGGTTTTCTCCGCGGAAGCGGTCAAAGGATCTCAAACCGGATCTTCCCCTGCCCTGAAACCCGCACCGCCGGCCTATGCTCCGTCTCCCGTCTTTCCTCCTTCTATGCGAACCCCGAAATCCGCCCCGCCTGCCTTCGCTCCATCGCCTGTGTTCCTCCCTCCCCGGGCCTCTTCCTCCTAAACAACGGAAAGGCACTGGGTCATCAGGGGGACAATGACAGACGGATAGGATGGAACCAGAGAAAGGAGTTTGGATCGAATGAGAAGAAAGAAAGGGCTATGGATCGGGTTCTTGATGCTATTTACAGGAGCTGCAGTCATAGCTTATTCAGGGATAACGTCTCCCTTAGGAGCCCAGACACAGCCGGAAGCCTTGGAGGCGCCCCCCGCAGGATCGGCACCGCCTGCACAGGGGGGACCGCCCGGATCCCCGCAGTTGCCTCCCGGCAGGGAGAGACCTTCCGATCCGAGATCTCCGATCCGGAAGATTGCACCAAGGACTCCGGCCCCGGCAACGCCGGTCCCTGTCTCGCCTCCGGCTTCCGCTCCGGGATCCGCTCCGCCGCCCCCACCCCCTTTGCCTGCTGCTGCGGCGACGACCTTGAGTCCGGCATCCCCTCCCCCGGCTCCCTCTGCAATACCGCCGGCCCCTCCCGGAGTAACGATACCGGAGACTGCCCCGGCTCCTCCCCCGGCTGTTCCCAGGGGATCAGGATTCGTTTTCAATTTCGATAACGCCGACCTTTACGAAGTGATTCGCGTCATGGCGGGAATCATGAAGATAAACTACCTGATCGATCCCAAGGTCAGGGGAACCGTCAATATCCATACGGCCGGTCAGCTTACCGCCGGTGATGTCTTTCCGATTTTCCAGTCGATCCTGAAATTGAACGGAGCCGTGGCGATTAAGAAAGAGAACATGATCGAAATCGTCCCGATGACGGACGCCAAAAAGCTTTATACCCTTCCCTCTGCAATTCGGGAACCCGGCAAAGGTCTTCCCGAAGAAAAGTTTACGATCCAGATCATTCAGCTGAAGTACATTCCGGTGACGGAAGTCTCCAAGATGGTCAGGCCTTTCCTGTCCGATGGCGCGGACATTATCGAGCATCCTCCCAACAACATCATTATCATCGGCGATGTTGCCTCGAATGTCAGGAAGTGTCTCGATATCATCGACCTTTTCGACATGGATATTTTTGTCGACCTCAGAGTGAGAATCTATCCGATCGCCAATGCCGATGTTGCCGAAGGTGCCCCAAGGATGGAGCGGATCTTCGCTTCTTTCGAAGTCTCAACGAAGTCCGGAAGAGGCATCGGCATCACCTTGACCCCCGTCGCCCGGATCAACTCGCTCCTGGTGGTCAGTTCCATTCCCAACATCTTCGAAAAGGTGGAGGGATGGCTGAAAGAGCTTGACAAGATCCCGACGGAAGCGACGAAATTCAGCGTCTTCGTCTACTACTGCCAGAACGCAAAAGCGAAGGATTTGGCCGACGTCCTGAAAGGCGTATTCGTGGGGACCAAGGATAAGAAAGACGAATTCAAAACAAAGGTCACCGAACCCACAAGACCAAGCGTCAGACAAGTTCCGACACCTGGAGCGCCCGCTCCTGCGGCTCCGGGAAAAGAAGAAGCGGCAGTCGTACCCGAAGGAGAGATCAACATCGTTGTCGATGAAACAAATAATGCACTGGCGATCCGGGCTTATCCAAGAGACTATAAGACGATCCTTGAAACAATCAAGAAGCTTGACATCTACCCGAGGCAGGTCTTGATAGAGGTTCTGCTTGCCGATATCGCCCTCAATGATGACCTTCAGTACGGATTGGAGTTTTCAAGATTCTCTCAAGCAACCGGCCTAACGCTCAAGCCATTTCTATCAATGCAACGCCGCCTTCGCCGCCAGCGGATGCTGCGACTGACGGCTCGCAAACCGGCGCATTACTCGCGACACTCGCCGGGACCGTCCCCGGGGGGATTCGATATACCATTGTGGACATGGGGCAAAGATTGATTGCTTCCGTCAGACTTGCTGCAGCAGAGGGGCTTGTGAAGGTGGTGAGCTCACCCAACATTCTTGCCTCCAACAATAAAGAGGCTAAAATTCAGGTTGGATCATCTGAACCTATCCCTACAGGCGTTTTCACTTCAACGACCGCGACCGTAGGAAATAATTCAGGTATCGTTGAAACCTCGGTGGAATACAAAGATATTGGAACCATTGTCACCGTCACCCCCCGTATCAGTGACGGGGGATTGGTGACGATGGAAATCAGCATTGAGGATAGCGCCCTCGGCCCCATCCAACAGGTGGGAAATCTTAATAACGTTCGTTCCTTTGTCAAAAGGACTGCGAAAACGGTTGTCTCCATCGTGGAGGGGCAAACCCTTGTCATGGGGGGATTGATCAGGGATGAGAAGACAAGAAATACAACCGGGGTCCCATTTTTGAGCAAAATTCCCATCATCGGTTTCCTTTTCGGCAACAAAACGCGCCTCGACAGGAAGACGGAACTGGTCCTTCTTCTAACCCCCCACGTGATCACCGATCAAGCCCAATCCAATGCGGTGACGAAAGAGTTTAAGGAGAAGATACAAGGTTTGAGGGAGGAAATTGAAATGAAGAAGAAGTAGTAGGACTTCACCGAAAAGCTCTCAAAATGAAGGAGCAGAAATGAAAAAACTCGCCGGCATTTTACCTCCAATTGCCACACCTTTCCCGGAACGGAAAGCTGGCTCTCGACAAGCTCAAACAGAACTATCAGAAATGGAACAGGACGGGGCTCTCCGGCTATCTGGTTCTCGGATCGAATGGAGAAGCGGTCTACCTGACCGAAAGGGAGAAGATGAAGGTCATTGAAGTCTCCCGAAAATGTATATCTTCCTCAAAGATCATGATGGTAGGAACCGGCATGGAGTCCACACAGGAGACGATCCGGGTTACCAACCAGGCGGCAAAACTCGGCGCGGACTTCGCTCTTGTCGGGGTCCCCTGCTACTTCAAGAGTTCGATGAAACCCCAGGTCCTTTACGACCACTTCGTCGCCGTCGCGGACGCATCGAAGATCGGTATCCTCCTCTACAACGTCACTCAGTTCACCGGGATCAATATGGAGGCTGATCTGGCCGCCAGGCTCTCGGAGCATCCCAATATCGTGGGAGCGAAGGACAGCACCGGGAACATCGGACAGTTGACTGAAATCGTCCGGCTGTCGAAGAAAGGATTTGCGGTCTTCGTGGGAGCGGCGCCTGTGCTCTTCCCGACCCTGCTGCGTGGGGGCCGTGGGCGGGATCCTGGCCGTGGCAAACGTGGTCCCCGAAGTGTGCGTGAAGATCCAGAACCTTTTCGAGAAGAGAGATTTCGACAAACCCGGCAGCTGCAGAACAGACTGACCCCTCTGGCCGCCGCCGTGACGACCAAACATGGGATCGGCGGATTGAAAATGGCCATGGATACTGTAGAGAGCTACTTCGGAGGAGAACCCAGGCTTCCTTTGAAAAGACCCGGGAAAGAGGTAGAAGCGGAATTGAAAGGGTTGCTATACCAGATTCGAGAGTAATGGCCACAAGGGCCGACGAAATCCCTTCTTGCCTCCATTTTACCCCATTGCCTCCAGGACCACCTCTGTAATATCCATCACCCGGAGGTCGATCCCCTTCTTTCTGGCATTTCCGGAGATCGTCCGGATGCACTGCTGACACGAGGTCACGACAACTTCGGCACCGGTCCTCTGAATCTCCTCGATCTTTTTCTGGGCAATCGCCTCCGAAAGGGCGGGATCGATCATTTCGAGGTCTCCGCCCCCGCCGCAGCAGACGGAGAGCTGGCGGTTGCTTCCAACTCCACCAGGGTGACACCCGGGATGCGTCCGGACATTTCTCGGGGCTTCGAAGACCTTACTGTTCCGGCCGAGGTCGCAGGGGTCGTGGTAGGTCACTTTCTTTTCAAACCCCTTTTTAAAGGTGATGCTCCCCTCCTCGATCATCTTCTCCATGAACTGAGAGGAGTGAAGCAGTTCTGCGTCGGTCTTATATCTTTCCTTCCAGGTATGGTAGCAGGAAGGACAGGCAAAGACCACTCTTTCCGCGCCAACCTGCTTGATCTTTTCCTGCTTATGGTCCACCAGTTTCTGCATCTTCTCGGCCATTCCCGCCTGGATAAGAGGAAAGCCGCAGCACCATTCCTCCCCCCCCAGGATGGTGAAGTCCTCATTCCCTCTATCCAGAATCTGAACGAAAGACTGAGGAATCCTCTGGACGAGAGGGAAGAAGGCGCCGACGCACCCCACAAAGTAGACCACCTTCGCCTTCTCCTTCTGATACCCGTGCTTCGGAGCATTCCTGATGAAATCGATCCACTGGGTCCGGTCTTCGTTTGGTTCATCCGCGATATTGAAATTGTTCTCCACGGCCTCCACGACCCGGTCAACCACCTTCGGATACTGCTTCCGCTCCACCAGACAGGCCCTTCCTGCCAGAACCCCTTCATTCGTTTCGACGGCGGGGAAGCAGGTTTGCGTGCAGAGACGGCAGCCCGTGCAGCGGAAGAGGGTCTCCTCGATCTCACGGGTCCAGCCGATCTTTCCCCTCGATAATCCCTCTCACCAGCGCGTTCTTTCCTCTCGGCGTCGCCCACTCCCGACCCTTGACGGCATAGATGGGGCAATGAGCCAGACAATCCGCACCGATTACACTTGGCGATTTCGTCATACAGCTGGTCTCTTCAGTTGCTCTTGCTTCATTGTGGGCTCCTAATCTCACATCGCCTGGATAGAGTTCCTTATGAAAAATCCGAAATCCCTGGCTGCGGCAGGGAGGCGAATATCGGGCGAAGCGTCCGGTCGGACCAATACGAAACAAACTCGAAATCCCAATGTCCGAAACCTTTCGCATCCATTCGTTTTGAATTTCCAGTTTTATCGATTCGGATTTGCTTCGAATTTCGTGCTTCGAATTTCGAATTTCCGTTCTATCAGATTCCTCCCACAAACCTGCCCGGGTTGAGAATCCCGGCCGAATCAATCTGCCCCTTGATCCGCCGCATCACTTCGCGGTCAGCCCGGGAGTGCCCCCAGACATCGACCTTGCTCTTGATGGCGACCGAAGACGATTCCACGACGAGATTGCCTTCATTCTTCACAGCCTCCGATGAAAACTGCTCTATCACCCTGACCAGCGAGGAGCTCTTCGTCTCGTCCGCGAGCACATAGGCGTGCAGGATACCGCTTCCGGCCTGGCAGATCAACGGGCATACCAGGTCCGCATCACGGGCCACCCTTTCCCAGTTCTTCATTATCTGATCCCATCTGGAGATCAGGAAGTTGGCCTTTAAAGTCAGCATACCGGGGTTCCGGTCTCTCAACCCCGGCCAAAATCCCGGATAGCTACCCAGAAGGTCCGGTTCTTTTCCGAATTCAGACTGATTCCTTCGATGCCGTGATGTTTCTTGCCGATACCGGTCATTTCTGCGACCTGCCGGTCAATACTCTCGGCAACCCCCTCCAATCCGATCGCAACAAGGTATTTTCCCCCCGGAGGCACGGCAACCGAAACCCCCACCCTCTTCATCGCTGCCGCATTCAGGATTTCGACCGCCACCGGGAGAAGTTGAGAATGAAGGATCTCGTGAATGAACCCCCCTGCTTCATCAAGACCGCCAAAGGGAATAAGCAGCGCCGCCTCCTTCTCGGGAAGAGGACGAAGGATGAACGTGATCTCACAGATAATCCCCAGGGTCCCCATGGACCCGATCAGGAGTTTGCACATGTCGTATCCGGAAACGTTCTTGACGGTCTTCCCGCCGGATACGACGACATCGCCGTTCGAGAAGACGGCTTTCATCCCGGTAACAAGGTCCCGGATCCCGCCGTACCCGAACCGTTTCGGCCCGGTTGAATTCGTGGCGATGATGCCGCCCAGGGTCCATATCCCGGCTGATCCAGGGCTTTGCCGCCTACCTGGATCACCTCGCCGTCCGGGAGAACGACCTCCGCTCCCAGGATGTGGTTTGTCGTTACCCCGTATTTAAGGCAGTGGGGACCTCCGGAGTTCTCTCCGAAATTTCCGCCGAAGGTGGAGACCTTCTCGCTGGCGGGGTCGGGCTGATAAACGTAGCCGTACCGGGAGAGTTCGTTCTTCAGATTGAGCGTAACGACCCCCGGCTCAACAACCGCCCTCTGGTTTTCAATATCGATCTAGAGGATCCTGTTCATCCGGGAAAAATGGAGGATGATTCCTCCCCTGGTCGCAATTGTCCCGCCGCTGAGATTGGTTCCCGATCCCCTCGCAATGACCGGGACCTCTTCCTTGTGAGCGAGCTTCACGATCCTGGAAACCTCATCCGTTGAACCCGGCAGGGCAACACAATCAGGCTTCGCCCTGAAGAGGGAGGCATGAGTCACCATAAAGACATCAGGTCCGTTTCCGAATATAAGATGTTCTCCTGCCCGACAATCTTACCTACTTCTTCGATCAGCTTTTCCCGTTCCATAGAACCTCCCAAAGAAGCTTGGAATATTGGAATACTGGAACGATGGGTCAAATCCAAAAACAACCTAAAAAAAACATCTTCTCCAAAATTCTTTTCTATCTTCGCACTGCCCATGATTCCATTCTTCCAGTTCTTTCACATGTTTTCCCAATATTCCACTATTCCATCATTCCAATATTCCCTTCTTTCTTCTCCGAACCGGTCCCCGACCTTCAGACCGGCCAGCTGTGCAAATTCCTTGCCCCCTGCTTTTTCCGCCTTCTCCAGCCTGAGTTTGCCGATCGTCATCAGACCATCGCGGAGGGCGACAAGGATACTCTTCTCCTCGATCGCCACGGTCTCTCCCGGACTCTTTCCCGGGTTTCCCGGCTGGAAAGAAGCGTCGTAGAACCGTACCTTTTTCCCTTTCAGACTCGTGAAGGCTCCGGG
>CAVSVC010000015.1:0-109209 GCA_963731045.1 uncultured delta proteobacterium | reverse complement strand
AATCCCGACCCTGGTCAAGACGTTTCCCTTCCGATGCGAAAAGTGATTGGGGATCTCTCCAATACCGAGCGTGTACTCACGGGGCTGGATTTGCACCCGTTGGTCAAGAAGAATCTCCGAATGATTCATCAGCTGCCTCCAAGGGCATAGCCCGCATGGCCAAAGTGGACAGGGAATGTAAAAAGGGGGGATCATTGAAAGCCAAAACTGAATCGAAAAACCCAAAAAATGTAAAATCCGGCGATTTTTTTGAACTGAGGCTTTACGTAGCAGGACAAACGCCGAAATCGATAGCGGCCTTCGCAAATCTCAGGAAGATCTGCGAAGCAAACCTCAAGGACAAATACCGCATCGAAGTGATCGACCTTCTCAAAAATCCCCAGCTTGCCAAAGGCGACCGGGATTCCTTGCCATTCCAACGCTTGTAAGGAAACTTCCCCAACCGATCAAGAAGATCATCGGGGATCTCTCTAACACGAACGGGTTCTTGTGGGCCTCGATATCAAGCCCCACTCCTGATATCGGGACAAGACAAGCATGAGGAGCCTGTTCTTTCACCTTGGGGTCTTCGGTTTAAAGAAAGGGTGAGGACGTGAAACCTAAGAAAACGACAGAGGTTGTTTGACCAATTGCTTCAGCAGAAGGCGAAAGAAAAATATGTCCTTCGGCTATACATTTCCGGTTTGACGCCGAGGTCCCAGATGGCCATCAAAAACATCAAAAAGATCTGCGAGGAACACCTCAATGGCCGTTATGACCTGAGGTCATAGACGTATACCAACAGCCTGTCCTCGCCAAAGGGGAGCAGATCATCGCGGCTCCCACGCTTATCAAGAAACTCCCCCTTCCCTTACGAAGATTCATCGGTGATCTTTCCGATTCCGAGCGTATCCTTTTGGGGTTAGATCTAAGACCGAAAAAAGAAAGGAGTGATTCCTAACCATCATCCCGCAGTTTCTTGTGGGGTGGATGTATTCCTATGAAGAAGAAACCCATAACCAAAGAGCAACCTCCTGCCGACAACGAAGAGCTCCGGAGACGTCTCGAAGAAGCCGAAGAAACGCTTCGCGCCATCCACGAGGGCGAAGTCGATGCCCTTCGGTATCGAAACCCCAAGGGAAGTCGTCTTCACCTTGAAAGGTGCGGAACCGCCTTACCGAGTCTTTGTCGAGGCGATGAATGAAGGGGCTGCAACCCTCGACGCTGGAGGAGCGATCCTCTACTGCAATAATCGTTTTGGAAATGCTTAAATTGACTACTAACAAGGTGATCGGCTCCTCTATCCATCGGTTCCTACCGCCCGTAGATACATCCGGCTTTGAATCTGCCTTCCAGAAAGGAAAGCAACAAGACGCCACGTAGACATCTCCCTCACGAGAGAAGACCAGGACCTGACACCGGTCCATCTCTCATTCAATTTGCTGCACGGACAGGAGTCACCGGTTGTCTGCATGGTGGCCATGGACCTCACCGAGCATAACCGTTTAGAGGAAGAGCTCCGTCAACTGAATGCTGACCTGGAGAAACGTGGTTCAGGACCGGACGGCAGAATTGCGGGAAAGCGAGCAGCGCTGGGCCACCACCCTGGCGAGCATCGGTGACGCGGTCATTGCCACCTGTCGGACGGCAAGATCAGGTTCATGAATCGCGGTGGCGGAAGAGATACCGGTTGGACCCTGGATGAGCTGTCCCAGAAACCTGTGAAGCAGGTCTTCCAGATCGTCAATGAGCTGACCGGCCTGGAAGTTGAAAACCCGGTAACCAAAGTACTCGAAACCGGGCTGATCTCCGTCTGGCCAACCACACGCTCCTGGTGCGAAAGGACAGGACCGAAGTTGCCATTGACGACAGTGGAGCACCCATAAAAGACGAGACCGGAAAGACAATCGGTGTTGTGCTCGTCTTCCGCGACATCACCCGACGAAGGCTAGCCGAGGAAGCGCTGGGAGAAAGCGAGGAGCGTCTCAGGGCAACCTCCGTAGCACGGCGGCGAGATACGGACGGAGACTCGCAGGGTCGTTCGTATGCGCTCACCAGATTCAGGTCTAGAGCCCGCGCGTACACTCGGATCAGGTGGGCTATGAGTCAGGAAGCTGTCCTGGACTCAGCTTGGAGGGACCTGATCCATCCGGAGGACCTCGAGCGCACGGTGCAGGTCAACATGGACTTGTCGAGGGCCGCTGCGAGAGCTTCGCGGTCGAATACCGCATGAAGGCCACCGGCCAGTGGCGATGGATCCTCGGTCGGTCAAGTGCGTCACCCGCGACCGGAGGGCGGGCCACCCGGCTGATCGGCACTCACGTGGACATCACCGAGCGCAAGCGGGCCGAGGAGGCGCTGAGAAAGGCTCATGACGAATTGGAGAAGCGGGTTCAGGAACGGACCTCTGAGCTGTCAGAAGCCGTTGAAAGGCTACGGGTTGAAAATATCCAGCGCAAACAACTGGAAGATACCCTTCGAGAATCTGAAAACCAGGTTCGATTTTTCGCCTCCCAATGTCTAACAGCCCAGGAGACAGAAAGGAAAGAGGGTTGCCGGTGAGCTTCATGACAGCATCGCCGCTTCTCTTGGCGCTATGAAATTCAGAATTGACAAAATAGCGGAGGAGATGAAACAGGGGCATGGCGGCCCTGAATCCCTACAAGATCTCGGCTCAAAGGTGACGGAGATCAATAATGAAGTCCGGCGGATCATGGCCGATCTACGCCCATCCATCCTCGATGACCTGGGGATCATTGCCGCCATGAACTGGTTCTGCCGGGAATACCAAAAGACCTATTCTCATATTTCTGTGGAAAAACAGATCGGGATATCAGAACACGAAGTGCCTGATTCTCTAAAGACGCCGATCTTTCGCATCTCTCAGGAAGCCATGAACAATATCGCAAAATATAGCAAAGCATCTCTTGTGAATCTCTCTCTTCGAAAAGAGAGATGGTAAGATAGAGTTGACCATACAGGATAACGGCCAAGGGTTCGACCTGGAGACTGTCAGAAAGGGATTGGGTCTTTCCACCATGAGAGAACGAGCCCAACTTTCAGGGGGATCTTTTGACCTTGAATCGAGCAATTGGGAAAGGGACGATCATTCGTGTTTCATGGCCTGGGTGAGCTGGATGACCGGTAACTAAGGAGCCGCCCCTTAGCTTTCGCATTCTCCTCTCTTTCCAACGAAAATTATCACATTTGTGGCGGCGTCTCAATTTACTGACTTTGTAGGTGAAAGTTTCACACTTCGTCGTGACTTCCCGGCTCATCCTCCGTCGGAATCATCACAACATAATCGGGGTGCTTCTCCATTTCCTTCCGCTTATTCTTGAAGACCAGGACCTTTTCTTCCCGGATCCTGCCAGTCAAAAAGGTTTCTCCCTTCTTGGTTTTCTTCACGTAAAGGCCGCCGATCTTCTCCATCTTGCCCATTATCCCCCTCCTGCAAAGGAGCAATCTTGATGAACGCTCCCGGTTGATCAGATGGGGAGACGGGGAGAAACGGAGATAGGGAGATAAATTCGGAGGGAAGGCAGAAGGCCGTAAACAGGATAAGAAGAGTGACCAGTCATCAGTGACCCGTAATCGGGATAGAAACAGGGGGCTGTTGACTGAGTTGAATACCTTAAAAAAGTCTTTAGGGAAAGATGATTGAAGTTATTTTTGGAGAGGTTTCAGGAATTACATCCCCAAGGTCTACATAGGAAGCTTTTTGAGAAAAGGAAATCAGTTGAAGTGGAAGCGGCTGGGTATTCCTTTAAGATTATCAAAATTGAGTCAGGTGCGTAATAGACCTTAACCCTCAACTTCGCACTTCTCTTGTTCGACTTTTTCATGGAGCCACATGGACAGGAGCTGAGTGAAAGGAATGCCTTTGCGGCGAGCAATACGTTTTGCCATAGAAAGATCAAATGGGTCAACGCGCAAAGACACGGGCTGTCGCGGAGGACGGGTGGCGAAGAAGGGTTCCGCTCGATTAAGAAGTTCTTCAACTTCTTGGGATGTTTCTTTGGTGGTGGAAACATCCCAAACATGGGCTTCTTTTTTGAGGCGGTTTCGGATCTTTGCTGGAAATTTGCTCATTTTTTGATTCTCCTTAAATAGGCCCTTTGGGTAGCGGGCGACATGGGAAAAGCGGTTACACACCTCCACAAATCATATTCAGGGTAAGGGGCAATGACGGCTTCAATGAAGGTTCCAGATGCATCGGTCCCCCACAATCGATATCTGTATTCGGAGATTCGCCCCCGTTTCTCTTTGTTCTTAAGCGCAAGGGTTAGATACGGTCCTTCCCCGTAGTAAACCTCTTCAATCTGTTCGGGATGGAGCCCGTGTTCGGCAATGTGATCGACATTGTCATCATCCCAATCGGGTTCCGGGGACGAATCGGGCTTAATCATTAATTTAAAATAGCGTAATTTTTTGATTACGTCAAGCTGTAGAAAAGAGAGATCGGAACAGTCAACATCTGTCCATCCTGTTGTGAAACCAGGATGGACAGATGTTGCTCATTATCACGGCAATTGGGAAGCCGCTTTCCTTGCGGGAAAATGTTTTATGGCCTACCGCCGGAAAGGTGGGGAGAAACATTCAACGCTACCAGATTTCTTTATCGGAGCCCATGCCGCCGTCGCTCGAAAGCCATTGCTCACCCGGGATGTCTCCCGTTATCGAGCCTACTTCCCAAAACTCGAATTAATCGCCCCCGGTTAAGGGTCGCTTCCCCGATTCATTCCGAGTTCCTCGCAAGCCACTTCCCATAATCCCTTCCCTCTCTTTACTGCCCCTGACTTGCACCAGGGCTGTTGTTCCATTATTATACGATCTATCCATCTACCTTCCTCTCTCCGCCGGGGAGGGAGGCTGAGGGAAGAATTTTAGATAGGTCCGGCTATTGCTGCGGAAACGATTGCCATCCCACTTGATGAATTGGATGCTGCATACAGGAGGAGAGGATGAGAAAAGGATCGATGTTGATGACGTTTGTTCTGTCCGCTTTTATTTTTGCCGCACTCTCAGGCTGCGGCTATAACACGATGCAGGGCAACGAGGAGGCCGTCAAGGCAGCGTGGGGGGACGTTGAGGCTACCTATCAGCGGAGGAACGATCTTATCCCCAACCTGGTCGAGGTTGTGAAAGGCTATGCCAGGCACGAGAATGAAACCCTCACCGCAGTCACGGAGGCAAGAGCCAAGGTTGGATCCATGCAGGTGCCCAAGAATATCCTCGATGATCCAAAGGCCTTCTCGCAATTTCAGGAGGTTCAGGCCGGGATGAGCAGCGCCCTTTCGCGGCTCATGATTGTCGTCGAGCGCTATCCTGACCTGAAGGCGAACCAGAACTTTCAGGATCTCCAGCATCAGTTGGAAGGAACGGAGAACAGGATCAACGTCGCACGGACCCGCTACAACAAAGCGGTCGAGGTCTTCAATACCTCCATCCGGATATTCCCGAACAGCCTGACCAACAGTCTCCTGCTCCATCTGACCCTGAAAGAGCCTTTCAAGGCCGAGCCAGGGGCTGCAAAGGCCCCTCAGGTGAAATTTTAATCAAAGAGAGTCTTCCTCCCTCGGGGAAGAGACTGTGTCATAATTCGCCGTCCGCCCTTCGACACGCTCAGGACGAACGGCTAAGTAGTTGAATCTTAAAGCGCCCATTTCCGTTCGTGGTGAGCCCTTCGATAAACTCAGGGCCATGAGCTATGCCGAATGGCTTGTCGAACCATGAACGGACTTACGACACAGCCTCGAAAGCGGGAGGGGTTTAAGGGGCAGGCCTTGATATGAAGAAAGCGTTTCTCTGTCTTTTCTTGGTACTTTGCTGTCTTCCCGTTGCTGCTTACTGCCTTGACGTTCCAAAGCTTCAGGGCTATGTCAACGACTACGCCGGGATCATAAACCCTTCCGTGAAGTCTAAGATCGAGGAAGGGCTGAGAGCATTCGAGCAGTCCGATACAACCCAGATCGTTATTCTGACCGTCCCGTCTCTCGAAGGAGGGAATATCGAGGAGTTCAGTATCAGGGTGGCGGAAACATGGAAGATCGGACATCTCGGAAAGGACAACGGCGTCCTCGTTATCGTCTCAAAGCAGGAAAGAAAGATCAGGATCGAGGTGGGCCGCGGCCTCGAAGGAAAGTTGACGGATCTCATGGCAGGAAGAATTGTCGATCAGGTTATCAAACCGAAATTCAAGGAGGGCGATTTTAACGGAGGTTTTGTCGCAGGCGTCTCTGCATTGATTGGGGCAACGCGCGGCGAGTTCAGGGCCGGTCTGATCCAAGACCGCTTCAGCGGAGGCAGAAGCATTTTCCGCCTCTTCTGACCTTCCTCCTTTTCTTCGGTATCTTCATCCTCTTTGTCGGTGTCTTCTCCCGTATTCTCGGAGGAATCGCCGGAGCCATCGGCCTCCCTGCCCTTGTCTATCTCGCCGCCTTTCCTGTTGGAATACTCTCCGTCATCCTCCTCGCGTTGATCGGGTTTGGAGCCGGCTTCTCTCTGCCCAAACTTTTCTCGGCAGGGGGCTTAGGGAAGCATCGCGGCAGGGACCATGGGGGCGGATTCTTATTTGGGTCCGGAATGGGTGGTTCCTCCACAGGGAGCGGCGCTTTTGATGGTGGTTTCAGCGGAGGAGGCGGTTCCTTCGGGGGCGGCGGGGCCTCGGGAGACTGGTGATGAACACATCGTCAAAAGCAGACAGATTCTTCACTCCAGAAGAAAGGGAAAGATTAAAGGCCGTAACCCGGGAGGTCGAATCCCGGACCATTGGCGAAATCGCCATCATGGTCGTTGACCGGAGCGACCGCTACCCCGAGGCGGAGGTCCTGGCCGGCGTCGCCCTCGGGAGCCTGCTGTCGCTGATCCTGACCCTTCTCTTCTTTGGTTCCTCTATCTGGTCTTATGTGCCCCTGAGCTTCTTACTCTTCTTCCCGTGCCGGCTGCTCTTTCATAGAGTGGAGATATTGAAGAGACTCTTTATCGGCGTCAGAAGGGCGAAAGAAGCGGTCAGGCTGAGGGCCGAGCGGGCATTCTTTGAGAAAGGGCTCTACAGGACAAAGAAGAATACAGGGGTCCTCTTCTTTCTCTCCCTTCTTGAAAGAAAAGTCTGGGTCCTCGCGGACAAAGGCATTTATGAGAAGATGGATCAGGAGACCCTGAACCGGTATGCCGGAGAGGTCTCCCGGGGCGTCAGGGAGGGTCGAGCCTGCGCAGCCCTCTCTCAGGCCATCGAAGAGATAGAGGTTTTACTTGTCCGGCATTTTCCCATTACCCCGGATGATACCAACGAACTCCCCGACGGCGTGATGACGGAGTAATTGAAGCGTCTCCGCCCCTCGGAGGATGTCGCCGATGTGGATGGTAAAGCTCCGCCGGGTTTTCACGGCCAGCTTGAAAGTCGGGGCCTGCATGTTTCGGTTGGCCGTACCGAATGACCGATGCCTGACCCCAGAGTCTTTTCTTTGATCGCTTTCGCATCGTATGCGCAAGAGGCTAAGATTTCGGTGCTAAACCCACGGGGGCAACCTCCTCCCATACCGCTCATCCCCATGGCTCCTCGTCCCGGCGATTTGTCGGGGAAGACGATCTACTTTGTGGACGTGCGCTTTATGGGCGGAGATGTCCTTCTCAAAGAAATGCAAAAGGTCTTTGCCGAAAAGTATCCAGCGTTGAAAACGGAATTCAGGCAGAAGATGGGTGGGTATACGGAAGATGATCCCAAATTGTGGGCTGAAATTAAGGAAAAGAATGGCGTCATGGTGATGGCAATCGGTCACTGAAGCACTTGTGCGCCGGCGGTCGCCGTGCATTGCATGACAATGGAAAAATTAGGGATACCCACTGCGCCCGTTATTACCAGCAGATTTGAAGACCTCGTCAAGACCGTGGCCTATAAAGCCGGAATGCCCAATGAACGATTCACTTTCGTTCCCCATCCCGTGGGGGGGAAAACGGCTTCCGTACTCAGAGAGTATGTCTTAGGCAAAGACCCTATCACTGGCAAGCCGGTCTTAGAATCAATGATTGAGGCACTAACCAGACCATTAAGCGAGGACGAGAAGAAGACAGGCTCCATTGAAAGACCGGTCCCAAGGTTGGTAAACCCGGATACCGAGGAAAACTTGCACCGCTTCTTTCTTGAAAACGGATGGACCGACGGGCTGCCGATTGTCCTTCCGACAGAAGCAAGGGTCGCCGAGATGCTGAAAAAAACCAGCCATAGACCCGAGGAGGTCATAGGCAAGATGCGTCCGACCGAGACCCAGGAGTATTGGAACTATACCGTGGAGAAGGTCGCCGTGAACGCAGTGATGGCAGGAGCCAAGCCTGAGTATTTCCCGGTGATTTTAGCGTTGGCAGCGGCGCAAGAGACAGCGCTTCACAGTTCCACGAGTTCATTTGCTGCGATGGTCGTCGTGAACGGGCCGATTCGCCAGGAATTGCGCATGAATGCTGAAATCGGTGCGTTAGGTCCGTGGAATCATGCGAATGCCACTATTGGACGAGCTTATTCCTTGCTCTCTCGAAACCTTGGGGGAGGATCCATCCCGGGAGAAACGTATTTAGGTTCTCAAGGGAACCCGCTCAATTATATTAACATCTGTTTCCCGGAGAATGAAGAAAGGAACCCCTGGGGACCTTTCCATGTACAAAAGGGTTTTAAACCGAATGAAAGCGTGGTGAGCGTGTTTCGGGGAAGAAGTTTCACCCACCTTCTCGATGTCCGACAAAAGACCTGGCGAGAGCAATTCATTAACCTCGTATCAGGCATTACCCCATCCCGAGGAAGTAACCTCACGCTCTTGCTGGAGCCTTTAGCAGCAAGGACGCTCAAGGAACGAGAAGGGTTCGACACAAAGGAAAAGCTCTCCCGGTGGTTCCACGAAAATGTCCTGGTGCCGGCGGAAGTTTACTGGGATCATCAGCTCGTGGTCAATTATATAGAGCCGCAGGCCTCGAAAGGGGTCGAGCCCTTTGCTTCATGGAAGAAGCTCCCAAAGGATGCAATGATACCCCGGTTTGACAATCCTAAAGGCATCAGCATCGTGGTGGTAGGAGGAGAAACGA
Source organism: uncultured delta proteobacterium (assembly GCA_963731045.1). Classification (GTDB taxonomy): domain Bacteria; phylum Desulfobacterota; class BSN033; order BSN033; family UBA1163; genus CAVSVC01. The sequence goes on along the minus strand of CAVSVC010000015.1, from coordinate 100,158 downwards.
ATGCTTATTGGTTCGCCACAGATTTCAGTTATCTCAAGAGTGTCTCCGTGGATCAATGGAGGTAAAGAGGACAGGGCCGTGAAGATTAAGGAAATCGTGAAGAAACTGGCGAGAGGGGGCGCTGTCCTCATTAAAGAAGGTTGGCAAGGGACCCCGGAACTTCCTGCGGCCCGGTTAGGCGGTCACTTGCGGAGTCCTATCTTCACCGCAATCTCATAGGCCTGCTTGTATTCCTCTTCCTGAAGCCTTTTATGCTCCGCGGGAGATTTATAGTCAAAAGTGTTTCCCATCTGTTCGACCCTGGGTTTGGTCAATTTCAAAGCCTTTTCTATAGCCGGCACCAGAACAGCCCGTACCTCCTCGGGAATCCCGGCCGGCGCCCAGACGCCAAACCATACGGCAGGGAGGCCCGAACGATAACCCAATTCCTGCAGGGTCGGAATCTCGGGACTTTCAACCCTCTTAGGGTCAATGATCAGAATGCGCATCGTTCCCGCATCCCAATGGGGTTTGAGCTTTCCGAATCCCATCCAGGGTTGCCTCCACATGGCCTCCGAGCACCGCGGTCACAACCGACTCTCCCCCTTTAAAAGGGATATGTGTCACCTGAATGCCTGTGATCATCTGAAGCAGCTCTATGCCGAAATGGGGTTGGGAGCCGACCCCAATGGAACTGAAGCGAAGTTTTCCGGGATTTTTTTTTGCGTAATCCACCAGCTGCGGAAAGGTTTTCCAGGGTGCATCCGCCCTGACGCTGACTACCGTCGGCATGACAAAATGCACTCCCAGGGGCTCGGCATCCTTTACGGGGTCGTAGTGGACGGCTTCCGGATTGACGTTGGGCACATAGATAAACGCCGAGTTGCCGCTGTAGAGAAGCGTGTAGCCGTCTTTTTTTGACCTGAGCACCGTCTCTGCGGCAAGTGCGGTTCCTGCTCCGGGTTTGTTGTTGACGATCACCTTCTGGCCGAGAATAGGTCCCAGCTCGTCAGCAAGCATTCTGGCGGCGATATCACCCGGGGCGCCCGGGACATTCGGGCAGATCAGCAGGATTTGACGATCGGGATACCCGGCGCAAAAACCGGATGGAGTGAGCACGACGGAACCAAAAAGAAAAAGGGGGCCAAGGAAGGCGACAAGAAGATAGAATCTCTGCTTCACCATCGTTCATACCTCCTTCTGAGTGTGATCGTTTGTCGGCACCCATTGACCTCGATCGTTACCCAAACCTACTTCGGATAGCAGCCTCTCAGGATGATGCGACTATATGAAAAGCGGGGGGAGTATGTCAAGAGGAAAAAAGAAAGAAACGTAATTCCTCCGAAGGTGTGAAAAAATAGGTCCCATTTCTTTTTCGGGCCCAATGAGGGTGGGCCGCTTTCAGCACGATCACCTCGTTACCTCACCTGTCAATCCATCCGCCTTCTGGAACGCGGGACGAATCGGACCGACTCCGGGGAACATCCCGTCTCAATCTCTTCGCACGTCACTGAGGAATTGCAAAAAAACGAATCTTGGGTCTTGGTATGCCGACTTACTCTTTAGCGAAGAGTTTGGTGTACTCCCCATAGCCTTCCTTGAGCAGATCCTCCCTGGGGATAAATCTCAGGGCCGCCGAATTGAGGCAGTACCGAAGTCCTGTGGGCTGCGGCCCGTCATCGAAAACATGGCCGAGGTGTGAATCGCCGTACTTGCTCCTCACCTCGGTGCGCTTCATGAAAAGACCTCTGTCTTCTTTCTCGACGATATTCCCCGGCTCAAGAGGTTTGTCAAAGCTCGGCCATCCCGTCCCCGATTCGAATTTGTCGAGAGAACTGAACAGGGGCTCCCCGGAAACGATGTCGACATAAATCCCCTCTCTCTTGTTATCCCAGTACTCATTCTGGAAGGGCCGTTCAGTGCCCTGCTTCTGGGTCACCTCGTACTGGAGGGGGGTCAGTCTCTTCTTCAGGGTGGCCTCGTCGGGTTTCTGGTAAGTTTTTTCCGGCCCTTTTCCCCAGGTCTTCTCCAGGAACTGGTCCCGGCCGGAGCCGTAACGGTAGAAATTGTAGCGTACGGGGTTTCTTTTGTAGTAATCCTGGTGATACTCCTCCGCTTCGTAAAATTTAGTGAAAGGTAGAATTTCCGTCACGATCGGATGTTTCCATCTTCCCGATTGACTCAGGGCCTCCCTCGATCTCTCCGCCTCCCGCCTCTGTTCATCGTCGTGATAGAAGATCGCACTCCGGTACTGGGCTCCCCGGTCGACAAACTGGCCGCCTGAATCCGTCGGATCGATGTGTCTCCAGAAATAGTTGAGCAATTCCCCATAAGTCACCTTTGCAGGGTCATAGAACACCTGCACTGCCTCCAAATGGCCGGTGGTTCCGGCAGAGACTTCTTCGTAGCTTGGACTCTCTTTCTTGCCGCCGGTGTACCCCGAGACGACCTTGACGACCCCCGGCACCTTTTCGAAGTCGGCCTCCGTACACCAGAAACACCCCCCGGCAAACGTGGCTTTACGCAAGGTCTCATCTTCCTTGGCCATATCGGTTCCTTACTCCTTTCTGCACGATCTCACCTTTCTGGCATCCGGCCAGGCTGAGAATGACCGCAATCGCCAGCAGGGATATCCACTTCATTCCTTCACCACCTCCAATTGCAGGGCATGCCGCCGTTCCACTCGCAGGCTGCTGAAAAACGCCCATCTGCGGCGTTATCCGGCCCGCTCACCATCTCGCGGGCGTGCCAAGAGTCGCTCCTTATTCGTCGCGACGGCACCCCTCATCCTTCGTCGTTGCGGCGTACATCTGTAGGGGCGTTATACATAACGCCCAAAGGCCTTTGGATCTCGCCTGCCTGCCGCAGGCAGGGGCGCCTTGCATCTGGGCATTTTTGAGCAGCCTGCGAAAGATGACTTTTTCAGCAAACTGATAGACCGGCATCCCGTTATCTCAGAAAAAAGGGAGGCATCGAAAGCTCATGACTTCCCATCTTCGCCTCCTACTAAAATGATGTGGATTGGGGTCGTGAATGTCAATAACGGGAATCAATGGGGAGGTAAAGGGGGCCTGCCTGCGGCAGGGAGGTCCGTTTTTCAGCAGCCTGTTAAGACCGTGCGGAGAGAGCATAGATCACGACGCCTTCGCCGTGCCTGGATCCTCCCACCAAGACCGTTCTATCCGTTGAAAGCCTGATTTGAGTATTCAGGATATCCGTCCTGTTCCGGTTCACTCTCACCCTGATCTCAGCGATTCCGCTCTGAAGTCCCATCAGGGTCATTTCGAGAAACACCTCCTGATGAACCTGAACCCTGACAGACTGATTCAGGGGAAGAACGATATCCTGGTCTCTCAGAAGGCGGTAGGAGGTAAAACTGAAAAGGGATCCCAGTTTTCCATGGACATCCTTCAAGGCCGGATCAATGATTGACCCGACATTCGATGCCTGAATCACCCTCAATCGGGCATGAACCTGGCCGTGAGCGATTGTGGCCGAAAGAAGAAAGACAAAAGAAAAAAAGAGAAGAAAGGGTAAGGGTCTCCTCATGAGGCGGATCTCTCCGTTTCCGGTCCTTCAAACAACCAGATGACCGTCACCTTTGCCTTTTCCATCTGATAGATCATGACGTTATGGGTGGGACTTTCCACGTATTCTACTACAGGAGGATCCGGATAGGAAGGGTTATTTTCAAGAACAAAAGACCCGGTGAAAAAGATGAGAACCGCTAAAGCGACAACCGCCGGGACCCAGACCTTTTTCCGAAGGAAGGGCGAAAAGACGACCGATGAGCGAAGGGATTCCAGCCAGCCTGCTCTTTTCTGAGTACGGATTCCCCTTTCGATATTCTGCCATACCCAGGAGAAGTCCTCTTTCCCGAGGGCTTCTTCTACGGGAGCCTTCAAAAGGTCCCTGAATTCCCCCATGGACCTCAACATCTCCTGGCAGAAGATGCATTCCGAGAGGTGGTTCCTTACCAGAGAACTCTCGTCAGCCGTCACTTCCTGGTCAAAGTATCTCTCCAGCAGCTTTGAAACGGACGGACAAGAATCCCTCATCCCTTTCCACCCCCTTTAACATATCCTTTCAACAAATCCTGCATCTTCTTTCTCCCATAGTGCAGCCGGGACATCACCGTACCAACCGAGCATGCCATTGACTCAGCCATCTCCTGGTAGGAAAGGCCTTCTATCTCTCTCAAAATAATCGCCATTTTTTGATCCGGAGGAAGCTTTTCCATGGCCCCTTTCACTTTCTCTTCCAATTCCTTCCGGAGCAGCATCCGATCCGGACCTCTCTCCGGTTCCTCCGATAGCTGAATCCCCCCCTCTTCTTCGACGACTGTCCTGGGGATTTTCTTCACCTTCCGAACATGATCAATCGCCGTGTTCATCGTGATCCGATAGAGAAAGGTGTAAAAACGCGACTTCCCTTCGAAACGAGTTATTGTTCTGAATACCTTGATGAAAACATCCTGCACGATCTCAAGGGCGTCCTCCCTCTGTCTTACGACGCCGTAGGCGATCCGGTAAACCTTTTCCCGATATCGCTCATAAATCTCCCGTAAAGCAGCCTGATCACCCTTTTGACACCTGAGAATCAGATCCGTTTCGTTTAGATCCATCTCATCTTCACCGTTTAGACGAATAACCGGTTTAGAATATTCATCTTCTCCGCGGAAGGTCCATTGTCCTGAACCTTCCCAGGACAGTCCTGCTGATCGTCAGATCCCCCTGCTGTTCGGTAATTTTGACGATTCAGGGAACCTAATGCTTGATTTTAACCTTTAATTGTAATATTAAACAACGATAAATTGTTTCCTCGAAGAAAACCTGAGCCAAATGAACAAAATTAAGAAGATCGCCTTAATCATCCTTGGATGGCTATTCATCTTCGTTGGAATCATTGGACTTTTTCTTCCGTTTCTTCAGGGAATCCTGTTTATCATGATCGGCCTGGCTATCCTTTCATCCCGTAGCGAAACCATCAAGCGTTTCCTCAAGCATATCGAGGAACGACACCCTCAGCACCATGAGCGGTTTACAGCCTGGAAACAGAGAATGAAGGGGTGGTTTGACAAAAAAAGCACCTGAGGCAAAGGAGAAAGGCATGGGTTCCGGGAAGGTCGATCTCCATCGATGGATTGTCAACCTGAAGCGGATCGAGGAGAGAGTAGACAGACTTTCTCTACTCTCCCAGTTGGGCCAGATTCTGAATTCCACTTTGGAGCACAAAGAGGTTCAGCGGCGAGCCATCGAGGCTGCCACCCGATTGATGAAAGCCGAGGTCGGCTCCCTTCTCCTGGTGGAGGAAGAGAACCATCTCCTCCGCTTTGAGGTCGCTCTGGGCGACAATGAAAAGACACTCAAAACGATCTCCCTTCAGATGGGAGAGGGCATTGCAGGGTGGGTCGCTCAACACGGAGAGGCTTTGATTGTGAATCGCCCCGAGAAGGACCGCCGCTTCTTCCGGGAAGCGGACGGCAGAACGACGTTTAAGACACGTAACCTCATCGCTGTACCGATCAAGGTGCGGGAAAAGGTGGTCGGGGTTCTCGAGGCAGTTAACAAACAGGGAGATGAAAAATTCAACAGGGATGACCTCTCCCTGTTCTCCTCCCTCGCCAATCAGGTAGCCATCGCACTGGATAATGCCCGTCTCTATCAGGAGTTGGAAGAGACCTTCTTTCAAACCGCTGAATCCCTGGCAGAGGCGATTGAAAAACGGGATCCGTACACCGGAGGCCACACCCAGAGAGTCACTCTGTACAGCCAGGGCATCGCAAGACAACTTCACCTGCAGGACCCGGAGAAAAAGTGGCTTAAGATCGCCGCGGTGCTCCACGATATTGGGAAGATCGGGATTGAGGACCAGATCCTTCGAAAACCCGGGGAGTTGAATCCCGAGGAATTCGAGATCATCAAGCGCCATTCGCACATGGGGGCGGAGATTATCGAACACGTTCGACAGTTGAGAGAGATCGCCACCGCAGTCAAATGCCACCACGAGCAGATGGATGGTCTGGGCTACCCGACCGGAATGAAAGGAGACGAAATACCGATTCTTGCAAAGATTGTGGCCGTTGCGGACGCCTATGATGCGATGACCACGGATCGCCCCTACCGGAAGGCCATCGAAAAGGAGGCAGCAATCGAAGAACTCAAGAGGTGCTCGGGAACACAACTGGATCGTGACGTCGTGGAGGCCTTTATCAGGGCCTATGGAGAAGGAGAGATAGAGAAAGGTTAAAGGTTGGAGGTTGAGGGTTAAGGTTCAAGGATTGAGGTTTGAGGCTGAGGTTGGAGGTTCAGGGTTGAGCTTTCAGCTTTTGAGTTTAACGACTCAATAACCCAATAACTTATTAACTCATTAACTTATTTTTTTGGGGAGCTTTCATGTCCGTTGACGAAATCGTGCGTTCCTGGAAGAAGTCACGGTCCATCTCTCCCTGCATCACCGCCTTCCGGGTGTTCGGCCGGAAAGAAGGCCAATACCGGCCTTTTCCGGAAGCGATCCACCCTTTGCTGAAAGAGATCTTGAGGGAAGATAAGATCCACCAGCTTTACTCCCATCAGGCCGAGGCCGTTGAGGCCATCCAGTCAGGAAAAGATGTGGTGATCGTGACGCCCACGGCGTCCGGTAAAACCCTCTGCTACAACCTACCCGTATTGAGCTCCAGGCTTGTCCTCCCTGCTTCGAAGGCTTTCTATCTCTTTCCCACCAAAGCCCTTTCCCAGGACCAGTTGTTCGAGCTCCAGCGTTTAATCGATCGAATCGGAAAGAGGATAGGAACGTTTACTTATGACGGGGACACCCCCCAGGATGCCCGGCAGGCCATTCGGTCCCGGGGAGATATCGTCATCACCAATCCGGACATGCTTCATACCGGCATCCTCCCTCATCACACAAAGTGGGTCTCCTTCTTTCAGAACCTGAGATATGTGGTCATCGACGAGCTCCACTCTTACCGCGGCGTCTTCGGTTCCCACATGACCAATGTCCTGAGGCGGCTCAGCCGGATCTGCCGCTTTTACGGCTCAAAGCCGCAGTTTATCTGCTGTTCCGCTACGATTGCCAACCCGAAAGAGTTGGCCGAAAGGCTCCTGGAGAGAGAAGTCTTCTTGATCGATCAAAACGGCGCCCCTTCTTCGGAAAAGATCTTTGTCTTCTATAATCCGCCGGTCGTCAACAGGGAACTGGGTATCCGGGGAAATCCCCTCCACGCAGCCAGGAGGTTGGTGACCCCTTTTGTCAAGAAGGGAATGCAGACCATTCTGTTTGCCACCAGCCGGCTTCACGTTGAGATCTTGACAAAATACCTGAAGGATCGGTTTGAAAAGAGGCTTGAGGATAAGGGAACGATCCGGGGGTACCGGGGAGGATACCTTCCCGAAGTGCGAAGAGAGATCGAACGGGGATTGAAGGAGAAAGAGGTCAAGGCCGTTGTTTCAACCAACGCCCTCGAGCTTGGAATCGATATCGGGGACCTCGAGGTCTGTCTGATCGTGGGTTATCCCGGAACGATTGCAAGTACCTATCAGCAGGCCGGACGGGTGGGCAGACGTTCCGAAAGGGCCCTGGTCGTCCTGATCGCCCGAAGTCAGCCCCTGGATCAGTTCATCATCGAAAACCCTGACTATTTCTTCGGAAGACCGCCGGAGCACGGACTCATCAACCCGGACAACCTTCTCATTCTCCTCAGCCACATTCAATGTGCCTCCTTTGAGCTTCCCTTCAGGGAAGGAGACCATTTCGGCCGGGAGAACCTGGGCGAAATCCTGAAATACCTGGAAGAAAAAGGAACGCTGCACCACGCCGGGGATCACTGGTACTGGACCCGGGACGCCTATCCGGCTGAGAACGTAAGCCTTCGATCCATCTCGGAAGAGAACTTCGTCGTCGTCGATACCACCCGCGGCAAGGAAGAAGTGATTGCCGAAGTAGATTTCATCGGTGCCCATACCACTCTTTACGAAGGGGCGGTCTATCTGTGCGAATCGGAAATCTACACAGTGGAGAAGCTCGATTACGCGAATCGGCGAGCCTACGTTCAGAAGGCCCAGGGGGACTACTATACGGAGGCCATCGACTACACCAATGTCTCGATCCTGGAGGGTTTTGAAAGGAAACAGGGAGTGGGAGCTCTCTTTGAACATGGGGAGGTGAACATCGTCACCCGGGCGGTGGGTTATAAGAAGATCAAGTTTTACACCCTTGAAAACCTGGGATATGGAAAGATTGAACTGCCCGACCTTCAATTTCACACAACCTCCTATTGGATCACCTTTGAAAGGGAGCTGCTGGATCGGCTCCCCTACCCGCGCGTCGAGATGATCGAAGGGGTATTGGGTCTCAGCTATGCTCTCCATTCCATGGCAGCCCTGCATCTGATGTGTGATCCCCACGACATCAGCCGCTCCGTGGGCGACCGGGGCGCCAAATGGTTTCTGAGACTGACAAAAGATTCGAAGGGGATCTACTCTTTCTTCAAAACGGCAGAGGAAATCCCGGTGGAAAAGATGGATCTCTTTGAACCCACGCTCTTTCTCTATGACAGCTACCCCGGAGGGATGGGTTTCAGTCATCAGCTCTTTGACGACACGCGGTCCCTTCTTGAAAAGACGCTGGGCCTCATCTCGAAATGTGACTGTCTTTGCGGATGTCCCTCCTGCGTGGGTCCCACGAAGGAAATGGGAGAGAAGTCGAAGGAAGTGGCCCGGGCACTACTTACGGAAATTCTAAATTCGAAACTTGAAAGTCGAAACAAAATCGAATGACCGAAACAACCCATGCAGGTCACTCGGGTTTTTGAAAGTTGATTTTTTGACATTGCTTCGGATCTCGTGCTTCGAATTTCGTATTTACATGAGCGCATGATGGATCTTAAGGAACGACTCAACCGGCTTACGACCGTCCCCAAATCCCCGGAAGAGGACAGATCTCAAGTCCTCACCGATCTGAAACAGAGACTGAATCGGGTCTTTGAACCGAAAAAAGTCTATCAGAAGAAGGAGACCGTTCCGATTGAATCTCTGGTGAAGGGCGAGATTGTCTCAACGCCCCATGGGGAAACCTTTCTCGCAAAAACGGCTTACCCTCCCCATTTCCGCTTTGGCGAGATCTCCCTGCAAGAGGTTCTGAATATCTCCACCCAGCCTGCTCACCTTCTCTCAAAAGATATGCGACTGAAGGAAATGGACTTACGGAAGACCCTCTTCCTCGATACGGAGACCACGGGGTTGTCCGGAGGGACCGGCACGTTTGCATTTCTGATCGGTCTCGGTTTCTTTGAGGGAGACGGATTCTTGATTCAACAGCTCTTTATGAGGGATTATGTTGAAGAGAAGGCCTCGCTTTCGATACTGAATCATCTGCTCGAATCTTTCCAGTACCTGGTCACGTTCAACGGAAGGCACTTTGATATCCCCCTGCTGGAGACCCGGTTTATCCTCTCCCGGATGATATCCAGGATCAGGGAAATCCCCAATTTCGATCTGCTCTTTCCTTCCAGGAAGATCTGGAAAGGCTCTTACGAAAACTGCCGGCTGGTCACTCTCGAATCCCGGCTTCTGGGCATGGAAAGAGAGGATGACGTCCCGTCTGAATTCATTCCCTCCCTCTACTTTGACTATCTCCGGACAGGAGACGCAGGCAGGATTTCCCGGGTCTTTTACCATAATCAGATGGACATCCTCGCCATGGCGGCCCTGGCAGGGAGGATCCACCTTGTGTATCATGACCCTGGGGCTGCACGGCCCCGGAAGGGGGTGGAACATTTCGCCCTGGGGAAGCTCTTCTGGGACCACAAAGACCCGGAGAAGGCCGTCTCCTGTTTTGAAATCGCTCTGAGCCGGTGTGACGACGATCTGGGGTGGGAGGTGATGAAGTGGCTCTCCATGGCCTTCAAGAAAACAGGGAAGGGGGAAAAGGCGCTGTCCCTGTGGGAGGAGATGGTCTCCTTCCGTTCCCATAAGGATCCTTTTCCTTTCGTTGAATTGGCAAAGTACTACGAGCACCGGAAGAAAGATCTTGATCGGGCCATTGCCTATGTGGACAGGGCTTTGGAAATGACCGGCCATCATCCGAAAGAAACGGAGCTTCTTCATCAGAGGAAACGCCGGTTGGAGCAGAAAAAAGGCGTTTCCAGTACCAGTACTTCCTATTGACAGAAAACGTCGGAATTTATATATTAGTCTCTGGTGATTTTTTCTGAATCTGTACTGACTTCACAAAGGAGGAAGATGAGATGCCCACCTATGATTATCGATGCCTGAGCTGCAAAAAGAAATTTACACTCACCCTGAGCATTAAGGAACATGACGCTTCCCGCATGAAATGTCCGAAATGCGGAGATAAGAAAGTGGAACAGCTCATTACAGCATTTATTGCGAAGACCTCCAGAAAAAGCTAACTGGGTCTGCTGAATGTAACTGCCGAATCTCCTGTTCTTCTTCTAATGTGCGTTACCGACCGGACGTGCAGAGGGAAGACCTCGGACCTCCCCTTCCGGCTTGATGTCTCCCTGGATTCCAATCTTCACCTTTTTCAAGGGGATCTTTTTCCCCGAGGCCGCAATCGCTTCCTCTGTCGCCCTGACCAGGCCGAAGCAGCAGGGGACTTCCATGTATGAAAGGGTCACACTCTTAATCGAATTGTTCTTGAAAATCTCGGTCAGTTTCTCCAGGTAGTGCTGAATATCATCCAGCTTGGGACAGCCCACCACCACGGCCTTTCCCTTCATGAAATCCCGATGGAAATTGGCATAGGCAATGGGAACGCAATCCGCAGTTACAAGTAAGTCCGCATCGTCAAAGTAGGGTGCATTGACCGGAACGAGCTTCAATTGAACAGGCCAATTTGCAAGCATGGAGACAGACGGAGCGGGCGGACCCGATGCAGTCGTCTCTTCAGAGGCCTTGAACTGCCTTGGCCGGGAAGAAGGACAACCAGCAAGGGCAGGTTGAGGTCGAGGTTTCAATTCAGGCGCAGGTTTGTCTTGTCCATGAAGATATGCTTCCACCGCCTTTTCGTCGAAATCCTCTGCCTCCCTCTGGATGACCTGGATTGCATCCTCCGGGCAATGCCCGAGGCATGCGCCCAATCCATCACAGAATTTGTCGTTGATCAGCCTGGCTTTGCCGTTCACAATCTGAATAGCCCCCTCAGCACAGTTGGGAATGCAGAGTCCGCAGCCGTTACACCTTTCCTCATCGATCTTAACAATCTTTCTCGTTGTCATGATGCTCCCTCCGCTCTGTTATTTTCAATTATAAAATAACCCTTTTCCACATGCTTTCCCTTGACCCAAGTCAAAAGGGACACAAAAAAAATGACCCGCGACTTTAATGGGATACGGGTGGAGGATATGACTTGCCCGGGTCAGTGGCCTTCTTGCGGACCGGGTCATGGCAAGACATTCCTGGAAAGGGCCTCCCGGGAGAAAACGGAAAAAAAGACGGTAACACCGACGGTAAAAAAAGACTTGACATTCAAAAAAGAAAAATATAATAATAACTGCTACGTAAGTTGTAAGGAGTAGTTTGTTTGGATCAAAAAGAGCCACAAAAGTGCTGTAAGGACTGCTGTGGCTTTTTTTATTCAGGACCAAAGGCTATTACAACTTACTTTATTCCAGAGGGAAGGGAGGTGAGTTGTAGTGGCCAAAGGTCGTGTTAAATGGTTTAACGAGAAGAAAGGCTATGGGTTCATTTCCAGGGATGACGGGAATGACGTCTTCGTGCACTTTTCCGCCATTAAGAAGGAGGGGTTCAAAGTCCTTTACGAAGGAGATGAGGTGGAGTTCGAAATCTCCCAGGGACCGAAGGGTCCCCAGGCGACAGAGGTTGTCGTCGTGAGCTAAGAAAAGAGACTTGTTAAACTGAGAAAAGACCCCGGCGTTTGTCCATGCCGGGGTCTTTTTTTTGACTGGGGAAGGTGAATCCATGGGAGAAATAACGTATATTATGGGGAGTAACTGAGAGAGGAGGCGGGAATGGTTCTTGAACAATACGAAGTGGGCCAGTTTTCAATCTTCTGCTATCTGGTCGGAGACGAAGAGTCGGGAGAGGGACTTTTCATTGACCCGGCCGATGAAACGGACTCGCTCGTTTCCGAAGCGGAATCAAAGGGAATTACGAAAATCAAGTATATCGTGAACACCCATGCCCACGTCGATCACATCATGGGAAACCAGGATATGAAGAAAAGGACAGGCGCCAAGATCGTCATCCACCAGGAGGACGCGGGGCTCCTCGTTCAAACGCCGGACGATCTTCTTGAAATGTTTCATGCAAAGCCTTCTCCTCCCTCTGACATCCGTGTTGAAGATGGGGACAGAATTCGAGTGGGGAAGGTCGAATTGCGCGTCATCCATACACCCGGACACTCACCGGGGGGAGTCTGTCTCTACACGGACGGAACAGTATTTACGGGCGACACGCTTTTTGTCGGATCCGTTGGAAGAACGGATTTTCCCGGGTGTTCCTGGGAAATCCTGGAATCATCCATCCGGAATAAACTATACACCCTCCCCGGTGATACGGTGGTCTTCCCCGGCCATAACTACGGTTCAGCCCCCACCTCGACGATCGAGTACGAAAGGCACCGTAACCCCTTCGTCAGGCAATAAAGACAGAGAGGCTGACCGTGGGAAACTCCGCATGACAAGGGCAAGGAACAAATGGTTGAAAGGTTGCGGGTTCGTTCTTGTTTTCTTCGCAGCCCTGTCCCTCGCCTATCTTCTCTGGATGCCTGACCTCTCAAAACTGAAAAAAGGGAACCTTCAAAAAACGGCTTTCATGAAATATCGTGAGAGGGAATGGGCAGAGAAGGGACGAAAAATCAGAATTCAACAAGTCTGGGTTTCTCTCTCCAGGGTATCCCCCTATCTGGTCAAGGCCGTCCTGATCGCTGAAGACGATAAGTTCTGGAGGCATGAGGGTTTTGATTACGAGGCGATACGGGAAGCAATTGAAAAAGATATCAAAAGCCGGAAGTTCAAGTTCGGGGGGAGCACCATCAGCCAGCAGCTTGCAAGAAATCTCTATCTCTCCCCTGCCAAGAACCCCTTCAGAAAGATAGTCGAGGCCGTCATTACCTGGAGAATGGAAAAGGTACTCTCCAAGCGAAGGATCCTGGAACTTTATCTGAACGGGGTAGAGTGGGGGGAAGGCCTGTACGGAGTCGAAGCGGCATCGAGACACTATTACGGAAAACCCTCCTCTGATTTGGCCCCTCGGGAAGCGGCTCGGCTTGCGGCCGTTCTGCCGAACCCAAGGCGATACAACCCTGCTGGAAATCAGCGATACGTCGTTCAACGTTCAAATCTCATTTATGATATGATGGTGCGGAGGGGAATCGTTGCCCCTGAATACGAGGAAGTCACGGGAGAAGGCGGTGCCCCTTCCCTGATCGACAGTCCAAATCCGCTCTTTACCCCTTAGCCGAGAAGATGAGAGGGGAGAAGGATTCGTCTCCGAGCTGAAGAGGAGGCCTGACTCCCATCTTTATGAAATCACAGAGCGAAACCGGAACACTCTCCTGCCCGATCTTCTGTCAGAAATAAGGAAAAGCCCACCCGGATCTCAATTCAATCGAGAATCGGCATGATACGGGGCCTTTGCGTAGTCGTCGGAAAGGGGGATCGAAATGGGTTTTCGGGATCAAAGTGAGAAGGTGCGGCAAATGGGGCTCCGCCCCTTTGTTCCGGCAGGGTATTGTCTTCCTAACCTCTTGATTTCTTCACACCTTCTCCGCCAACCGAATTCGGTGAAAAAAGACCGTTGATCAGAGACATAAAGGAGTCCTTTGAGGCATAATGATCGGCCCTATTACGGAACGCCGCGTCACGATACTCAGGTTGGTCATAACTGGTCAGTATGACAACCTTGATGCCGATATTCAGGTCTTTGATCAAGCGGGTGAGTTCCAGGCCATTTCCGTTGGGCAAGCGGATGTCCATAAAGATCAGGTCGGGGTGGTCGGTCAGCACCATCCGCAGAGCCTCCTCTCCATCCCTTGCCTCCGATATGATGAGAGAGGGGGATTGAGACTGCAAACTCTCCCTCAGGAGTTTTCGAAATAGGATGTTGTCGTCGACGATCAGGATCTTTTGCACGATTACTCCATCTTCGTCGCAAAGTTGCAACAATCTCTTCCATCTTATCAAAAATTCTCAGGAATGTAAATGGGGTGAATTGGGTATTCTATCCGGTTTTATCCTGTAGCTGTTGGAAGGGGGAGGACCGTCGTTTTGCCTGACGAACAGCCAGAATTGAGCTAAATCCCCAGCTCGAATCCCACCTGTCGAACGGCTTGATTTATCAAAGAATCCTGTTTCACTTACCTCGGTATCCCTTCGATAATGCACATGGGGGAAGCTGTGGGAAGGATTCGATTCAGACGGAAGCCGCTCGCGTCAAAGAGGGCTGAATATTCCTCCTCCGTGCGCTCCTTTCCGCCTAAGGCCACCAGCATGTCGAAGTCGATGACTTTGCCGGCGTGAAGCGCATCTTCGTGAGGGATGATAGCCTCGACGAGCAGGAGGCGGGCCGTTCTCTTCATGGCGCTGCGGCAGGTCTGAAGGATCTTCAGGGCGCGCTCGTCGTCCCAGTCGTGGATGATCCATCGCAGCAGGTAGGCATCGCAGCCGGCAGGCAACGAAACGAAGAAGTCGCCCTTGACAACCTCGCAGCGGTGAGCAAAGCCGGCCTCTGCGATCCTTTTGCGGGCGCTCTCTGCCACGTGGGGCAGGTCAAACAGCATCCCCGTCATTTCAGGATGGGCTTGCAGGATGGCCAGAAGGAGTGACCCGTGGCTGCCCCCCACATCAACGATCTTATGAATGCCGGAGAAGTCATAGGCCTGGATCACCGCAGGGGAGTTCTCCTGGCCGAAGTTTGTCATCGCTTCATTGAAGAGAGCGTCTTCGTCGGGGTGTGCGGCAAGGTAGTCAAAGAAGTCCGCTCCGACCGTTTTCCTGAACGCGGGTTGACCGGTCCGGAGGCTGTAAAGCGCTTCAGGATAGACCTGGTACCATACCTTGAAACCCGCCATTCTCACCCATGACCTCATCGATCCGGGTGTGCCGGTGCGCAGGCATTCTCCGAGAGGCGTTAAGCCGAAGCAACCGGGGGAGACTTCCGTAAATACGCCGACACTGCTCAGAAGGTGCAAAACCCGGTCGAGGGCGCCCGGATGCGTTGACGTCGCCCGGGCAAGGGCTTCACTGCTTTTTGGACCCTCTGCAACGAGATCGGCGACACCCAACTCCGCGATCAACGAGAGGGCAGTCGAAATCGCCGCACCTTTGCTCAGAAAGTAAATCTGCAGGTAAGGGGGGAAGGTGGACAAATCCCTGTTTGGATCTTTTTGGTTGGACACAGACATGCATCAGCCTCCTTACGATTCCACCGATGTTATGTCGACGGGTCAAGATATTTGATCCCGTTTTCCATGAAGTGCTTGTAAATACGGTAGTGCTCCGTCTCCTCGTAATGGATGTTTCTGACCGGGGCGTGGTCGAAACTATAGATGACGGCATCCGGACAGGCCAGCAAGATGGGGGAGTGCGTGGCAATGATGAATTGGGCATGTCCCAGTCCGCTCATTTCCTGAAGAAGCTTCAGGAGCCCGACCTGGCTTCTGGGGGAGAGAGCGGTCTCCGGCTCATCCAGGAGATAGAGCCCCTTGATTTTATAACGGGCTCTGAAGAATGACATGAGCGACTGGCCGTGGGACTGGGTCAAGAGCGACTTTCCGCCAAAATAGTCGATCTGTCCCGGGTTGTCAGCCTCCCATTCGTCCACCAGTTGGGCAAAGTTCCGAAAGATCTGGGCTGAAAAGAACGATCCCGGCAGGGGACCCTCTGTCCAGTCCACTTCTGTGTAGAGGAACAACCTCTGCTCGTAGGGATTCACCACTGCACGGGTTCTCTCCTCCCCGCTCCAGATGTGTATCTGACACCGGCGGGCCAGGGCCTCCAGAAGCGTCGATTTGCCGGACCCATTCTCCCCGACGAAGAAGGTGACCGGTGAAGAGAAGGATACCCTCCGGGTCTGTTGCAGCACCTGGAGATTGAAGGGGTAATGATCCGTTGTGGGAAATCGGTCTGCTAAGAGTCTCACTTCTTTCAGATGCAGCATGGTGGGGTCCCTTCCCTTTGAGGCATGAATCATATCATGCCTCAAAGGATGAAATCCTGTCAAACGAGATCCCGGATCTTCCCACCCGTTGCCTCGAAGGGTTGACTTGCCCTCTTCACTCTGGTACATCTTCTTATGGATCATTCCTTCCGGGGGAAAACAAGAGGATGAGGCCCTTCATCGCAGGATTGACCGTATCTGCCCTGTTCCTTCCCGTCTTCAGCATCACCCTCTCGAGGGCCTCCGTTTCCCGTTCCTATGACATCATCCTCCAGGGAGGAAAGATCGTCGACGGCACAGGCGGGCCGTGGTACTACGGGGATGTGGGGATTCGAAGGAGCCGCATTGCGAAGATCGGTCTTCTGAAGGCGGCAAAGGCAGACAAACGGATCGACGCGACCGGCCTGGTGATTGCGCCGGGATTCATCGACCTCCACACCCATACCGACGAGGAAATCGAGAGACTTCCTCTCGCTTACAACTATCTCCGCCAGGGTGTAACGACCCTCGTGGGAGGAAATTGCGGGGAGTCCGTCTACCCTGTCGGGGAAAGCCTCGTCCGTCTGAAAAGGTCCGGTCTGGGAATCAACTTTGCGCTTCTGGTCGGTCAGGCAACCATTCGAAGACAGGTGATGGGCATGGCTGACCGTACCCCGACGCAGAACGAAATGAAGCGGATAAAGGCCCTGCTGGCCGAAGCCATGCAGCAGGGGGCCATCGGCATGTCAACCGGCCTCTTCTATGCGCCGGGTTCTTACAGCCGAACCGAAGAGGTCGTGGAGCTGGCCCGGGTGGCAGTCCGGTACGGCGGTATCTATGCAAGCCACATCCGGGACGAAAGCGACTATCATGTCGGTCTGACTGCAGCGGTGAAAGAGGCCATCGAAATCGGAGAGAAGTCAAAGATTCCCGTGCAGATATCTCACTTGAAAGCGCTGGGCAGGCCCGTTTGGGGAAAATCAGCCGAGGTCCTCGATCTCATCAGGGCTGCACGAGACAGAGGCGTGGATGTCACCTTCGACCAGTATCCTTACGACGCCTCATCCACCAGCCTCACTGGAGCGGTCGTCCCCCGTTGGGCCCAGGCCGGGGGCGAAGTCAGAATGAAAGAACGTCTTCTCGATCCTGCGACTCGGGAGAAGATCCGGGCTGAAATGCTCCTGTCCATAGAAAAGAGGGGAGGCCCGGAAAATCTCTTCCTCGTCATCGTTGCTCATGATCCGGGCCTGGAGGGGAAACATCTTGCCGAGATCGGTAGGATCAAAGAGAAAGAACCTGTGGATGCGGCAATCGACATCCTCCTTGCCGGGGACGTCGGTGTCGTCTCCTTCAGCATGCAGGAGGAGGATGTGGTCCGGATCATGAGGTCTCCCGATGGGATGGTGGCATCCGACGGAAGCCTTGTGCAATTTGGCAAGGGAGCGGTTCATCCAAGGTACTACGGAACCTTTCCAAGGGTTCTCGGCAAATACGTGCGGGAAGACGGTATCCTCACGCTGGAGGACGCGGTCCGAAAGATGACCTCGGCCCCTGCCAATCGCATCGGCCTGAAGGACCGCGGATTGATCAGAGAAGGGATGATCGCCGACATCACCGTCTTTAACCCTGCCACCGTAAAGGACAGGGCGACCTTTCAGAAACCTCACCAGTACCCGGAAGGCATCGAACACGTGATCGTGAACGGACAGCCGGCTGTTTCAGGACAGAGATTAACGGGGATCCGGGCGGGCAAGGTATTGTCCCGGCCTAAACTTTGACGTTCGCTCCTTTGAGATTTCCGCGGGAGATAGGCATCAATCCTTTCGGCCAGGATTCGTTTCGTCTCTCAGCGTACCCGCTTTCAGGAAATATTCTCCTTATCCAATTCGGCAAACGCATTCAACGTCGAAAGAATGCCTTTCACATTCACGATGTAAGCCCTGGACTGGATGCCGTTGCCCCGGTGGTACTTTCCGAATATCCTTTCCGAAGAAGTTGTAGACATGACAGGTCAGGAAGATATTGACCGAGGGGTCCAAGAGCTCCTGGGGCGAGTATCGATAGTCCTTGCCCCAGTGTTCCCAGTTGATCTGCCCGAGCCCGTAATCGCCTGTTTCTTTATTGATACTGTTTTCCTTGAAACAGCTCTCCGCCATGATGAGCGCAATGATTTCCAGCGGATTCACTTCATATTTTTGTGAGGCGTGGCAGATCAATCCGGCATACCTCAAGGCTTTACTCTCCGAAACCTGATGATCGGTGATCAGTCGAATCATCTTGGCAAGGGTCAGGACTTCTTTCACGTCCGCATCTTGGCCGGATTTCGTCATCGCGAAAGATCCCGCCGGAAGGTTGACATGCAGGGTCGTCTGGACAAAAGGCAGAAGATACTCCAGCATAAAGAAAACGCTCACCAGAACGATGAAAACCAGTTTGGCCGTTTCCAGGACAGTGTGAAAGACCATCCTCTTCTTGAATTTCGCGTAAAAGTCGCCGGCCGAATTGCATGGAACCAATATGATGTTGAAAAGTTTCATTTTTTCCCTCCTCTGAACTGCAACCCTGAAACAGACGCACCTCTCGTGCCTCCGGAGAATCGCCGATCCCGATTCTCCGGAAAACCGTAAATCTTCCGGCTTTTCTCCGCCTCAAACGGGTCTTCGCCCTGGCAAGACGGGCGCGTGGTAAAACGCAAACGGCTCTATGATAAAATGGTTGTTAGATGGGATATGATAAATGAAAGTATAGCATGAAACGTTCTGACATCAAACAAAAAAAATTGCCCAATTTCTCTGACACGGTGTTCTTGCTTCAGAGAGATCTTCCCAGTTGGAGAAAGTTTCTGTGGATGCAGACTCGGGTGTGGGATTGCACAAATTCATTTCCCACGGATATAAAGGGTAGAAAAATCAATTCATGCTTTCTGACCTGAATCCCTATCTCCCTGAGCCTGGGAAAAAACCTCGTCTTGTCGGCGGCAATATTGGCAAGGGTCAGTTTTATGCTCTCCGCGGCTTCATTTGAAGGGAAGTTGGCCGCATAAAGAGGTAAAGGGGGTAAACCCCTTTCCACCTCCCCTTGGGGTTCGGAAAGCGTCAGGGCCTGGGTTGATCTCAGGAAGGGGGCAGGAGGAATCTTAAAGGCCGGGGCCCAGAAATAGAAACCCAAGTCCTCCCACTCCTTCTTGAAGGCGACGGGGGCGTTGGCCATCCGTAACAAATCGGCATAGGATCGAACCGCAAGCCCTTCGATGGCGGCCTCCATCTTCCAGAAGGGCAGATAGACAGCCTTCTCCTCCTTCACCGGGATCATCCCGAAATCGATTTCTTTCAAACCGCCTTCAGACGTCTCCCATACGGAATCGCATTTTTTGCAGAAGAGAACAACGCTGTCCCTTTCGCCGAGAAGGTCCCACCCGCATCGAGGACATAACGTCGATACAAAACGAACCTCCCAATTCTTCTCCTGATCAAAGGTCAGGAGGTCGTCAACGAAATCCTCCGGTATGGAAGCCACAGACGTTCCGAGGACCGCATCATGAAACGTGCGTCCCTGAATGAACACCGGGGAATAAATCAAACTGACCGATTCGCCGATGAATGCCTCATGATAAATAGGGTCCGAAGAACCGAGGTCCTCAGCAAGCTTAAATCGCTTTTCGATGTTTTGAACAACCCTGCTCAGAGGGACCTGACGCTGAAAGAACCTTCCCTCCCTTTTAGCGGAAAGAAACCTCAGCTTCAAGGTTTGCGGTCTGAAACCGAGGGAGTTCGGCAGGAATGCGTGGGAGAGAGGCTAAAGAACTGACATCATTGAACGTGTGTTTTATTCCATTGGCGGTACAGAAGAAGACGGTCCCTTTGAACCGCCAATAGGGGACAAAGAGAATATCCCTGGAGAAAGATTCGGACGCGGGGAGAGAGTATCTGAAGTAGTCCCGAGACAGAAGATAGAGCCTGACCCTACAGTAGGCACAGGAAAAAAGGCGGTCGGTCTCCTCCAGCGTGACGGGACCCCCGCATTGAGGGCATTCATGCTCAATCTTCCAGGAAAGGGTTTCAGATTTTTTCACCGCACTGGTTGCAATAGATGGACTCGGGTAAATTCTCCCCATGGCAGTGGGGGCATTTTCTGGAACGGGGCTTTTCTCCTGCCGGGTGCCCGCACTTCGGACAGAATCTCCCCTGGGGAGGCAGGTTCTTTCCGCATTGAGAGCACTGTTGAAAGATGAGTAACTGGTGTCCGCAGTCCGGACAGAACCTGGCCTCTTTTGTAACCGGATGGTGGCAATCGGGGCATTGGAACGTCTCCAGAGACCCCGGCGAACGGGCGTCTCTGAAAAAATCCGCATACAGGGCGGGAATCATGAACCCGAGCCCCATGCCCATGCCCGCTCCGGCTTCCGCTTGCGATTCGGATGCCTTCTCGACGGCCATGGCTGCCTTCAGCTTTAAGAGACGATTGAGATCATCAAAAATACCCAGTCGGCTCTTATCGTCGATGGCCTTCTGCACTTCCAGGGGAGGGGTAATCGACATGATGTACAGATGATAGAGTCCCAGGCCGTAGCGGCTCAGATCATTCTGCAGGCGTCCAACGAGGCCTGCCGCAAGCTTATCATACTGGCCCGGGAGATTCAGGACGGTATCAAGATGCTCCCCAAGATAATCATTGAACCGTGAGACGATGACCTGGCTGAGATACTCTTCAATCTCCTCCGTCGTATAGACCCCCTGGGTTCCTACCAGGGTATTCACAAAAAGGACAGGTTGAACCACCCTCACATTAAAGATCCCAAAAGCTCTGAGACGAATCAAACCGAGTTTGGAGTCCTTGAAAGCAACCGGGTCGCGCGTGCCCCATTTCAGGTTCGGGAAGACTTTCATGCTGGCGAAATAGACTTCCGCTCTTAAGGGGCTGGTCCCTCCCCAGGGCAGGCTGAGGACTTTGTTGAGAATGGGGATATTTGCCGTCGTCAAGGTATGCCGGCCCGGAGCAAAGGCATCATAGGCCTTTCCATTGTAGAAAAAGACGGCAGCCTGACTCTCCCGCACGATCAACTGTGCTCCGAGTTTGATCTCGCCGGACCCTTTCTCGGGAATCCGGTGAACCATTTCGTTTCCCGATTCGTCAAACCACTCGATCACCTCTAAGAAGATCGCGTTATCCATGCCCATGACGTTCACCCCTCTATTCGGTCGGCCGACCCCACTCACCTGGAGCTGCACAGACTTATCGAAGAATTCACCTACGCTCCTTCTCAACCCTTCCGGAGTACTACCATAATATGCAAAAGAAAGCCTGTCAAACAAAATCTCCACCAACAAAATCTCCACCGGGCCAATCATCATCCTGGCACATGCGAATGGATTGAGACGGGGATAACCAGACAAAAATGAACTCGATGTCGGAGAAGGGGCAAAAAGTGTCACATCGTGCGTCGGTTTGAAGCCTGTTTTTGGAAATTTGTCTTATAATTCAAGTGGTCAAATCCGCTTCCCTGTTGGCATTGAATTTGCTCCTTAAGGGGGCGATTCGTAAATTGAGGTCCCGCAACGAAGGAGGCTATCTCTATGAAGAAGGTTACGTTCGTGGCCGTATTGGCAGCGATCATGCTTTTCATCGGCATGGGCCATTTAAAAGGAGTCTTTGCCGAGGTCAATATCAATGTTGGAATCAGTATCCCCGCACCGCCTCCCCTCAGGATCCACGTACCGCCTCCAGTAACGGTCATACCGCAGACGTACGTTTACTATGCCCCGGAAGTGGAGGTAGACATCTTCTTCTTTGGCGGCCACTGGTATCGCCCTCATCAGGGTCATTGGTATCGGTCCGATACCTACAACGGTCGTTGGGTCTTTCTCGCTCCTGAACGGGTTCCGGTCGCCCTCGTCCATCTGCCACCGAATCATCGCCACTTGCCCCCGGGACACAGCCGCAAACACATTCCCTACGGAGAACTCAAAAAGAACTGGAGGGCTTGGGAGAAGACAAAACACTGGGAAAAACATGGCGGCAGGGAATGGCACGGAGAGAGATGGGAGCATGAGGGAGGCAGAGGGAAAGACAGCGACAGGGATAGAGATCGGGATAGAGGCAGAGGCAAAGGGAGACACGGCGATTAGAACCGGTCCGGGTCTACCCGAGGCCTTTGGGAATCGATTGACAGTGCTGCAGGGGCGTTAGATCCAGCGCCCCTGAAAGGAGGCGACAGGGGATCTGGGTAAGGTTTCCGAGATCTTCCCGTCCTTCCGTGTGTAAGTGACACAAGACCCGTTTGTTCACACCTTCCGATGGGGGACGCTTCTTCATCTTTTCTCCTTTTTCTCTCTCTTTTTTTCTCTTGACAAACCTTCCAGGCATGGTAATTTGAGGAACAGACCTGTCGCACAAGACCAACCTCAAGGTCCCTGGCGAACGGAGGGGCAACTCGGCATTTCGGGATTTCGTCCATCGGAAAGAAGATGGACTCTCTTTGCACGATCCACCCTGCGGAGACTTATCGGTAGATCCTGTACTGATGAGAAACCCCTATTGGGACTAAGAGCGATCGGTGCTCCCTGACTTCATTCCCTCTTACAGCGTCGGTCATTTCATCGGATTCGCGGTCAACGGAATCTTCGCCCTTCTCTGTCTGGCAATGCTGGGGTTTTATCGCACCTATAGCCCCTTGCGTAGCCTTTTTCTTTTCTACCTCTTCTCAGCGGTTCTTTTCTGGGGCGAGGTCACATACGGTCTGCAGAAATCGCCTCCGTCAATCCTTCTCGGTTATCGGATCAGTCTGGCTGCCTTAGCCCTTCTGCCTGCCAGCTGGACATGGTTTATCTCCTCTCTGTTCAACGAGAAACCCCGGATCGTATCGTGGGTCATTACTGCGATCTCCCTCATCTTGACCGGCTTTGTCCTTTTGGGGAGGGGTCCTTATCTCCTCAGTCTTCCCCTGGAGATCCACCAGATGGCTCCGGAGATTCTTCGTCCTCAGTCCAGGTTGCTGAAGCCCGCAATCTATTCCTTCTGTCTCACGGCCTGTCTGTTCTCCCTGCTGTGGATGTGGATGAGAATCCGGCGCTCCGGAAATCCACGCCCCGTGCACCTGATCCCTGTTGTGATCGGACTGCTCTTCTGGTTGCTGGGCGGACTTCACGACGCCCTTCGTTCGGTAGGCACTCATCGCCTTGATGAAGGGCCAGGTGATCTGGTTCACGTCTCTGTGGCTTTCCCTTTCTCTGACGGCGGCGATGGCCCTCCATGTGCGCGCTCTGGAAAAAACGGTTCACGAGGCCCGGGACGTCTTTGAGCGCTTTGTCCCCCCCGCTTATTTGCGGCGGATTGCTGCCGGCGGCTTAGGCTCCATTCATCTCGGAGAGGCCGACCGGCAAACGGTCACCATCCTCTCCTGCGACATCCGGGGATTCACAGTGCTTTCGGAGGAACTTGACGCCCGGTGACCTTGTGGGGTTTGTCAATCGTCTCTTCAAACGTTTCACCCGGATCGTAGATACCCGGCAGGGCACCATCGATAAATTCCTGGGAGACGCCCTTCTGTGCCTCTTTGAAGGAGCCGGGGCTGCGCAGAGGGCCGTGGCCTGCGGAGTGGATCTGTTGTCGGATGTTCGGGATTTCAACAACACAGAGGTTCCGCCGGACGGTAGAAGGGTCCGGATCGGAATCGGGCTCCACAGCGGGCCCGTCATTCTCGGAACCATCGGCTCCCCCGCCCGGATGGACTCAACCGTACTGGGTCTGACCGTGAATCTGGCAAAGCGACTCGAGGAGTTGACGAAACACCTCGGCGTCGATATGGTCATCTCGGACCGGGTGGCCGACCAGCTCATGAAGGGACCTCCTCACCGGCTTCGCCTGCTCGGAGAAATTCTCATCAAGGGCAGTTCCATCCCTGTCACGATTGCCGAGGTGTACGATCATGAGGCCCTGGAAGTAAGGGATTTGAAGAATCGAGTGGTCCCCGCCGTAGCAGAAGCGATGGCACTGTGCAGGTCAGGGCATTTTCATGAAGCCCTTTCCATGATCGAAGGAGCGAAGTCCGTCTTCCCACAGGATCGTTCTCTCCAGCTTCTTGCAACGTCCCTTGCAAGGGCCGTTGGACAGGGGAAGGTGGCCGGGGGAAGCATCCTGCTCGACCTCAGAGAAAGCAGATTTCCGTGGGAATAAAGGAGAAGACCTTCACGCCCTCTTTCGCTGGAGCCACTCCCTTGTTTTCCAGTAAAGATTCGACAGGTCGCAGCGTTTCTTTCCCCAGTAAGGATGGGATGTTTTCCCTTCGCCCGGATGATAGGAACAGAAATGGCGGCATTTCATCTCCTGCAGGATCTTCTTGAAATGCTCTTCATCCCTTGCCCCTTCAAAATGGCCGGGAATCCAGTACCCCGGGGAAGAGAGCAGGCTGTCTTCTCCTGAGTGGTACTGATAGTAATCCATGAAATTCCGCAGGGAGGTGCTGATACCGAAGGTTTCGGGATCCGCATGCCAGGGGGATCCCGGCTCCATCCCCAGCACGGAAGTCCGGATCCCTTTCACGCAGGAATACTGCCTTCGGATTTCGCTCTGAAGTTGGAGCAGCTGGTAGAAATCCTTCTCTTCCTCAAATGGAATCCCGAGAGCAAAGAAAAGCTCGCACGAGACCCCGTGTTGATCGAGCTGCCCGAGAGTCTCCATGAAGGCCCGATTGGTGTACGCAAATCCCTTATGGGCCTTACGAAGCCGGTCCGACCCTGCATCGGGAGAGAGCATCAGACGGGATTGAGGTCCGGGAAACGTCTCCTTAAAAGACTGGATGAAGCGAGGGGTCGGCAGGCCGTAACATTCAAAAAAACAATCCACGCCCAATTTCTCTTCGCAAATCCGGGAGAAGAGGTCGAGAAAGTAATCGGGGTGCTGCGGAGTAGGATCGAAAGAGATATGGAGGGTCTTGAACCCATAGGAGAGGGCTTCCCGAATCGACTCGAGAACTTTTTCCGTCTTTCGGAAGATCACCTCGGTCCTTCCCGAAATCGTCTTCTGGCAGGAAATCCCGCCGCTGCACCAGGTGCACTGGACAGGACAGCCACGCCCTACAGGGAGGTTGAAAACTGGGGACTTGAGCGGATGTTTCCGCCAATGCCTCTCATTCGAGATTCCTCTCAGGTAAAAGGGATGAGCAAGGTACCGAACATAGATCGGGTAATTTTTCAACAGGGGGAAATGAGTGAAGCAGAGCCGGTTTAAATCCTCCCCGGACGCAACGTAGGAGAGAGGATTGATGAGCACCCTGCCTCTTCTTCGCCATGAAAGGTTGGGAATCGAGAACAGGTCGTCCTTCCCTTCCACGAGGGTTTTCACCAGCTCCAAGAGAGGCAACTCCGGTTCGCCGCGAAGAATTCCATCGACGTCGTTGAAATTTCTGAGAATCTCTTCATGGTAGAAACTCGCCGTGTGTCCTCCCAGAAGAACAAAAAGGGATGGGAAGGCGGCCTTCACCTCTTTCACGGTCTCCATCACGTCAAAACTCTGAGGGTGCCAGTGAAGATCAAACGCGACAACTCTCGGTCTTTTCTGATCGAGATAACGAAGAACGGAGAATTGGGGATCTTCAATTCTTTCCACCCCGAGGTGAACGATTTCCGTTGAGAGGTCATGGGAATGAAGATGATCGGCCAGTCCGAGAAGTCCGGTGGGAAGCGTATTGAGGGAAAGGAAATGGCCGAAAGGCCGGTAATAATTTCTTAACTTAGGGATGTGGAGAAAAAGGCAATCCACTTTTTCCATCGCGGCAATTGTAAAACGCGTTGAGGGCCATTTCAACCACCCTTCCAGGATTTTCCCTTTGGCATCCGATGGGTCCACAGGTTTCCACTTTTTTCCTTTGACAAGAGACTCAAGAATAGGTAAACTTTTCAGATCTTCTTAAAGGAGGGTGGGGTTATGAAAAGAATTGTGTCGTTTGGCATAGTTGTCTTTTCTGTACTAACCTCTTTGCTTGCTCTCTCTTCCCTCTCCCGGGCTCAGCTGAAGCCGGGGGACCCCATCGTGATAGGGGTCCCCACGGCCCTTGGCTCCATCGAAGGACGGGATGGGTGGATGGCCGTTCAGATGGCCGTCGAAGAGATCAACGCCAGGGGAGGGGTGGCGGTAGGCAGTACCAAGCATCCGCTCAGAGCCTTCTCCATCGATACCCGAGAGCATGAGCCGGGGATCCCGGTCCACGATGCCCTGACGGCCATGGAAAAGCTCATCCTGGAGAAAAAACCCCATGCGATCGTGCTGGGCAATTTCCGCTCCGAGGTCCTCTTGTCCTCCATGGACCTCATCTCCAAGTATAAACTGCCCTATGTCTGTTCCATTGCCATGACACCCCTTTTCCAGAAGAAGGTCGTAGACGAATACGACAAATACAAATACAACTTCCGGAATTGCCTGAATGCCCCCTATCTTGTGATGTATCTGCAGGGAGTCATGGCTTTTTTGAAAAAGGAGTTCGGTTTCAGCAAAGCGTACCTTATCGTTCAGGACGTGTTGTGGGCGAAAGGGACCGGCGGAGGCCTGGAGAAGTGGTTTAAGGAAAACGGCTGGGAAGTCGTTGGTTCCGATACTTATGCGACAGGGGCCTCTGAGTTCTCTCCTTCCCTGATCAAGGTGAGAGCCCAGAATGCACAGGTGATCGTTCCGATCTTTGACATGCCCCAAAGCGGCATCCTGCTCAAACAGGCCCGCGCCATGCAGATCCCAGCGCTCCTTGCCGGTTTTATCAGTCCTGCGGCTCCTGAAAATGCCTGGGACGTCTTTGAAAAAGAAGTGGAAGGAATGGTCAATGTTCAATTTGAGATTGGACCTGTTCCGGTCAAGGGCGTCCCCAAGTCCGTTGCCTTCAATGAGAATTTCGGCAAGAAGTGGGGAAAGGAAGCAAGGATGAAGCTTTCGGGTCACGGTCCAGGGCCAAGCTATGACGCGGTCTACATGATGGCCAATGCGATTGAGCGTGCCAAAACGGTTGACCCGGATGCCCTGGTGACCGCCCTCGAAAAAACGGATATGACCGGGGTGATTGGAAGAATCAGGTTCGGCAAAGACCATCAGGTCGTTTACGGTTTTGACCCGAAAGAGACCGCCCTGGGCTGCGCCTTTCAATGGAAGAAACCCGGTACAAGAGTGGTCGTCTTCCCGGAAGCGGTTGCGGAAGGAAAGATTGAGCTTCCTCCTTACATGAAAAAATGATGGGGCGTCTCTCTCGAAAGGGGTGATCGATGGATGACGGATCACCCCTCCCCTTTGAGGCTGTGTCGTGAGTCCGTTCATGGTTCGACAGGCCATTCGGCTTAGCTCATGGCCCTGAGTCTATCGAAGGGCTCACCACGAACGGACCATGACAATTTAGGAATCAATTACTTAGCCGTTCGCCCTGAGCTTGTCGAAGGGCGAGATCCGAATTGCGACACAGTCTCTTTGAGGCAGACGCATGATTCCCAGCATCCTCATTTACGGCCTTGTCAATAGCGTCATTTTAGCTCTGATCGCCATGGGCTTCAGCCTGACCTTCGGCATCAGCGGTGTGGCCAACTTTGCCTATGGGGGTTTCTACCTTCTCAGCGGGTTTCTCGCCTGGATCTTCCTCAATTCTCTGAAGATGCCCTTCGCCCTGGCCGTCATTGCCACCATAGGGATTGTCGGACTCCTGGGGTTCGTCACCTACTGGGTCATCCTTCTGAGAGTGCGGGGGATCCCCTTATCCGAGGTCATTGCGACGTTCGCCCTGGGCGTCGGGATACTGGAGCTATTCCGCTGGCTGGGCTTTGTGACCTACGAGTTCACACTGCCCTACTTTATGAAAGGCATGGTGGTCATCGCCGGAGTCCCCGTGGATTATCAGCGTCTCTTCATCATTGGAATCGGTCTGGCCATGGTTCTCTTTCTCTACTACTTTCACCCACTACACCCGGATTGGCCTGGCATTCAGAGGCATCGCCCAGAATGAACGGACGGCCATTTCGCTGGGCATCGAATCGGATTGGACCGCAGCACTCAGCCTGGCCTTTG
This sequence comes from uncultured delta proteobacterium, assembly GCA_963731045.1. Taxonomy (GTDB): domain Bacteria; phylum Desulfobacterota; class BSN033; order BSN033; family UBA1163; genus CAVSVC01. The sequence continues at coordinate 72,028 of CAVSVC010000015.1, read as the reverse complement.
GCTCGGCCATGGCTGCTGTGGCTGCCCTTGTTATCCTTCCTCTGGGGATCATTTCCATCAATACCGGGTATGAAGTCCTACTGATCGCTGTCGCCGTTGGAATTGTGGGAGGGCTCGAAAGTGTTCCAGGAATTCTCGTGGCAAGCCTGATCCTCGGATACGCCCAGGTGATCACGGGCATTTACTTTTCGCCAGAATGGATGACGGTCGTCTATCTGGCAGCGATCGTTGTCATCCTTGCAATCAAACCGTCAGGTTTGTTTGGCAAGTTCAAGGAACTGGAAGAGAGAGTCTGAGAAATACAGAAGGCGGAAGGCAGAAAACACCTGACCTTTCCGCCGATGTGAGCGGAGAAGTCAGGAGCAGAAACCCACGTGCGAGAAAATAGAGATTAGGGGATCTATGAAATACCGGAGAGAGAGGCTCGATCGCGGGATTAAGGCGAGATGTGACGACATCTTCGCCCTTTCTTCCTATCGCGAAATGATCTATCTTTCATTGCCCAGGGCGTTGCCCGTTCTCCTGTTGCTGGTTCTTCCTCTCCTGAAAGGAGTCGTGGGACTCTACTGGGAAAAGGTTCTGGTGATCACCTGTGCCATTGCCTTGCTTGCCTTGAGCTGGGATTTGATGGCCTCCGTGGGATTGATCTCCCTGGGACAATCCCTCTTCTTCGGCGCAGGGGCCTATCTGACAGGCTTCCTGAATCATACCTTGGGCTTGCCGCCTCTTTTGACCATCCCTCTGGGCACACTGGGCGGAGCCCTCTTCTCTACGGTTTTGCTCTTACCCGTGTTGAGACTAAGAGGGGTCTACTTCGCCATTGTCACGTTAACCCTACCCTTGCTGCTATCCCGCTTCATCGAGACCACCAAGATCCTTGGAGGGACGGAGGGGATGAGCGCCCTCTCCCCCCTACCCAACTTGTGGATCGAGCTCTATGTCCCCGTCTTAGCCATGATCCTCTGCCTCTTTGGATTCCGAAGATTGATCAATGAGGATTATGGCCTGGTGCTTCAAGGGATCCGGGACAATGACCGTGCCGTCATGAGCGGCGCGGTCAATGTCCACTGGTTCAAGATCCAGGCTGTTTTTATTGCGGGTGTGTCAGGGGCTTTTACCGGCGCCTTCATGACTCATTACTACCGGTTTGTAGGGATGCCTGCCTTTGCAATGGACTATTCTATTTTGCCCCTCACCGCTGCCGTGTTGGGGGGTGTGGGCACTTTTGCCGGCCCGGTGATCGGGGCTTTCATCCTCGTCCCTCTGTCCGAAGTCCTTCGAGCCTTCGGAACACTCAGGGTCGTTTTCTACTCCGCCCTGCTGATCATCTGCGTGGTGGGCTTGCCCGAAGGGATCTTTCACTATATGCGGAGAAAGTATCACCAATTCGAACGAATGGTGGATATCGGATAGGATGGAAGATAAAATTATCTTGAAGGTTGAAGGGCTTAGCAAGAACTTTGGCGGGGTGGCCGCCATGGTGAGAGTGAGTTTTTCCCTGGAGAAAGGAGAACTCCTCGGCATCATCGGGCCCAATGGCTCCGGAAAGACCACCCTGGTAAATCTCCTGACAGGATTTGTCAAACCCGATTCCGGGAAAGTGACGTATCAGGGAGTCGATCTGACGGGCAGGATGCCCTACAAGATAGCGGAGATGGGGATTGCCCGGACCTTCCAGATGGTAAAACCCTTTTATCAGTTACCCGCCTTCAAGAACCTGATCATCCCCCTGTATTCCTCCCGGGTGAAGCGGTTAAGAGGCGGGCGGTACGGAGAAAGAGATGATGTGGCCATCGACCTTCTGGAAGAGGTGGGCTTTGAACGGGACTCCTCCGTACCTTACAAGGTGGCGTCCAGCCTCCCTCATGGTTATCTCAAGCGTCTCGAATTGGCCCGATGCCTGGCCCTGCGACCGGATGTGCTCATTCTGGACGAGCTTTTTTCCGGGATGTCTCTGTCAGAAGTGGCCAGCACCCTTCCGATCATTGAGAGACTGAGTGCTGAAGGGTTAAGCATTATGATGGTCGAACATCGGTTGAAAGAACTGTTCCGCATCACGCATCGGGTTATCGCTCTGAATTTCGGAGAGAAGATCGCCGACGGCTCTCCCCGGGAGGTGATGGAAAGCGATGCCGTCAAAGCGGCCTACCTGGGAAACGAGACTGAGGGTTGAAATGCTCCACGTGAAGAACCTCATGGTCTTTTTTGAGAATGCCCTCGCCATTAACAATGTGAGTTTGGAGGTTCAGGAAGGGGAGATCGTTGGGGTTCTCGGATCAAACAGCGCCGGGAAAACCACCCTGATGAACACCATCTCGGGTCTGATCCTGGATATGAAGAAGAAAGAAGACCGCAGGGGCGGAGAAAGAATCACTGTCCTGGGTGAGTTGAGATTTGTCGGGGAAGAGATTACGAACACCAAACCGAGCATTCGGGTCAAGAAAGGAATCGTTTTGTGCCGTGAAAGGCATCCGATTTTTTCCGAAAGCAGGGTGGAAGAAAATCTGAAGATCGCAACCTATCTGAGAAAGGATTCAGAGGTCAAGAAAAGCTATGAATTTGTTTATAGCGTCTTTCATCATCTGAACGGTATCCGGAAGCGAAAAGCCGGGTTCTGCAGCGGTGGAGAGCAGCAGATGCTGGCGATCGGCATGGCTTTGATGACGAAACCCCGGCTGCTCCTCATGGATGAGCCCTTGCTTGGGCTCTCCCCCCTTCTCCAGCAGGACGTGGGAAGAGCCATTAAACAGATCCGGCAGGGAGGAGTCACCCTCTTGGTCACAGAACAATTCGCCCGACCTCTTCTGCCTGTCATTGACCGGGGTTACGTCATTGAAAATGGTATTCCGATCCTCTCCGGAACGGGTCAGGAACTGATGGACAATCCGGAAGTCAAGGCTGCGTATTTTGGAGTGTAAGAGGATCCGTCAGTGGCCAGAGGTCAGGGGTAAATCGCAGCTTGCGAATTGCTCTACGCGAATATCTGAAATGCATATCTTGATGGGGTAAATTGAGGAGTCATGGCAATTAGCCGTCGGCTTCCATCTACGAACAATTTGAAAAGATCGTCACGCGATTTTTCGGACAAGTCGGCCATGGTCTATCTGGGGGTAAAGTGGACCTATTCCCAATTGCACGAAATGGTGCAGCATCTGGCGGCCAATCTTCATCGTCTCGGTGTCAGAGAAGGAGACAAGGTCATCCTTTATCTTCCAAACTGTCCACAGTGGATTGTGGCTTGGTTTGCGCTGATGCGGTTGAGGGTCGTTGCCATCCCGGTGTCACCGATCTACACCCCGGCCGATCTCACGTACATGGCCAATGACAGCGGCGCTGAAAGCATCTTCTGTCTCGACACCAACTTCGGTTATGTGTCGCAGGTCCTTCCGGAGACTGCTCTGAAAAGAGTGATCTTTACAAATATTGCTGACTCTTTACCGTGGTGGAAGAGGCTGATCGGGATAGGATTTAACAAGATTCCCACTGGAAAAGCAGCCTCAGGCGAAAATATTTTTAAATTCGGGAAGCTGCTCAAGAACGTGTCCCTTTCTTCCCTCCCGCTCTTTCCAGGGAGAAAGTGAAGAGATGGTGGAAATGCTCTATACCGGCGGAACGACCGGGCGTCCCAAAGGGAGTGCCTTTCTCGAACAGGGTCTTTCTGGAAAGTGTGGCTGAACAGCGGGCAATGAGTGAACCCTTCATCCCAAAGGGAGAGGATGTGATCGTCCAGGGGGGCCCTCTGTTCCATATCCTCGGTCAGGCTGTGGGATTGGGGGCCCTACTATCCGGAGATACGCTGGTCGTCCTCCCAAGGGTGAATTTGGACGGTCTCTTTGATCATGTTCAGCGATACGGAGTCTCAACTTTCTTTGGCGTCCCCACCGTATACCGTATGATTCTGGAACATGATCGTGTGGACCAGTACGATTTGAGCTCCCTGAAATACTGCTTCTGCGGAGGGGATGTGCTGCCGGCGGAGGTGGGAGAGAGATGGTTAAGAAAATTCGGGAAACCGATTTATCAAGGCTATGGCGCCACGGAGACATGCGGGCGAGTCTCTTTGACGCCCATGGGTGAGAAAGCGCCGCCGGGAAGCGCGGGCAAAGTAACCCCGCTTCAAGGGGTCGCCCTGATCGATCCGGAGACCCTCGAAACCGTTCAACCCGGCGAACCGGGTGAACTTCTGGTCTCTTCCCGGCACATGGTGAGGGCCTACTGGAATAAACCCGAAGAGACTGCTGACTGTTTTATCGAAAGGGAGGGCCGGCTCTGGTATCGAACCCGTGACATGGTTCGAATCGACCGGGAAGGATGGCTTTTCTACCTTGACCGCTCTGTGGATACGATCAAACATAAGGGCTATCGGGTCGCTTCTTCAGAAATCGAAGTCGTTCTGCAGGAACATCCGGCGGTCATCGCGTCATGCGTGGTTGGGGTGCCTGATGAGAAGGTGGGCGAAAGGATCAAGGCCTTCGTCGTTCTCAAGCAGGATGTAAAGGGGGTCAGCGCCTACGATCTCACGAGATGGTGCCGTGAAAGGCTTGCCCCCTATAAAATCCCCCAATATATCGAATTCCGCGACATGCTCCCCAAATCCAAGGTGGGAAAACTTCTGAGACGTGAATTAAGGGCAGAAGAACGCAAACGCTTCGAGAAAGAAGCCTGAAGCAAAGGGCATGGAGCATAGGGTAAGATCATTTCCCAAACTCTCTGCTCTATACCCTATGCTCTTTGCCCAAACGGTCTAACCCGCGATCGATCAGTACCGTCCGAGAAGCGCCCTCGCAATCACCAGCTTTTCGACCTCTTTGGTCCCTTCGTAAATCTCTACGATCTTCGAATCCCGGTAGAACCTTTCGATAGGGTAGTCTCCAAGGAAGCCGTATCCCCCGTGGAGCTGAAGAGATTCATTGGCAACCCATACGGCCGTCTCCCCGGTGAGCCACTTTGCCATGGAAATGAGATGGGATTCCACCCTCCCCTTGTCGACAAGCCATGCGGCCTTCTGGTAAAGGGTTCGCCCCGCCTCGATCCGGGTGGCCATTTCAGCGATCTTGAACTGGGTCGCCTGAAAGGAGGCAAGGGGTTTTCCGAAAACCTTCCTCTCCCGGACATGCTTGATGGCCTGTTCCATGGCCCCCTGGGCCAGACCGACGGCCTGGGCACAGATATGGAGGCGGGTGTGATCGAAGAACACCATAAACTGCTGGAACCCCCGTCCCGGTGCTCCGATCAGATTCTCCTTGGGAACCCTCAGGTCGCTTAGCGCGATCTCTGCCGTATCCGAGGCCCGGATGCCAAGCTTATGTTTCAGTTTACTCGCTTCAAATCCCTTCCGGTCCGTCTCGACGGTAATGACACTGAACCGATCGTGCCGGGACTTGACCTGGGGCTCCGTAACGCAGAGGACCTGAAGAAAGTTCGCCGTGGTCCCGTTGGTAATGAACATCTTATTTCCATTGATGACATATTCGTCTCCCTGAAGGACCCCGGTCGTACTTACTGAGGAGACATCGCTTCCGGCGTCCGGCTCTGTGATCGCTGCCCCGGTGATGGCCTGGGCCTGCAAAAGGGGAGGCAGTCGCTTCTTCTTCTGATCTTCCGTCCCGAAGAAAACGATGAGTTCCGATCCGAACGTCGTCGAGAGAATCGCCGAGGAAATCCCTGGATCGATCCTCCAGAACTCTTCGTTGATGAGGCAGTGTTCAAAGAAACCTAAACCCGCCCCACCGTAGGCCTCGGGGATGAAAACCCCCACAAAACCCAGTTCGCAGGCCTTCTTCCAGAGGTCTCGGGGAAATTCTTCGTTCCGATCACATTCCTGGGCCCGGTCCGGAAACTCCCCTTCCGCAAATTCCCTTGCCGCCTTGGCGATATCCTTCTGCTCCTCGGTGAGATCAAAGTTCATGGCGCCCCTCTCCCCCCTGTTCTTTCTGATCGCATTATAAGGGCCGGGAAAGCCGGTGTCAACGACAGGAGGGGCAGGGTCTATCCTTGACAGGGAAGAACGTATTGGTTAAAAAGGGCGTGTTTTTCAACCATTCTTCAAAGGCATGGCAATACGGCCCGTTTTGAGATAGAATGTGGTTTCGACTCGTTTCGCCGGGCTACCGACCCGGTTGAGAATCAAAATAGAGAAAGGAAGAAGATACTATGGAAGATGTCAAAGAGAGATTAACAACCTGTGTTTCGACGGAAGAACTTGAACGAAGGTGGAAGGCCGCCCGCCAGATGATGCGTGCGAACAAGATCGACTTTCTCCTGATGCGTCAGGACGAGGAGTTCCTCGGCGGCTATGTGAAGTGGTTCAGCGATTTCTCGGCCCGTCACAGCTACCCCTTTACCGTCATCTTTCCTGCAAACGAGGAGATGACCCTGATCACCTGCGGCGGGACTCCGCCGGCAGATCCTTTTCCTCCGGCCTGGTCGGTGCGGGGCGTGAAGCAGCGGCTGGGAGCCCCTTATTTCGAGTCCGTCCACTACACGAGCACCTATGATGCCGAGCTCGCCGTGAAGGTCCTGAAGCAGAAGAAGCGGGCCACCGTCGGGCTTGTGGGCCGGTCTTACATCCCGATTACCTTCTATGAATACCTGAGAAAACATCTGGTGGGAACGAGATTCATCGATGCCACCGAGGCGGTGGACCAGATGAAGGTCATCAAGAGCCCGGAAGAAATCGAACTGATCAAGCGGACGGCAGCCCTCCAGGATGTGGCCATGGAGCACGTGAAGAAGACGCTCAAACCCGGTCGAAGAACCTATGAGATGCTGGCCGAGGCCCAGTATTCCTGTGTCATGCAGGGGAGCGAAAGACAGCTCATCCTCGTGAACTCCGGACCCGCCGGAACGCCTGTTCCATTCCAGTTCCGCCACTTCCAGAACAGGGTGATCCGGGAAGGGGACCAGTTCTCCATCCTGATCGAGGTCAACGGACCGGGGGGCTTTTACACGGAACTGGGCAGGATCTTCACGATCGGAAAACCCTCTCAGGACCTCCAGGATGCATTTGGGGTAGCCATGGAAGCCCAGAAGCTGAACCTCAGCATGATGAAACCCGGGGTCAGATCCGAAGGAGATCTTTGACGCCAATAACGACTTCCTCCAGAAGAAGAGGTTACGCCATTGAAAGACGGCTCCACGCCCACGGTCAGGGTTACGATCTCGTCGAAAGGCCCTTGATCCGCAACGACGAGCCCATGAAGCTCCGGGCCGGGATGAATATTTGCGTTCACCCGGGAGCCGCCGGTCCAGACAGCCTGGGCAAACGCCTGCGACAACTATATGGTCACCGAAAACGGGGTGAGCGACTGTCTGCATGCATTCCCTAAAGAAATCGTTATCATTTAGATAGGCCACATAAGCCGAAAGGAGGGTGATAGCATGAATCTATTGATCACTTGAACAGGATGCCAAGGAATACGAAAAGAAGATCCAGTTCCAAATTTCCACAGGTGGTGACGCATGCCGTCTCCAAAGAAGAAGAGATCGGGGATTTCATCGAAAAAGCGGACATCCTTCTCGCTTTCAGAATCTCGGATGACCTGATCAAGAAGGCCAAGAATCTGAAGTGGATCCAGGCCCTGCCACCGGGGTCGATTATATGCTGAACCTCCCGTCTCTCCGGAAGGATGTTATCCTGACTTCAACGCGCGGAATTCATGGGCCCCAGATGTCTGAGATCGCCTTTCTCCACATGCTTGCTTTGAATCGGAATTATCCCCGAGGTCGTTCACAACCAGGACCGGGAGGTGTGGGAACGGTGGCATGGAAAACTTCTCTGGCAGAAGAAGGTCGCCATCTTCGGCGTGGGGACCATCGGTGTCGAGCTTGCAGGAAAATGCAAGGCCTTTGGGATGACCACCTACGGAATCGATATTTTCCGCCGAAAACTCGATGTCATCGACTTCTTCTACGGGCCGGAAGACATCGAGAAGGTGGCGGCTGAGGTCGACTATTTCATCGTCGTGGCTCCCTACACGCCCGAAACCAAGAACATCATCAACAAGAAGGTCTTTGCCGCGATGAAACCCTCGACTTTCTTCATCAATATCGGAAGGGGAGAGCTGGTCAACGAGCAGGATCTGATCGACGCCCTCAATTCGGGGAAGATCGCAGGGGCTGCCCTCGATGCCTTTATCCAGGAACCGCTTCCAAAGGGTCATCCCTTCTGGAAGACCAAGAACATGCTCATAACACCCCATGTCGGCGGAATGAGCGACATCTACATGGATCAGGCCCTTACCGTCTTCGAGCCGAACCTCCAGAAATTCCTGGCCGGAGAGAGAAAGAACCTGGTCAATTTCATTCCGAGGTAAGAAGAAGGAATGGCGATCCGAATGCACCACAAACCTAAAAAGGAAGGGAGAAGACAATGATGAAGAGATACTTAGCGGTAGCCTTCACAGCCGTTGTTCTGTTGGGAGCGTTTTCCGGCGCTTCTTATGCCGCAGAAAAATTCACCATTCGAACCGTTGCCGCCTGGTCCCAGGCTGCTCAGTACGAGACCCAGCAGTTCTTACTGGTGGTTGATGCGATTCAGAAAGCCGCGAATCAGAAGTTTCCCGGCCAGCTGGTCATCGATTATAAGGGCGCGAGCGAGGTCATCCCGACCCAGCAGCAGGTCGAAGCCCTCCGCAGCGGAATGGTCGACATGATCCTGACCGCAGCCAGCTATTATACTTCCATCATGCCTGAGATGGACATCATGAGCCTGACCACCATGAAACCCTGGGAGGAGAGGCAGGCCGGGGTGAATGATTATCTGGAACAACTTCACAACAAGAAGGCCAATGCTCATTATATGAGCCGTCTGGGCACAGGAGACCTGTTTTACATCTATTTGGGAAAACCGGTTCAGAAGATCGAGGATTTCAAAGGGATGAAGATCCGGGTCTCCCCGACCCACATCCAATTCATGAAGAACCTGGGAGTGGAACCTGTCGTGACCCCGCCTGCAGAGATCTATACGGCCATGGAACGTTCGGTCGTCGCCGGATATATTCAGCCTGTTGCCTCGATCCGGACCATGGGTCTGCTCCCTGTAACCAAATACATGTTCCGTCCGGGCTTCTATCAGCCCACCCTGCTTGTCCTGACGAACCTCGATTTCTGGAAGAAACTCCCTGCCCCCATGAAGGACTTCCTTACGGAAGAGTTTGCGAAGGGGGAACGCCTGGTGATGGGAAACTACGAAAAGAAGCTTCAGGGGGAAGTGGAAGAGTTCAAGAAAGCCGGAGTGCAGATCATTCAGCTGCCGCCGGCTGAGGCTGCGAGATTCTCGAAGATGGCCGACGATGCCATGATGGAGATTGTCCTGAAGAAGGTCCCGGAAGAGGGGAAGAAACTGTATGAGATGATCACGAAGAAATAGACCCTCCAGTGATACCTTCACCCGGTCCGACAAAGATTTTTTGTTAAGGAACTGAGGCTTTAAGGGCGCTTGCTCCTGCCTTCGCAGGGGCAAGCGCGTTTTTCAAATAATAAGGATAACGCCCATGACAAAGGTGCTGGACAGAGTATTCGATTTCCTGGCAGTGGTCATTAGTATCATCCTTGTTTTCATGACCCTCACGATCGGCTATGCCATATTCGCCCGGGCCGTGGGGCTTCCGGGACCGCTCTGGATCGTCCAGTTCAATGAGTATGCCATGCTCTTTGCAACCTTCCTGGGGTCTGCATGGCTTCTCTCAAAGGGAAAGCACGTCTCCATCGAGCTGGTTGTCTCCCGGTTCAGCCAGCGGACTCAGAAGATTTTCGATCTCGTCCACAGCCTTCTGGGAACAGGTCTTTGCGCTATTCTGTGCTGGTACGGAACATTGACCACGATCGAAAATTTTCAGAGAAAAGTGATCCACGTTCAGGCGGTTGACGTGCCCATGGCCTACGTCCTGTTCGTTATTCCTCTGGGATTCTTCCTTCTCGTTCTCCAATTTGACGTAACTTTGTAGCAGGGATTCAATCAGCTAGATTCTGAAGAGGGCGAAAACCCCGATCCTGAAGGAGGCGGGCATTAGCATGGAATGGTGGCTGGTATTGACCTTTTTCCTCGGCGGACTGATCGTTTTGCTCCTGGCAAGGTTTCCAGTGGCTTTTGCCTTTTTGCTCATGGACGTTCTGTGCATACTGGTCTTCATGGGCTCCGCCGGCTTGAAGAATATCACTCTCGGAATTTTCAGTGCTCTTTCCATCTTTACCGTCACACCGGTCCCCTTGTTCATTTTAATGGGGGAGCTCATGTTCCATTCTCATGTTGCGGATATCGCGCTTAATATTATGGACCGGTGGCTCGGCCGCGTGCCTGGACGGCTGGGCGTTCTGGCGGCTGTCAGCGGAACGATCTTTGCCGCAACGAGCGGCTCCACCATGGCGAATACCGCGATGCTGGGAACAGTCCTCCTCCCTGAAATGAGAAAAAGGGGGTACAGTGTCTCCATGTCCGTAGGCCCCATCATCGGGTCCGGAGGACTCGCCATGCTTATTCCCCCTTCCGCCCTCGCAGTGATCCTTGGCGAGCATCGCCGGGATCTCTGTGGGCGGCTTGCTCATGGCCGGGGTCATTCCCGGCGTCTTATTAGGGGCAATGTTTGCTGCTTATATTATTTTGAATGCTTGGCTGAACCCTTCTTGCGCACCCAACTATGTCATCCCGCCCACTCCCTTTCGCGAGAAAGTGGTCCTCACCGTGAAACATCTGGTCCCGATCGGGTTTATCATCTTCGCCGTGATCGGAGTGATCATATTGGGGCTGGCAACCCCCACGGAAGCAGCCGCCTCTGGAACCATTGCGACCTTCATCGTAACCCTCATCTACAGGTGCTTCAACTGGCAGGTGCTCAAAGCCTCTCTGAAAGGTTCTATAGAAATCTGGGTGATGGTCTTCATGATCATTGCAGCATCCACCACCTTCAGTACGATCCTGGCCTACACCGGGGCGTCCAAGGGGCTCCTGGGTCTCATCCAGAACCTCCATGTTCATCCGATCCTTATCCTGATTGCGATGCAGGTCATCATCGGTTTCATGGGCTGTTTCATGGACGGTGTCTCCATCATGATGATCTGCCTGCCCGTGTTCATGCCGATCTCGAATACCCTTGGTTTTGACCCGGTCTGGTTCGGTGTCCTCTTTCTCATCAACATCGAGATGGGGCAGTTGACCCCGCCCTTCGGAATGCTCCTCTTCGTGATGAAGGGGGTCGCACCGAAAGACGTCACCATGGATCAGATCATCTGGGCTGCGATTCCATACATGATCTTCGACATCCTCGTGATGGCCATCATCATGGTCTGGCCCCCGGTGGCCCTCTGGCTGCCCAGCATGATCAAGTTGTAAAGACGGAACTGAGCGACGTCTTTTGAAATGGTGTCGCACCCGAAGGGTGCGACATATTCCTTTTTTGTCGTCCTTGCTCAGCGGGTAAGTTCCTCCTTATCGAGGCAGCACTTCTTATATTTCTTTCCACTCCCGCACGGACACGGTGCATTCCTTCCCAGTTTCTCCGTCTTAGCGATCTCCGAAGACAGGGGAAGAGGCCTTCCAACGCTCCTCCTACCCAGGATCTCCTCAAAATTCTCCAGGTTATCTAAAATGGCCTGCTTTACTTCGTCAGGGTCCCTCGTCCTGTAATAGTGGCCCGTGTCCATGCAATCGGCCGCCTTCTTGAAATAGTCATAGGCCAAAGAGACCTTTCCTCTGTCTCCTTCATACTCTCCGATACAGCAATAGGCCTCCACAGCCATGGGGTCCAACCGCAACGCCTCTCGATAGTGCAGAATGGCTTCCTCTGCCTCGCCTTTTTTCATCAAGATATTTCCATATCCAACTCTCACCGCGGGGTCATTCGGCAACCTTTCGATCTCTTTTTGATAGTATTCGAAAGCCTCGTCGAAGGACATGCGCCTGCCATCCGTCAATCCCGTTTCGACCATCTTAATCGGACTCCGTTCGAGATCGATCTTCTCTCCTTTCTCTGCCAGAGCCAATGTCATAACGAGATGGCTAGTAATGGCAAACTCGCCCATGGTCGTAATCTCATAGCGGTTAACTGCTCTGCAATTCTTGCACACGATTTTGTCGGCGATTTTTGATCTTTCCTTCCCCTTCGGGAGGAAATAGATATTTTCAACGTCGTAATGATACGACTTCTGGCATTGGAGGCATTTGAGCTCCACCTTGATGCTCTTTTCCAGAAGATCTTTCGGATCTTTCTCGAAAGTCTTCAACCTCTGCTCCACTTCTTTCTCCCGTTTCGCCATCGTTTTTTCAATCCGCGGGATCAAAGCGTCTTGGACGCCATGGATGTGGCAGAGAAGATAATAAACCTCCGCTTCCATTGCTTCTCCCTCCCGCAACTCTCTCCGGAGAGGTTCGATAAACCTCTTGGACCCAATGCTTTCCACAACATTGAGGAAAGGCTCTTTATGGAGGGACCAGAGCTTGTCCCAGTGGCGGAGGATGAAGTCGACTGTCTCTTCGAGGGGAATATTCTCTAAGGCATAAAGGACCTGCCGCATTTGATTTTCGGCTAACTGATCGAAATGCCTCTCCGTATAATTGACCGAAAAGATCCCGATGGCAGCAATAGCCTCGATAGATTCCTCGCGGGCAGCCTCATCGCGATCACTCTTGAGAAAATCGAACAGGTCGGGAAGTGCTCTTTCATCTTTGAGCTTTCCAAGCATCTCAATCGCCCGTTCGATTCCCCAGGAAGAGGGATGATCTTTCAATTCCTGAAGACAACGATTTAGAATCATTTCATGATCGAGGGTGCTCAAAATCTTATTGGATAGGAGGCCATCGATCTCCAGCCGGTCTCGGTCATCGAACAGAGATTGGAACATCGCCGGGTCATCCATCTCTTCGACCTTCAAGCCCAGCGCATTCCTGAATTCGATAAGCTTGGAAAGGATGACCGCGGCAATCAGGGCCAGTTCTTCCGGCCCACCCTCCGGCCTATGATTCAGGAACTCATGTATGGCCCGAAGAACCCGATAGTTCATCAATGGGGGCGAATTGATTTCAGAGGAGCAGGCGAATTCAACATTCATTCCCGTTTCGTTGGCTATCTTTTCTGCTTGGCTCCATGCAACCTCGACAACTCGGCGATAGCCCTGTTTCTTAAAAGCTCCTTCAAGGTCTCTTGCCAGAGAGGAAAAACCCATCTCCTTCAGATAGGAGAGGGAATCCGAAGCCGCATACGGCACTGTTTTTTTGAACAGCTTTTTTTTCGCTTTCTCTTTAAGATCTTCCAGCGAGTACCAGGAGCCGCAGAGCGAAGTCAGAGGGTAAAGGATTTCCAGGCCTAAGCTTTCATGGTTGCGGGCATAACAATCGAGAACGATGGAAAGATCCTCCCTTGCCATGAGCAGGGCTCGAACCAGGGCACTGATGAAGATGGAATCACTTTCTCTGGATATTTCAGGAAGTTTCTCTCGCAAAATGGCTCTTGCCTCTTGGGTAGCCAGTTCTCCCAGACCATCGATGACCCCGATCAGTTCGTCAAATTCGATCTGCCCCGCGGTCCTCTTTTTTTGATAGACCGATACGAGCCTCTCATCCTTCAATTCTCCAAGCAGAATGGCCGCCTTCGAAGCAATAGCGCCCTTTCGGCCCCTGTAGATTTCCAGGAGGGCGTCCTTAAATCCCGCTTCCGGGTATTCCTCCAAGTAATCGAGCGCCTCTAACAACACACTTTCCTCTTTATCTCTTAAGAGCTCTTCCAGAACGCCGATCCCCGCTTTTCCGTAAAGAGAGACCATTCTCTCACAAACCCATTGCCTGACGATGGGCTTCTTGTGCTGAGCCAGTCTCATAAGGCCAGACTGTGTCCAGATGAATTGTTCCATTTCTACCCTTTCCTCGTCTAAACGGTCAGATCCTGCAACTTCGTTTCTTCAAGTCCGGCTTTTCACCCTAATAGGCCTGATACGCCTCGCGAAGAGCATTTCGTAACACATTGAAGCTCTTCACGCTTTTATAGTCTTCCTCAAGTTCGTACACGGCCTTGATCACTTCCACGTTCTGATCAATCTTTTCCCGCAGATGTGCGACAGCCCGGTCGTGATTACGCATTCCCCAATCGGCTCCCGATCCCTCGCTGAAAGCCAAGAAAATATCGTTTCTTTGATGCCTCGTTCCATTGTGAGATTCGGGGGCATCCCTGAGAACATTGGATCTCCGAGGAGTCTGAGAATTTTCGGAAGGCTGAAACTGATCGGGAGGTGCACGAAAAACTCGAACTTGATCATGTAGTCCATGAGCGAACATGTAACTGTGCCTCTACAGTACCACGGCGGAACGTTTCCGGGCAGCAGCGGCCGCTCCGGATCTTCCAGCACGAATGTATAGGACACGGAGGTGCAACCGGAGAGACCGCCGGCAACAACCCATGAGAATCGAGGATCTCTCGGATCCGAGAGACGGAACGGAGTTGAAGCCAAAGTCTCACGGATCGTTGGCAAGAAGACTTGCTTAATCATCCTTTCCAGCTCTCTCTTCTCTTTCGGATTCGCCAGGAGCACCGTCTTCGAATCGAGCAGCGGGGCGTCCCGGTTCTTCTCCAGGAAGCGAGCAAGCTCAGTCTTCTGCCATTCTCCATGGGTTTTCATCTCTCACGATCTCCTGCAATGCTGATTCTTCATCTCCTTTTGAAACCACGCGGGTGTTAATTATTTCAATGTCAAAAAGTACTGTTATTTCAAAATGTTCCGATGTTATCCAGACTTTTATCCAGGAATAATCTGGGTAAGAATCTGGATTAAATCAAGGGTAGCGGCCACATTCTTCCTCATCCCCTATGAACAACACAGAAAAGAGGGACACAGCCATTATCGTATTCATAGGGGTGTTAAAAATCCCTTTAAAATCCGACCAGTTGCAAATCCGTCTCGTGAATTCATTTTCCAATTCACACCACTTTCGCCTTATGCCACCTCTCGAAACGATCAACGATGCCAGCCGGAATCGCCTTTGGACAATCCACTGGTAGCCCCAAAACCTCTTTCATCTTCTTCACCAACTTCTCCTGGCTGAGTTCGTATATTTCATCGCACAGCTTTCTCTTTTTCCATCGTCCGGCTCAAGAGGTAGGTCACGAGTGCATTTAAGCTCACTCCCTCTTCCTCTGCCTTTCTCACCAATTTCCGGTGGAGGTCTTTGGGAATTCTTACGTTAAACTGACCGCTCTTTTCCCCACATGAATTGAAAATATCAATGAAGTCCGAGTGTTCCAAAGTCAGTCCAATTCTCTCGTCGTTGACAAGAGTTATCCAGGTGCTCTGGACCCCGGAACAAGATTGATACGGAGATATAATTCTCAAAAGGCAAATTATATTTTGTGCCTCAAGAATATAATTTACTAGTCTGGCCCCCGCCTTCTTTCTATTTCCCTCAAAATATCCGTAGCAATGAAGATCTTACCATACATAGCAACCCCAAGAGCGGGGTATCCAAGATCTTCACGTTACCGATCGTCCAGAAACGTGAGAATCCGGTTCCCGCAGTTGTTCTGGAACGGAGAGATGGAAAATCAGGGTTCCTTGGGGTTAGGACTGTTATCATCTCGGGTACCCGGGTTTTGTAGATACTTTTAAAGGATAATTATGTCAATAAGTTGCGGCGTTATCCAGACTTTTATCCAGAACTATCCTGGGTAAAAGTCTGGGTAACATCTTCCCCTTTTTGTTGTAACCCTTCGGTTACGGTGGAAGAGATCTACCCGCCCCCGTGGTAGGAGCGGCTTCCGGCCGCGACCGAGTCGCACCAGGATGGTGCTCCTACAGGTTGCTGGACCCCCAACCGAGGGTTTACTTTTCGCTGAATATTCTTCTTGATATCTGTTTCCTGATCTGACGTATTATTTATAAGTCTAAAGGTTCCGCCCTGATAATAAGGGCCCATGGGGCTCTCCCGAAAGGGTAGTCAGGGCCGTCGCATTTTTGGGATTGGCCGTCGAATCCCATTTTAGCAGCCTGAGTTCACGTCGAAGTTCTGCCCGAAGTTCTACCTCCGTTGGCAGGTGTTGTTTATATCGACTGGCAGAGATGTTTTGTAAACATACCGCCGCTCCAGAAGAAAAAGTCCCTTTTTAATTCTTTCTGCTCATGGATAAAAACGGGAATGTTTCCTTTTATAATAGAATCCTGGACAAAACGTACCTTTCCTAATCATCTTAAAAAAGAGCTCAGGTTATGAGGAGTTCTTTTGCTCCCCTGCCTTCATCCACCAATTCCATCTGTCACGGAGGATACCAATTGTGTTACAACAATTTTTCCTCGAAGCGACGGAAAGACTCGGAGCGGCGGAGATGGTCTAAGTCCGGCAGTTTCTGGATGATCTTAATTGCGTGCAAGAGGTCGTTATACCTCCCTCGGCGGCTTTGTCTAAAAATGCGTTTCAGTCTCCCCGATTACTGCTGCCAAGGTAGCCAACCGTTGGGCTGACGGGATCGGGACGGAAGAGCAAATAGAGCTTTGCATGGAGAGGATGCCTGAGAAACAATTTTACGACGACTTTTTTCGATCGAATCTGTGAGGCCAGGCGCCGGAGTCCGATCTCATCCTGATTTGTCGGGGCGCCAAACATCAGTTGTTGGCGGAAATCCTCCGCCAAATTCTTCTTTAAGCGGGTGGCAGTTTGATTGTCCATACCCGCATCTGTTTTCAGAAGGCTGAGGGCTGAGTGGAGGTCCTCCTGGGGAAGCCGCTGCATCCCAACGAGCAGGCGACAGCAGTGATCCGGTCCGCCGGACCATTTTTCAATAAACTCATCGATGGTTTTCCATCCCCGGAGGTTGAAGTATCCCACGCAGAAGTCAGAGCGTGTAGATAATGCGAGTGTTCCTCGAAGGGCAGGGAGAATGGACTGGTCTATGTTGTCAAATATTCGGGGCATCGGTTCTTGCCTTTTTTACCCTCTACCTTCATCTTATACCAGCGAAGAATATAATAATCAACGTTCTAAGTCAACGACTTTGCTTTGACTTTGCTTGGGTCACTATCACCGGGGGGAATATAGATGGAGAGACGAGGCACGACGACTCATGCAGCCCACGGGTCATCGTTGAGGAGCTTTTGGAATTGTTTTCGGTTGATCTGAATCGGTCGTTCGCAGAAGAGCTGATAGGCCTTTTCCCGCATCTGAGGACTGGACGCGCCAGCAGAGAGATGGGTCACAATCGCATCCCGGACCAGATCGTTCAGGGCTCTACCCTCTTCAATCGCTTTCCGTTTGGCATGTCTCAGAACCCTCTCCTTCAATGAGGATCTCAACCGTTCGTTTCATTGTCCTTCATGTCCAAACAAGACCACCATGCAACACTTTGCATAAATAGTCTTGACTTTTATGCAAAGTGTTGCTATAAAGTCTTAATGGACCGCTACCTATATAACCCGATAAAGAAGGATCTCGCCAAAAAAATGGTCATTTTGACCGGGCCCGCGGCAGGTCGGCAAGACCTGGCTGGCCAGGGAATTGATGAAGGAATTCAAGAATGCCCAGTACCTGAATTATGATCATTTCGACGATGCCCGAATTATTCGCGATCAAACCTGGTCCCACGACGCAGATCTGCTCGTCCTGGATGAAATCCACAAGATGAAAGACTGGAAAAGGTTCGTCAAGGGGATCTATGACACCCGGACTACGGCACAATCGATCCTGATCACGGGCAGCGCAAGGCTCGACACCTTCCGCCAGACCGGCGAATCTCTCGCCGGCCGCTATTTCCCATATCGTTTGCATCCCATATCCGTCAGGGAACTCAGAGATTCGATTTCCCCCGACGAAGCCCTGGGTCTGCTTGAACCGTTTTGGCGGCTTTCCTGAGCCATTTCTTTCAGGGTCTGATTCGGAAGCGGCGCGGTGGCGCAATCAGTATTACACGGACCTCATACGGGAGGATATTCTTGAATTCAGCAGGATTCACGAGATCAAGGCCATTCGTCTTCTCGTCGAATTGCTGCGGGAACGAGTGGGGTCTCCTCTTTCCTACAACTCCATAGCGGAAGACCTGCAGATCGCACCGAATACGGTGCGGAAATATGTTGAGATCCTGGAGAGCCTCTGTATCATCTTTCTGGTGCGACCTTTTCACGCCAACATTGCCAGGGCAGTGTTGAAAGAGCCGAAAGCTTACTTCTTTGACAGCGGCTATGTGAAGGGCGACGAAGGGTTGAAGCTGGAAAACACGTGTGCCGTCTGCCTCTTGAAGCATGTTCAGTATCTTCAGGATACGGCAGGTCAGGATCTTTCTCTTCGTTATGTCAGAACCAGAGACGGTCGGGAAGTCGATTTCGCCATTTGCAAAGAAGAACGGATAACCACACTCCTCGAAGTCAAACTGACAGGAGAACAAGCCCTCACCCAATCTGAATTACTTTCACGGGAAGATGCCCGATGTCGTCGCTTTTCAGCTCGTGCAGAACTTGAGGCAGGAGGAGAGTGCCAACGGCGTATCTGTTGTTGCTGCCGGACGGTGGCTGTCAACGCTGGAAGCCTGATCTTCAAGAAAGTATTGGACAGACCACCCGTCTCCAACCTAAATGAAACTCCACTTTAAGATAGGTTCGACTTATCACAACATTGAAGTTGAGCCAGGTATAAAGGGACTCACCATGGTAATGACATGGCCCCCTCACCCTTGCCCTCTCCCGCCAGGGGAGAGGGAATCAGAAATTAGTTCTCTCCCAAGACCTGAAGGGGCTACGAACTCGGCAGGGCTGCGATGACGTCGAATTCTACGAGCATGTTCGGCTTGGACAGGGAAACGACCTGAACGACCGTGCTGGCCGGCGGCTCTTCGACGAGGCTGGGGCAGTGCTTCTGATAATACTCCAGCTCCGCGTCCCGCATGGCCTGGTAGTCGGTCATGTTCCGGAGATAGATCGTTATCTTTGCAATCTGGTCGAGCCCGCTTCCGGCTTCTTCCAGCGCCAACTTGATCTTGTCGAGGGCGACCCGGGTCTGCTCTTTCACGTCGTCGGAGGAAACCTCGCCGGTCTCAATCGTCCGGCCGCTGGAGCCTGAGACGAAGATGACGTTTCCCACCACAACGGACCGGGCGAATCTCTGTTTCTTTCCGGCATAAGAGAGAGGGTATGTTTTTTTCTTCATAAGTTGCACCGGTTACGGGTTGCGCGTTACGAGTTGCAGGTTTCGGGTTACGGGTTTCAAGGTACGAATCAGTCCATAATTGTATAGACACTGATAACAACCCGTTCGTGCTGAGCCTGTCGAAGCACGAACGGCGTAGCAAGGCGCCCTTCGACAAGCTCAGGGCAAACGGAGAGAATATGTCTTTTCAATTATGGACTCCTTAGTAAAGGCAACAGGTATTAGTTTTGAGTTTAACTTCTCAGTTTTGCTTACTGTTCACTGATTACTGATAACTGGTCACTCTGTTCTGTCTTTCTGCTTTCTATGTTAGTTTACTGATCACTGATCACTGGTCACTGATTACTGGTTCTTTTCTGGAATCAAATGGCTCTTGCCACTTCATAGGCGTCCCAGATGGCGTTCATGATGTTCTTGGCCTCTCTCGCATCGCCGATAAGAAAGAGGTCGGTCGTCTGCCCCTTGAGCTGACGGTAAATCCCCTGGTCGGGCTCCAATCCCACAGCCATGATGATCGTCTCTGCGGCAATCGTAGACTTCCTGAAATCCCTGTCGATGACCACGGCCCCTTCGCCATTCACCTCAAAAAGGCTGAGGTTGGTCATCACCTTGACCTTGTGGAATTCGAGAAGATCGAGAAGCATCTTCCGGTTCATCCACGGGATGGGCCGGGCTCCGATCAGAAGCTCGGGCAGTTTTTCCACGACGGTGACTTCTTTCCCCTGCTGAGCCAGCCATACGGCTGTTTCGCATCCCACCTGACCGCCGCCGATGACAACGACTTCTTTCCTGCACTGCCCGTCTCCCGATCAGAAAATCGCCGGCCATAACCACGTTCTGCCTCTCGGCTCCCGGTACCCTCAACCGGATGGGCCGTGATCCTGTTGCAACAATGACAGCCTCCGGCTTCTTCTCCCGAACGAACTCCGGGGTTACCTCTGTTTTGAAATGAATCTCAACCTTGAGATCCGCAAGTTCGGTCTTGTACCACTCGATGAGTCTCTGCTCTCCCCCCTTGAAAGGCATGGCTGCCGCTTCGATCACGTGACCGCCAAGCTGATCGCTCTTCTCATAAACCGCAACCTTGTGGCCTCTCAGCACAGCCACCCTGGCTGCCTCCATGCCGGCGACCCCGCCTCCGATCACCATCACGGTCCTGGGCTTGTAAACGCACTGTAGGGCATAATCCCTTTCTCGGCCGCTCGAAGGGTTGACGGCGCAGGACGTAGGCTTTCCAACTTGGAGCCTCCCCATGCACCCGTCGTGGCAACCGATGCAGGGACGGATATGCTTCTCCCGGCTTTCCTCCGTCTTCTTTGCCCAGAACGGATCAGCCAGAAACCCTCTGCCGACTGCAACCAGGTCGGCCTTGCCCTCTGCGATCACCTTGCCGGCAAGTTCCGGGAGATCGAGCCTCCCGACTGCAATCACGGGAATTTTGACAACCTTCTTTGCCTCTTCGGCCATGTCGACCATGCAACCGTACTTCTGATATCCCGGGGGATGGGGCCAGTACCAGCTGTCGTAGCAGCCGGCATCCACATGGAGGGCATCGAAACCCGCCTCTTCCAGCATCCGGGCCATCTTCAGCCCTTCCTCGACATCACGCCCCGCCTCCACAAATTTTTCGCCCGGCACAGCCCCTGACTGAAGGCCCTTGATGTAGTGTTTCAGGCCGAACCGGTACTGGACGGGAAAATCCTTGCCGAGATGCTTCTTGATTTCCCTCAGGACCTCAAGTGGAAAGGTCAGCCGTCCGGCGAGGTCTCCGCCGTATTTATCCGTCCTGCGATTCCAGATAGCGGTAGTGAATTGATCGAAAAGATAGCCTTCGTGGCCGTGGAGCTCGATTCCGTCAATGCCGGCCCCCGCCAGGATCTCTGCTGCTGGTCCGAAGGCCTTGACAAGACCCTCAACCTCTTCCGTCGTTGCCTCCCTGCAGGTGATGGTGGAATCCCAGTAGTTGGGAAGAGCCGAGGCGGACACGGGCCTCTTGCGCAGGATGTGCGGATGGCCGGTGCGGCCAAATCCCGCCGAAAGCTGAACAAAGATCTTTGTCCCGAAGGCATGGGCAGCCTCGGCAAGCTCCGCAAAGGCAGCCGCGGCCTTGTAGGTCACGAGTGGAAACCCCGTTCCCTCCTTCAGTGGATCAACTTCGTTTTCGACCTTGCAGGCATGGGTGATGATCAGTCCCACGCCGCCGCGGACGCGTTCGATATAATAATCGACACCCCGGGGTCCAAGACTCCCGTCCCGATTCACAGAAATGCTCCCCAACCCCATGGGCGCCAGGGCGATCCTGTTCTTGATTTCCACCCTACCGATCTTCACCGACCCGAATAGATGCTTGCTGAATTCTCCCATCATGATCTCCTTGAGAATTCCCTTTCAACCAGCAGTGAACATGAAAAAGTCATTTTTCGCAGGCTGCTCAAAAATGCCCAGATGCAAGGCGCCCCGAAATCCTGAGGAGTGAGGTACCTTAAGGTACCGTACCGGTTGGTACCTTAAGGTGCCGCAACGCGACGAAGGGTGAGGGCAACGCCGCAGATGGGCGTTTTTCAGCAGCCTGCTACGCTCCCAGATAGGATTGCCTTACCTTTTCATCGTTCATCAGGGCATCGCCTTTGCCGGAAACAACCACCGCGCCCGTCTCGAGGACATAGCCGCGGTCGGCAATTCGCAAAGACTCGGCGGCGTTCTGCTCGACCAGCAGGATAGACATTCCCCGCTGTTTGACTCCTGAGCAGGGTATCCATAATGTTCATCACCACAAGGGGCGCCAGCCCCAGGGAGGGTTCATCGAGCATGAGCAATTGGGGACCCGACATCAGCGCCCTGCCAATCGCCAGCATCTGCTGTTCCCCACCAGAGAGAGTCCCGGCCATCTGCTTCTTTCTCTCCTTCACAATGGGAAAGAGATCGTACACCTCCTGCCTCATCTTCTCCGTCTGGCTGCGGTCTTTTCTCCGGACATAGGCACCCAGTTCCAGATTCTTTGAGACCGCCATTTCCGGAAAGAGCATTCTTCCCTCCGGACAGTGCGAGATGCCAAGCTTCACGATAGCATCCGGGGCAATCTCGTTGATTCGCTCGCCGTTGTAATGGATACTTCCCGAGGCAGGCCGGATCAGCCCCGAGATCGTTCTCAACAAGGTACTTTTCCCTGCGCCGTTGGCGCCCAGGATCGTCACGACTTCCCCGGGATTGACCTCCAGAGAGACCCCTCTCAATGCCTCGAACGTACCATAGAACGTATGAATCCCTTCTACCTTAAGCAGCATACCTGGCCCCCAGATAGGCCTTGATCACCTCGTCATTGCCGGCCACTTCCTTGGGCGTCCCCTCGGCGATTTTCTTCCCATAATTGAGAACGATGATGCGATCCGAGATGCTCATCACCATCCTCATCTTATGCTCGATCAGGCAGATGCCTGTACCCAGTTTCCGTATCTTACCGACCAGTTCGATGAGCCCGCTGATCTCGTCCAGATTCACTCCCCCTGTAGGCTCGTCAAGAAGCAGCAACCTGGGCTCCGTTGCCAGTGCCATCGAAATGGAGAGCCTCTTCTGGGCTTCCTCGGTAAGGCTGTCGGCGATCCTGCCTTCCCTCTCCGCCAGACCTACAAAAGCAAGGATCTCTCTCGCCTTCTCCAGGGCCTTCTTCTCCTCCCGGCAGCTTGCCGCCGTCCTGAGGACCGATCCGCAGACCCCCACCCTCGCATGGAGTGCCCGGCCGATGAGGACATTCTCCAGAACAGTACTCTGTTTGAAGATGCTGGTCATCTGGAAGGTCCGGCCCATCCCGTGGCGGGTCACCTGGTACGGCTTGCATCCCGTGATATTCTTGCCGTTGAAGGTAACGGTTCCGGACGTGGGTTTGTAGAATCCGGTCAGAAGATTGAACAGGGTCGTCTTCCCGGCGCCGTTCGGTCCGATGATGCTGAGGAGTTCCCCCGGCTCAATGGAAAAACTCAGTCCGGATACGGCGGTCAGCCCTCCAAAGGCCTTGGTCAAACCCGAAACGTCAAGCAGGGCCATCGGCCACCCTCCTCGATTTCAGGAGCCTTTTCGACATCGTGCTCCACCAGCCTGTCATCCCATTCGGAAGGAAGATGATAAACAGCATCAGAATGACCCCGTTAATCAGGGTCTTCAGATAAGGCATGACCTGAAGGACCTCGGGAATGGCCATCAGAACCAGCGTGCCGACAATGGGCCCGGCCATCGTGCCCGCTCCCCCCACGATGAGATAAGCCACGACGTCCATCCCTCTGGCGAAGTGCGCCACCTCCGGACTGATCACCACATTGTACGACGCATAGAGCACTCCGGCTACCCCCGCCAGCATGGCACTGATCGTAAAGCTGAGCAGCTTCTGGGACATGGTATTGATGCCCAGCGACTCGGTCAGGTTCTCATTGTACGAAATGGCGATGAACTTCTTCCCCACCAGAGAGTGAACCAACCTGTGGCTGAAAAGGCCGATGAGTACGAGGAAAAAGAGGGTAAAATAGTACATGGAAAGGAGAGAGTCGAAGCGTAACTTGCCGCCCCAGGGGAGCGGGATGGGGGTGGGCCTGGGAACGCCGGCCAATCCATTCGCCCCGCCGGTGAGGTCGATCCAGGCGAGGACGACGACACCCACGATCACGGCGAACCCGAGGGTGACCAGGATGAAATAAGGGCCCCTCAATTTGAGGGCCGGGATGCCGATCAGAAACGCCAAGAGTCCCGTGAAACCGATGGCGATCACGAAGGCCGGCCAGAATCCAACATGAAGTTTCACGGTCATGAGGCTGAAGGCGTAGGCGCCGATCCCCAAGAAAGCGGCATGGCCCAGGGAGAGTTGTCCGGTATACCCGTAAATCAGGTTCATGCTGAAGCACATGATCGTCCAGATGGCGATCAAGATGAGCATGCTCGTCAGGTATCCTCCCACAAGGGGCGGGACCAGAATGGCCAGGATCAGAACGAGAAGCCACGCAACCGTTTTCGAATAGGACCGTTTTTCTATGGTCTCCATACCTCCTTGCCCAGCAACCCTTTAGGTCGAAACAGCAGCATCAGAATCATGATTCCAAAGACAAAGGTCAGACTGTACTTGGCGCTTACGTATCCCGAGGCAAGGCTCTCCACCAGGCCAAGAATAAAAGCGCCCAGGACCGCTCCGCCGATGCTCCCCAGGCCTCCGAAAACGATTGCGGAAAATGCCACAAGCAACGGTCCCATTCCCATCGTAGGCTCTAAGAGGACCGCGGGCCCGATGAGCATCCCCGCGATGCCGGCCAGCCCTGTGCCGATGATAAAGGCCATGGCGGAAATCCGGGTCACCTTGATACCGCAGAGCATCGCCCCCTCCCGATGCTGGGCGGTCGCCTCCAGGGCAGCTCCAATCGTGGTTCTTCTTGATAAAGAGCTGCAACAGCACCATGACGACAAGGGTCCCCAGAATGACGATGAGACGCTGCAGGGGAATGGCCAGGCCGCCAAAGGTAAGAACATTCCGGGTGTAAGGAATAATGAACCATTTCGTTGACGTGCCGAAAAAATAGAGCGCAATCCCTTCGAGAATCATGAGGAGTGCCATGGCGGCGACAAAGAGGTTGACCTCCGGCGCCTTCCGCATGCGATGAAAGACGAGACTGTAGATGATCTGCCCGAAGACGCCCAGGGCAAGGGTCGACAGGACCAAGGCCAGCCAGTAGTTCATGCCAAAGGACATGACCATGTAAAAACCCAGATACGCCGCAACCATGTAGAGGTGGCCCTGGGCAAAATTGGGCACGTTCAGGATACCAAAAACCAGGGTCAGTCCGGAGGCCAGAAGGATATAGACACATCCCTGGGAGATCCCGTTCAGCAGATATTGTCCTAATTCCGTCGTGGCAAATTCCTCGCTTCCTATAGATTCAATAAAGAGGATTTAAGATTATTCGGCCTGGTGAGAGACTCTTTCACCAGGCCGAGCAAAGACTGACGATCACCTTAACCGTCTATTCCAACACTTCTCTTGCCACCTTCAGTTCTTTGAGCAGGCTGTATCCGTTTCCTTTGACCTCCAGCAGGAGTTCCGGGGCTCCATACATCAAACCATTCTTCAGCACGTCATTGTTGGGGTAGATCAGAGGAAGCTTTCCCTCCTGAAGGGCCTTCGGACAGGCCGCCCGGATGGCGCGGGCATCGGTGACGCTGCCCGAAATCTCCATGGCCCTGGCGAACATCCATGTCGGATCATAAATACTCGTTGCCGGCTGTCCGTACTCCTCTTTGTAGGTGTCCATGTACTGCTTGTGGAAAGCGGTGAAGACCCCTCTCTTGTCCTGGTCGGGGTATTTTCTGTAATAGGTGTAGTTCATCGCCTGAACCAGGGAGCCCTGAATCTTGTCAAGGCCGACGATCTTTTCGGCCTTGGCACCCCATTCCGACGTAAACAGGAACGTCCCTTTGTAACCGACATCCATGGCATGGGTCGCGGCAAGGGCGCCCGGCTCTTCGTAGCAGGAGATAAAGATCATATCCGGATTCTTGGCCTTGAAACTCGTCATCACGGAGTGATAATCCGTCGTGTTCTTGATATCGACCGACTCGAAGGCAAGAACCTGCCCCCCCAGGGCTTCAAATTTCTCTTTGAATTTCTTCCCCCACGACATGAAGGCCTCGTTGATGTCCGTAAGCACACAGGCCTTCCGGAGGCCTTTGTCGAAGCAGGCCTGAGCCATCGGTTCCCCGTAGTGAAGACCGGGTACGCGCTCCTGAATGTAGAGAGCGTTTCCTTTCTTTCGGGACTGGTCCGAGGTCGACATCCCATTGAAGAGGATTCCAAGCTGGGTGTTCACCTCCTGGCAAGCCCAGACCTGAGGCGTCCCAAAGGGCCCCAAGACGACGGGAACTTTGTACAAGTCTGCAAGCTTCCTCATCCCGGCGACACTTTTTGCCGGGTCTCCGGAATCGTCATAATTGGCGATCTCCAGCTTGTAGCGCTGGTTTCCTACCAGGATCCCGGGCCCGTTTCCCGTGGTCCCCTTCGCATTGATGTTCTTGATCGCTGTCTCCGCTCCCCGGAGCACGCTCATCCCGAAGTAGGCAATCGGTCCGCTCTGGGCGCTGATGACACCGATCTTCAGGCTCTTCAACTCAGCCGCCGGTTTCTTGGCAGCCTGTGCGTAGATCAAACATGGCAAAGAAACAAGAACGAAAACCATCACCAGGAACAACAAACCGGATCTTTTCTTCATGGCCTCCCTCTCCTTTCATGGTGTAGCGCTTTGAAATGCACGCTCAATTTCACGGAATCGTTCCAGGTGAGATAGCACATTCCCAATGGCCCTGTCAACCAATCCGCCTTCTGAGACACGAGGACAGATCGGCCCGACTCCGGGGAACATCCCGCATCAGCCTCTCTCCCTACTGGTGCGAATACAGAGTCAAACCTTTCGCCAGGCCACGGAACTTGTAGAGACACGCTCCGCCCTCACCCCAGCCGGTAATCACGACCTCGTCCGTGCCCGGTCTGAACGCCAGATTGGCTGAGCCCAGATGTTTCCCCTCATCCCGGCCCGGGATCAGGACGTTGGCAACAGGGACTCCCCTCTTGTTCAGGATCAGGGCTCGGCCCTGAAAGATGAGACATTGATAGACATTCCCTTCGACATCGACGGCCATGGAATCACATCCTCCGGGCCCGCCGGTGAAATGGTAAGGGATCGTGGCCCCGGCAATGGGATTGATCCCGATCCCGTCCTCCAGCAACTCCAGCCGGAGCAGGGTATTTCTGCAGGTTTCGCTGACCCAGAGCACGTTCCCTTCCGGAGAGAAGGAGATGCCGTTGGCCGCGGCGAGATTCTGAATCACGGGCTGCACCGTCTTGAAATCGGCTGAATAGCGATACACCCCGCCAGTGGGATCGGCGAAGTGACCCGTAAAATCGGTCACGTAAAGATTCCCTTTGGCGTCAAAGACGAGATCGTTCAGGCTTTTCGGTTTGCCCTGGTACCTGGCCTCGATGACGGTCACATTGCTCCCGTCCGTGTTCAGTGCGATCAGTTCCCCGCTCAGACAGGCCAGGAAGAGTCTCCCGTCCTTATGGATCGCTGTTCCGTCGGGAAGAACGCCCGGCTTGTCAAAGATCGTCGTCACTTTCTTGGTTGGTGTGATCTTCAGCACGCGGCCGTTGAAAATCGAGCTGACATAGAGATTTCCTTCACGGTCAAACGACGGCCCCTCGAGGAAGATTCTCGGGTCCGGGTCGACCTCCAGCCACGGCTCGGCCTCGATCGTGGGTAGGCCCGCCTCGGAGGGCGGTAGGGGAACCTCGCTCCTTCTTCCCGGTTGACGCATCATCGATGTTGTTTCCATGCCAGCCTCCTTTCTATCCGCAAGAGATTTGAAGAATCTGTGATATTGGGTGAAGATGTTTGCTGAGTTCCGCTTCGTAAAGGAGCTTACTCGGATTTTCCCGCACGAGAAATCCTTGATTGTTTGTGAGAAAAAGCGACAGGGGAGAGCAAAAGAAGGAGCGTCCCATGCTGGAGTGTCATAGGAGACAGGAGCCGCCATCCAGCGCATGGATGACGGCTCCCGAAAGGGTTACAGAAAAGAACCACAACAGATTCGGCGGAAAGGCTGGAAAAAGCTTCTTCCCCAGTCTACTTCTTGGAAGCCCGTTTCAGGGGTATCTCCCCAAGATACACGTCCACCTTGGTCTGGACCTTGAAGGATTCAGGCTGATAGCCGGCATGCTCAACTTTGACGCTGAACTCCTTACCCTCCTCCAGACCCTCAAACTCGAAGTCACCGAAATTGTTCGTCCTGGCAGCCAGTTTCTTTCCACCGCCTGTCAGGGTGACCTTGGCATTCTCTGCGCATAGATCTTTGTCCTTGTACAGGACCGTGCCTGCCACAAACCTCTTGGGAATTCCGATGTACTTCACCCTGGGCTTGAGGCCGAATTCGGGATGAAACGCCTCGGCCTTTTCGGATTTCCAGATCTTTGAGATCTCACTCTTGGGATCATCGAGATCTCCGAAAAGAAGGGCGCCCGTCGGACAGGCCTCCACGCACCGGGGCTCCGGTTCCCCCTGATCGAGCATGTGCGCGCAGAGTGTGCACTTCTGGGGTACGTTCTTCTCCTCGTTCCAGAAGATCACCCGGTGAGGACACGAAGAGACAATTTCTTTCTGTCCCGCCGATTTCACCGGGTCGATGATCACAGCGCCGTCCGGTCTCTTGTAGATCGCTCCGTTCAGGGCGACCTTGGCGCAGGGCGGATCGTCGCAATGCATACAGGGTTTGGGGATGATGGACACCTTGACCTTGGGATACGTTCCTCTTTCCTTCTCAAGGATCCGCATCCAGAAATGTCCTGTAAAGGGCTGCCCCAAAGAGATCGGCGGATAGTCGTTTCCGTAATGTTCGTCCCGGCAGGCCATAAAACAGTTGTAGCAGCCGGAGCACTTCTCCAAATCGATGATCATTCCGTAGTTGCTCATTCTTCTCCTCCATCCCACTTCGCAATCTCAACAAGGCAAGTGTTGCTGGCCATGCCGGGGGCGTTCTTAGACATCATCCGGAGGGGAGTCAGGATAGCCACACATCCGCCCCGGTCTGGACTGCCGGCGCTTGCCCGGTTCAAGGGGATCATATTTTCCTGAAGAGGCATAACAGTGAATCAGGCCGGGTCTCACGCGCTCCGTGATCTGGGCCATTCCAAGAACCACACCGCGATCGTTAAAGACCTTGATGATGTCTCCGTGCCGGATTCCGCGTTCCGCGGCCTGCTCGGGATTGACACGGATCACGATCCAGTTGTGCCCGTTCTTGCGGATCCGGTGTCCCGGGATATCGGCAAGCCATTCGCAGTGGGCATCATAATGCGTGTGATAGGAATAGCGCGGATGGGGAGAGATCATCTGAATGGGATACTTCTTGGCCAGGGCTGATTCATGCCCTTCCCAACTCGGGATGTACCTCGCCATGGGCGGCCGCTCTTTGTCCTTCGGAAAATGCTTCAGAAGACTCTGGGAGACGAATTCGATCTTTCCGCTGTACGATCCCAGGCCTTCTTTCTTATCCGGGTCGGGAGCCAGGGAATCCGGCGTGTCACGCCTCCTCCCCTCATTAAACCAGCGCAGGGCCGGCGTGGGTTTGTAGTTCTCCGGAAGGGGGACGACGAAATAACCTTTCTTCTTGAAATCCTCGTAGGAGACGTATTTGGGCAGGTCGGAGACATCGTACTGCTTCCGGATCCAGTCCTCTTCCGTCTTCCCGCCATCCGTAAAATCATCTTTGAACCCGAGCCGGTCGGCAAGGAGCGTGAAGATCTCGAGGTCGGACTTGGATTCTCCTATGGGTTCGATGCACTTCTTCTCGTAGACGATGATCCGGTAATTGCATCCGAGCGAGGCGTGATTGGAGTAACCTCCCATGTTGCTGAACTCGGCGATGTCGTTTCTCTCAAAGTTCGTACAGGCCGGAAAGATGATGTCGGCCATCTTCGTTTCCGGATCCATCCAGACGTTCTGGTTGACGACCATCTCCAGCTTCGGGCTCTGGTAAGCCCGGACCCACTTGTTTGTATCGGTCATCGTGCCCATAAACGAACCGCCGTAACGGTAGAAGAGTTTGACCTCGGGCTGGCCCGGCATCGGATAGGTGTAAGGAATGAACTGCTGTTCGATCGACTGGCCGCAGAATCCTTCTCCCATCCAGTTTATGGGCGGATTCAGGATCGCATCCGGAAACAGGGTGCGATAAAGCTTCTGCTCGACCGGATTCACGGCTGTCAGCTTTGCCACGTGGTCCGGGTTTCCGTCCCCGGTGATTCTGCCCATCGGATCCGCATAGCCCGGGAAGTAGAACTGACCGTTGTAGGGGGCTCCCTGGACCGCAGACCAGATATTGACCCCGGGTTTTCCAAGCCCCTGCATGGCCTGCAGGTAGACCATCAGACGGGCCCACTCGTGGCCATAAGAAGTTCGGCATGCCCCGCCGAAACCTCCGCGGGCTCCGCATCCCAGCATCGTCCGCTTCGACGCCCACTCTCTCGCCAGGGCATGGATGGTGGGGGCCCTCACGCCTGTGATGCCTTCAGCCCATCTGGGGGTTCTCTTGATGCCGTCCGTCTTCCCGAGAATGTGCTTCTTAAATTCCTCAATTCCGATCGTGCGGCCCTCGACGAAGCTCTTGTCGTAGGTATCCTCGTCAAACCACACGTACGCAATCGCCTCCGCCAGGGCCGCATCCGTTCCGGGCCGGGGGGCAAGCCACTTGTCTCCCATCCGGACGGCCGTGTAGTTGCAGAAAGGATCGATGAAGACCATCTTCTTCCCCATCTCGTTGAGCCAGACACGCCAGATGGCCGATTCCTGGGCCGCATAGCCGCCCTTGGTCGAATCGGGGTCATGGGACCAGAAGACGAAGAGATCGGTGTTCTTCATGGCGTCTTCCAGAAGGTCGTACTGCTCCGGACAGCCGAGTCTCCAGTAAAACCCATAGGTATGGATCGATCCCCAGTGCCACCCCTCCCAGCTGTCCGGATTGTCAAAGACATCCGTAAATCCGAGGAGGTTGAAGAACCGGCCGAAGGCGCTCCGCTTGTAGCCGACATTTCCCCAGTTATGGTGGGACGACGTCAAGGCGGAGACGGCTGCCTGACCGTACGTTGTCTGAACTCGTTTGATCTCTTTCGAAACGGTGTCCAGGGCCTCGTCCCAGCTGATTCGAACATAAGGGGACTTCCCCCGGTTTTCGGGGTGCCGGTCGCCGTTCGGATCGAAATCGACCCTCCTTCTCGGATAGGCCACCCGATCCTCCGAATAGATCCGGTTCCTTTCGGCAAGGGTGTAGGTGCTCAGGGTGGTCTTCCTGGGAGGAGAATACTTCTTACCATTGACTTCGATTGTCCAGGGCCCGGTGTCCTCCTTGCTCAGTCGCATCGGTCGAACCCGAACGATCTTCCCGTCCTTCACGTGGACGAAGAGGGGTCCTCCGACCTCACAGGTTGTAAAGATCTGCTCTGACATATTGCTTTTCCTTTCTTTAGAGAAGATGATATCCGGTCAGCAAAACCTCTGGAAAAAATCTCAGGTTCGGAAAGGGTTGACCTCAATCGGTCTCTTCCACCAGTAGAAATGGGACTGGTCCCATCCTCAACCTTAACCTCAACCTCAGCGTCTGCTTTGCTCTGCCTTATCTCTCACTTCGGCGCAAAGAGAACAGTCTTGGGTTTCTTCTCCATCGCTTCAGCCAGTTCCTTGACCGGCCCGTACGACATGCACCCTGCCTGGCAATGCTTCACGCAGGCCGGCGGGATGCCTTCCCGGGTCCTCTGGACGCATAAGTTACAGAGATCCGTCGGAAAGGGGATGTAATCGATGGCAATCTTGTCGAAGGTCTCCAGGACGATCTCGTTGACCTTGATCCCCCACTTGCCGACAGGATAATTGTGTTCTTGTTTGCAGGCCACCTCGCAGGTATGGCATCCTGTACAATATTCGTAGTCAATCAGCAATCCGTGTCTGGCCATCCTTCTCACCTCGCTTCTTTCTCGATTTTGCGCACCCTGCAAAGGGTTGTCTTATAGGCTCCGCCTCCGAATCCCGACCGGCTCTGCGTTCCCGTCGGGGTCAAGACATTGCAGTTGATCTCCCAGATCCCGAAGAGGTTCGGTTCCCGTCCATCGGTCTCGGGCAGCCACCAGCCATGGGGAACCATCACGACCTTCGGATGGATCGTCGGCGTCACGACCGCCTTCCTCTTGATCCTTCCCCGCTTGTTTTCGATATAGACCCACTCTCCGTTTTCGATCCCGAGATCGGCCGCCGTCTGTGTGTTGATCTCGATCACCGGATCCGGATCGATCTCCCGCATCCAAGGAATCATCCGGTGCTCCGCATGAAAGTAGACCGAGGATCTTCTTCCCGTCGCCATGATCAGGGGATATTCCCTGAACAGCTCAGGCGTCCTCACCTCGCTCTCCGGAGGCTCTTCATAGTAGGGAAGGGGATCCATTCCCCACTCCTCGTATTTCTTCGACCAGAACTCGATCTTCCCCGTCGGGGTGTTGAACCCGGGCTTCCCGTCCCCACGGAGCAGGCCCTTTTCATGGCGCCGGTAGGGTTTCGACATATGCCCCTCCGGAGGCATCATCCAGCTCCCCCGGGCCGCCATTTCATCAAAGGTCGTCCCTGCCGGCTTGAGCCGGTCATCGATCAGTTCTTTAACGCTCTTATACTTAATTGCCTCCGGGTTGAACCGCCGGGCCAGTTCCAGGTTGATCTCCCAGTCGGACCTGCACTCCCCGACCTTGATGGCCGGAACCACCACGCTCAGAGGAGACCACCACGACCGGAAGCTCTCCTTTTCGGGAAAGGAGGCTGCCGGAAGCACGATATCCGCCACGGCCATGGTCGTCGGGTTGTGGAAGGTATCCACCACCACGTTGAATTCCAGTTTCTTCAGGGCCTCATAGTGTTTCCGGGTGTCCGCCGCCTGGCCGCCCAGGATGTTGGTCGTCTGGATCCACGCGGCCTTGATTGGATAAGGATTGCCTGTCAGGATCTGATCCACGGCCAGGTCCGGCTGTGCCCATCCCCTGAAGTTTGCAATCATCGGATATTCCGGCGCCCCGATCCTCTTCGCTGTCAGTTTCTTGACGAATTCCTCGCCGTAAAGGCCTGTCAGTTCATGAGAGGAAAATGGATAGGTCGTCACCCCGAAGGCCGGCCTGGCAATCACATTACCGCCCGGATTGTCCACATTCCCCGTCAGACACCAGAGATGCGTGATCGCCTGGGCCACCGTGGTCCCCTCCGGACACATGTCCACGGGCAGACCCCAGTGGATCGCTGCCGGCTTGCTCTCCGCATAGAGCCGGGCCGCCTTGATGATCAACTCTTTCGGCGCCCAGGTGATGCTCGACGCCCGCTCCGGCGTAAACTCCTGAACCCGCTGCTTCAATTCGTCGAACCCGTAAGTCCACTTATCCACAAAGGCCTTGTCATAGAGTTTTTCGTTGATGATCACATGGGCCATCGCCAGGGCCAGGGCCCCGTCCGTTCCCGGCCGGATCTGCAGATGGATCTCTGAACGCGACGCCATCCAGGTCGTGCGGGCGTCCACGGTGATCACTTTGGCCCCCCGTTTCATGCATTCCACCACCCAGTGGCCGTGAAACGCATCCGGGCACGTCGGAACGGGATTGGTCGCCCAGACGATGACGCATTTCGGAGGTTTCCATTCGGGCGCATCGTAGCGCTTTGCGTCAAACTGGCCCGCATCCATAACCGCGTAGTCCCCCATCGTCGCAAACATCGCCCCCAGCCGGGGCGTATAACAGGACTGACCCGCCAGACCAAGTTGCACCCAGTTCGGGCTCCCGTACGCATAGGCCAGAAATGAGATCGGGCCCCCGACGTCTCTGCCCGTTCCCTGGCAGAAGAGGACGGACTCCGCTCCATGTTGATCCCGGATCTCCTTAAACTTCTTTTCAATCGTATCGAGCGCCTCGTCCCACGAAATCCGGGTCCATTTACCTTCCCCTCTTTCCCCTGACCGCTTCACAGGGTACAGCAGCCGATCGGGATGGTAGACATACTGCGTCAGGGCGAGCGCCCGCGGGCAGAGTCTCCCCTGATTCCAGGGATGGTTTTCATCCCCCTCCACCTTTTCAAGTCTCCCGTTCTTGACGATGAGCTTCACGCCGCATCCGCCGTGGCATCCCGCTCCTGGAGACCAGACCGTCGTCCGAACAACCTTCTCTTCTCCCTCTTTCTTGGCCATTTTCTCTTCTCCTTCATGAAAAAAACATATAAACCTATTTTTAGCCTATTTTCCAACCAACGTGCCAGTGTTGAGAGGCTTATATCACAATGTTCATTCAAAATCAACATGGCCTCTGGAAGCGAATTCACCCTTCGGTTACGGGTGGAGTTTCAGGATGGGATCCGGCTGGGAGGGGCTGTCGGAAAGACCCTGGAGATGTGGTACGAAATGTCTTGACAAATTTGTCTGAGCACGCTAACAGTAATGGGGGTCAAAAGAAGACACAGATACCGGTAGGATTTGCGGCTTTCAAAAGAAGAGGAACTTATGCCTTATAGAGATCTCAGGGATTTCCTGACAAGGTTGGAATCAGCGGGACAGTTGTTGAGGGTTGAGAGGGAGGTCCTTCCCGAACCGGACATCGGGGCTGCCAGTTGCGCGGCAGGAGAGTTTCCAAACCGGCCGGCGATTCTGTTTGAGAAAATACGGGGCTATGAGCAGAAGAAGGTCGTCATGAATGTTCACGGGTCCTGGCGGAATTACGCATTGATGCTGGACCTCCCGATCGACACCCCCCTGCAGGGGTTGTTCCATGAAGTCGCCAAGAAATGCGACCGGTTCCCCGTCCCTCCGAGAGTGGTTTCTCACTCCCCCTTAAAAGAACTTGTTCTTACAAAGGATATCAATCTCTTCGATATCCTCCCTCTCTTCCGGATCAATGAATACGACGGGGGGCCTTATCTCTCAAAAGCCATCGTCATCAGTAAAGACCCGGAGAACCCCAGGAACCAGAATGTCGGCATCTACCGCGTCCAGGTCATGGATAAAGACCGCCTCGGCATTCAGGCCTCTCCCCAGCACGATATTGCAATCCATCTCAGAAAGGCGGAGGAATTGAATCAACCCCTTCCCGTGGCCATCGCTTTGGGAAACGATCCGATCATCACCCTGGTGGGAGGGATGCCCCTGCAATATGACGAAGATGAATACGAGATGGCCGGGGCGTTGAGAGGAGAGCCTGCAGAGATCATTCAGGGGGAAACCGTCGACCTCATGGTGCCCGCCGGTGCTGAAATCATTCTGGAAGGGGAGATCCTCCCCAGAGTCAGGACGATTGAAGGACCGTTTGGAGAGTATACGGGGTTCTATTCGGCAACCTTCAAACAGGCGGAAATCAAAATCAAAGCCGTCACGCGAAGAAGGGATCCCCTGATCTTTGAAAATCTGTATATCGGAAAGCCCTGGACGGAGCACGACTACATCGTGGGCCTCGTCACCAGCGTCACCCTCTATAAACAGCTCAAGGCCATGGCCCCGGAGGTTGTCTCGGTCAATGCCATGTACTGTCACGGGTATGGCACCATCGTCTCAACAAAGACAAGAGTAGCGGGTTACGGAAAGATCATCGGGGCAAAGCTCCTGGCAACCCCCCACGGACTGGCCTATCCGAAATTCATCGTGATCGTGGATGAGGATATCGATCCTTTCAACCTGAACGAGGTCATGTGGGCCCTGGTGACCCGATTCAGGGCGGACAGGGATCTGGTCCTCATTCCCAACGCCCCGATCTCCACTCTCGACCCCACGGGACACCCGCGAGGTCTGACGACCCGCATGATCCTGGACGCCACCAAACCTGTTCCGCCTGATCTTCCACTCGAGAGTCTCTCCCTCCTTACCCCACCCAAAGAAGCACCGGAGTGGGTCGAGGAGCTGAAACGCTTAATGAAGAAATCAACTCATCGGCTCCCCGGCATAAATGCCGGGGCTTGCTCAGAGTAGACCCTGAGCGGCACTAAACCCCCGGGTTTAGTGCCGTCGAACGGGTAAGGAGGCCCCCGTGTTCTGTCCGAGATGCGAAAAAGATGAAGGGATCAAATTCTTCGAGGCCCCGCGGGACAGGGCATGGGAACTGTATCGATGCGGACGCTGCAATTTCGTCTGGAGAAACACCGAGAAAGAAGAGATTCGAAACAAAGACCTCTATCCCGCGCAGTTCAAGTTGAGTGAGGATAAGATGGGGAAAATGACGGACAAGCCCTTGATCCCGCCTCTGAAGAAACCTCAAATCCCCTGAGGTCAAGAACAAAGATTTCGTCTGACGGCAACGGTAACGATGCCCGTATCGTCATCCGGCTACGTTGTTCGGCTTGGAGCTAAACCGTAACCATCCTTCCTGTAGCGAAACGGGCTTCGTAACCGTAACCTCTTATAACGATCACTTGGCCAGACCCAGCTTTACGGCCAGGGCCCGGGCGGTTTCATAGTCGCTCATCATCGTCTTCTTCAGCTCTTCAGGCGACCTATAATCCGAAAGCAATCCAAGTTTCTCGATCTTTTGGATCAAATCCGGGATCTTCGTCGTCTTCTCGATGGCCGGGATGAGAACCTTCTTCGCCTCCTCAGGGGTCCCAGCCGCAGCAAACCAACCGAACCATGGCGAGAGCAGATTCTGTTTGTATCCCACTTCCGTGATCATCGGGACATTGGGGTATTCACGCATCTTGTTGGTGAGGAGGAGCAGTTTCAGTCTACCGGCATTCACATGGGGGGTCACCAGGCTATTGACGATGACCGTGGCATCCACATGCCCGCCCAGCAGGGCCGTTGTCGTCGCAGCTGTCCCCTTGAACGGGATAACGTTAAATTGTGCGCCTGTCCATGCCTTGATCAGTTCAAGATTGAAATGATCGATCGTTCCCTGGCCGTGAATCCCGAACCGGACCGTCCCCGGGTTCTTCTTGGCATGGTCGATCATTTCATTGAAGGTCTTCCAGGGGGCATCTCCTCGGACCGTCACCGTCAGTGTGAGAATACAGTGGAAACCGAGGGGGTCGAGATCCTTGACTGGATCGTACGGTACGATCTCCGGGTTTGTGGCCCTTGCATAGACCACGGCGGAGGTATTTGCATAAAGAAGGGTATAACCGTCCTTCTTGCTCTTCACGACATAATCCGTCCCCAGGGTAGAGGACCCACCCGGCTTATTCAGGACGACAGCGGACCCTTTCAACGTCTTGCTCAACTCTTCGACAAAGTACCTTGCAGCCAGATCTCCTGCTGACCCCGGGTCATTGGGAACAACCACCTGAATGGGATAAGCGGGGTAGGACTGTGCTTTGAGCGCTGTAGCTCCAACGCTCAACCCAAGGATCATCAGACACGAGACCGAGAATGGGAATGAAATACTTCATGATTTCCTCCTTTCAGGCGAATTCTTTTCCGAGATTTCGGCAGACGACTCAGAACGTTTCCTAATTGTTGTCTCAATGGATTGGTAGCCGCAACCTTTAGGTTGCGTTGGTCTGGCAGCCATTTTTCGCAGGCTAAAGCCTGCGGCTACAAGAATCTGCCGTTGTTATGGTATTTTGGAATCAATCTACTACACCTTATAGATCTTGCAGAGCATCGATTTGTAAGGACCGCCCCCGAACCCGGATCTGCTCTGACATCCCATCGGGATAAGCTGGTTCACATTGATATCCCACACGTGATAGAGATGATCCTTTCCTTCCTTTTCCGGCAGCCACCACCCGTGGGGAACCATGACCATTTTCGGATGGACGATCGGAGTGAGTTTCGCCTTCCGCTTCACCCGCCCCCGTCTTCCTTCAATCCAGACCCAGTTCCCGTTTTCGATCCCCAGGGCCCGGGCCGTCTCCGGATGGATCTCCACGATGGGGTCAGGATCGATTTCTCGGAGCCACGGAATCTGACGATGTTCGCTGTGGAAGAGCACAGGAGACCGTCTTCCGGTCATCATGATCAGGGGAAATTCCTTCCAGATCTGGGGCGTCCGCAAAGGACTCTCCGGAGGTTCCTCGAAGTAAGGAAGCGGATCAAGGCCATAGGACTCCAGGGTGGTGGAGTAGACCTCGATCTTACCGGTCGGAGTTCGGAAGCCGGGCTTCTTATCCGGGCGAAGCAGTCCCACTTCGTACCTTCGGTACGGAGCGGTTCCCGAGGGGTGGCCTTTGGGCGGAAGGGCCCAGGCCTGCTTGCGGAGTTCGTCAAACGTGAGTCCCGAGGGACGGATTCTTTCGGAGAACATCTCTTTCACATTATTCCAGTGGACGATCTCCGGATTGAATCTCTTGGCCAACTCGAAGTTGATTTCCCAATCGGACTTACATTCTTCCACCTGCACCACTTTCTGTATGGCATTGAGGGGAATGCCCGTAGAGAAGACGGAGTCCTTTTCTGGAAAGGTCCCTGCCGGAAGGACGATATCCGCCACAGCCTGGGCCGTGGGGGTCATGAAGAGGTCCACAACAACGTTGAAATCGAGCTTCCGGATGGCCTCGTAATGACGCCGGGGATCCCCCGCGGCGCAGGCGATGAAATTGTTCGTCTGGATCCACATGCCCTTGATCGGATAGGGCTGGCCTGTCTCCATCTGTTCAAGAACGGAGTCGGATAAGGCCCACCCTCTGAAATTCTTCACCAGGGGATAACGATCCGCTCCGATCCGTTTTTCCGAGAGCTTTTTGACGAAGGCTTCGCCATAGATCGCAGTGAGTTCTTCCGAGGAGTAGGGATAGATCGAGACGCCGAAAGGACTCCTGCAGATGACATTTCCTCCGGGAATATCCAGATTTCCCGTAATGCACCAGAGTGACGTAATGGCCTGGACTACGGAGGTCGCCTCGGCATTCATGTCAACGGGCACACCCCACTGGATGGCGGCCGGCTTGCTCTCGGCATAGAGCCGCGCCGCTGCGATGATCTTCTCCTTGGGGATCCACGTGATGTGTGAAACCCGTTCCGGAGTATACTCCTGAACCCTCGTTTTCAATTCCTCAAAACCATGGACCCATTTCGCTACGAAGGCTTTATCGTAGAGCCCCTCATTGATGATGATGTTCATCAACCCCAGCGCCAGCGCCCCATCCGTTCCGGGACGGATCTGCAGCCAGAGTTTCGCCCTGGAGGCGATCCAGGTGCATCTTGGATCCACAGCAATGATTTCCGTCCCGCGCTTCATGCAATCGACCATCCAGTGGCCTGTGGCATAGTGGTCGGAACATCCTGCAACGGGCTCCCTGCCCCAGACGATCAGGCATTTGGGCGGAGTCCATTCCGGATCCTGATATCGAAGAGGGGAAAACTGAGCGGCGTCCATAAAGGTAAAATCACCTTCGATGACATACATGCCCGCCAGCCTCGGAGTAAAGCAGGAGATACCGGAAAGCCCGAGAAGGGTCCAGTTCGGACTTCCGTAGGCATAGGCCAGAAGAAGAATCGGTCCCCCCGCATCCCTGCCCGTCCCCTGCCCGAAGACCATCGATTCCGGTCCGTATTTCTCTTTGATCTCCATCATCCGGGTATAGATGGTGTCATTGGCCTCTTTCCAGGAGATCCGAGCCCACTTGCCTTCCCCCCTTTCCCCGACCCTCTTGAGCGGGTACTTCAACCGATCGGGGTGATACATCAATTGGGTCATAGCTAAAACTCGCGGACAGGCTCTTCCCTGTAGAAAAGGATGGTCAGAATCCCCTTCCACCTTGATGACCCGGCCATCTTTAACATGGACATCAACACCGCACCCTCCGTGACAGCCCGGTCCCCCGGACCAGGCCCCCATCTTAACAATTTGTACACCCTTGTCCTCTTTCTTATTCCGCATGTGCATTACCTCCCATTGTCTCCCACGTGTCGGGATCCAGGGTCTACTATTTCTTCAGCAGATCGAGGGTCGTGTTGAGGATCTGCTGAGCCTCAGGATACCCTTTGCCTTCCATCTTTTTAACCCATTCCTTCCAGATCGGCATCCCGGCTACCCTCGTCCACCTCTCGACCTCCTCCGGAGGAACGGTATATTTGACCATGGTATGGCCGCCTTTTTTCACTGTCTCATCGACGGCGGCTTCGACCCTGTCGAAGAAGTTGCGGCCCCAGAACTTGGCCCCCTCCAGACCGCTGACGCTCGTGATGTCATCCTGAACGTTCTTGGGGAGGCTCTCCCATTTCTGTTTGTTGATGGGCATCGAGAAATAGACCGCAGAAAGGGGCACAATCGTGTAATACTTTACAACCTCGTAAAGCCGGTAGGCGAGAATGGGTTCCCACGGCGCCCCCATCCCGTCGATGACCCCTTTGTCCATGGCCTGGTAGACGTCGGGCATGGGCATGAGGACGGGAACGGCCCCCAGTGCCTTCATCTGCTCTGTCGGAGGTCCCCCCGTCACCCTGATCTTCAGCCCCTTGATGTCCTCAAGGGTTTTAACCTGTTTCTTTGTCGTGATTAAGATGTAAGGATGGCTGGTCCAGAGCATGAGGGGATGAACATCTTTGAAATGATGCTGAATGGCCGGGTACTTCTCGTAGAGCTTCCAGAGGACTTCACTGCCCTTCTCCGCGCTCTTAAACGGCAGGGAAGGAAGGGTAACCACGTCCGCCAGAGGCGTCATGTCGGGCCAATATCCGTGGAAACACCACCCCATGTCCGCAACGCCTGTCTTGACGGCATTCCAGATATCCGGCGCTTTGGCCAGTGTCTGGGAGTAATAGACATCTATTTTCACCTTCCCTTTTGTCGCGTCCTCAACTTTCTTGACCCAGGGTTGAAGGGCCTCCACTCCCCCCCATCCGGTCTGGGGGTTCTGGTCCGCCAGCGTCAGTTTGATCACCTGAGCCGGTGCAGAGGTCACAAAGAAGAAGACAAGGCAGACAATTCCTACCAGGGTAAGCAGTCCTCTCTTTTTCTCCATTTCAAGCCTCCTTTCCACGTTAGGCACAATGGAAAACGCAGCTAAAGATGCCCCTGTCAAACCTGTTCAACAACCCAAAACTCCTTAATCCAAATCCTTGGATCGGTTTCGTATCATTATTTCGGCGCAAAGAGAACGGTTTTGGGTTTCTTCTCCATCACTTCAGCCAGCTCTTTGACAGGCCCGTACGACATGCACCCCGCCTGGCAATGCTTCACGCAGGCTGGCGGGATCCCCTCCCGGGTTCTCTGAATACATAAGTTACAGAGATCCGTCGGAAAGGGGATGTAATCGATGGCAATCCTGTCGAAGGTCTCCAGAACAATCTCGTTGACCTTGATCCCCCACTTCCCAACAGGATAATTGTGCTCCTGTTTACAGGCCACCTCGCAGGTGTGGCATCCCGTGCAATACTCGTAGTCGATCAGCAATCCGTGCCTGGCCATCCTTCCCACCTCTCTTCTTTCTCCACTCTGTGAGCCCCGGAAAGGGCTTTCTGATATACGCCGTTCCCAACAATTCCGGCCGACTCTTCGGAACCACCGTTTCTTTCTTTCATCGATTAGGATTTGTGCCCCTTGACGGGGAACATGCCGGTCAAGAAAGGGGTGAAAGACCCGAAATCACCCCCATTCCTGACAGCGTCTTATCGTTACCGGGAGTCCGGCTAACGCATCGTTGCAGGAAGCCAGAGAACGATGGCGGGGAAAACCATGATGAGAATCGTCGTAATCAAGATGGCGATCATCAGGACGCTGGTCCCCGTATAGACCTTCACCAGGTCTACCTTCGCCGTCGAACTGACGACAAAAGCAATCATCCCCACCGGCGGGAAGACGAGCCCCATGGCCACCATCATCATCGACATGACTCCGAACCAGATGGGGTCGAAGCCGAGGTGCGTAATGAGCGGGAATGTCAGTTGAAGGGTGAGGAGGAGGAGCGGGATTTCATCCATGAACATGCTGATGACGAAGTAACCCACGACAATCCCGATGATGACAACCCATCGATTGAGGTCCATGCCCGTCACCGCTGCGACGACCTGTTGAGGCACCCGGCTCAGGGCCATGTAATAGCCGAAGATGGTTGCGCCGATGATGATCATAAAGATCATGGCACTCGTGCGAATGGTCATCTTTAGGGCATCAATAATGCCCGGCCATCGGAGACTGCCAAACGCCGCCCCGATCAGGGCCGCCATGAAGGCGCCGATAGCGCCCACTTCCGTCGGGGTGACGATGCCTGTGTAGAGAAGAATGACGACGACAAGGATCAGGAGAAGGCTTGGCCAGATGCGGCGAACGCTTGCCCAGCGTTCGTCCATGGGCACACGGTAAGTCTCAGGCGCATCCTGGGGTCTGATGCGAACCCAGGCAAAAATGGCGACTGCCAGAAAGATTCCTACAATGATCCCCGGCACGGTTCCTGCGATAAGCAATTTGGCGATCGACGTCTGTGTCGCAATGCCGTAAATGACCATGGCAACGCTCGGCGGGATCAGAATGTCAAGCGTCGATCCGATACCCACCGTGCCCGCTGCCAGTTGTTCCGAATAACCGTGACGCCGCATTTCCGGGTAAGCAATCGTCGACATGACGGAGGCCGCGGCAACGCTCGCCCCGGACATGGCCCCGAAGATCCCGCAGGCGAAAACCGTCGCAACCCCGAGGCCTCCCCGGATATGGGACAGCCAGTTCGCCCCGGCCTTGAAGAGGTCGCGGGCAAGACCGCTTGAAGCCGAGAAGTAGGCCATCAGAATGAACATGGGGACGGTGGTCAGCGAATAATCGGAAACCGCAGTGAAAGGCGCCATCCCCAGAATCCCCATCACCTTGGCCCAGCTCCCCGTGGTGAGATAGATGCCCAGAATGCCGGACCCGGCGAGAGAAAAAGCGATCGGAAAGCCGAGAAGAAGAGCGATAACCATGGCAATAAAAGGCAGAGCAACCATTTTTTGATCTCCGTAAATGAATTCATTTGTGTTACTTGCCGGTTACACAGCAGGTAGGAGATTCCTCTCTGGAAGAGAGGAGATGTCCCTTTCCTGACCTTGCGAATGTCAAGCAGCATGGCCAGGGACATGAAAAAGAGGCCCACAGGAACGATCACATAGGCGGGACCCTGCGGAATAAAATCGAGACTGCTCAGGGTCGTCCCCGTTGCGATGGTGCGGAGGGCCTGTTGGTATGTGGCGATCACGAGCAGGACCCCATAACCCACGGAGAGCATCTGGACGAGGTAGTTCACCACGAGCTTCACCATCCGGGGCAGGTGATCCGCCAAGAAGGTGACCCGGATATAAGCGCCCTGACGGTAGCCGTAGCTCACCGCCAGGAAAACCGCAGCGACCATCAGGTAGTTCGTCGTAATCTCATAGGCCCCTGTGATCGGCCGGTTAAAGATATACCGTCCCCCTGCATCCGCCGTTGTCAGCAGCATCAGGACAAAGGCCGACATGGCAGAAACATAAAGCATCACGCGTTCGCAACCATTGAGCAACTTCTGCATCGATTTTTCACCCCTTCCAATCAATTATGAAGATTCGGCCCTTTACTGATGCAGTAAAGGGCCGAACAAAGATCAGGTAAATGATCTTCCCCTTTCTCGCTGTTTGACGGGAATCATTTCTTGAGCAAATCGAGGGCCGTGTTGAGAACCTGCTGGGCATCCGGGCGGCCCTTGCCCTCCATCTTCTTGACCCATTCCTTCCAGAGAGGCTCACCCGCTACTTTGGCCCATCTCGCCTCCTCT
Organism: uncultured delta proteobacterium; assembly: GCA_963731045.1. Taxonomy (GTDB): domain Bacteria; phylum Desulfobacterota; class BSN033; order BSN033; family UBA1163; genus CAVSVC01. Next base: position 28,693 of record CAVSVC010000015.1, on the reverse strand, counting down.
TCCGGAGGAACGGAGTACATGTTCATCGTATAGTTTCCCTTCTTGGCGGCCTCCAAGACCCCTTCCCGGGCGGTATCGAACCAGTTCCTCCCCCAGAACTTGGCCGCTTCCAGACCGCTGACACTTGTAATCGCCTCCTGGATATCCTTGGGCAGGCTATCCCATTTCTGCTTATTGACCGACATCGAGAAGTAGACGGCGGAGAGCGGAACCAAGGTGTAATATTTTGCGATTTCATAGAGTCTGAAGCCGTGGATGGCCTCCCAGGGTGCTCCCATTCCGTCAATCACTCCCTTGTCCATCGCGAGGTAGGTATCGGGCATGGGGATGAGGGTGGGAATGGCTCCGAGCGCCTTCATCTGCTCGGTCGGAGGACCTCCAACGACCCTGATCTTTAGACCCTTGATATCTTCGATGGTCTTAACCTGCTTCTTCGTCGTAATCAGGAAGTACGGGCTGCTCGCCCACAGATGAAGCGTATGAACATCTTTGTACTCGTTCCGGATAGAAGGAAATCTCTCGTAAAGTTTCCAAAGCACCTCACTGGCCTTCTCCGCATTAGGGATCGGCAGGGACGGGAGGGTGATGACGTCGGAGAGCGGCGTCATGTCCGGCCAGTACCCGTGAAAACACCACCCCATGTCGGCTACCCCGGTCTTCACCGCATTAAAGATATCCGGTCCCTTAGCAAGGGTTTGAGCATAAAAGACGTCGATCTTCACCCGGCCTTTGGTGGCATCCTCGATCTTCTTGGCCCACGGCTTTTCCGCATGCACCGGCCCCCACCCCATTTCCGCATTCTGCTCGGCCAGGGTCAGTTTGATGACCTGGGCCATGGACGGAGCTGCAAACATGAAAACGAGACAGGCCGTACCCAATACCGTCAAAAGAGTCCTCTTTTTCATCTTTCCTCCCCTTTCTGTGAGAATTCGATTACACCGTTATACGGCAAAAGGCGTCAGGGCCGGCACTCAGGGAAACCGGAAAAATCTCTCAGCCCGCTTACGCGCCCCCCCTCGGCATAAAAAAACCGCAGGCACCCCGCGTTGCCATCGAAAACGGAGCAACGCGCCCGACTCTCTTACCGCGCCTTTATATCACAATGTTAATTTTAGTGTCAAGACCGCTGTTTAGAGCTGTCTTAAGCAACACTCCTTCGCGGAGAGAGACGAAAGGGAGAAAAACCTTGACAGCGAAAAAAGGATTGTGGTATACGCCTATCATTCAATCAGGAATTTCTGGCTTCATCTTTCATCAACGTCGAGCCGGCTTAGTTGAGAAGTGTGCCTGCGGCGACACGGCAACGCTTCAACGGGAAGGGGCGTCAGGGTCGCATACGTAAGAGATTCTTTTCTTCCTGTTTCGAAAGATCAAATCTCTGTGCGAGAGGAGGAAGACGAATGAAGATCAGAAGATTCCTGACGGTGCTGTTGAGCATCGGGTTCGTGTGTCTCTGGATGACCCCTGCCCTGGCCCAGGTGATCAAACTGACCCTGGCCGACCAGAACCCTCCGACAGGCTGGGGTCCGGTGAACGCCCTTCAGCCGTGGGCCAAGAAGGTCGAGGAGGCCACGAAGAACAGGGTTAAGATCGAAATCTACCCTTCTCAAACATTGGTCAAGGGACCCGACATCTGGAATGCAACCAAGACCGGCGTCACAGACATCGGCTGGTGTTTCCACGGTTATTGGCCGGAGATGACTCCCCTCTTCGATGTCATCACCCTTCCTTCTCTCCCTGTCAAAACGGGTGAACAGGGGAGTGAAGCGATCTGGAGACTCTATGAAAGGTTTCCTGCCATTCAGAGAGAATTCAGGGATGTCCATTTGCTTCAGCTCTGGGCAAGTCCCCCTCGTTTCCTCATCACCAGCAAGAAACAGGTGAAGGTCCTGGAGGACCTGAAAGGACTGAAGATCAGGGTTCCAGGCGGTCCTGCCACAGAGGAGATGCGGGCCCTGGGAGCGGTTCCTGTGCTCCTCCCCATGCCTGACAGCTACCTGTCCCTGGACAAAGGGGTCATCGACGGGATGGATACGAGCTGGGATGCAACCTACTCCTTTAGACTCTACGAAGTCGTCAAGTTCTACACCTTTATTCCCCTTTCGTCAACGCACTTCTCCATGGCCATGAACAAGCAGAAGTGGGAGAGCCTCCCAAAGGACATCCAGGAAGCCATCACGAGTGTCTGCGGCCTGGAGGGCTCGAAATTCTTCGGTCGCAACTGGTATGATACGGCTGAAACCTTCGTGTTGGATCACATCAAGAAGGGGGGCTATCAAATGACCGCTTATACAGTGCCCCCGGAGGAAGCGGAGCGATGGAGGAAGGTCGGCGCTGAACCGGTATGGAAGGAATGGATCAAGAAGATGGAGAGCAAGGGACGGCCCGAGGCTCAACAGGTTCTCAATGCCTTGCTCGATATTTTGAAAAAATAGAGGAGGCATCTATCTGTCAGGGAGGGAATAGGGAATGAAGAGTCCGAGGCGAAAGCCTGCCGATCATCAAAGAAAAACCTCAGGTCTGGGAAATCCTTGATCCGGCCGGCGCCATTGAGAGAAAGACCGCCAAACCGGCTCAGCGCCTGGAGATCGTTGGAAGGCAAGACCATTTTGCTTCGCTGGAATTTCAAGCACAACGGCAACCATTACTTGGACCGGATTTCCGAGCTTCTCGCGGAAAAAGTGCCCGGCGCAAAGGTGATCAAGATCTATGAGATGGACAGATCGACCATCAATCAGAGCGGATCGCTGGAGGATTCGGCAAGACTCGCAAAGGTCATTTCTGCGCTGAAGCCCGATCTGGTCATCGGCGCCCATGGCGACTGAGGGTCCTGCACTTCATGGCTGGTCGTTGACCAGTCCGAAATCGAAAAGCTGGGCATCCCGACGGTGACGGTTGTCACGAGTGCCTTTATCGCCCTGGGACAGAGTACAATGAAGAGTGTCGGCCTGCCTGACATGGCTTTTGTGGAAATCCCCCACCCCATGGCGATGATTTCCGTCGAAGAGATCCGGGCCAAGGCCGACCAGTCCTTTCCAGCGGCTCCTGACCATGGCGACGGAATGGAGACCCTCTCTGCCTGAGAAACAGGAGTCTGAAAAACCTCCTTATCCTGCCGACCGGATCAGGTTTAAGGGAACCTATGCGGAGCTCAATGAAATGTTTTATCAGAAGGGGTGGTCCTTGGGCCTACCCCTGATTCCTCCTACGCCTGAAGCGGTCACAGCCATGCTGAAGGGGACCTCTCACGGACCGGAGGAGGTGGTCTGGGTCGTGCCCCCCCGGATGGGACAACTGACGGTGGAAGGGGTGGCGGACTCTCGGGGTGATGTCAGGGTGCAAGCCGGAGCACATGCCGGTTCTCCTGGCGATCGTGAAGGCGCTCCGTCACCCGGACTACGACTGGCGGGGAAGCACGACCACCACGGCCCCTACCGCACCGGTAGTCGTCATCAACGGTCCGATCCTCGATGAATTGGGCATTGCCTATGGAACCGGGGTTCTGGGCGGCCAGCAGCCGGTCAATATCGCTCTCGGGTATTTTATCAATCTGATCGGGGATGTGGTCGGAGGGGCGATTCCTCCGGGACTGGACAAAAGCACCCTCGGCAGCCGCGGGGATCTGGTTGCCCTTATTCTGGGTGAAAATGAGAAGGCCAATCCCTGGAAACAATCCTACGCCGTGGAGCATGGGTTTAAGCCTTCGGATAATGTCGTCACCGCATTTTCCGCCTACCCTGGAACCAACAACACGGATCACTTCAGCGTGAAAGGGGAGGACCTTCTCAATACCATGTCGCTCGGAGTGGCCGGAGTGGCCTGTGGATTCACCGCCTGCCTCACGCAATATGACAAGCCCTCTACCTTCGGGAACGAGGTAAAATATGTCTTTCTCTTCCTCGGGCCTGAACATGCGGATACCCTTTACAGAGATTTCCCTTCGAAAAGAGCTGTCCAGGAATACCTGGTCAGGCATGCGGTGGCCCCCTTTAAGACGTACGCCCCGGGCCTCTGCAATCCTCCTAAGGAGTTTGGTCCTTATACCGCAGATACGATGATTCCCAGATTCACACAGCCTGAATCGATTCATATCGTTGTGACGGGGGGACCCGGGAAGCAGTCTCAGATCTGGCCCACCTTTCCCACATGCCAGAGACCGATTTCGGTTCTGGTGGAAGAGTAAAAAGGAGGAAACCGATGAAGCGAAAAGCATTGGGTACGTTGCTGGTCAGCATGGGGTTGGCCTTCCTTTTGGTCACCCCATCCCTGGCGCAGGTCGTCAACTTGACGTTGGCCGACCAGAATCCGGCTACCGGCTGGGGTCCTGTTCATGCCTTACAACCCTGGGTGAAGAAGGTGGAGGAAGCCACGAAGAACAGGGTGAAGATTGATATCTTTTATGCTCAAACCCTTGCCAAAGGACCGGATATCTTTAATGCGGTGAAAACCGGGGTCGCCGACATGGGTTGGTGCTGGCACGGCTATTGGCCGGATATGACTCCTCTCTCCGATGTGATCACCCTTCCGGCGCTTCCCTCCAGGAGTGCCGAACAGGGGAGCGAGGTGCTCTGGAAACTGTATGAGAGGTTCCCGGCGATTCAGAGAGAATTCAAGGATGTCCATGTGCTTCAACTCTGGACCGGTGATCCCCGTTTCCTGCTCACAACCAAGAAACAGGTGAAGACCATGCAGGATGTGAAGGGGATGAAGATCAGAGTCCCGGGAGGACCTCCCACAGAACAGATGAAGGCACTGGGAGCGGTTCCAGTCCTCATGCCCATGCCCGACACCTACCAGGCCCTGGACAAAGGGGTGATCGACGGCATGGATATGAGCTGGGAGGGAACCCTTTCCTACAGAATTTATGAAATTGTGAAGTATTATACCACCGCTCCTCTGACGACGACTTACTTTTCCATGGTCATGAATAAACAGAAATGGGAAAGTCTGCCGAAGGACGTCCAGGAAGCGATCTCGAGCGTCAGCGGTCTCGAGGCGGCCAAGTTCTGGGGACGCAACTTCTTCGATACGGCTGAGGCCGCTGTTGTCGAAGCGGTAAAGAAGGGTGGCCACACGATGACCAAGTACTCTCTTCCTCCCGAAGAGGTGGAGAAGTGGACCAAGATCTCCGGGGAACCGATGTGGAAGGAATGGGTCAAGAAGATGGAGAGCAAGGGCCGCCCGGAGGCCCAGCAGGTCCTCGATGCCGCGCTCGAATTGTTCAAGAAATAGGCAGACTGGTTCTAAGACTCTTGAAGAATGCGGTCACATACCCTGTTGATACGTTCGTTGGGGAATTACAGTTCGTACATCGGTAACGGTAAAGATGCCCGTATCGTCATTCGGTAACGGTCATTCGGTATTAGGAACTTCACATAACCCTTTGACTCTAGACGAAACGGGCTTCGTAGCCGTAACCTTAACGGACCGAGGTTGGTCCCCTGTTCGAGTAAAGATCAATCATAGAAAGGAGCAAGATATCCATGAGTCATGTTGATTTAAGGGACTGGTTAAAGATCGTGGAGAGGCACGGGCAACTGAAACGTGTTCAGGGAGCGGGCTGGGATCTTGAAATGGGTTCGATCGTGGAGTTGATCTACCGGGAAGGGAAAGACCCTAAACCCACCATTCTGTTCGATGAGATCCCCGGTTATCCCAAAGGGTTTCCGGACGCTCTTTGGAATGCTCGGCTCGACCTGGCGGATCGCCAAGACACTCGGTCTCCCGGAAGATCGCACGGATTGCCTGGGGATCACGGACAACTGGTACAGAAAGGCAAGGGAGATTCGGCCTCTTCCCCCCCGTTTAGTCGATTCCGGTCCCGTCCTCGAAAACACCCTCACAGGAGATCAGATCGATGTCCTGAAGTTTCCCGTGCCGAGATTCCATGAACTCGATCGCAACCGCTATCTCGGCACCGCCCACTCCGTGATCCAGAGAGACCCGGATGACGGCTGGGTCAACCTCGGCACCTACCGGGTGATGGCCGTTGACCGCAACCGCCTTGCCCTCCATGCCACCCCCGGAAAGCATGGGAATATTCTGACCTATGAGAAGTACTTTGGCCGTGGGAAAGTCATGCCGATCGCCATCGCCATGGGTCTGGACCCCGTTCTCTGGTGGCTCTCCTGCCAGACCGATACCCCGTGGGGTGCATCTGAATACGATGCAGCCGGAGGGATCAAGGGAGAACCGATCCAAGTTCTCAAAGGACCCCTCACCGGCCTTCCGATCCCGGCTCATGCCGAGATCGTGGTGGAAGGCGAGTGCCATCCGGGAGAGTTTGTGGATGAAGGCCCCTTTGGAGAGTGGCACGGCTACTACGCCAACCGGGGGCTCAAGACGGTGCCCGAACCCGTGATTCGTGTCAAGGCCATCTATCATCGAAACGATCCGATCCTGACCTGTTCCCAGCCTGCGGTCCCCCCTCACACGTTCACACTGATGCTCGCCATCGCCGATTCGGTTGCCATCCGGAAACGACTGGAAGCCTTCGGCATTCCGGGGGTTCAAGCCATCTGGGCTCATTATACGGGAAGCGGAGGACTGTTCAATGTGATTTCGATCAAGCAGATGTACTCAGGACATGCCCGGCAGGCGGGCTTGATTGCCTCCCAGTATCCTGCGGAGATGGGATCCTATACCGTTGTGGTCGAGGAGGATATCGATCCTTCCAATCTTGACCAGGTGTTGTGGGCCATGGTGACGCGATCGCGCCTCGACCAGGCGATCCAGATCCTTCCCCACTGCCACACCAACAACGTTCATACGGCGATTCCTCCAGAGGAGAAGAGGTCAACCGAAAAAGGAAAACCCCTGACCGCGGCAAGGGTCGTCATCGATGCGTGCCGCGATCTCTCGTGGAAGGAGGACTGGTACCCGATCGCCCGGATGAGTCCTGAACTCAGGACAAAGACCATCGCGAAATGGAAATCCGTCTTATCGGGAGTGATATAGAACAAACTTGGAGGACTTTTGGACGCGCCCCGACCTCCGGCCATGACCGGAGGTCGGGATCAGAAGGATATTGAACTATTCTTTCCTATTCTCACTTCACCTCAATAATCGCACAGATGCCCTGTCCTCCTCCTCCGCAAATCGTCTCCAATCCGTACCGGACCTGACGTCTGTTCATCTCGTGGATCAACGTCACCAGTCTGATGGCGCCCGTGGCGGCAATGGGATGGCCGAGCGAAATGCCCGAACCGTTCACATTGATCTTCTTGTCGAAATCTTCGGCCTTGATCTTCATCAATCTCGCATCGGCCAGGGTCTGCACGGCAAAAGCCTCCTGGATCTCAATCAGGTCTATTTGATCGATGGTCAGGTCAACCTTCTTCAGTGCCTTCTCCACGGCTGCGGGAACAGCGGGATAAGTGAGCGTGGGATCCGTGCTCGCCACGGCACACGACCGGAAATAGGCCATGGGTTTCAGGCCCAGTTCCTTGGCCTTCCGCTCGGACATCAGCACAAGGGCCCCTGCGCCGTCGTTCTCGCTGGACGAGTTTCCGGCCGTACAGACGCCGCCCGAATAGACCGTGGGAAGCTTCGCAAGCTTCTCGAGGGTGGTCTCCCGGCGGGGAGTCTCATCGGTGTCGAAGAGCGCGGTCTCCCCCTTCTTCTTCGAGATGGGCACCGGGGCGATCTCATGCCGGAACTTACCGGAGTCCATGGCGGCAATCGCCCTCTGATGGCTCCGCAATGCCCACTCATCGGCCTCCTGGCGTGAAATGTTCTCCTTCTTGGCGGCCGTTTCAGCCCAGGTCATCATCGAATTGAGCTCCCCGTACCGGTGGATGGGCTGAGACATCACCCTTCCCCTCTGAAGCCTGTCATAAAAGGGGCATGCCCCACATGGAAAGGGCGCCGTGGCCTCTCGGCATAAAGCCCCATTTCTCATCCGTCTTCCCGCCCAGGCCCCAGCGGATATCCCCGGGAACGTAGAACTCGGTGAGGCTCATGCTCTCCATCCCGCCTGCAATGATAATCTCTGCGTTCCCTGTCTGAATCTTCATGACGCCGTAGAAGACGGCTTCCAGACCGGAGCAGCAGCGGCGGTCCACCATGACCCCCGGGACATAGTCCGGCCATCCCGCATCGAGAACGGCCATCCGGGCCCCGTTTGCACACTCCCCATTCTGGTAAGACTGCCCCATCACAACATCGTCGACCCATGCGGGCTCGATCTTGACCTTCTTGACGACTTCCTGCAGTGCAACACTGGCCATCTTGTATACCGGAATGTCGCGCATCGCGCCGCCAAAAGCCCCGATGGGCGTCCGTGCCCCTGCCACAATCACAACGTTTTCCATATCCTACCTCTCCCTTTCAGACGAGTCTACGCTCTTGCCGAGCGATTCGTCTTTCCGCGATATTTCCCCCGCTCCCTCAAACCTGCCCGGCGGGGAACGGGAACCCCCCGTTCCCCGCTGAGGATGTCATCTGCCTTCCGAAGGGCTCTGTCTCCTGGTCGTCTTGACCGGCACACGCCCCTTCGGTCGATGTTACAGATCGAGGCCTTCGATGCCCACGACCCGGATCATCGAACCATCCCCGTGAATCCAGTTCAGGGGAAAGGCCGCGATGGTCACACGCTTTCCGGTGATCTTATCCACCTCTCCGCCCACATTCTCGATTCCCGGGATCATGTGGCTGAGCAGCGAGTGATGGGCCGGCTCATAGATCGGCCACTTCTTTTCCGGATCCTCCCCGGTCTCCCTCTTATATTCGGTATCCAGCCAGGGCATGATCTTCGAAAGGGGCGCATGCGCAAGAGGGCTATCCAGGGCGCCTCCTGTGATCCCGAATCCCTTCACCCCTTTCTCGACCAGCCATTCCCCGCCTTCTTTGTAAAGACCGGGAAAGTGATTGATATAGGTGTAATGGTCATCCCACTTGTGGTGCCATCCCGTATTCGCAATCACCCAGTCCCCTTTCTGAATCTTGGGGTTCGCCTTTTCAAAATCCTCCGGGCCGATGATCTCCCATTTCTTCTTATAACGCATGTCGACGACCACGCCCGTTCCGAAGCAGCTTGACAGGGGAACCTTGTCGATCCCTTCACCCGTTCCGATCACGTGGAACGGCGCATCCATGTGTGTCGACGTATGCATCTTGCAGTGAAAGACCGCAGACTGCTTTCCATCCCGCTCGTGATAGAGCATCCGCTCGATCACCAGATCCTGCATCTGACCTACCCACGGCCAGATCGGTATCCCCATTTCAAGGGGCTGCGACAGATTGTAAAACTTCAGTTCCTTCATAATCCTCTCCTTTCGCGTTATGGTGATTTACCAGCTTATCTTAAAGCTGTAGTTTGAGCATTCACAGGGTTTTCTGACCGACCAGCGCCCCGGCCCTCTTCCTCTTCATCCCTTCTCAGGAAAAAGCGATTCAAAGGAAGCTTCTCTTACTTACTTAACCCCAATTGGATGGCCAGAGAACGGGCCATCTCGTAGTCGCTCACCATCAGCTTCCTGAGCGCCTCGGGAGGCAAGTAGCCGACAACAAATCCCAAACTTTCAATCTTGGCCTCCAGCTCAGGGTTCTTGATTGTCTTTTCAATGGCCGGGACGAGAACCTTCTTCACCTCATCGGAAATGCCGGCAGGGGCATACAGCGCGAACCACGCCGAAAGCAGATCACGCTTGTAGCCGAAGTCGGTAATCGTGGGCACATTCGGGATATTCACGCATCTTGTTCGTCAGCAGGAGCATTCTCAGTTTGCCTGATTTGACGTGGGGTCCGGACAGGCTGTTCGCAATACACGCGACATCGACATGCCCTCCCAGAAGAGCGGTAATGGCTGCCGCGCCCCCCTTGAAAGGAACCATGGTGAATTGCGTCCCTGTCAGGGATTTGATGACCTCCAGATTGAAATGATCGATCGACCCTTGACCGGGAGTGCTGACGCGGACGGTTCCGGGATTCTTCTTTGCGTAGTCGATCAAATCGCTGAAGGTCTTCCAGGGCGAAGCTTCCTGGACCGCGAGGCTCAGGGGAAAATAGCAGTGGAGCCCCAGAGGTTCAAGATCCTTCACCGGATCATAGGGAACCGTCTCCGGATTTGAGGCTTTTGCATAGACCACCGCCGAGGTATTGGCATAGAGGAGGGTATAGCCGTCCTTCTTGCTCTTGACCACAATATCCGTACCCAGCGTGGCGGCTGCACCTGGTTTATTCACCACAACGACCGGCGTCTTGAGGGCTCTGCCAAGTTCATCGGCAAAGGGTCTCAGGACCATATCTCCCGCGGATCCCGGATCCATGGGGATGATGACCTGGATGGTGTGGCTGGGAAAGGGCTGTGCGTGAAGAGCAGGCACTCCCCCGGCCAGGAAGCCGACACACATCAGGAATATTACGATCGAAGACAAACGCCTCATCCTTTCCCTCCTTATCCGTACGATTCAGGAATTACATCTTCAGGATCTTCCTCCCGTTCCCTCCTAGGATCTTCTCCTTCTCTTCCTCGGAAATAGGCAACTCCTGGATGGAAGAGACCGAGCGCGTGATATCGCCGATGACATGGGGGTAATCGCTTCCCATGACCATGTGGTCCGCCCCCACAGCGCCGTACGTGCACATCAGGGCGGGAGTGTAGAATGAAACCGTATCATAATAGAATTTCTTCAAATACGTGCTGGGAAGCTTCGTAATGTGGGGCTTACACTCCGCATAGGAGTTGAATCCCGCATCGAGCCGCTCGAACAGAAACGGAAGGGTGCCGCCCAGATGGGGGAGGATCATGGTGAGGTTTGGATGCTTTCTCAAAAAGACCCGAAAAGACCATCTTCGCCACGGTCACGGTGGTGTCCATGCAGAACCCCACCAGAGGAACCAGGACAAACTCCGCAAATGGCTCCGGATGAGGCGGTACCATGGGATGGATGAAGATGGGCACGTTCAACCGGTCCACCTCTTCGTAAAAGGGCCAGAATTCTTTGGAGTGGAGGTGCTTTCCCCCGATATTCGAACCCACGACCACCCCTTTCATCCCCAGGTCCTTAACCGATCGGTGCAGCTCCTCGATGGCGTCATCCGGATTCAGGAGCGGAACCGTTCCAAAGGCTACAAACCGCTGAGGATACTTCCGACAGAGGTCGGCAAAGAAGTCGTTCGACATCTTGGCGAGATAAAGGTTCCTCTTTCTCGTGGAAAAATAGACGCTGGGCGAGGTCAGCGTGAGGACTTCCATGTCGATTCCGACCCGGTCCATGTCGGCGAGGCGCTGCTCGACGCTCACGTGCTGAGGAGTAATCGCCAGGAATCGCGCTCCCTTCTGGGTGACAATCTTGATGCCGTTTGGACCCGGCGTGAACTCAAAAGACCGTTTGCCCCACTCTTCGAACTTCTCCAGATATCCTGGGGGGTAAAAATGATTGTGAAAATCGATCCGCATAAATAGCCCTCCCCTTCTTTCGAGTCGATCCTACTTATAGATTACTCCGGCGAAAAAGTCAATCAATCCCGGGTTCTTCTCCCTTGGCCGGGACCTATCCTTCCTAAAACATTGAGCCCTTTGATTCAAGCTTGAGCGACCCGCCTCAGCCCGGCGAAAGGTATCTGCTCCCTCGCATGACGGGGTCCATGACGGATTTGTTCTTCAAACAAGGTGCTCTTATAACGCGACGTTATGATTGTTCAGCGCTGCGAAACAGAACAAGATCCCCTGCCGGCTGATCCTGTCGACGGCCACCGTGAAGATGACGACCGATGACATTCTGCTCCTGACACGGGGGTAGACTCTAACGGATTTTTGTGGGCGTTCACAGATTTCTGGCAAGATTTCCTAAGTAGTTCAACTCAGTCCACAGCGTTCCCTTCCTTGTTTCATTAAATTGCAGCTTTGCAGGCCCACAGGGCTCCCCATTCTTGTTTTCCCGAAATGATTTTTTTCGTTTCCCTTCTTGACAGGACCCTTATGGGATGCCCCACTTGCCCTTGACAGAAACCTGGCGCTCTTTGCCCCACCAGGAATGCCGAGCGCCTTCCATGATGAATTCACAGCCTTGTGTTCGGAGGTATTTGAGATGGTCTCGCAAAAAGTGAAGCGGTCTGTCATTGCGAGGAACGAAGAGACGAAGCAATCTAATAATTTCAATGTGGGGCAATGTAATATGGGGAGCAATCTTGATGGAAACGATTGTTGCCCCGATTTACTTCTTTGGTTTTTCGCTTTTTGAACCAGTTGGTCCCAAATTACCGATAAAAGGTCAAGTGACGCATCGCATTAAGTATGCATGACAGAGATAACCCGCAGGGCTATGCCCGGTCGGGTTGGTTGAATTGTTATGAACTCTATTCTATATTTTACTTAATACGTTTAGAATAAGATATTTGTAAAACTTCCTACAGGTTCTATCAAACCTATTTTGTGCATTTTCTGATAAATCACTTATATGAGGCCCATCAAAAGAATCAATGAATCTGGTCAACAAAAAAGGAGGCTCTTGTTTTCCGTTTTCCTCCTGATAATTGATATGTTTAATAATATGTCCCCCAAGCAACCATAAATTATCAATATGTTCCTTTATTGTTTTTGAAGAATAAGAGGAATTTAATAGTTCTCTGATAAAAGGTTTCATCAATTCCATTATTCTTCGGCCATATTCGACATCTTCATCTGTACCTCCCCACGACCGTGGCCATTTGTCAATTTCGCTAATATTAATTTTTCCTTTCATAATGATGTAAGGCTAACCGGCGCGCAGTTTTTTTGCGCGTCCGGTTGAGCGCCTTGTTCGCCTTCCAATCTTCTTCTTCAGTTTAGTCATTCCAATAGTCGGTGTATCCTTCTCCATCATAAGATGTCCCAACGAAAAGAGTAAGGCGGCGGGCACTGACCCTAAAATGAAGGACGGCTATTCCCGCTTGCCTCGACTGGCTTGTTAGCCCTCACTCTTGGATATCCAAGGCTGTGGTGAGAGCCCTGTTGAGCTCTTCGAGCTTGTCCGGGGAAAGGGATCCGATAAAGTTCGTCAGAACCGACTTAGGCAGACTCACGAGTTCGTCACAATGAATACTGCTATCGTGTTTCAATCCCTCATTTATGCCAACCAGTACCTGAGTGGAAAGACCTTCGTGAGTTGAGTAAGTCGGGGCACAAACGACTGTGGAGAAACGGGAATCGATGAGAATCTGGCGACTTACAATAACAAAAACTCTTGATTTTCTTGGGTCTTTAGCAGAAGGGTTAGCAACACGATACAGTTCACCACGTTTCACAGATCCACCTGATAGGTAAGAACATCCATTGCTTCTTGGTTTAGGTAATCCGCACGGTGGTTGATGATTTCGAGGTCTCTGGCATCCCGCCGCCTGCGAATCAGTTGCCTGATAAAAACCCGGACTGCCTCCTCGATAAACTCGGATCGGTTATTATACTCTCTCGCGTATTCATCAACCGCCTTTAACAGATCCTCAGACAGGGTTATAGATGTCTTGATTTTCATACTACCATTATACTCCGCAAGGAATACCTTGTCAAGGAAGGTTTCGCGGTCCTACCCCTTCTCTCCGGGTATTTGGCTCTGATATTGTTGATCAATTCCTGGCTGCCAAAAACCGTCGGGACGCTTTCTGTATCACGTTCCTCTCTGCTCCTCCGCCCGCCAGGCTTGACTCTGAGGCAAAAAGCGTCATAATCATTGGGTTCCGTCAAGGACAAGAAAGAAAGGTTCTTTCCAAGTGGGTTCTCCTGAGAAATTGCCGAGACTGGGCTTCCTCCTGCTTGCAGCTATTGCCATTTTCTGGGGAATCAGTTGGCCGGTGATGAAGACCGGGGTCCTTGAGATGGGGCCGTGGACCTTTCGGTCCTTCTGCCTCGTCTTTGGAGGGTTAGGGGTCTTTCTTGTCGCAAAAGCCAATCGGTCGTGGGAACCGATCCCGAAGGGACAACTCCGGCCCCTCCTGGTTGTCTCTTTCTTCAACGTGACAGCATGGCATATCTGTTCAGCCTACGGACTGGCCTACATGAACGCCGGCCGGGCCTCGATCGTGGGCTTTACCATGCCGGTATGGGCTTCGCTCCTGGCCGTGGTAATCCTGAAAGAACGCCTGAGGCTTTCGCGCTTGATCGGGTTGGGCCTTGGAGTACTTGGGCTGGCCATTCTGATCGGACCGGATCTCCGCATCCTCGGGTCCGCACCCCTCGGTATGGCTTTTATGCTGGCTGCTTCTATCTTCTGGGCTGCGGGGGTCGTCTTTATGAAATATTTTCGGTGGACGATCTCGACCTTCAACCTCACAGGATGGCAGTTCATCCTGGGGAGCATTCCGGTTGTCCTCGGGGGTCTCATCTTCGAACCGGTCTCCGGTATCTTCCGGATTCCCCATCAGGCCATCTTTGCAACAGCGTATATGGTTGTAATCCCCATTGTCTTCTGTAACTGGGCCTGGTTCAAGGTGGTGCAGCTCTTCCCAACGAGTATCGCCGCCATCGGAACTCTTGCCGTTCCCGTTGTCGGTGTCCTGAGCAGCGCGGCGGCCCTTGGCGAGCCGATCGGACTCCAGGAGATCGCCGCTCTCGTGCTTCTTACCGCGGCATTGTCGATCGTCATGCTGAAACCGGAGGGGTTTTCAAGAAGACGGGAGGCGGTCGGGAATTCGAAATGATGCTATTGGGCAAGGCTACGGCTACGAAGCCCGTTTCGTTAATAAAGGTTACGTCTATCGGTGAAGAATCTCATATCGAAGCTCGAAACAGGGGCTTCGAGGTCAAGCACCCAAGACAAGCGTCGATACGAGATTCGACAACGATCAACTCTTGCTTCCGTCTCACGCTATGCGCTACTTGTCCTCCGTAGTCCCGTAAAGCGGGACGGAGGATGGATGCCCTATGCCCTATGCGTTTTTTTTTGCCTTGAGCTCGATGTCCCCCAGATTCACGTCCTTTTCTGTTCCGATCGAAGGTATTTTCTTGACGGGATAGCCCTCCTTTTCGATGACCAGAGAGTACGCGCCGACCTTCAATCCTTCCAGCCAGAAATCCCCGAAATCATCCGACAGGATGGATCGTGTTTCACCCGTCTTGTCCTCCGTGAGCGTAATCGTCGCCCCCACGATGCATTCATCCTGATCGGGATCGAAAAGGGCTCCTGCGATGAATCTCTTGGGCAGACCGATATAGTAGACCCTCGGCTTCGTCTTGCGCTCTGGAAGCAGGATTTCCGCTTTCTCGATCAACTCCTTCAATTCGTCCTCATCGCCGAAGGTCCGTGCACCGGTCGGGCAGACGTCAACACATCTCGGCTCTTTCCACCCCTTATCCAGTAGATGAGCACAGAAGGTGCACTTCTGAGCAATATTGAGATCCCGATTGAAGTAGATAACATCGGTATAGGGGCATGCGGAAATACAGTTCCTGCTTCCCGCGCATTTCTCCGGATCGATGATCACGATTCCGTCCTCTCTTCTGTAAATGGCCTTCTGCGGGCAGACGGGCATGCAGGGCGCCTCCCCGCAGTGCTGACAGATCGAGTGCATGTAGCTGACCTTGACCTTCGGGACCGTTCCTCGCGTGATATCCGTCACTTTGGTCCAGAACTGCCCTGTCATCGGCTGCGGCTTTGCATAAGGCGTCCAGTCGTTCCCGACATGTTCATCCTTGCAGGCGATCTGACAGTTATGGCACCCGTTGCACTTTGAGATATCGATAACCAAGGCTTTCATTCTTTTTCCTCTCGGTGTAAAAGTCTTTCCATGCAGAGGCCGGCTCCATCATCGTAGGGTCGTTTGAAGGCCTCCGGATACGTCTTCATGAGCTCATCGAGGTCCACCTTTTCAACCTCCACCAGAAAGCCGCTCGCAACCTGACCCGTCGCATGCTTTGAGATGACATGATGGGGGCAGATGGTGTTGATGGCGCCCCCCCGGTCTATTTCTGTCGCGAGGATAGGATCATATCTCGCCCCATGATCGATGTATGCCGTCCCGGCCATGATTCTCTGTGTGACCCGTGCCCCCGCCAGGACCGTTCCTCTCTCGTTGTAGATCTTCACGATCTCTCCGTTCCGGATGTCCCTCTTCTTTGCATCCTCGGGATTGAGCCAGAGTGGTTCGTAATCAGTACCCATCAGGACCTTTCACCTTGCAGGTGGGGATCTCCCTCAACCACGTCATGTCGTCATGCTGCGCATGGACCCTCCACTTCGGGTGATTGGAGCAGATCAGAAGAGGATACTTCTCCGCCCTTGGATGAAGGAGGCTCTCCTGATGGGTTTCCCCGTAGGGGACCCAGTGAGGAACCGGAGGCCTCTCTTTATCATCCGGGAAGTGCTTCGCCAGCCTTTCGGAGTAGAATTCGATCTTCCCGGACGGTGTATTCAGCGGATGCTTCTCCGGATCATTGACGAAATCCCCCATGCCGGGGGTGTAGGTCTTCCAGTTGGGATCCGTGGGAACCATCCAATATCCTTTTTCCTTTAGTTCCTCGTAGCTGATGTGCTCCGCAGCGCCCGATGTTTCAAAGCCATGCCGGATCCACTCCTCGACGCTCTTGCCCCCGGTATATTCCTCAAGTAAGCCGAGCTTTTCGGCGATGGTACAGACCACTTCGTAATCGCTCTTGGATTCCCCCCGTGGCTCGATGCACTTGGGTTCTGGAAAGATCGCGTTAAACTGTCCGCTGAAGATATCGACTCCGATATCCTCCGTTTCGAACTTCGTGTTGGACGGCAGGATGATGTCCGCAAAGGTGCAGTCATTCTCCAGCCAGGGGTGCTGGGCCAGGATGAACTCGATCTTTGGATGCCTGTAGGCCTTGAGGACGCTATTCCCGTCGTTCCAGCACGTCACCAGGCACGGGGAATCGGTCCAGATCATATGGATTTCAGGGCATCCTTCCACCGGATACGTTGATTTTATGAACTGCTTTTCAACCGGGTCCCTGGAGAGGGTGGTGGTCCCCCACCAGCTGATAGGCGGGTTGAGGATCGCATCGTGAACCAGGCATTTCGGGATAAACTGTCTGGGGGTGTCATCGTATTTCCAGCCCCGGTCCGCCGCCTGAAGCTGCGGGATGAAGAGCGGTCGGGGCCATGGGTTGCGATGATGATGCTGATAGATGCTCCATTCAATCATCTTGACCTGATGGCGCCCCGGTTTGCCCAGGCCCTGCATGGTTAGCAACAGGACCTCCAGTCTTGCCGGCTCCGTCGAGTAGGGCCCCCGGATAAAGGGTCCCCCGTTTCCGTGGGCAATGGTGGTCCTGCTGGAGGCCCATTTCCTGGCCAGGGCCTTGATCGTCCGGGCTGGAATCCCCGTAATCTCAGCCGCCCATTCGGGTGTTTTGGGAATTCCCTCTTCCTTGCCCATAACGTATTCTTTGAAAGCATCGAAACCGACCGAATGCGTTTGGACATACGGCTTATCATAGAGGTCTTCCGTGATCCATACGTGTGCGATGGCGAGTTGAAGGGCCGCATCGGTGTTGGGACGGATGGGGATCCATTTGTCCCCGTGCACGGCTGCCCCGTAGTTCAGGTCCGGACAGATGTAGATGGACTCGATTCCCAGCTCGGTAAACCAGTAACAGGCCCGGCTTGCCAGTTGGCCGCTCCAGCCCCAGGGCGTGGTCTCCGGATCGCACCCCCAGAAGAGGATGAGATCCGTGTTCTCACTCATATCCTGGATCACATTGGTCACGGGCACCATCTGCCCCAGATTCTCCATCCCCCACACATGTTTTGCGCCCCAAACCCATCCTTCCCAGCTATCCGTGTTTCGGGTCTGTAACGTGAACCCCCCGAGGAGTTTGAGCAGTTTTCTATGGCATCCGTGCGCCGCATGGACTGCCTTCGTTTCCGCATGTCCGTCCGACTGGGAAAAGACCGCCTCCATGCCATAGGTTTCCTTGATGCGCTTCAGTTCGCTCACGATCAGATCCGTGGCCTCGTCCCACGAGATCCTGACGTATCCGCTCTTCCCTCGGTTCTCGGTATTGCGATTGCCTTGAGGATCCCAGTCGACCCTTTTCAGGGGATAGAGAATCCGGTTGGGAGAGTAGACGCGGTTCTTATACCCCAGGCTGAGAGGGGGAATCAGCGATTTCATGCTCGGCTTGAAGGTTTTCCCGCGGGCTTCGATCTGCCAGGGATTGAAATCCTCCCGTTTGTATTTCCGATCATAATGGAGCGGATTGATCCGGATGATCCTGCCGTTTCTGACATCCACTTCAACCGTGTTCGCATCCGCGGCAATGCCGACAAAACCAAGACCTTTTACGATTCTCTTTTCATCTCCATCTTTCTGTTTCGGATTCGCCTTTCGGGCCATGGATTCACCTCTGTTTCTTGTTGATGGTTAAGCGCTGCCGCACTTGATCGATCTGTCAGGAAGACGTGTTTCTCCTTCTCGATACAGATGAAACCTTAACACAAAAAGCGGGGCCCCTCCATATGGGCTCCATCCCTCGAAAAGGCCCGGCATTCAGATCTTGCAACCTCGTCTCAACCCTGATGTCGCAGAAAAGCGAGTGGAATGAATCCGGGCAGACCGTTCGGAAAGGCATCGAGGCGAACCTTTGCAGCATCTCAGCACCGTCGAATCACTTTGCAGCCGGAAGCCACTTCAAGTGTCAGCCTCCCGTTTCCCCTAAATCTCCGGAAAACCGCCATTCGAAACCTTGGAGAACGGTCTGCCCGGGTTCATTTCTGCAACTGTCGGAGTCATCCTCCTCAAAGCGCAAAGAGTTTCTCCGCATTGAGGTGGTAGATCTTCTCTTTATCGTCCTCGCAGATGGGTACGGAATCCATGAAATCGACCGCCTCTTCGACCGGTTCGAAGGGGTAATCCGTTGCAAAGAGGATACTCTCAGCCCCCAGGGACATGTAGGTACACAGGAAAGGGGGCCGGGAGAACATTCCGCTCGTCGTCACAAAGAAATTGGTCTTGACGTAATCGCTCGGGTTTCTCTGAATTCTCTGGCGAAGGCTTGGCGGGCATTTGTTATCCATCCGCCAGAGCCAGAAGGGCAGTGCCTCTCCGAGATGCCCGAGAACAATCTTCAATCCAGGGTATCGGTCGAAGAGCCCACTCATAATCAACCGCATCGCGTGCAATCCGGTTTCCGCGCCAAAGCCCCACATGGCCCGATGCAAGCCCGGATAGGGTTGATAGAGTTTTAACATATCGGCAGACGGCCAGCGGGGGTGAATGTAAAGAGGGACACCGAGTCGCTCTGCTGTTTCAAAGATGACCCAGAATCTCTTGTCGTCAAGATACTCTCCCTGGATGTGAGAATTGATCAGGGCGCCTTTCAGCCCGAGTTCCGTGACCGCCCTGTTAAGCTCATCGGCGGCTCCGAGGGGATCTTTCGGGGCAAGGGCCGCAAGTCCTGCAAACCTCTTCGGGTATCGTCGGACAGCTCCGGCAAGCTCATCGTTCGTCTTCTTGGCCCAGGTGCTGCCGTCAGGCTCGTCGAACGCATCGACACCCGGATTCCCGAGGGAAAGGACCGCCATGTCGATCCCGGCTTCGTCCATGTCCTTCAGCCGTCCTTCCCCCAGGTCAACCAGTTTAGCGGACCGGTTTAACCTGTCGGGTCCAACCACGCTTGGAGGAAAAGAAGCGGTCTCCCAGATGCGGGTGATCTTACGTTGCTTCTCATCTTCGGCGGTCTCATATCTCGGGCAGTCCTTTCTCGAGTAAAGGTATTCCAGATACTCTTCCGTAAAAAAGTGCTCTTCAATCGAAATTCTCCGCATCACGATCTCCCTTTTGAACAGAACGATACCGTAAGTAGATCTCGTCTAACGGTCAGGGTAACGATGCCCGTATCGTAAATCGGCTACGTTGTTGGGATTAAGAACTGAACGTAACCCCTTCCCCTTAACCGAAACGGGCTTCATAGCCGTAACCCCAACCTGAGAAACCCGCCTTCATGCTTCGAGCCTGTCTGCCCTGCCTACCGCAGGCATGGGCACCCTCCACACCAGGTCTTACTTGTTCATGATCTTCGGCACAATTTCTTTGCCCTGAAGCGTCAGCCTATCGATCCTCTCTCTCAGGCCCTGACCCGAGAGAGGATTCTCTTCAAAGGAATCGAACTTCTCCGCGGCGGATTTAAATGCGGGTGTTCCCATGGCTTTCTTGAAGGCTCCTTCGAGTTTCCTGACAATCTCGGAGGGGGTCCCTTTGGGAACAAGAATGAGATAGAGGTCCGGCACATTGAAATATTGATACCCCAGCTCGATGGCGGTGGGAACGTCGGGCAGCCAATCGAGTCTCTTGCTCGTCCGGACAACGACAGGCCTGACCTTCCCCCCTTTGTAATGGGACATGACTCCTGTCGTCGAGGATCCCGCCATGGTAATATGTCCGCCCATCAGGGAGGCCAAGGCAGGAGCCGCTCCGTCGAAAGGCAGGACGGCGATATCCACCTTCTCAGTCATGGCCACGTGCTCCATAAAAAGGTGAGCCGATACCCCGATGCCGGGCGGGCCAAAACTGACCTTGCCCGGATTCTTGCGGGCAAACTCGATGACCTCTTTGAAAGACTTGTACGGGCTGTCGGAGCGCACCACATTGAGAGACCTCAAAGACCCGTACTGAATCACGGGAATGAGATCCTTTTGAGGGTTATAGGGAAGCGACTCCATGAACGGAATGGTTGTGAGGGGGTGATCGGTGGTCGCAAGAATCGTATAACCGTCCCCTTTGGAAGAAGCCAGAATCCCCGTTCCAACCGCCCCGCCGCCCCCGGGTTTATTTACCGGGACAATCTCCTGGCCGAGGATCTTCCCTGCCTCCTGTCCGAGGATCCGGGCGCAGATGTCCAACCCCCCGCCGGGCGCATTGGCAATGATAAAGGTGATTGGCCTAGCCGGGTATTCCTGGGCCTCTGCAACCCGTCCCAAGACAAGAAGACCGAGGATAAGGGGAATAAAGAGCGAGTACGTTTTCCATCCGACCCCGGAGACCATTTTCTTTTCCATCTTTCAATGCCTCCTTCCTGCGAAGATACTAAGAGCTTATCTATTAATGGAAGTCCCCCTTTCAAAAAGGGGGATTTAGGGGGATTTGCCAGCCTTGCCGTCATAAATCCCCCCCTTCCCCCCTTTACGAAAGGGGGGAAAGTCATTTGCATCCGAGCCATAAACCTTTCAGCTTTGTTTCGGCATCTGTACAATTGGCTTACACGTCGAAATGATCCTCTTCAGCAGCGCTTCCGCCCGGTCCGGGTTGAAGATGCCACAGATGCATGGACGCGCCAGGAGCTCTGCGGCCTCACGGGAGGTCGTCTTTCCCGTAATCACGTCTTGAATGCACTTTCGAACGAGATTCGGGCTCGTCATTCCGTGTCCGCACATGGTCGTGATCTCCAGGATCTCTTTTCCGGGAAGCTTCTCCGTCCTGCCCCAGACCCCCAGGGAGTGATGGACCGTATGGGGCCTGAGGCCGACCTGCCTCAGACAATCCTCCACCTCCTCCATTATCCCCTGAACCACAATGGAAAGGCCGAAGTCGGCCTCGACCGCCTCTTTCAACGTCCTGACGAAATCCTCCTTGCTGGAAAAACAGATGCATGGAGCCATTCCGTCCCCGACCCCGTCCCCGGGGCTTTTTTCAAACCTTTCCCTGACTCTCTCCGACAGCTCCCGAGCGGAATGAGCCATGATGTTTCCGATGTCGGCCTGGCCGGCATTGGCCGCATGATTCCGAAGCGCGATTTCAAGAAACCGCCATCGCTTGCTGCCGCTGCCTTGATCGTTGATGCCCACGGCAGGCAGACAGTAAACCGTAAAATCCCTCGAGAGGTTTTCTCGCGTCCCCTCCCGATGCAGCGAATGTGTCATGTATCTCCCTCCAATAAAAGCAAATATTGCCTTGGCAGGCAGGAGCGTTTTTCAGCACCCGTCGATCCTACCTGAACCTGAACCTCAACCTTGGTTATTGGCCTTTGGCCAGCGGTCGCCCTACCCCGATATTCACTTTTGCATTGATTGACGGAGAATATCCGAGCTGCCTTGCCTTTTCAACATTCTCCATCGAGCCGTTCTCCGAAACGCGATCGACCAGTCCCACGCTGAAAACGGTGTCTATTTCTGAGGCGCACCGTTTGAGTTCTTCCAGGGCTTCCTGCAGCCTGGAAGAAGGGACCTTGAATTCGATGATGATCGAGAGCACTTTTTCGTTGAGAACCTCTTCCTTGAACTCGCTGCCTCCTCTCTTCTTGAGCAGGCCCGTCAGCGGATTCTGTTCTTCGAAGTGAGCGCCCATCCTGACCAGCCTCTTATAGATCCTTTCGACGTCGCGGAGACGGGCTCCGACCCCCGGCCTTCCGATGTCGAGGACCAAACCCGCTTCGCCGACATGGTATCTTCCGGTCACGTCATTGGTTTTCATCTCTTCGGTGCCCCTTCCCGGCACACCCGTCAGGCCATGCTGAGGCGCGGGGTCTGAAAAGACCCTGCGAACACTCCGGGGCCACTGAAGTTCAGGCGCGATAAGAGAGTCCGTGGGACAAGCCTCCGACCTGAGACAGGCATTGCACTCGACACACCGATCCTGGTCGATTTCTATCTTTTCAGGGCCAAGCGATATGGCCTCCATGGGGCAGTAAGGAACACAGGAACCGCATCCGATACAGGTTTCACCTACATTCATCGTTCATCCTCCGTACACGATTTAAGATTGCGGATTGCAGCTTCGGAATAGGAATTTCGAACCCCTGCCTGAAACCAACAGGAGCATTTTTCAGCACCTGTTCCCCTGTTACCCTGCCTTCTCCCCTCCATCGAGGACGGCTCGCTGCCTCTTAAAGAAGAAATAAGACAGGAGAACCAATACCGCCATGATCAGAAGACCGGCAGAGAGCGGCCGGGTAACGAAGATCGAGAAGTCTCCTCCTGAAAGTCTTAAGGACTGTCGCATCGACTTTTCGAAGATGGGACCCAAAACAAAGGCCAGGGCCAGGGGAGCCGCTTCATACCCGAACTTGTTCATCAGGTATCCGATGACCCCGAACAACATCATGACCCCCACGTCGAACAGGGTGTTGTTGATGGCGTAAGCTCCTATGATGCAGAAAAGGAGGATCAGGGGAAAAAGAAGCCACTGGGGAACCTTAAGCACCTTTACCCAGAGCCCGATCAGGGGAAGGTTGATGACGAGGAGCAAAAGATTCCCCAGATACATGCTGGCCACAAGCCCCCAGAAGACTTCAGGATGCTCTGCAATGAGGAAGGGGCCCGGTTGAACGCCATGGATCATGAGGGCTGCAAAGAGGAGGGCCGTCACGACACTGGAAGGAATCCCGAGACCAAAAAGAGGCACCAGCCCGCCGCCGAAGGCCGAGTTATTGGCCGATTCAGGACCTGCCACACCCTCAATCGCCCCATGGCCAAACTGCTCAGGGTGCTTGGATAACCGCTTTTCGGTAGCGTAGGATACAAAGGAAGCCAGCACGGCACTCCCCCCGGGAATGATGCCGATGACAAAACCAAGGATGCTTCCCCGGGTAATGGGCTTCCAGGTATCCTTCCAGTCTTTTCGATTCGGGAGAAGGCTTCCCAGTCTGGTTTTGAAGATCGAGATCCCTTCGGGGATATGCAGATTTTGAAGAACCTCCGCCACCCCGAAGAGTCCCATCACCACAGGAAGGACCCCCACCCCGTCCATGAGGTCCGGGATTCCGAAGGTATAGCGGGCTTTCCCCGTGATCGAATCCAGGCCCACAAAGGAGAGCAGAAAACCAAAAGCGGCTGTCATCAGGGCCTTGATCAGAGACTTCTGGGCCAGGTAGGCGAGGATGGTGATTCCCAGAACAATCAGGGAGGTGTATTCGGGCGGACCGAAAACCAGGGCAAACTTCGCAAGGGGCACGCTGACAAACATGAGGGCAATGATGCTGAATGTCCCTGCGATAAAAGACCCGAACGCGGCAATGCCCAGGGCCGGACCTGCTCGCCCTTGGCGGGCCATCTGATAACCATCCAGGCAGGTCACGACCGAAGCCGCTTCCCCGGGAACGTTGACCAAGATCGAGGTGGTGGATCCGCCGTACATGGCTCCGTAATAGATCCCGGCAAGAAGGATGATGGAAGCGACAGGAGAAAGGCTGAACGTCGCTGGCAGCAGGATACTGATCGTTCCGGAGGGACCGATCCCGGGAAGAACCCCGATCAGAGTCCCGATAAATACCCCGATGAAGCAATAGAGGATATTGATCGGTTGAAAGGTAATCTGAAATCCGGTCAGGACATTGTGAAAAAATTCCACCTTTTACCCCCGATGATGATGAAGGACGTTTACGGAAAGGGCACCCGGAGAAACACGGAAAACACCAACCAGGAGCACAGCGCTGCAGCGGCGGCACAGAGGATGACGTAAAGCCACTTCCGCTTCTTAATGGTAATCAATAGGCTGAAGAGGATGACCAAGAGAATGAAGGTCGAGGGGAGAAAACCGATGACAGAGAGCAGGAGGCCGTAAATGAATATGGAACCGATCACCAGGGCGGGTCGCTTCCACGGAATTGCCGCTGCCCTTCCTTCAGGTCTGATCAGTCCTTTTGTCAGGATGAACAGACTGAAGAAGATCAACAGGAGCGCTATCCCGAGAGGAATGAACCCCGGGCCCGGGTTTCGAAAGGTACCCAGCTTCAGTCTGACCGCGCCATAGGCAAAAAAAACCCCCACGGCAGCCCAAAAAAGGCCGCCGATGACCTCTGAATCCAATCGCTTCATCATCATTTCTTGCCGATATTGGCCTTCCGGATGATTTCCCCGTTCTTCTTGTAGATCTCTTCAACATAGTCCTTGAATTTCTGACCCGTCAGAGGAACCTTGACCTGCATGTAAAGTCTCTCGGCCAGGGCCTGAAATCCCGGCGCCTGCATCGCTTTCAAAAAGGCCCCTTCCAACGTTTTGGTCACCACAGGAGAAATTCCCTTCGGACCGGAGATGAGATAGAAGTCCATCAATACCCCATAGGGATAGCCGAGTTCAAGGAGCGTGGGGGCATCCGGAACGACCTCGATCCTCTTCTCTCCCGTCGTGGCGAGAACCCTTATTTTGCCCGCTTTCAGATGGGGGAGAAAACCGGACGTACTCACTCCACACGCCGAAACGTGGCCGCCCAGAAGGGCCGTAAGGCTGGGGGCGGCTCCCTCATAAGGAACCGTAGCAATATCGACCTTTTCCTCCAGCATCACATGTTCGATGGCGAGATGGGGGGCGGTTCCGATTCCCGGGAAGCCGTAACTGACTTTCCCCGGATTCTTACGGGCGAAGTCGATCATCTCTTTAAAGGATTTGAAGGGGCTGTCGGCCCGCACCATGATACCGGTCGTCAATGACCCGTATTGAATAATGGGGGTGAAATCCTTGAGAGGGTCATAGGGAATCGACTCCAGGTGAGGACTCGTTGTAAAGGCTCCATTCGTACAGGAGAGAAGGTTGTAGCCATCGGGCCGTGAAGAGGCCAAGATCCCTGCGGCCACGGCGCCCCCGCCTCCCGGTTTGTTCACCGGGACAATCTCCTGCCCCAGGGTCTTGGTGGCATCCTGCGCAATCAAACGTCCGCCCAGGTCGGCTCCAGCGCCCGGCTGCATGCAGATCAGCAGGTTGATCGACTTCGCCGGGTAATCCTGGGCCATCGCTCCCTGATTCCAGCCCATGATCCCGGCACCCAATGCCACAATCCACAATATCACTCTGATACCTTTCCGATTTCTCATGGGATCCTCCTTAGCCTTTAGCAAACTGTTAGATCTTGAGAACGCCGTTTTCAAGGATCGGTTTCCCGTCCAGGAGAAGCGTTGCCCAGGTCATCAGTAAATCCAGGTGAGCATCCGTTGAAGTCTTTCCTCCGATATGATCATTTCGCCCGAGGCCCAGATGGACGTGTCCTGCGACGGCATCGTCGATCCGGGTGCCGAGTAGTTTCCGGGGAATCTTGTGGTGGCTATTGACACCCAACTCGGCAAAGGTCCGGGCCTTCTCATCCAGCGAATCCAGGAGGTTCTTCAATTTCCTGGCATCCTCTCCTTCGGAGATTTTGACAATCCGTCCCTTCTCGAAATAGACTTTGAAAGGCTCCTCGACCAGTCCCTCGATTTCGGGCGCACCGACCATGGTTCCGTCGATCACAGCCACCCCTTCCACGGAATCCTCGACCGGAGGACAGGGGGCCTCCGCATAGGCCGGAACCATGCAAAAGGTACCTTTCTCCCCGAAGGGAAGCAGGCAGATCCCCTTCCTTCCCTCGAGAGACATCGTGAGGTCTGTTCCGGCCCGGGTGGTCACGCGGGCGGTTGAAGCCTCTGTCAGGCGCCGGGCAATTCTTTCGGTGAGGGCCCGCACCTCGTACAGATCTTCCGGAGTCATATGAAGCCCGACGAGGTATTCCTTGGTGATTCCCCCCACCGCCGCGTACTTCACGCCTGCAGCGCAGGCTTCCTTCCGTGCCCGGGTGTGCATCAGTTCCCCGTAGGCCATTGTGATGACGACATCCGCATCCCGCATGGCGAGCGCTACCGGACGGGGAGGTTCGTGGTAATGCTCCCTTCTCGGTTCGAGCAGAATGACCGCTGTCTCCGCGCCCCTGCGCTTGCATTCCGCAGCGATCAGGGTAACGACATCCATCTTCTCCTCGCTGTCGGTGATGCATAGGACATTTTCACCGGGAGCGATTTCAAGACAGACATCCGTAATCAGTCTTACACTGTGAATCAGTTCCAAGGGATACATCGTTTCCTCCTGCAGAAATAGCCCTGGGTCGTCGGGTTCGAATCTCGTTTCATCCATTGAGTCGTGCCCTCTTCTCCCGAGGCATAATACGGATAACGCAATGTCTTTTAAAAGTCAACTCATCGGCTCCCCGGCATGAATGCCGGGGCTCAGAGTAGACCCTGAGCGGCGCTTCCTATCCCCGCCTTTGAAGGCGGGGCTTAGCGCCGTCGAACGGGTCAATTAAAAATGAACGGGATGAGAGAAGGATTGCCAATCTCTTTTCGCTCCGGTATACTTCATCAAGCGTTTTCATCATGAAGCCTTGGAGGTGAACTGTGAACGGAGCGGACCTGCTTGTAAGAACTGCGGTTGCATCGGGTGTCGACGCCTGTTTTGCCAATGCAGGAACGACGGAAATACCGATCGTCACGGCCCTTGACGCCACACCCGGGATCAGGGTTTTTCTGGGACTCTTTGAGGGGGTCTGCACCGGCGCTGCCGATGGTTACGGCCGGATGCTGGACAGGCCGGCCATGACCTTGCTCCACCTGGGCCCGGGCTTTGCCAACGGCATTGCGAACCTTCACAACGCACGGCGTGCCAATTCTCCTGTTTTGAATGTGGTTGGGGAACATGCCTCATGGCACCGCGATGCGGATCCGCCTCTGGCCATGGATATTGAAGGGCTCGCCCGGACGGTATCGGGATGGTGCCGGACGAGCAGGTCCGCCCACGACATCGGTGAAGATACGGCCGAGGCGGTTGCCGCTGCGCGTCTGGACCAGGTGGCGACTTTGATTGTTCCCAATGATTACCAGCTTGCCGAATGTCGCGAAATGCCGGTGTCTCCCCGAGGCGTCCCTTTTGATCCCATCGATTCCCGCTCCATCGAGGCAATCGCCGCACGATTGCGGACTTTCCGAAAGGTTGCGCTCATGCTCGGCGGCAAGGCATTGCGAAAACCCGGTCTGCAAGCCGCCTCCCGCGTCAGAAAGGCGATCGGGTGTGATCTCTTCACCCGCTCCCTTCCCGGCTACATCGATCGCGGCACAGGATTGCCTCCTGTAGAGCGTCTGCCTCATTTTCCGGAGAAGGCCACCGCCATGCTTTCGGGCTACGAAGCGGTCCTGCTGGCCGGAACTCCCGAACCGGTCACCTTCTTCGGCTATCCGGGTGTGCGGAGTCGGATTCTGTCGGACGACCAGGAGAGGATTCATCTCTGTACGGACCGGCAGAACGCAGTTGAAGCGCTCGAATGCCTTGCCGACGCCCTTGGAGCTCCTGCTTCTCTCACAGCCGAAAAGGATCTTTTTGCGGAACCGCATCGCCCTCCCCTGCCGGATGGAAGTCTGACGCCTGAAAAGGCCTGCCTCACTCTGGCCGCGCTCCAGCCGGAGAATGTCATCATTGTCGATGAAGCGGTTTCGAGCGGCCATTTTCACTACCCGTTCTCAGGAGGGTTGCCGCCGCACAGTATTCTTACCGGTTCGGGAGGTTCGATCGGGCAAGGCATCCCCTGTGCGACCGGTGCGGCCATCGCCTGTCCTGACCGTCCGGTGATCAAT
Source organism: uncultured delta proteobacterium (assembly GCA_963731045.1). GTDB lineage: Bacteria > Desulfobacterota > BSN033 > BSN033 > UBA1163 > CAVSVC01. The sequence continues at coordinate 453 of CAVSVC010000015.1, read as the reverse complement.
CTCGAGGCGGACGGAAGCGCCATGTACACGGTACAGGCCCTCTGGACTCAGGCGCGGGAAGGGTTGAACGTCACGACGCTGATCTGCTCCAACCGGAGCTATCGGATTCTCCAGATGGAGCTGCAACGGGCAGGAATTACGTCTTATGGTCCCAAGACCCGGGCCCTCACGGAGTTGACGCAACCCGCAATCGACTGGGTAAAGACTGCGGAAGGATTCGGAGTTCCCGGGGCGACGGTAAGCACCGCAGAATCCCTCGCCCGTGAGTTGCGCAAGGCCCTAGCAGAGCCCGGCCCCCATCTCATCGAAATGGTGCTGCCATGAGCGATGGTGCTGCCATGAGCGGGGTTCCCAATATCGCAATCCCTGAATCATGAGCTCCTTGTGTAAAGCTATTGGCACTTATAAGGCCGGTATTTCAGGTTTCTTGTTTCTGTAGCATTTTTTGCATCC
>CAVSVC010000014.1:0-39040 GCA_963731045.1 uncultured delta proteobacterium | reverse complement strand
GGCGATTCCAGAAGAAGCCGGGGCAGACGCAAAGAAGGACCCCTCAAGATGAGTGCTCATGGAGAAAATCTCTTTCAGCGACCTTTTCTTTAAAACCCTCCGTCTACTCCTCCCGGATCTGCATCTGCGGGTAGGTCCTGCAGACCTTCCACATCGGGTAAGCCGCCGCGCCTAAACTTGCCACAAGCGCCGTCACTCCGGTCAGAGATAGGGCTCCATGGCGGGTAATAGAAGATGGTCCAATTGAAGCTCCGGAGATTGATCACCTTGATCAGCAAGACCGCAAGGGTGTTCCCACCACGATGCTCAGGAGAAAGCTCACCAGTCCCATGCCGAGGCCTTCCAGAAGGGTCATCTGGCGCCACCTGTCCTGTCGAGAAACCAAGGGCCCGGTAGATCCCGAATTCACGGCGCCGCTCCATGAAGAGCGTGAGGAGGGCGCCTGTAATCCCGAAAAAGGCCACGACGATGGCCAGGGCCCGCATGGACCGGGTGACGGCAAAGGTCGTGTCGAACACCTCGAGGATGTCCGCCCGAAGCTGAGCCGGGGTGCGCACGGGGAGACCGCGGTCCGGCCCGCTTGTGTACCTCCTCGAGGATGCTGGCGGCGGGGTTGCCCGATCGATGAAGACACCGACGGTGTTGATGGAATGATCGCCGAAGGCTGAGATAGGTGGACCGGTCCATCATCACTACCCCGTGTTCCGACGTGTAATCGTAGAAGACCCCTCCTACCCTGAACTCGACCCGGCCGTGAAGGGTATCCAGATGATGGGGTCTCCCGAATGAACTCCGAAACGGCGTGAAAAGCTCTCGGAAACGATAACCTCGCCCTGTTTTAACGCTCCCAGTGCTCATTCCCCCCTTTGAGCCAGCCGAAACGGGTGATAACGCTTGAGCACAGAGGCGTCGACCGCGGTGAGATAGATCGGCAATCGTTTCCCGGTACAGGATTTGGACGTTGCGGTAGGGGTCGAGTCCTCCAAGGCCACTCCTCTTCACTCCACATAGAATGCCTCGGGAACCTCGATCTCATCGATGTTGCCCACGTAGAGGTCCCCCTGGAGCTGCGTTACCATCCACCAGACCACCGACTCCCGGAAGCTCCCGATCATCGACCCGAGTCCGATCGACATGGACAGGGCGACCATAAATGCAGCCATGGCGACGCGGTGCGGCCGAGGTTCCGCCGGATGTTTCCTGCGGCGACCTTGCCGGTAATCTTCCCAGCCGGCCGAGGACCCCTCTTAGGACGGGGTGGCGAGATAACAGCACGACGCCCGTGAGAGGCTCACCCCGACCACAATCCTGAAGTCCCGGCAAACCCGAAATAGATGTGGGTGCGCGAATCACAAGAACCCCGCTTGCTCCAACGACCGAGAGGCCTGCCAGTGCTGTCCTGCCGGCCGTTCGCGCGTCTCCCGATACCTCCCGGCCGCGGACTTTGCACCGGTTCGGACCACCTTCCACAAGAGGAATGCCCCACCCAAGCAGGCTGGCGCCGCACCCAGGAAGACGCCGGTCAACAGGATCCAGCCGGACCAGTCCACCGGTGCGGGCCGCAGAAAGAAGTAGAGATTGCTGATGCTGCTGCCGATCAGTCCCGTCAGAAAGCGGGTCAGAAGTAGCCCATTCCTCCGCCAGGCCGCCGCCGAGGAGGCCGAGGATCAGGATCTCTGAGAGAAAGGCAGCCACGATCTCGTGGCGCCTTGCGCCGAGGCTTCGGAGGATCCCCGCGTCCTTCCGCCGGCTCACGACGGCGAACATCGCCGTGTTATAGATGAGGAAAACACCCACAAAGAGGGCCAGCAGGGAAAGGGCTTCGAGGTTGAGGCGAAAGGCCTCCAGCATGGCCGAGAACGTTTCGCTCTTCTGGCGGGCCGACTGGATCAGGAAGCCCCTGCTCCATCGGGAACGGAAGTCGGATTCGTTGGAAAGGATGAGATCGACCCGGTCAACGTAACCTTCGAGGTGATAGACCTCCTGGGCATGACCGATATCCATCAGCAGGAGAGGTTCCCCGGAAGGATTTGGAAAAGTCCCGGATACACGAAGAACACCCTTCTTCGTTTCGAGCTTTCCCCCCGGAGTCAGTCCTGCCTCCGTCAGCAGACCCCTGTCCACGAGCACGCTCTTTTCATCCGTTAGAAAGGAGAAATCGTTCTCAATGCTGCCTTCACCTCTGCCCGGGAACTGGTTTTCCGCCATCTCCGGACGTATCCTTCGATCCAAGAACGGGTCGATCCCAAGAAGATGAACGAGTTCTCCGTTGCCCAGACGAAGGCGACGGTCGATAACCGGGGAAAACCATTCCACAGCGGGGTCTTTTGCCAGCTCCATAAGGAGACCCTCCTCCATGGGTCCGGCGGACCGCTGCATGGAATGACTCGCCTTTCCCTGTAGAAATTCGACCGCCCCGGTGAAACTCGTCAGGGCGGTCCGGGCGGACAGGGTCATACCTACCACGGCAGCGACTCCGAACCCGATCCCCATCAGTTGAAGGAGGCTCAGGCTGAGCCGTCTTACAAGGTAGCGCAAGAAGGATTTCGTGATGACCTTCAAAGGCTGGCTTTCCCGGTTGGTTTTTCTTCCACAATCGTGCCGTCGACCATTCGCAGGATCCGGTCGGCATAGCGACAGGTCAGTTCCGTATGGGTGGCCATGATCAACGTGGTTGCCGACTCGCGGCATCTTCGGCCGAGCAAATCGAGGATGTGATCACCGGTGGAGGTATCGAGGTTGCCCGTGGGTTCATCGGCCAGGATGATGGAAGGTCTCTTGACGATCGCCCTTGCAATGGCGACGCGCTGCTGCTCTCCCCCTGAAAGCTCGTGGGGATACCGGTCCCCCTTCCCTTCGAGACCCACATCGTTGAGAGCATCGAGAGCAACCTGAGCATCGGCCTGATTGGCAAGTTCCAGGGAGAGAAAGACGTTCTCATAAGCGGTAAGGGTGGGAAGCAGGTTAAAGAACTGAAAGATGAAACCGATCTTCTTCCTTCTCAGGATTGTCCGGCCTTTTTCTCCCAGGGTCTCGATGTCTTCTCCCTCGACTTCGATCCGTCCCCTTGTGGGACGGTCAAGACCTCCTATCAAATTGAAGAGCGTCGTCTTCCCCGATCCGCTTCTTCCGAAAAGGGCCACGATTTCCCCCCGCCCGATCTCGACACAGGTACCCCGAAGGGCTGATGTATCGGCCCCATCTTCCCGGTAATTTTTCCAGAGGTCGACCACCCGAATCACGGGCAGTGCCATGAATCTCTCCTTCCCGCGGAGAAATACCCGCGGGTCTTAAGCCGCAACGCCGATGTAATCGAATCCTGTCTAAGTATATTCGTCGGGACGAAGGATTTCAATCAGATCCCGCAAGAAAAGAGTACCCTCAGAAGATCTGAAGAAAAACGGAGAGCTGGTCGGGCAAGGAAAGGATATGTTGGGCGAGATGAATGAATGGAGGGTCGACAGCCTCGTCATCACTCCTGTCTGAACATCTTCGAGAGTTCCGAGGTGACCTGAAAGACCCGTTCGGCAAGAGGAACCGGCAGCGAAGCGGTCCCGCAACTGGGGGTTAGAATGGCCCTCCGGAGAAGAATCGGGTCAATCCCCTTCCTGGATAGGGTGTCTATTCCGGCTTTGAGGCGTTTGGCCAGACTTCGGGCATCCTCATTCAGAATGGCTTCGTTCGTCGGAACAATGCCCCAGGCAAGAATCCCTCCTCTCTCCAGGAAGGCTTTCAACTCTTTGGGGTAGAGGGAAAGATTTTCCAGGTAACCGTAGGCATCGAAGTTCAGGATATCGAGGTGGGTCTCCAGAAGAAGACCCCAGTCCGTATTCCCGCAACAGTGAATGCCTTTCAATCCCTGAACCGCATCAAAGCATTCGTTCAAAGCGAGGAGGACATCCTCCCGGCTCAGGCCTGAAAAGGCGGAACCGAAGGCAGAGAGAGAGGGCTCATCAAAAAAAATGATGGTCGCGACTCCGGGCAGGAGGTCACGGAACCTTTTCTCAAGCCATCGGGCCTTGGAAGACAGGTGCTTGATCAGGATGTCCCTGAGGGTTGGGTCATAAAAAATGGGCTTCTGGTCCTGGTCCATCAGGGACAGGCCGAAGGTAATGGGACCTGTGACCTGGCCCTTCATATATCTCAACTTCTTCCGATGGTCCTCCGAGGTCAGGACTTTCACAATTCCAAGTCCTCTTGCATGGTCTTCTGTAATCCGGAAGGGCTCCACCTCGCCTTTCTCCACCCATTCATAGAACTGCTCCACCTCCTTCTCAAACCCGGGGGAGGTATCTATCCAGATTTTCTGGCTTTTTTCATCGATCCTCAAAGACGGAAACCCCCCGGCATACTGGGTAACCATTCCTTCGAGGAATGATCTCCGGGGAAATTGAGGCAGGAAAGGAATTTCAGGGAAAGCACCTAAGGAGAAGGTCAAAAAAATCCTTTTCATCCCTGTGGGGCACCGAACCGATCCCTGTTGCGAGAAAAGAGTCAATGAATTCCATGCCTTTTCATAAGAGGTTTTATTTCAAAAATCAACCCTTTGGCGCCACCCCGCCAAAGAAGGCTGCAAAAATCCGGAGGTCCGGCAGGAGGGGGCGAGGGAGGAGTATTCGGAGCGTCAGGCAACTTTTTGGGCCTTTCCGCCTTGACAATTGGAGATCCGATGATTATTCATTTGGCTAACTTAGTTTGAAGGGAGGACTGTTTATATGAAGGTGAGGCCACTTTATGATCGGCTCATTGTGAAGAGACTCGAAGAGGAAGAGAAGACAAAGGGAGGAATCATCATCCCGGATACGGCAAAGGAAAAGCCCGTCGAGGGCAAAGTGATCGCCGTAGGAGCAGGCAAGTTGATGGAGGATGGGACCAAGATCCCGATGGACGTGAAGGTGGGTGATCGGGTTCTCTTTGCCAAGTACGGAGGCACTGAGATCAAGATCGATGGGGAAGAACATTTGATAATGAAAGAGGATGATATCCTGGCCATTATTGAACGCTGAATGGCTTAAAAAGAAAGGAGGAATTTCATGGCGAAGGAATTGAAGTATGATCAGGAGGCGAGAAATGCCATCCTGGAAGGAGTGAATGTCCTGGCAGACGCAGTGAAGGTCACCCTTGGACCCAAGGGAAGAAATGTTGTCCTGGAAAGATCCTTTGGAGCCCCGACCGTAACAAAAGACGGGGTCACCGTAGCCAAAGAGATCGAGTTGGAGGATCACTTCCAGAATATGGGAGCCAAGATGGTGAAAGAGGTGGCAAGCAAGACCTCGGATACCGCCGGAGACGGAACGACAACCGCGACCGTCCTTGCCCAGGCCATCTATCGCGAAGGGTATAGGGTCGTGGCCGCAGGGATGAACCCCATGGATGTGAAGAGAGGCATCGATCTGGCCGTGGACGAGGTGGTCAAGGAACTGAAAAAGATGTCCAAGCCGGTTAAAGAGCAGAAAGAGATCTCTCAAGTCGGGAGGATCTCCGCCAACAATGATCCGACGATCGGTGATATCATTGCCGAGGCCATGAACAAAGTGGGGAAAGAGGGAGTGATCACCGTCGAGGAAGCAAAAGGCATCGAGACGACACTCGATGTCGTGGAGGGGATGCAGTTCGACAGGGGCTACCTTTCACCCTATTTCGTAACCGACCCGGAAAAGATGGAGGTCGTTCTGGAAGACCCCTATATCCTCCTTTACGAGAAAAAGATCTCCAGCATGAAGGACATGCTCCCCATCCTGGAAGGGGTAGCCAAGAGCGGGCGGCCGATCATGATCATTGCCGAAGAGGTGGAAGGCGAGGCACTCGCAACGCTGGTGGTCAACAAGCTGCGCGGAACTCTTAAGTGCGCGGCAGTGAAGGCCCCGGGATTCGGCGACCGAAGAAAGGCCATGCTGGAAGACATTGCAACCTTGACGGACGGCAAAGCCATCTTCGAGGATGTGGGAATCAAGCTGGAAAAGATAAAACTGGAGGACCTTGGAAGAGCCAAGAAGGTGGTCATCGACAAAGACAATACCACCATCGTTGAAGGCGCAGGAAAAAGTTCGGTGATCGAAGGACGGATCAAACAGATCCGGGCTCAGATTGATGAGACGACCTCGGACTACGACAAGGAAAAACTCCAGGAGCGGCTGGCGAAGCTGGCCGGCGGTGTGGCCGTCATTAAAGTCGGCGCAGCCACCGAGACCGAGATGAAGGAGAAGAAGGCCAGGGTGGAAGATGCGCTCCATGCAACCCGGGCTGCCGTAGAGGAAGGGATTGTCCCGGGAGGAGGCGTTGCCTACCTGAGATGCCTGCCTGCCCTGAAAAAGCTCAAAGTCGAAGGAGATCAACAGGTTGGAGTGGATATTATCCAGAGAGCGCTGGAAGAACCCATCCGCCAGATTGTCCAGAATGCAGGCCAGGAAGGCTCTGTGATCGCGGGGAAAGTGAAAGAAGGGAAAGGGGCCTTCGGGTTTGACGCGGACAAGGAAGAATACATTGACATGATTGAGGCCGGGATTATTGATCCAACCAAGGTCGTGAGGTTGGCCCTCAAGAATGCTGCAAGCGTGGCTTCCCTGATGATTACCACGGAATGCGCCATAGCGGAAAAACCGAAGAAAGAAGAGCCCGCTGGACCGCCTCCGGGTGCTTATTAACAAGAACGGGGCGGGGGTTTAGACCCGCCCCAACACCCTTTTTGGTTTGGGCCAACAGATCGTCAGAGGGGCCTGAGATGAAGAAGAAAGGGTTTAATCATTCTGTTGAAAGGTTTGAAGGAGATGAAAACAGAAGGCAGCATCTTCTTGCCTTCTGGGATTTCTGCCGGGACTGTTTTGGAGAAGAGCAGGAGGTTCCCCTGCCCGGCAACGAGGCCCTTCTCTATATTTCCCACTCCCATCTTATTTCCTGCCAGAGAAAACCCCCTCTCTGAACTACTTACACCGCCTGATCAAAGATTTTATCTCTATACACGGCGAAGTAATTATTTCCCCATGGGATTTGGCACCCTTCGACAGGCTCAGGGTGACCGGTCATGGTGAGCTTGTCGAACCATGTCCCTGGTATGCTCTCGGCAATGATAGTCGTGCGTATTTACTTATGACGTTCTGTATAACACTGACAATCCGGTCTTGCGTGGCTTTGATCCTGAACCTCAACCTGGGTTGTTGGCTTTTTCGCTTCTTACAGCACCTCCTCGTCCTCCTGCCTCCAGGCAGGATCAACGATACACAGGAACTTCAAAGCCACCGGGCCCGTATTCTCGATATACTGCGTCGCGGCGGGGGGGATGTAGATCACCTGACCTGGATGCACCAGAGCCGCCTCATCCTCGATGTGCATCCTTCCCTCGCCTTCCAGGATGTAATAGACCTCGGAGGTTTTGAGCCTGTGGGGAGCCGAGGCCTGCCGGGGTTGGAGTGTTGCCTGGGCCAGGCTGTAACGAAGCCTTAAGTCAGCTTTGTCCGGATGCAGTAATTCCCTGAGGACCGTATGATCTCCGGCAACAAATTCCCGGCAGTCTTTCAAATCTCTTATGAACATCACGGTGGGGACACCTCCCTTCTCGATTCCCTAAAACTTCTATCACCGGAGACCGCTCTTGTCAAACCGGTTTCACCTTAAACCACAAGTCTTCAGTTCCACCAAGGAATTATGGAGATAGCCCCTCTCAGCCTGGCATATCCTCCCCGCGCCAAACCCACCCACCTGAGATGCTATGGGAAAGGGCCCATGAGGGCTGGGCCGCTTGGAAAACTATTAGAGCGACCTTTTGACCGTCCTTTGTTGACAAACGGAATGCGTACCAGCTAAACATGAAAAGATCCTGGGAGGAAATGCGGGCTTGAAGAATACCACTCGACCTCGACTCTATTACGGTTACGTCATTGTCACCGTTGTTTTCATCATGATGATGATCATCTGGGGAACCTTCAATGCCTTTGGTGTCTTCTTCGAACCTCTCATAAATCAATTCGGCTGGACACGGACAATGACTTCCGGGGCTTCGGCGCTGAACAATATGATATTCGGCATCATATGTGTTTTTTCGGCGAGCCTGAGCGAAAGGTTCGGACCCCGCTGGGTCATGACCGTCTGCGGCGCCATACTCGGACTCAGCTACTTTCTTATGGCACGGATCGGCAGTGCCTGGGAACTCTATCTCTATTTGGGTGTGTTTGCAGCAATCGGCATGAGTCCCTATATCCCCCTGCTCTCTCTTGTCCCCAGGTGGTTTCCCACGAATCGAGGCAGGATGAACGCCATCGTGCTCTCGGGCATGGGTCTCGGAACAATGGTGTTGCCGCCTGCTGCAAGTTACCTCATCTCCGTCTGGCAGTGGCGGAACGCTTATCTCGCGATCGCAATCCTCACCCTCATTGTCATGGTTGCCGCTTCTCAATTCCTCAGGAACGCTCCCGGTGAATCGGCTGACGACAGGAATGGGCGATGGGCGACTGGATCGGCCGATCACGGAAGCGAAGGGACACACCCTGCGTCAGGCTGTCCGCAGCAGGGACTTCGCCTTGCTCTGTATCCTTTATTTCTCTTTTCTATTCTGCCTGATCGCGATCAGCGTACATCTTGTCATCCACGCCACAGGACTGGGCATTCCTGCGACGAAGGCCGCACTCACCTTATCGCTCATCGGCGGCGCATGTATCGTGGGGATGAACGTGATGGGAAACCTGGCCGACCGTTTCGGCAACAGGATGGCCCTGGGGATCAGCTATTCGATCATGGGACTGTCTCTTCTCTGGCTGGTCCTGTCCGGTTCGGAATGGTCGATCTTTCTCTTTTCGATTGCCTTTGGCTTTGCCTATGGAGGCATGCAGGTTCTCTTTTCCCCCCTTGTGGCCGAGCTCTTCGGGACCCGGTCCCACGGTGTCATTCTGGCCGCAGCAGCACTGGCCGGTTCCATCGGCGCCGCCCTGGGCCCGATCGTTGCCGGTTATGTCTTTGATGCACTGGGTTCCTATACCCTCGCCTTTATCCTCTGTGCCGTGCTCGCATGGACAGGCCTCGTCTCAACGTTGCTTCTCCAAAAGAGAATGCAGACCTGATTTCCGTGTTATAATCAATCCGAGAGAACGACGGCAGCACTCCAGGGACGGTGCGGAAACAATTTCTTCCACTTTTTTCCAGAAGGAGGAGAACGATGAAACGTTTTGGCGCATTCTTGATCTTATTGGGTGCAGGACTGGTGCTCACCGGGGGGATCGGACAGGCACAGCCTTTTCCCAGTCGGCCCATCCAGCTGATCATTCCCAACGTCCCGGGGTCGATCGTCGACGTCAATGCAAGGACGCTGTCAGATGAGCTGGGTAAGGTTCTCGGCATTCAAGTCATTGCGATAAACAAGCCGGGAGCAGCAATGACCTTGGGCACGGACCTCGTGGCCAGGAGTAAAAAGGACGGCTATACGATCGGCTACCTGGGTAGCACGTCCCTCATCCATAGCCGGATTCTCAATCCCGAGATCGTTCCCTACGACCCGTTCAAGGACCTGGAGCCTCTCGGCCTGCATCTGTTCCTTTCCTTGGGCGTCAATGTACAGGAGGGGTCACCCTGGAAGACCTTTGGCGAGTTGATCGACTATGCCAAAAAAAATCCGGGGAAGATTCGTGTGGGCACGATGGGAGTAGGATCCATCGACCACTTCAACCTCGAGATCGTCCAGTCGATCACCGGTGCTCAATTCACCCACGTTCCTTTCAAGGGAGGGGAATCCACCACCACCGCTGTCCTGGGCGGACATGTGGAGGTCACTTTCGATGCCTTTGCCAAGAACGCCCCTCATGTCGATTCAGGAAAGCTGAGGATTCTCCTGATCAGCAAGAAGATGTCCGGATACCCGCAAATTCCCACCGCTGCCGAATTGGGATATAAGGAAAGCCTCCTCTCCGGCTGGTTTGCATTTTACGGCCCTGCCGGACTGCCGGAAGAGGTTAAAAAGGTTCTGGTCCCGGCCATCGAGAAAGTCGTCAGGAATCCGGAGTTGAAAGCCAAAGTGGAAAAGCTGGGATATAACGTGGACTATAAATCTCCGGCAGAGCTGAATAGGCTGGCGAAGGAAGACTATGAAACCACGAATACCATGGCCGTGAAATTAGGTTTGCGGAAATAACCGTCCAAATGCCGTGAGGGTTGAAAACCGGCCGGAGAAGGCGAAAAGAAGGAAAGAATCGTTCACGTGGTTGCGGATGACATCGTGCCTGACCGCGGGAAGAAGCGAGCATACCTTCCAGTAAGCGTGACGTAAGGGGCATGCGCATGTCCGGCACAGCAGGTATTGATATTGGCACGGTATCCATTGCCCTGGTCCTGCTCGACAGCACAGGGCGACTTACCTACCGGGATTACTGTTTCCATAAGGGCAATATCTATGCGACACTCAAGGCCATGCTCGGCAAACTGCCCGTGCAACAGCTGAGTGGTCTTCGGGGTTGTCGCCGAGAAAGGGCGAGAATTCTTCCGGGCCGGGGTCGAGGTCAACGAGCAGGTAGCCCTTATTGCCGGAGTCAAGCACTTCGTCCCCAACCCGGGAGCCATCATCACCATCGGCGGAGAAACCTTCGGCCTGATCCTTTTCGACCGGCAGGGCCATTACCATAAATACATATCCAACTCTGCCTGTGCCGCAGGCACGGGTTCTTTTCTGGATCAGCAGGCATCCCGGCTCGGGCTTTCCGGCAGCGAGGAACTGAGCCGCATCGGCGAGGGATATCAGGGAGACCCGCCTCGGATCGCCACCCGCTGTGCCGTGTTTGCCCGGACCGACCTGGTCCACATCCAGCAGCAGGGATATGGCCTGCCGGCAATCGCTGCCGGGCTGGCCCGCGGGGTCGCCCAGAATATCTATGACACCCTGTTTCACGGCGTTGAATTATTGGATCCTGTCGTTGTGGTCGGTGGCGTCAGCAAAAACCGGAAGGTTCTGCAGTACCTGCAGGAAGCAGTAAAACGACCGCTGCAGGCACTTCCCGACGGCGAGTATATCGGGGCGATTGGCGCTGCCTTGATCGCCCTGAAGCAGCAGAAAGCGGGGGAAGCACTGCCGGCGATCTCTGTCCATACGCTGCTTGAGCGAACCACAGCAGCCGCACAGATCCTACGGGTACCCGCCCCTGTCGAGCGTCGCGACGCAGGTTCCCGATTTTGCAGCTGGGAGTCAGAGGTGACCGATGAGGTGGAAATCGACGTGTACGAGCCTCTGCATACCGGGTGCGGAAACCGAGTGTTATCTGGGAATTGACATTGGCTCTACCAGCACCAAGGCAACCCTCATGAATCGCGAGAAGGCGGTGCTGGTGGGGCTTTATACCCGAACCGGCGGGCAGCCGATTGCAGCGGTTCAGAAATTGACCAGGGCCATCGCCGGACTGGAGCAGCGCTTTTCCGTGCACTTCAGGATTCTTGCCGCCGGAACGACCGGGTCCGGCCGCAAGTTTATCCAAAAGGTTGCCCGGGCCGACTATGCGGTTGATGAAATCACTGCCCATGCCCGGGCGGCCTATCATCTGACCCCGGAGATTGACACGATCATTGAAATCGGGGGACAGGATGCAAAATTTACCGTGCTCAAGGACGGCAGTGTAACTTTTTCGGTCATGAATTATGTGTGCGCCGCCGGCACCGGAAGCTTTATCGAAGAGCAGGCCAAGAGGCTCGGGGTCTCTCTGCAGGACTACGCAGCCCTGGCGCTACAGGCTCCCGCCCCTCTGATCAGTGACCGGTGCACCGTGTTTATGGAGAGGGATTTAAATCACCTGCTCAGTCTGGGGTACAGCCGCGAGGAGCTGCTTGCCGCAGCCCTCCATTCGGTCAGGGATAATTATCTCTCCAAAGTGGCCCACGTCAACAAAATCGGCAATCAAATCGCCTTCCAGGGGGCCACCGCGAAGAACTATGCCCTGGTGAAGGCATTCGAACAGAAGCTGCAGAAACCCATCACCGTCTCAAAATTCTGTCACCTCACCGGTGCATTCGGCGTTTGCCTTAAAATGGCTGATGCCGACCTTCCGCGGGAGTCCCGTTTCAGAAAAGACCTGCATGCCGAACAGGTCGTGGTGGACGAATACGTCTGCGAGTACTGCAAGAATCACTGCAAGATCAAAAGCATTGACCTCGATGGAGAGACCCTGGGATGGGGGTATCTGTGCGGCCGGGATGAGCATGATTCGGGCTACCGGAAGAAAGAGGCTTCCGGGTTTGATCTGTTGCGCACCCATCGCAAGGTGTTTGATGTTTCCGCCGCGGCCGGTGCACCGAAACCCGGGCCGAGGGCAACCCGTTCCGGGAATTCGAGCGAGGGGGAATTCGCTCGGTAGTGCGCCGTCCCGGCTTTTCCCTGGCCCGCTTGCGGAATCACATCCAGTTCAATCTGCTTGAGCTGCGCAGGGAGATATTTTCCTCCGGAATCGTGCCCCGGCCATCGCCAGGGGGCGGATTCTGCCCTGAAAATCGGATTGCCGGCAACCCTGACCATGGTTGAATACCTGCCGCTGTGGGAGCTGTTTTTCAAGCGGCTGGGGTTTACGCCGGTCGTAACTTCTGCCGACCCCTCGCACATCACGAGGGGGAAAGAGATAAGCGGCGCGGAATTCTGCACGCCACTGGTGGAATTTCACGGGCATATCAGGGATTTGAGCACCCAGGTCGATTTTATCTTTTATCCCCAGCTCTTCGAAGACGCCTGCGGATAAAGAAAGCCAAAAGCTACTGCTATTACTCCCATTACGCGGTCCCGGTCGTTCACAACATACCGCACCTGGAGCTTGCGGGGAAAGTAATTGCCCCGGTCTTGAACATGAACGGCAACCTCGATGAGATGATCCGGGAGATTTACCTGGAGTTTCCCGAGGCGATGAAAGAACAGGCCTCATTTGACCGGGTTGAAGGAGCATTCCGCCTGGCCTGGGACTGGTTTCAGGAACGCAAGAAACGATTTGCAGGAACTGTTTCGGGACCAGATGGGCGCGACCAATGATATCGCGGTTGCCCTGATGGGACGCCCGTACCTGATTTTGAATCAATCTCTCAACAAGGGAATTCCTGACCGCCTGGCCGAAAAGGGCATTCAGTCATTTTATATGGATATGATCCCGGTCGATGAGCAGCAGATCGATGCGGCGCGGGATTTTGTCCGGTTAAACCACTGGCATTACGGCAACCGGATCATAAAAACTGCGGAAATCGTGGCCCGAACGAAAGGGCTGTTCCCCATCTACCTGACCGCGTTCAAATGCTCGCCCGATTCTTTCATTCTCTCCTATTTCAAAGACATCATGGATTACTACCGCAAACCCTACCTGATCCTGCAACTGGATGAGCATGAGGCCGGCGAAGGCTATGATACCCGCCTGGAAGCGGCCATTGAGACCTTCCGCAATTTTCGGGGAGCGGCCAAACAGAAAACCCGCCCGCGCATAGATCTCAAGAAGTCCTTTGCCGACAAAACCTACCTGCTGCCGGACTATGATCACCTGAACGCACGCCTGATGCAGGCAATATTTAATCACGCCGGTATCAAGGCAGAGCTCATTGAGCAAACCCCGGACACCATATCGCGCAGCATCCAGCTGAATGACGGGCAGTGTCTGCCGGTCAGCATCCTCACCCAGGGAATCCTCCACACGATACAAACCCGTTCCCTGCGTCCGGAGCAGGTCGCCATCTTTTGCAACACGGATAGCCCAGATTTCATGCAACCTCCCCCAGTATCCGGTTATGGTAAAACAGACTCTGACAAAGATGGGGCATGGCCTGGAACAGGTGGACATACTGGTCAGCCGCTATCTCCCCACGGATTTGCCTTTGGAGCTCCTGGTTGACCTTTACCGGGCCTGGCTGCTTTCAGGGCTGGTGCAGAAGATGACGCACCAGGTCCGGCCGCGGGAAAAAACCGCCGGAGCAACGGACCGGCTGGTTCAAAAAGCGGAGGAGAGACTGTTTGCGGCCTTCAGGCAGGGAGCGTCCAAGGAAGAGGTTTTTCAGGAGATTGTAAAAGATTTTGTGGCCATCGAGAAGACCAACGTCCGGTTGCCCCAGGTGGGGATCGTGGGAGATGTGTACGTGCGCGACAACGAGACCTTCAACCAAAACCTTATCCGGGGGCTGGAACAGGCCGGCGCGGAAGCTGTCACCATACCCTTTATCGATACGCTGGGCCTTCTGGCAGCGACCCACTTCAAGAGCCAGTGGCTTGACGGCAGCTATATGGGGTTGCTTCGGGACAAAGCCCTTTACAATACGCTCAGTCTATTCGGCCGAAAGCTGATCAAGATTGCCCGTCCCCTTCTAAAAGATGAAGAGTACACCCTCAAGCATGATCCCTTGACGTACCTGCAGCACCATGGCTTCTCCATCAGGCACGGGGGCGAAACATCGGAAAATCTTCTTAAGGTCTACTACCTGTATGAAAATTACCCGGATTTGAAATTCATCATTCATGTATATCCTCTTTTCTGCTGCCCCGGGCTGATCAGTGAAGCAATTTACAAGAAGGTGGAAAAAGATCTGGGCATCCCCATCGTCTCCATAACCTATGACGGAACGCAGACAGACAAAAATAAAGTATTGGAACCGTATCTGCATTTTCTGTAAGCGGCTCGTACTTGCTACGTATAGTTAGGTGAAAGTTTCGGTCAGATCTCGTCGTTACTGCCCGGCTCATCTTCCGTCGGAATCATTACCAGGTAGTCCGGGTGTTTCTCTGTTTCCTTCCGCTTATTTTTGAAGGTCAGGACCTATTCTTCCCGGATATTGCCAGTCAACAATATCTCCACATTCTTGGTTTTCTTGACGTAAGCCCCTCCGATTTTGTCCATTCGATAACTCCAACAACCACTCCTCCGACAAAGTTCCTCGCGGTTAAGATGTTCTCCCCTAAGTAACCGTGTCGTAGTTCAGAAATCGCCCTTCGACAGGCTCAGGGTGAACGGCTCAGTAATTGATTTCTGAATGGTTGTCGTCCGTTCATGTTGGTCCTGCCGAACCATTAACGGACTGGCGATACAGCCTGCAAAGGGCGGGACCGTTCGACTGCGAAATTGACAGGCCCTTCCTTTTCTTGTACACTTCGCACTCGGTATGGCGGAGAAAACCAGTCAATTCAAAAGACTGAAGGAGGACAGAGTTATGGATGACGAACTGAAAAAAAAGACTCAGGAAACAGCGGGAAAACTCTTTGGAAAAGGGATCAAGATGGATCCCCCCTATCTGTTGTGGAAAGAGTTTGACCGGGATCTCGCCAATGACTTCTCGCTGTTCATCACGGGGAATCTCTATTCGAGGACGGTCCTGACGTTGCCGGAGAGGCAGATGGCCGCCTGCGCCATGCTGGCAGCCCTTGGCGCCCTGAAAGAGCTGAAGTTGCATGTCAACGCAGCGCTTAACGTCGGATGCGATCCGCGAAAGCTGGCCGAGGTCTTCTTCCAGCTGGCGACCTATGCCGGGATGCCTGCAGTCAACGAAGCACTCGCCGTTTACAGGGATGTTCTTAAGGAACGCGGGGAATGGCCCTTAAAATAGCTTCCTGAGAACCCATGCCATGTTTTCGCCCAGGGTATCCATCGTCTTCAGCCCCTCTTCATCATTGAGGACTTCGCCGGGATTGCGTCCGATGGCGAGGTTCCAGTAAGAGGAACCGGGGACGATCATTTCGTTGATACCGAAGAACAGGTTGATATCCGAGTAGGCCATGAGCGCCCCTGCCCTTCTCACGGCGATCACGGCTGCCCCCACCTTTCTCCTGAAGAGGTTTCCGTTGGCCCTGGAAACAAACCCGGCCCTTTCAATCAGCGCCTTCATTCCTGCGGTGACCGTCCCGAAATAGACGGGAGAACCAAGAAGGATCCCCTCTGCACCGATCATCTTCTGAACATAGTCGTTCAAGTCGTCCTCAGAAAAGGCACATCGCTTGTCCTGCTTCTCCATACATTTCATGCAGGCCACACAGCCTCTCAGGGCTTTCCCGCCGATTTGCACGGATTCGGTGTCGATGCCTTCCCGATCGAGGACGTCGAACACTCTTTGGATAAGAAGCTGTGTATTGCCGTTCTTTCTCGGACTTCCGTTGAATGCCACGACTTTCATATTCTTCTCCTTTTTGACGGCCTTTGATGAAAGAATTTTACAAGAAATTCTTCCCCGCTTCAACAGGAAGGCGGGAATCCCTCAGGGATGTGCGAAGATATTGAGACGGGGTGTTCCCCGGAGGCGATCCGATCCGTCCTCACCTTTCAGAAGGCGGATGGATTGGCAGGTGAGGCAACGAGGTGATCGTGCTGAAAGCGGCACTCATAGCCCATTGAAACATGATGCTTTCTCTTGGAGAGGTTCCGCCACTGAAAGGCTCCGGGTGATCCGCCCGCCTCCGAGGAACTGCTTCGTGCTACCGGTGCAAAGATTTCCAGTAACTGAGGGTTACAGAAGGGACCTTTATCATATGGCATAACGGATATCTTATGTGGTATATTGGATTTTATGAGAAAGGAGGGCACCTGATGAATGAAAAGGAGCGGCTGAACGCTTTGGAAGTGGCTCTCAACAACGAGTTGAGAGAGCGGGAATTCTATCTTAAGAATGCCGGTAGAACGAAAAACACTCTCGGCAAGGCCATGTTCCAGCAAATCGGCGACGAGGAACTGGAGCATTACGAACGTCTGAAACAGCTTCATCAGAAATGGGAAAAACAGGAGAGGTGGCCGGAAACGGTTCCGCTCAAAGTAAAGGAAACCCTCGTAAACAGTATCCTGACGGATCTCCTCAACAAAGTGGATCAAACTCCAAAGGGAAGCAGCGATGACCTGGATGCCATACGGACCGCGACCGACTTTGAGGCGAAAGGCTGTCGGTTCTATGCGGAGCTCCGGGATAGCGTCACCGATCCGAAGGAGAAGCAGTTCTTCGATCTTCTCTCAACGATTGAGAATGAGCATTACTTATCGCTCAAAGACACAGAAGAGTATCTGGCGGACCCCGTTTCGTGGTATCGAAGGAAGGAACGGCACACCCTCGACGGAGAGTGACCGACCAGCCCCGAATCAAGGGCTCCATACTTCAGGCCCATGGAGCCGCCCTGATGCGAAGCGTTCCCCTCATGGATGTGGAAGCCTGCCGTTACAGTCCCTCTATAGAACGACAGAGAACAGTACGGAGAGGGTGAAGAACCACCCTCTCCTCAGGGGGGCCCTTAACCGGGAGTGAAATGATCAAGAACTACTTGAAGAGACTTCTCCTCCAAAACCGGCAATTCATCCTGGCGGAGGTCCTGGCGGTAAAGGGATTGATGCAACTGCTGATGAAGAACCGCAATACGGGAGAGAAATGGACGCGGGAAGAGAAAAGGGAGATTAAGAGACACCTCTGGAACATATCGAAGATCCTTCCCGTCATCATTATTTTCCTGCTGCCCGGAGGATCTGTGCTTCTCCCCCTCCTTGCGGCCGTGCTGGATCGGAGAGCAACGATCAGGAGAAATTCGTCTCCATCATGATGAAGATAGACTCGCCCTCTGGTGATGAAAGGTTTGTCCTCCGGGATCCGGAAAGGATGGTCCGGTTTCATATGGGTTTTGCGGATCCTGCTTCCCATTTCGCTACTGACGGCCCTTCTGGAGTGGAGCGGATGGATCAACAGGATGGACATCTTGATTCAACCGCTCATGAGCTGGCTCCATCTGCCTGCCATGGCGGCGGTTCCCCTGCTGGTAGGATGTATTGCTGGGATTTATGGTGGAATTGCATCCATGGCCATGCTGCCCTTCTCCAGAGAGCAGATGACTCTGATGGCCATATTCATGCTGATTGCCCACAATCTGATCCAGGAAGGGGTGATCCAGGGGAAATCGGGTTTTCATCCCTTGAAGGCGGTCTTCTTCCGGCTCGGCATGGCCATCGTCACCGTGATGATCGTTGCGCCTTTTCTCGCAACGGGGACGGTCACATCCGCTTCCGTGGGGTTGCCTGCGTCAGTACCCCTGCTTGCCATGCTGAGAATCTGGAGCATCTCGACGGCCTACCTGGTGATCAAACTCTTCCTGATTATAATGGGTATCCTCATCTTACTGGAAATCCTCAAAGCCCTTTCCTGGATCGACCCGATCGTTAAATGGCTCGCTCCCATGTTAAGGGTGTTCGGGCTTAGCGAAAAGGTAGGCATCCTCTGGTTGACGGGAGCTTTCTTCGGATTGGTTTATGGTTCTGCCGTGATCATCGAGGAGGCGAAAGAAGGGCATCTGTCAAAGGATGAACTCCAGGAGCTTCATCTTTCGATCGGGGCAAATCACTCCATCATCGAAGACCCCGTTTTCTTTCTGGCCATGGGCCTGAATGCCTTCTGGCTCTGGGTTCCAAGACTCGTCATGGCCGCGCTCGTCGTACGGCTGTTTAGCCTGTGGAGACGTTACGTCAACCCCGGTGTTGCATAAATCGTAATCACTTTAGCTCTTTGAAATCGGATTTGGGAGGCCCAGCGGCCGGGAATGCTTCCCATCATGGCGGCATTTCTTCTCCTTTCTTCTCTCCCGGTTTCATCAGAATTCTTTCCAGTGCGGTCTCGAAGCGCCGGTCATCTTCCAGCGCCCGTCTTCTTGGGTCCTTTTGTTCTCCCCCCGCCTCGTCGAACCCGACTCTTGATCTCTCGTTCTTCCAGCAGGAACTCGATTCGATGGGAACGGAACAGCCTGCCGGTCGGCCCCAAACACGTTGCCCCCTTTCCGAGCACCATCGCTGCCAATCCCCAATCATGGGTGATCACCACATCACCCTCTTCCGTCAGATTGATAATCCGGATGTCCGTTTCCTGGGGATCGTTGCTGACAACGATATGGTGATCCGAATCGATACTGTGAGCGAAGCTCGCAACGGTCCAAACCTCCACGCCGTATCTGCGACCCAATTTCTTACAGACCTCTAAGGCCGGTTTGGGGCAGGCATCGGCATCGATTAAAATCTTCATGATTCCCCCGAGGCAGGCGCTGTGATCAACGATTTACCGCAGCAGCTGAATCGCCACGAGGACCAGCAGTCCTCCGATCACCCTGCTGAAGGTCCTTTCAGAAATGGAAGAGAAAATCCGATTCCCAAGATAAATACCCATCACCAGGCCTGGAATACAGAGTTAGGTCAGTGCCCCCAGTCCGCTATTTACCGGCCAGAGTCTTTCCAAATGCCCCCATTTCATCCAGCCACACTTTCTGTAACTTATCCTTGATCGTTCAGGCAACTCTTTTTCCATCATCCTTCAGGTAACGTTTTAGTGTGGCAATTCGCGCTTTTTATTTCCTATTGACACATGGGCGCTGATTTGTTAACTTTCAAGATCTATTTGGTTGACAATTGCCCGCTGGAAAGAAGGGGGAACGGAATGCCGATTGAAACACTGAGATTAACGGTCCTTGCCTCGTTGATGAGTGCGCTGGTGGCCGTAGGATCGTATATTCAGGTGCCGATCGGTCCCGTGCCCATCGTCCTCACAAATCTCTTTGTGCTCCTGGCCGGCCTTCTTCTGGGAAGTCGCTGGGCCCTGACCAGTATCGGCCTTTACCTCCTGGTGGGAGCCATCGGCATGCCCGTATTTGCAGGCGGCAAAGGGGGACTCGCCCACTTCCTTGGGCCGACAGGAGGCTATCTTCTGGGGTATGCCCTTGCTGCCTGGGTGACAGGTCTCATTTCACGAAAGTCACGGGGGGTCTTGCTCCTGGATATCGTCTCTGTTGTCATGGGGTGCCTCTGTATTTATGCCCTCGGGGTTCCCTGGCTCAAAATCGTTACGAAGATGAGCTGGAACAGGGCCTTGATCGTGGGCATGGTCCCCTTTATGGCCGGAGATGCGCTGAAAGCCTCTGCCGCGCTTTTTCTGGCCCGGGCAGTCCGGCCAATCTTGAGCCGGCAGGCACAGTCCTTTGCCCCGGCAGGGGTTCAAAAAGATGATTGAGATAAGAGATCTGCATCACCAATACCCCGACGGGACCCGGGCCTTGAAGGGAATCGATCTCACGATTCCGGATGGGGAATTCCTTCTCGTCTGCGGTCCGAATGGAAGCGGAAAGACCACCCTGATCCGGCTGATCTGCGGATTGTTCAATCCAACCTCCGGATCCGTCTCGTTGAACGGGGTTCGTCACGGAGATGGAAGAAGGGTCCCGGGGAACCTGGTCGGCATGGTTTTTCAGGACTCGGATGCCCAGCTTGTCGGAGAGACCGTAAGGGAGGATGTGGCCTTCGGTCCCGAGAATATGGGCCTTGCGAAGGATGAAACGGACCGGCGTGTGGACGGCGCCCTCAAGGCGATGGGTCTGGAAGGGCTCGCCGAAAGGCCCTGCTATCTCCTCTCCGGAGGGGAAAAACGTCGCGTCGCCATTGCCGGCGTTCTCGCCATGAAGCCCCGGACCATTCTCTTCGACGAACCGTTTTCCCACCTCGATTATCCCGGTGTTCAGGAGGTCCTGAAATACATGATCTCTCTTCACCGGGAAGGACATACGGTGGTGGTCACAACGCATGATGTGGAGAAAGTGATTGGACACGTCGACCGCATTGCGCTTATTCATAGAGGAGAGTTGAAGGCCGTGGGTTCTCCCGAAGAGATTGTGCCGGACCTGGCGCGGTATGGGATCCGGCCCCCATGCTATGCCCTCCTTGGAACGAAGAAGATCTCATGGCTCAACGAATAGTCCTTCATTACTTCCCCGGACATTCTCCTCTTCACCGGTGGGACGCCCGGTGCAAGGTCCTTGCTCTCTTCCTGATGACGCTCTCACTGCTTCCCGCAAATCCCTTGTGGCTGCTCGCGGCCTCCGTGATGCTTGTGGGACTGACCTTCCTTTCCCGCCTGCCCCGGAGACGATTCCTCGGCGAATTGAGGGCGTGGGGGCTCTTTCTTCTCGTCATCTTCCTTTTTCAGGCCCTGTTCACTCCCGGAAGCCGATGGCCCGGCCTTTCCTGGCTGCCCATAACCCGCGATGGTATTATCCTCGGAGGATTTGCTTGCTGGCGTTTCGGATTGATGCTCGGATACGGGGTTCTCTTCACGGCGATCACTCGACCCAGGGAAGTTCAGGAGGCCCTCTTCTGGTTTCTGAAGCCTTTTCCATTTCTTCCCGGCCGGCGGATCGGGCTCATGGTCTGCCTCACCCTTCGCTTCTTCGCCGTTATCCTGGACCAGATCGAAGAGGTCCGCCTGGCTCATAAAGCGCGCCTGGGTGATCGATGCAGAAACCCTCTTCGTAAGGCTCGACTTCTCGCCCTTCCCCTTCTTCGCCGCTCCTTCGCCAGATCGGAGGACGTAACCCTGGCACTCGCGGCAAGGGGATATAGAGACGACATCCCGGTGAGGCTGAGCAGGATGCCTCTCTCCCATTTGATTCCCGTATTGCTTTTTGGAGTGCTGGTCGTGTTGGGAAGTGTGTTCTGAAGAAGGAGGATGAAAGAAATCAAAAGATAGAAGAATAAGATCTTTCCCGGAAGGATGGAGCGGTTGTAGAAACTTTAGAATCGCGGCATTTTACTGTACATCACTTACTGATTACTGGCCACTGATCACTGATCTGCGTCCCTCAGGCAGACGCTCTCTTTCAAGAGTATTCACGATTTTACATATTCATCGGCATCAAACTTTCTTCTCAGCCCGTCTGCATTCATGTATCGGATGTTTCCAAAGATCTCCCTTTCCTTCCAGGGACGATCATGCTTTCCAAGACACCAGGCCACCCCCGCATAACCGTTCGGGTCCCTTCCATCCAGCTCATACCTGTTATTCAGATACAGGGCAATCCGAAGGGCCTCCTGCGGGGTCTCCGTCCATTCAAGGATCTTCTTTCCCCAGTACATGCGCATATACCCGTGCATCTTTCCCTTCAGCACCATCTCTTTCTGAGCGGCATTCCAGTATGGATCATGGGTCGCGGCCTTTTCCAACTCTTCCAGGCCATAAAGATAGGGTCGTCTGTCTTTCTGGTGACCCTTCAACGTCTTTCGCGCCCATTCCGGAAGACCCTGAAAAGAGTCGTACTGACTGTTGTAGTGGACGAAGTTCACGCTCAGCTCCCTTCTGACAATCAGTTCTTCAAGGTAGGCCTCCTTGCCATGACTGTCAGTCTCCATCACCTTAAGTGCGACATAGAGGGGAGAGAGCTGTCCGAAATGAAGGTATGGGCTTATGTTTGAGAGGGCATCGAGGGTTGGATCGTTTCTGTCCTCCGGGAAATCGTCGACTTTTGTCTCGAGAAAAAGTTCGAGCTTCTTCCTGGCCTCTGTGGTACCTCCATGGAAGCAAGAAACCCTCTTGACACTTCGGTCTATGCGAAGCCTTGAAATGGTCTTTTCGAGGTCGTTGATGTCGAGGGACGGCATGTCAACGTCAGTGGATACGACAAGGGGATCCATCTCTTTAAGAGGAACGAGATAGCGGGGCAGGTTCTTATGAATCTTGGGCCTCAGGGTTGCCGCTGCATATTCTTCTTTCGGAGACGTCTCTTCCACGGGGACAACGACGTCTGTTTCAACTTCGATCAGCGGGCATTCCATCCGGCCGGCGGCGTAGCTTCTCCACTCTTTCTGAATTCTCAGGTATCCCCTGTCTGTGACTGCAAGCGAGGCCTCCCTGGCTACCTTCACCGCTCCCTGCTCAGGGGACTGGTGCCGGATGACCATCCGGATCCCTCTTTCTTCGAGAGACCGCTTTACCTCCCTCAGCCCCTCCAGCATGAAATAGTAATGCCGTTCATTGGCCTCGGGAAATTGATCGGTAAGCCCGAAAAAAACGATCAAGGGCTGGCGGAGATCGTTGGCTTTCGAAATGGCGTACTCGAGGGCATGATTATATTCGGTCCTCTGACTGGCCTGCATCCAGTAGAGAACATACTTGCCTTTCCTGGGGCCTTTGTTGTTTAGGGCCTTGATCCTGTTCCTTTCTGAATCATCAGGGGACCGTCGTCTTTGCTTCTGTCTGTTTACTTCTTGATCAGAATCGGCTCAACCCCCGGAAGAATAATTCCGCTTCAACCTTCTTCCCTTTCCTCAAGGCCATCGTCGTTGTTGTCCCGATGAAGCTGAAAAAGAGAATTCCTGCCGGAATCAATTGCAGGAGAACGATCATGGCGCCTATGCCGAGGAAGACCCAGAGAGCAATACCGCCGTCTTTGTAGCTGATCCCCCTTGCAAATGCCGGAGTAGCTATAATTGTGATCAGAGCAGCCATCAATACGATTTTGATTCCATTCATCCTGGTTAACATTGTCGATTCTCTCCTTTCTGTTTTACCTGGCCTTTCCGCTGCATTCTATGTGCCAGAAAGGAGTATTTTATTTAACATATTAATATTATTTGGTTATTGTGTATATCTATATTGCGATATGATCGATCTGATAAGCCAAGTGCATGACTTTGTTATACGATTGTCAGAGAATAAACAGCCAGAATATAAGTTAACTATTTGAACATTAAGGCAATAAAAAAAATGTTCATATATGCCAAATATAATAAGAATAATATACAAATATCTGAGATAGTGGACTGAAGGGGTAATCTGCAGATTACCCCTTCAGTCCAGGTTATCCCGCAGATACCTTTCATCTTTTGAGGTTTCATCTTTTCAACCTTTGGCAAGATCAGTCGGAGAACCCCGTCCTCCATCTTTGCAGCAATCCTGTTCTGAAGAAAGGCTCCCGGCCCCCCGAAGAGAGGTTGGCCAGACGGTCCATCTCCCGTTGCAAGCGATCAATTTCCGATAATTCAGCTGGCTGCCACCGGACAATTGCCATGTCCTCCTTTCCCCTTTTTTTCCAAGAAAATAATCACCTTTTCGGAATTGTCAAGTGCCGCGCACAACGTTTTTTGCCGCAGAGCGGCCGAATAGGACGCGTCCGGAGAGGTCTCCGATTCACGGTATGACGAATGACGGGAACGGGAGAAACTTTTTGACCCGTTCGACGGCGCGAAGGGTCTACTCTGAGCCCCTCGGCCTAAGCTCGGGTCGAAGGCAAGCCCCGGGATTTGTGCCGGGGAGCAACGATGAAATCTGACCCGGATTTCGGACAATGCTTTCACCTGCCTATACGTAAAAAGTGGGCCTACCAATTCGTTAAACTGACTTGCTCGGCAATGTTGATAATTATCGATGGAAAGAGAGAATGCGGTTAGGCCGTCTTTTGGCAAAGCAGGAATTACCAGGATTGAGGGTGATTGCATTTCTTTGATCACGTGGATTTTCGCGCCCTGTCTTTGACGGTTGACGGTTTTTTTTCCGTGAATGTCCCCTGTAATCTATTTGCTTTATCCCTTACGAATTTAATCTGTTCTTCTACTGAAAGATTCTTGGTCTCCTCATAGTGCTTGTCTCTAATCTTGCGGACCATTTCAATTGCCTTGACCGCCATGAGTTGTCACCTCCCTCGGTGAAAAAATCAGAATTGTCTTGTAACCCATCTCAATATTAACCGCGTTGAATTTCTGAATCTTTTCGAAATGGACGACATGCTTGAAATTCCAGCTAACCAATACGTCTGCCCCTGCAACCGTTGCAAGTGCGATATGCCTGGCATCATTACGATAATTCGGTGTCAAGATGCCATGATTGAGATACGCATCGGCCAATTCAATGACCTCGGCACTAAGTTCAAGAACCTTTTTCGCACAGTTTCTAAATTCAAGATAAATCTTTTTGACCTCCTCCGGGGCATCCTGGATCTCTGCATCAGAGAGTTCGGAAAGGAACAACGAAAATCTCCCTGCTTTGATATCAGTAAGAAGCCCGTTTGACCATTCCTGAAACTCCTGATCGTAGCAGCCGCCGATCACCGAAGTGTCCACGTACAAGCTGCTCTTTCTCATTGGCACTATTGCGGTTTCTTCCTTCCCTTTTGAATTTATACGGCAGCTTTTGCGTAATGTCAATTAATGCTTTCGAAGGAAATCTATACATTCGAGTAAACGGTGTTACATCAAGGAGGAAGCAATCCACGATTTTCCTGAATCAGGTCACCCTCCAGAGTTTCTCTATGCCGTCCGGACGTGGACCACTAGACGGGCGCGACCCTGCATAGATAGCACTTCAGCGGTTCCGCCCCCGTGTCCGGGTCGAAGTCTCTGTCCCCGAAGAGCAGGTTGACACACGATTCCTTCCAGCGATAGTCAGGAGGAGCAGCCTCCGGGTACCACCATGCGTGCTCGGCGTTGACGACATCGGGCGCGATGCCGTCGAACAGTTTTGCCTTCATCCTGACCCTTGCATGGGGGGATTCGACCGATACCCAGTCCCCATCCGATATGCCCAAACGGATTGCCGTTTCGGGATTGATCTCGACGAGGGGATCGGGGTGCTGCTTGCGCAGAGAATCGATCTGGTGTAGCTCCGAATGGAAATAGTATAACCCCTTTGTTCCCGACATAAGGATGAGGGGATAGTCCCCTGTAAACTCGGGTGTGGAGACCGGTGACAGGGCAGGCTCGACGTAGACCGGCAGGGGAGGGCGGCCCGCGTGCTCCATGACCGTGGAGTAGAACTCGAACTTGCCGGAAGGCGTGCCGAACCCGTGCTCCTGGTACTTCCTGTAGCGCATCTCGCCCATGACGAAGTCCTTTTCCCTGAACTCTTCGAAACGCATACCCGTTCCCTCACAAATCCAATCGAGGTAGGCATGGCGGTCCCGCCAGGGGAAGGCATCGTTGAGGCCTAGGCGGTGCGCAACCTCAAGGATCACGTCCCTGTCATCCCTGGCCTCCCCTATCTGGGCGAGCTTCTTTCGGGTCATGGCGCACCAAACCTCATGCATGAAGACCACGTCATCCTGCTCAAGCCAGTGAGCCGCCGGCAGCACGAGATCGGCAAGCTGGGCAGTGGGCGTCATGAAGAGATCGGAGACGACCGTGTACTCCATGTAGTCCTTCAGAGCCCGCTCGATCGTCAGCCCCTGTGTGGCCGTCATCAGGGGGTTGGAACCGACGATCCAGATGGCCCGCACCCGGTAAGGCTCCCCCGTAATAACCGATTTCCAGAACGTCGGAGTGTGGCAGTCGGGCGTGAATCGGAACTTGTTGCCGCTGATGACAGTCGCCTTCTTTTCGGCGGAGATGAAATGGCCGCCCCCTCCCTTGGCGTCGGCGAGACGGTGCGACTTGGGTCTGACCCCCTTCGGCGGCACCCAGAAAACGTTCCCACCCGGCACATCGATATTACCCGTGATCCCCATGAGGATGAGGAGCGCCCTGCCCGTCTGGAAGGCATTTGTGCTCATGTCGATCCCGTTACCCCACTGGATGCATCCGGGTTTCGTCGTTGCAAAGGTCCTCGACACGTCGCGGATCAACGTGGCGCTGACGCGCGTTATGGGTTCGGCCCATTCAGGCGTGAAGGGCCGGACGTGGTCGGATAGGCGATCGAAGCCAGATCCATATTTGCTCACGAATTCGTGGTCGTAGAGGTCTTCACCGATAATGACGTTCATCACGGCAAGGGCCAGCGCGCAATCACTGCCCGGCTTGACCTGGACCCAGTAATCGGCTGTCTCCGCCGGACCAATGCGCCTCGGATCCACGACGATCACCTTTTTGGCCTGCTTGAGCGCCCTCTTGAACATCGCCCCGCACATCCCGTCGGCCGCTCCTGTCTCCGTGTGATTGCAGCCCCAGTTCACGACGCATGCGGGCATCTCGCCCCCAAACCCATAAATATCGGCAATAGGAAGGGCGCCCACGGTGATGCTGCTGGAAATCACCCTCGGGAGGAAACAATTGTGGCCAGGCGATATGAAGTTGGGTGTACCGAAAGCATCAGCGAAGCGGGTGGTATACTCGGCATAAGGCCTGCCTGTGCCTTGGGCCAACGCAAAATACTCCGTTCCCGATTCCCGGCGCACGCGGTCGAGGTGCTCCGCCATTTCGGAGATCGCCTCATCCCAGGAGATCCTCTCCCATTTGTTCTCGCCCCTCTTCCCCGCCCTTCTCAAGGGATAGGTGAGCCGGTCCTTATGGTAGAGTATCTCCGGCGCCGCCACCCCTTTAGGACAAATGTAACCCCGGCTCGTCGGGCTGTCCGGGTCACCTGCAACTCTGACTACCCTGTTGCCCTCCATATGGACAAGGACCTGGCAGACACCGTGACAACCCCTGCAAGACGATCTGACGACGCGAGTGGTCGGATGCATAGGTCCCTCCAATGTTCGAAGGTATTTACGATTCGGTGCCAATGACCGAAATCGATTGGACTCACCGCCATGAGCCTGTCGAATGGCTTGTCGAACGGCTTGATCCGCCCTGCAGGGTCCTGCTTCTTTACACCCGGAAGGGTCACAATTTCATTTTTCCTCAACCCTGCTTGTTACACGAGGAAGTCTACTTACTTCGGGAAGGCGTGTCAAGTATTTTTTGAAGGAGGAAGGCAACAAACTCGGGTATGAAGAACGGTCAAGTCAACTCATGGGCTCCCCGACATAAATGCCGGGGCTTGCCTTCGACCCGAGCTCAGGCCGAGGGGCTCGGAGTAGACCCCTTCGACATTGCTCAGGGCAGGCCTGAGCGGCGCTTCACGCCGTCGAACGGGTAAAGCAAATACGTCTGTTGCCTGGAGAGAGGGATAAGTGCCTTCAGGGCAGCCTGCAATTTTGGAATAAGCCTTTTTCAGGCACGAAGGAAATGACCGGCTCAGCGCAACAGGTAAATGCCGGCCACAACAACACCGATGGCAACCACGACCCACCGCAGCGTCGATGGCTTGATCCTGCCTGCGAGCCGGCCGCCCAATGTCCCTCCGAGCAACGCCCCCGCTGCCATCACCACGGCCACCGGCCAGACAACCTGTCCGGAGAAAACAAAGAAGACAGCCGCTGCAACGTTGACGCTGAATGCGATGAATTGTTTCAGGGCATTGAGCCGCGTCAGCGAATCCTCCACGATGAGGCCGAGCACGGCCAGGATGATCACGCTCAGACCCGCGCCGAAATAGCCGCCGTAGACTGCAGCCAGGCCCACCGGCAGGATCGCCCATTTCTCGGAGGCCGCCACGGCCCCTGTCACGGTAGCGCGGCGGATGACCAGGGCACGCACCGGACCCTGAATCGCCAGCAAGAAGGAGGCAAGGAGAATGAGGAACGGAACAAGTGTACGAAAGACTCTCTCTCCCGTATTCAGGAGCAGGATGCCCCCGATGATGCCTCCGACGATCCCGGCTGGCAGGAAGATCCACAGCCGGTTCTTCTGTCCCTGGAGGTCTTTTGACTGGGCAAAAGTTGCTCCCAGGTAGCCTGGGCAAAGGGCCACGGTGTTCGTTACGTTTGCAGCCACGGCCGGAATCCCCACAGCCGTGAGCATGGGAAACGTGATCAGCGTGCCCCCTCCTGCCAGTGCATTCACTCCACCCGCAGCAAAGGCTGCCAGCGCCACAAGTACATATTCAAATCCGGTTACCATTGTCTAAGTCTTCTCCTCCTGGTTGGAATGGGCACAAATCTTTTTACTGAGTTCTGCTGAAATAAAACATTAGGCCTTGTTAGTCAATCACCTCTCCTCGCTTCTTGATCCTGCGTCGTAATTCGTCTTTGTCATTGCGAGCGACCGAAAGGAGCGTGGCAATCTCCTTATTTTCATCGCCTTATGAGATTGCTTTGGTCGTTCCACTCCCTCGCAATGACATTACGACACAGTCTTTCTTCCGGCGGGAAGGCTTAGCGCCCGGTCGATCACCTTTCCTCCTTCGCGAAGAGTGCACATCTGCTCAGGAATATTCTTGGTCTTCCGCGTAGCGTGAACCCTGCCTGCCCGGCAATCCGGACCGTCTCTTCAAAAGCCGCTTTTGAGACGTGGATAGCCGGTTCGGCAAGCAAAAAGACACCGGTCTCTCTCAGCAGAGACCAGAGCTCCGCCAGGAATCGCTCTCTATTCGGGACTTCATGAACCATCCAGAACGTGAGGATGAAATCGACTCTTCTGTCGACTCCAAGTGTTTCCGGGGAACACAACTGCAATGTAATCCGCTGTCCAAGACCTTCCCGATCCACACGCCTCTTGAGCCGGGAAAGCATCTCTTTCTGAATGTCGACGGCAATGACGCGTCCATCGGCGCCAACCATCTTCGCCATAGGAATCGTAAAGTAGCCCATTCCCGGTCCAACGTCCAAGGCCGTGTCTCCATCGTGCAGGTATGGACCAAGAATGTCATAGGGGTCCTGAACAAGCCTTCGGAAGATGTTGTCAAAGGTGAAGCAGAGCCACCACGGGCAGACGTG
Organism: uncultured delta proteobacterium; assembly: GCA_963731045.1. GTDB lineage: Bacteria > Desulfobacterota > BSN033 > BSN033 > UBA1163 > CAVSVC01. Next base: position 9,831 of record CAVSVC010000014.1, on the reverse strand, counting down.
CGTTTTACGAAAGAGAAGGATATCGAATAATCTACTCACGCTCTTCCCAGCCTCCCTACCCTAACAGACTGCTGCAACAACCCCCCTCCTGCAGTCGTCTCTCGTCGGCAAAGAGGTTCTCTCATGAATTCCCGAAAATGACTTACCACTTTTTGTAAGGAAGAAATTTACCATTCATCGTGATGATGACTCTATCACCTCCTGGGTCGGGTTGTCTGTCGATGCTCATCTTAAGATCAACGGCGCTCATGATTCCAGCTCCGAACTTCTCCTCGATCAGCTCCTTGATCGTCTTGCCATAAACGTAAATAATCTCCTGAAGCCGGTATTGCAACGGCTCTTTAGGTACAGTCAAAGCGGTCTCACCCTTATTGGCATTCGTGGTAAGCGCCTCGACAACTTCCGAACCCAATCCGAGAAACACCCCGATTTTCTCTGCTTCGTCTTTGTCTAAGGCGTTATCTCCCAGGCAAGCGGAGGTGGTGAACACCTCGGACAATCCGGCAATTTCTGCGATCTTTGCCCAGGTTGTCCCCTTCTCCTTCTTGGCAGACAGGATCCTTTCCGTCATCTCACGCTTGGTCATTTTGTTCTCTCCCGGCGATCGTTTGGATGATGCAGCACCATCGCTGTATCTCGATTCCCTCAGCGGGTCTCGAAGGCATAGTTCGTGACAAGCCTGTTCAGGTCACTCTGTTTTGTTGTCAGCTGGGCCTGCAGGTCTTTGACAGACTTAACGATGCTTTCGATACGGTCTTCCTGCTGGTTGAGCTGCCTGACGATGCGGCTCCGGAGGTTGCGTTCCTCTTCGCTCTGCGCGAGGGACTGGAGGTTGCTCCGCAGGCGGGTCTGGTCGTCAAAGATCTTCTTCTGTTCATTCTGCAGGTCTTCCAGTTTCCGCTTCAGATCGGCAATCTGGCCGCGCACCGCACTGATCTGCTCAAGAAAGGTACGGGTCCTGTCGTCGATCAATCTCTGCTGGAGCAGAAAAACGATCTGATCTCCGTCCAGCCCTTCCACAAGCCGGTATTCGGTTCTTCGCGTGGATTCCTCGGTCACCTTGAACTCCGTCTTTGCCGGTTTCTCCTTGTTGGACGGAACTTTCACCTCGAAACGGTAGTAGTTCGGTGTTTCCTCACGCGGATTCGGGGTGTCGACAAGATTCCACCCGGACTGCTGGCGGGGATGTTCGATGACGATCGTCTTGGCCTTGTCCTCAAGGTTCTGGAGGGAGTAGGTTTTTGTCTCACGAAGCTTAAAGTGGCGGGTCAGGATTCCGTTGGCAATGGCGACCCTGTAAATCTGCTCGGGAATCTTGTCTCTCTGGGCACTTACGCGCGTTCCCAGATCGACTGCATAGGAAATATGTCGCTCCTCGGCCGGCTTGAGGGTACTGATGAGCGCCTCGCCGGCATAGGTGTTCCCTTCGATCACCGTAACCGGACCCCCTTCAAGGGTGAGGCCTGTAGTATTTCTTATACGGATGGCTTCCATCGGGTTATCTCGCCTCACGGACTCGTTATAAACACCCACCCGCTCGCCCTCCACCCGGGCGTTAACAATGGGCAGGAGAGCCGAACGGTCCCGTTTGATGGTCACGGGCTCTTTTATATCGTAGACAAAGAGGGCGCCTGCCTCTTCTCCCACAGCTTGAACAGCCTGCCGGCTCATGTCGCTGTATATATCAGGTCGTGGCGCAGACATAGCAACTCGCTCACGGGCTTCAAATACACGGTCTTTTGGCGCCTCCGCCGCCAATTTATATGCCACTTCTTGTTCGGCTCGTTTCGCGAGTACCGGTGCCGCTGCTGCCTCCCGCTCAACCTGGATCTCAGGCCGCCGGACGAAGATCGGGTCATATAGGTTCTGGACGAAGGAGACAGGCAACCCGCTGACCAGGGATAGTTCCACCTGATCCCAGTCCTCAGGACTGACATTGTCGACGATGGCCCAGGCCTGAAGGAGCGGTTTCTCGTTCTTCTGATTCACGATCCTGTAGGAGACTTTCCAGATGGGCTGTTCCTGTACGTAACTGACGAAGATGTCCCTTTTCCCCTTGCCGGTGGCAAGGATCTGGACCTGCTTCTCGTCGCGCCGGTGGCGGCTGAAGAGGATTTCGAGATACTTCTCCATCTCTTTCTGCAGGCCGGTATGGGTGAACTGAAGCTGGCTCACATCGGAGAGATCGTAGCTCTTCACCTTTCCGTCGGACAGGAGTAGACTGACCCGGTACCGATCGATCATGCCTCCACCTTCGGTCTTCTCCGTGCGCTTCTCGACGGAGAGAAGCCGGCCCGCGAGCTCTGTCTGCCCCACGGTCAGGCTGATCTCGCTCCCTTTCATCTGGTCGAGAATGGCGGGAAGGCCCTGGGCGGTGCGGAGGTCGAAGGTATATTCGCCGAGCTGCTGCTCCACCGTCCGGGTCGAATCGTAGGCAATTGTCCGGATCGAGCCGCCACCGAGGTCGAGTACCGTGAGACTCTTGAGAAGATCACTCATGTCCTTGGCTTTGAAACGGAGAAGAAAGGTCCCGTCCCCTTCCACGGCCCCGATCCTTTCAAAGTAACCCACGCCGTGCTTGTAAAGAATCACCCGCCGGATGGGCAATTCCTGAGACTCGGTCAAGGCCGGAGTCAGCATAGAGCATGTTGCGACGCCTATCACCAGAACCAGTAGAATCTTTCTTGTTCGTTGCTTCATCATGACATTTTCCTTTCTCCAAAAGGCGACAATCCACGGGAGAGAACTATGTACCATTATCCTGTTAATTCCCAGACGAAGGAAACCCTTTTCGCAGGGGGTTGTTAGGTCCTCAATAGATACATGCGTCGAGTATGGAGAGAACTTCTTCAAGGACACTATCGGCAGCTTTTCCGATGGGCTTGGCCTTCCTTGCAAGGAAATCAATTGATTTGACCTGTTCAACCATGACGAATCCAGTAACATTCGGATCGCCCACAACGGCCACATGAAATGGGAATTTCCGCTCCGTGTGAGTGAAGGGGCAGACGATAGCGAGACCCGTATGTTTGTTGAACAAGGTGTTGCTCACGACCAGGGCCGGGCGGCGGCCTCTCTGTTCATGGCCTGACTGAGGATCGAAAGTGACGGAAATGAAGTCCCCTTTTTGCGGAACATAGGTTGCCATTTACCAGTCCTCTCTGCCCACCGGTTCTCCCCAGTCCATCTCCCCTGTCCTGTAATTCTTTGGAATGCGGGATATCAGTCCTCGCAGGCTTTGTTTCCCTCGGATGCGCTTCACAGGGGCAATGACGATCAGACCGTCTCGTGCGGACACATCGACGAAATCACCAATCGAAATGCAAGCCTCCTCAAGAACCTGCTTGGCGAGACGCAGCCCCTGACTGTTACCCCACTTCTGGACTTTCGTAACCATGTTCACACCTCCTTAGGCTATACAAAGTATAGCCATGGGCTTGTAGCCTGTCAAGTCCTGCTGAAGCGGGCATTTGGGGATCGGACCCGGCTCTTTGCCGTTGTCGGTATCCCTATTCGGAAGACGTAATCTGTCCTGGTTCGTCCACCGTGCTACCCCCGATTAAGAATGGACCCGCCTAAGCGATATAGATGGACCCACCCTAAAGTTGCATGTTTGTGAGTTTGGAGGGGAGATAGCCGCCGATTTAGAGACCCACCCCGAGGTTGGGTTGATGTCGCCATGTGAGCGGGCAGAGATGATTCTTTGGGAAGAGATCAGGAGCAGTGCATAGGGAGGGAGGAGAGGCAGGGGGGGAGCATTCCCCTTGGGATTGGCGTTGGACTAAAACTCAGCGTCGAGCAAACGGTGCAATTCTTCGTCCATTAAGCGCTCCATTTCTTTTCTGTCATTGTCATCCATAATCCAATCCAGGAACTGCTTTTCGTAGCGAGTCCAGAGCAACTGGTTCAATCTTTCGTGGAGATTCCAGAGAATCCAGGCGATCTGGGGTTCGGTCAGGTTTTCGGGTTTCATTCTTCCTCCATTAAGCCGGCGTTTTTGATTTCACTTTCCGTGATTGGCTGTTGAGTTTCTTGGATTCGTGCATTCTCCAACTGGGTCCCTGGATGTTGAGGATAATGGAATGATGCACCATGCGATCGACGATCGCCGTGGTGATGACGGGGTCTCCCAGGTAATCGCCGAGGTCTTTGAAGTCAATGTTCGTCGTCAGAAGCGTCGAACCCTTGCAGTAACGGCCGTCGATGACCTTGAAGAAGAGAGAGGCATTCTTGGCTGTCTTGCTGCTCGAGCCGATCAAAGCCTAACTCGTCAATCAGAAGGATGTCGGGGGAGGTGTATTGTTTCAGTTTTTGGTGAAGGCTTTGATCGGCGAGGCCGGCCATCAACTCCGTGAGCATATCGGCGGCGGTCGTATAGCGACAGCGGTAAAGCTGTCGGCATCCGAGCAGAAGCAAGGCCTTGGCGATGTGGCTTTTTCCGGTGCCGGAGTTGCCTGCAATGACAGCCCCTGCTTACGGTCAACAAAGTCCAGCTTCGCGATCTCCAGGAGCTGTGCCTTGTCTACCCCGGTCTGGAAGGCAAAGTCAAAGTCCGAGAGGAGCTTTCGCTCAGGAAGTCGCGAGTCCTTGATTCTTCGCTCCATCCTTCGTTCGATCCGGGCGTTTGCCTCGATAGCCAGGAGCCGTTCAACAAGTTCTGTAGGTGGGAGTCCCTGCTGTGCGGCAAGGGCCAGCTCCTGGTCAAGGACCTTCTGTATTCCCAGAAGCTTCAGGGTCTCCAGATGTTGTCTGATTCTTGTCAGGGTCTCCTCCGACATGGTCGTTCTCCTCTCTGAGCAGGTCGCTATACTGATCCAGGGGCCGCTGGGTGATTCTGGGTAAAGCCTGCTCAAGCTGATGCCGGGCTCGTTCGTTTCGTATCGATTCCAGGGTGCGTGCCGTCGCCTTGGCCCGCAGGATCCGCTCGATCGCTCTTGCTTCAAAGGCCTGATACCGGATGGCATGTTCGATGGCCCTGTGGATATCGCTCACTCTGGTAATGTTCCTTCATCCGCAGGATATATCGGGCCTGGAACCCAGCAGTTTCGTGGATGTCTTTCGGTGAGCCCCTTGAGAAACGTCTCGGCTCTCTCCCCAAGTTCCAGAAAGGCCTCCCGGACCGGTTCCAGACCGTAGCGGATCTTTTTGCTCTTGAAGTGATCCGGGTTCTCTACCCTTTTGCCCAACCCTGCAGGGTATCTTTCATGCCGGGCAAGGAGTTCGATCTCGGGGCTATAGATCAGGATCTCTTGCTCCGTCGGCTTTCAGAGTCAGGATATCGGCGATGTGCTCGGAAGGGACGGAGTAGCGGTTGGTTTCGAACTCAACGAACCCGTCCGATCCGCAGACCCGTAAGCGCCACCTCGGAGCTGTCGTAGGGATGAAGGGGCAAAGGCTCAGCGCCTCCTGGGCAAAGAGTTCGATGGGAGCGTGCCGGGTCGTGTCGTGGATATGCAGATCCGATTTCTCCTTGAGCCACCACCGGGCCGTGGCCCGCAGGTCTTCAAGATCCTCAAACTCTCGTCCATTGAGGAGATTGCCTTCGACGTATTGAAAGGGCGCCTCAATTTTCCCCTTCGTCTCAGGCCGCCCCGCCGGCACGCAATGGGCTTGCACTGGTAATGGGTGATAAAGGCGCGTGAAGGCGGGATTGAAGACCGGCTCTCCCGCCTCCCATCGGAGCACCACCGTCTTTTCGTTGTCGTAGAGACATTCCCTGGGCACGCCGCCAAAGTACTCGAAGGCATCCTGGTGCCTTCGGATCAGGCTGTAGAAGTCACGGCGGGTCGTGAAGTCGATGTACTGCCGCCGCGAGAAGCCCAGGATATAGGAGAAGCACTGGACCGTGGCCTTGCCGGTGCGGGTGAAGGGGATCGTATAAGGGCTCCAATCCATTTGACCTTGCTGGCCTGGGTCCGTCTCAAACCGTATGACGGGTTCTCGATGAGGAGGCCGTAGTTTCTTGAGCTGCTCCCTCAGAATACTGATTCCCCCGCAGTAGCCTACCTCCTTGAACTCTTCGTAGATCCGGACGCCCGTGATTCTCGGGTATTTCTCCAGCAGCTTCCGGATCTGCGAGTCGAACTCATCGAGCTTGCTTGCCCGCGTGAGTCTCTTCGTCAAGAGATCATGACCCACGTCTCGCCTCTGGTTATGGGTCCGGAGAATCCTTCGAACGGTGTTTCGCCCCAGCTGAAAGTGTCTGCATAGCTCTCGGATGGACCTTCCTTCCTGATGCATGAGGATCAACGTATGTTCAAGCTCTTGACGGTCGTGGATGAACTTCATGGTTCTGTCCTCAGGGTCTTGACCACTTCCTCGGCTGAGCCAATCGCCAGACCGATCAGAGAGCAAAGGCCCCTCCTCGTTCGGTGCTCGATTTACGAAACCCCTCCGATAGGTTTTGGCAGACCTCTCGAAACGAGAGGAGTTTAGCCCCAAACCCTCCGGGCCTTGGCTCCCTTGGCTCCACCACTTCCCAGCAACGGGCCAGGATCGCCGAGTGCTCCCATCTCGGACGGGAGAATAGATACCCGATCAGCTTGGCTGCCTCCCGGGTGGTATAGTGGTGCCTTTAAGATGGCCTCGGCTACTTCCTTCTGGTTGCCGCGCGGCAACTTCGAGAGTTCCCTGCCTGTGACGGCCGGGAGCAACCCCAGCCGAATATCCTCCTGCACCTCTTCGCTCAATCTCTCAATCAACGATACCCTTCGGCTCACCCAACTCTTATCCCTGCCCAATAAGACCGCTATCTCTGTCTGCGTCAATCCGTCCTCCCGGTAAAGGGATTGAACGACCAGCGCCTCTTCCATCTCGCTAATCGTCCTACCAGAGCGGTTCAACTGGATCATGGCCGCCTTGCTCGCCCTCCCGCTGACTTCCATCCTCTTTACCCTTAACATCTTTTGGTTCAGGCTCACGCAGGCCCGGAGCCGTTTGAAGCCGTCTATCAGCTCGTAGCCCCTGTCCGTTCTCACACAGACCACCGGAGAGAGCTGCCCATACTTCCTGATCGATTTACTCATCGCCGCATCCGCCCGGGGATTGACGATCCGGTAGGCCCCGTAGCTCTGCCCGATCTCAGATAACGCGATCTCTTCGATACAAAGTTCTTCTTTCATCCTCAGAAAGCTTACAGCAACCTTCCCCCAAAGGCCAGCAAGTCCTCTCTTTGCAATCAGACACCCCCTCACCCTCCAATACCTCAACCCTCCGAGACTAAAGCTATTTCCACAATCAGCTCGTCCATCTTTGCAATCCCCGAATTGCAAAAAGGCATCAGCCGGTAACGGCCCGATCCGATTAGGCTTTTGCCCGTTTGCTCGTCCATCTTTGCAATCACTGACCCCGATCCCCGACGCCGATTGCGCTCCCGCTGACCTTTACGATTTCTCTCTGTGTAAGCCTCGTTCCTTATCCGGTACTCCTTCCAGTACCCCGTGTTCCGGCTCCGCCACTGCCTCTGAGCCGCTGTCTGGTTCGCCCGGTAGTCACTGTCTTTTGATAGCTTCTCCTTCTGCCATTTTCTCTTGCGCATCTTTTGACATTCAGGATTGCTGCAGTACCGTTGACAATGAACCGCGGGGTGGGGATGAAAGCTCTTTTTGCAACACGGGCATCTCTTCTCCATATCTTCTCCAATACGGGGCGATATGGGAAAGCTTAGAAGATATTCTGGACAAATACACAGGCAAGGATTGCGGGGATGTAAAGAGAAGCGTCGGCTACAAAAACGATCAGCGGTGGGTTCGTATCTCGGTGATGCGCCAGTCCTTCAAAAACCGATCAGTGGGTCCGTATTTCGGTGGGGAGCGGGTCCATTCTTAGCCGGTGATAGCACACAAGAGGTGCAAAACCAAAACGACGAACATCCCGATCCATCAAGGAGGAGGAAACGCTCCATCGGGCCCAAAGTATCCGTCATCTCTTCAATCAACGGGCACTGATTGTCGGGACGATCACTTTCAGCGGGCAGGATTGGTTCACAACAGGGGTGAAGAAACGGAAGATCGTGGACAGGAGATCCCACGGAAACCAAAGAAAGGCAGGATCCATCTCATCCTATTAACGTCCGGGAGGAGTCCTATGGTGTCGGAGACAGATTTCGAAACGATGTCTTTTCAGAAGGTGGTCCAGTTATTTGAGGATTGGGGTTTTCGTTTACAACCGGGCCATAGCACCAAGGAGGTTACCGTGCTACTTGAAGGCCCTGCCCACCGGTCCTATCTTGTCTGTGATCCCGAACAATTGGTAGAAATGGCTGCGGTCATCTTGCGACAACGCCAACGCAATCGCACCATCATGAGTCCGTATGTGCAGTGAGAAGTTGGGGGATCAACACACTGTATGACTTGCCGAAGTAAATTCCCCCGCAGCAGAGCTGCGGGGCATTAAAATTCAAAACTGAGCTGCTCTTGCTTCTGATACTTTATATAACGCCGTATGACTTCAGAGGTAACCTTGTCTCCAACAGACCGAACAAAATACCCATCACTCCAAAATTCTCCACCCCAAAGCTGTTTCTTTACCTCAGGAAACTCCCTGAACACCGTCTTTGCCGAGATACTCTTTATGATCTGGACAATCCGTGCCGGAGAATACCGGGGAGGTGCGGACAAAAACAAATGAACGTGATCATCCTTCACCTCCATCGTATCTATCTCAAACTCATACCTCTCTGCTATCTCCGCAAAAACCTCCTTGACCCTTTTCGGCCAGATCCCCTTTTCAATATCATCTTCCGGTATTTGGGAACCCATACCATATGATATTTCAAATCGTAGACCGCATGGCTTGTTCTTCTTATCGGGCTCATGCAGTACTTATAGCATGTTTTATCGCTTCGCGATCCTGTTTTCATCCGCCCAGCAGAGCTGGGCGGTATTCAACAGGTGTTTTTTTATAAAGGGAGGTTTCTTCGCTTTAACAACAGGTTGAAGACATGACATATCACAACAATCAATCAACTTCTCCTTTCCCTTCCTTTCGAGCCTTTATTCCATCTTCCTCCTACTGAGGATGATCCTTGCGGTTTCCTCGGCCATCTCACCTGTAAAAGATACACACTTCCCCTTGTTCTTCGAGAATCCAAATCGCATCCCTTTGGTTAGCGCACGACAACACACGGCATGGTGCCGGTCTCGAAAATGGTCGTGCAAGGTTTTTGACAATTCCATACACTCGCTTATTTTTCGATCCTTCGGCTCGGTTCGACCAAAAAAAAGTCCGAGGGCCATGACACACTCCTGATAAAGCGCCACAGGTGCAACCTGCACCACCTATGCCTAATGGAAACCCAGAGGCCATGGCTACGACAAGATCGGGGACCGGAAGGTGAAACCCTACAATAATCGCCTTAACGATTGCCTCGGAACAGAAAAACTCTCCGCTTCGATAATAGTGTTCCGCTCTTTCTCTAATCCGAACAGGGTCAATTTCCTTGACTCTATCCAATTCAGAGGGTTTGATTTTTCGCCCCTGCCCTTCCCGGCTCCAGGAGAATTGCTTGAACCATCTCATAAGGCAATGTCATTCTTAGGATAGGCATCTGATCAACTTGCTTCTTCTCAAACTCCTGCGCAAGGAGGGCGGCCCCATAGGCACCGACAATGTTGGGGTTAAGGGGAATTTTAATTTCTGCGCCGAGGGTCCCTCTCAACAAATCCCTTATACATCCATTTTGCGCAACCCCTCCTGCAAAAACAATCTCTTCCTGTATGGAAACTCGCTTCAACAGAGAGAGAGCTCGAGTCACGACCGCCATGTGAATGCCGCGGGCAATATCTTCCCTTTTCGGCCTTTTAGCCAGAGCGATACAACCTCGGACGAGCG
>CAVSVC010000013.1:0-9651 GCA_963731045.1 uncultured delta proteobacterium | reverse complement strand
CCAATGTCAATCGATCTGCCGATTCATCATCCACAATCAAGACGGGTAGGCCAAAAATCCGTTTTGCCGGAGCGTGAGATCGCAGTCTGAAGGCTGCGGCTACCGTTCCGGCAGCTTCGAACAATGGGGGCTAATTCAACGGTGCATAGAAACTCAGCAACGGGACACGATAGGCGGGTCCGAAAGAGGGAAGCTTTCGGGGCGAACCTTTAACCGGATGGGCACCCACATACCCAACACCCGCCGGACTTCACTTTTGCTGACATCCTTCCATCCCCCTAAAACAGTCAAATTGATCGCCTTGGAGACGGGTTGCCCATGGCCGTTCGTGCACTGTAAGCCAGACTGAGACCGGGGGTTTCCATGGTAATTCCGTAAAGGGTATTGGCAGCTTCCATTGTATCATTGTGGGTAATCAGGATGAAACTGCGACGTCTTGGAGAATTCCTTGATCAATCCGATAAACCCGTTGATATCGGCATCATCCAGAGGGGGTGTCGATCTCATCCAGAAAGCAGAAGGGTGTGGGTCTGATCATAAAGAGCCCAATAGAAAGGCACTGGTTGCCATTGCCTTTCTATTCGGGCTCTTTATGATCAGACCCACACCCTTCTGCTTTCTGGATGAGATCGACGCCCCTCTGGATGATGCCAATATCAACCGGTTTATCGGATTGATCAAGGAATTCTCCAAGACGTCGCAGTTCATCCTGATTACCCACAATAAGAATACGATGGAAGCTGCCAATACCCTTTACGGAATTACCATGGAAACCCCCGGGGTTTCAAAGGTGGTCTCGGTCCGGTTGAATTAGCCTTACAGTGCACGAACGGCCATGGGCAACCCGCTCTCCAAGGCTTCGGAAGGCGATCAATTTGATGTTTTAGGGGGATGGAAGGATGTCAGCAAAAGTGAAGTCCGGCGGGTGTTGGGTATGTGGGTGCCCATCCGGTTAAAGGTTCGCCCCGAAGCCTTTCGGACCGGCCTATCCATGTCCGTTGCTGAGTTTCTATGCACCGTTGAATTAGCCCCCATTGTTCGAAGCTGCCGGAACGGTAGCCGCAGCCTTCAGACTGCGATCTCACGCTCCGGCAAAACGGAGCGCCTACCCGTCTTGATTGTGGATGATGAATCGGCAGATCGATTGACATTGGTTTTTTTTTGTGAAATAGTGCCCTGAGGTCTTACCATCAAATTCAAGAAAGGGGGAAAAAGAGATGAATTATTGGAACGAGAAGTTCGAAACCATGCCCCTGGACGAGAAGAGGAAGCATCAGCTGGAGAACCTCAAGAAAAACCTGAAATGGGTCTATGACAAGGTTCCATTCTACAAGAACAAATTTGATGAGAAAGGCGTCCGGCCCGAGGATCTCAAAACCCTGGAGGATCTTTCGAAGTTTCCGTTTACCGTGAAGACGGACCTGAGGGATCATTATCCGTTCGGCCTCTGTGCCGTCCCCCTTTCCAACGTGGTCAGGATCCATGCCTCGTCCGGAACCACGGGAAAGCCCATCACCGGTCCCTATACGGCAAGCGACCTTGAGCAGTGGACGGAATGCATGGCCCGAAATCTCTATGCCGCGGGCATACGGTCCAATGATATCTGCCAGAATGCCTATGGGATGGGGCTTTTTACGGGAGGTCTCGGCATGCATCAGGGGGCGACCCGGATCGGCGCTGCGGTCATTCCGATCTCCTCGGGTCAGACGGAAAGGCAGGTCCTCGTCATGCAGGATTTCGGGGTCACGGCTCTCTTATGTACGCCGACCTATGCCTTGACGATTACAGAGAGGGCGGACGAGATGGGGGTCAAGATCAGGGACCTGCCCCTGCGGATCGGTGTCTTCGGGGCCGAGCCCTGGACGATTGAGATGAGGAAAGAGATTGAGCAGCGCATGGGCATCAAAGCCATGGAAGCTTATGGGTTGACTGAATTCGGCGGTCCCGGCACGGCTTTTGACTGCGCCGAGCAGAGCGGCCTTCATATCAACGACGACCACTTCATCCCGGAGATCATCGATCCGGTGACGGGAGATGTCCTTCCCATGGGGAGCAAGGGCGAGCTTGTCTTCACTGCAATCCAGCGGGAGGCCATGCCGCTTGTCCGGTATCGTACCCGGGATATTACCACCCTCCGGAAAGAGAGATGTGAATGCGGGAGGACCCTTATCCGAATGGATAAAATCTATGGCCGGAGCGATGACATGCTGATCATCGGAGGGGTCAACGTCTTTCCATCCCAGATCGAAAGCCTGCTTCTCGATATGGAAGAGGTGGAGCCTCAGTATGTCATCATCGTCAGAAAGAAAGGATATTTGGATCAGCTCTATGTCGATGTGGAATCGAAGAAGGAAACCTATGACCTCGGTCCTCAGAAGATTGCCGAGGTGGAGAAGAAAGTGGAGACCCGAATCCGTGGGATGATTGGTATCGGTGTGAAGATCAGGCTGGTCCCGCCCAAGTCAATCACACGAAGCGAGGGAAAAGCCAAAAGAGTCATCGACGAACGAAAGCTGTAATAACCAAGGTTAAGATTGAGGTTGAGGTTAAGGTTTGAAACCCAGGCCAAGGCAGATTTCAAGTGTTGGAAATAGATCCTTAGATTAGAACTACAGCGACTTTTTTGTGCCCGCAACTCTGTCGCCTCCTGTAGGAGCGGCTTCCAGCCGCGCCTGCGCGCTGAAGCGCTGCGGTGCGCAAGCGCGACGGCCTCCTACAAGGAAAAGATCGAAATGTCGCTCTAGGGTTAGGTCATCTAAGAAATTAAGGCAGGAAGACCGGAAGACGATTGGGTCCGTCCCCTCATGATGACGTGACAATTGAGAATCCGAGGAATGGTTATGGATCAGGAAGCCCTGAAAGAACTGAGTGCCATTGCAAACGGGCCTTTTGAAAGATTAAGGGCCTGGAAGTCCGGAACGGGAAAGAAGATCATCGGTTCCACCCTGGCCGACGTGCCCGAAGAGCTTGTCCATGCAGCAGGCCTTCTGCCCTTTACGATTCTGGGAACGAATCTGCCGATCCGTCATGCGGCTTCCCAGCTGCCCGACAACTGTTGTTCTCTCGATCGAAGCAATCTCGAGCTTGTCCTGACCTACGCGAAGGACTTCTTCGGCGGGTTCATCCTGCCTCAGGTGGATGACACCTCGCAGCACCTCTCCGACATCTGGAGGCGAAGTGTCCCGTGTGACTATTTTGAATCTTTTTTGATCCCCCGTCAGGTGAATCGGCCCAGTGCCAGAAGCTGGCTGAGAGATGAAATCCGAAGATTGAAAGGAAGCCTGGAAAGCTATACCGGAGAGGTGATTACCGACGAAGCCCTCCGGAACAGCATCCATATCTATAACGAGAATCGGAGCATGCTGAGAGACCTTTATGAGAAGGCCCGGCAGTCTCCTTCCCTTCTCTCCAATCGAGAGCGTTTTGAGACGATCAAGTCCTCCATGTTTTATCCCAAGGAGGAACACAACGATCTGCTCAGACGACTCCTCTCCTCGATATCGGACAAGGGGAAGGACGTTTCCGGCAAAGGCAGTCCGGGAGCAGGAACATCTTCCCCGTTACGACTGATTCTTTCCGGGGTGGTCTGGGAACCTCCCGAAATTCTCTCTATTCTTGACGAATCCGGAGCCCTGGTCGTTGGAGATGATCTCTGCGAGGGGACCCGGTACATCGAAGCGGATGTGCCGGTCGAGGGTCATCCCATGGATGCCCTGGTGGAGCGCCACTTCAAGAAGGGCCCGTTCTCTCCCATCCATGATGAAGGGGAGAAGATCCTGGGCAATCTGCTTCGCCTGGCCAGAGACGGCAATGCGGACGGCATTCTCTACATTCATATCAAGTTCAACGAATCTCAGGATTATGACCTCCCCGACCTGAAGAGAGCGCTTGGCAAGGAAGGAATCCCCATGCTGGTGCTGGATACCGAGTTCCAGACCACCCATCTTGCCCAGATGAAGACAAGGATTCAGGCCTTTTTGGAATCGTTGCCTGCCCGGCCCGCCTGTCGGTAGGCAAACGGGTGGAAGGAGACAGAAGACCCATGCCCGGGAATGAGAAAGAGACACGGCCAAAAGCCAAAGACCTGATGAAAAAGCTGACCCAGGATTATTATCGGGGGGCTCAGCATGCCCATGAAATGGGGAAATTGATCGGGTATACGACAGCCGTCTCACCGGTCGAGATTTTCTATGCCCATGATGTCATTCCGATCTACCCGGAGAATCATGCGGTGATGTGTATCACCAACCGGATGACGGCAAAGCTTTCCATGGCGGTGGAGCGGTTGGGTTATACCAGTCATCTCTGTGCCTATGCCCGGAGCGATCTTGGATACAGGGAATTGAAAGAGAGTCCCATTGGCGGCATTCCCGACCCCGATCTGTTGGTGGCCTGTAATGCCCAATGCTTCACGCTGACCAAATGGTTCGAGGTGCTCTCGCGGCGATACCAACTGCCGGTCTTTGTCTTCGATACCCCTCATTATATTCGGAAGGCGGAGGCGAGAAAGAATATCCTGGCTTATGTTGAAAAACAGCTTTACGAGATGATTGAGGCCCTGGAAGAGAAAACGAAAAAGAGATTTGATATGGACCGGCTCCGCGAAGTGATGACCTATTCGAACGAGGCGTGCAGGGGGTATAAGGCATTTCTTGACCTGGCTAGCCACAAGCCTTCTCCCATCTCGATCTTCGATACGCTCATCCATATGGCCATCAACGTCTATCTGCGAGGGACCCCCGAGGCGGCTCATTATTACAAGGTCCTGGTGGAGGAATTTCTGGAAGAGAAAATCTCCAAGGGAATCGGTGCGGTGGCAAATGAAAAATTCCGTCTTTACTGGGAAAACCTCCCTGTGTGGTTCAAGTTCAAGGACCACTTCAACCTTCTTGCCGGCCGCGGTGCCAACATTCTCACCTCCCTCTATACACAGACTTGGTGTTATGAATTCGATGTTCGGGACCCCATCCGAAGCCTGGCAGAGAATTATGTTTCGGTTTTTTCCAATGTGGAACTGGAAGAAAGGGCAGAAAGAGCCCTGGACCTCTACCGGCGGTATGCCTTGAACGGCACCATCATGTTTCTCAACCGGAGCTGCAAGGCCGTCACCTTCGCCATTCCGGAGATCCGGAAGATCATTACGGAGAGAACAGGAATACCTGCCCTGGTCTTTGAATCCGATATGGGAGATCCGCGGTTTTACTCCGAGGCGCAGATCAAGACCCGTCTCGAAGCCTATCTGGAGACACTGGAAAAAAGGGAAGCCGCAGCCTGATCTCTCTCTGTCATTCCACCCGTCTGAAGGGTTGCATTTTTGCTCCTTTTTAAGCTTGACAAAAGGCGAATGTTTGTTAGACTTGAAATTTGAGAGGTTCCTAAATCAGCCCATTCCAAGTCAAGAAGAAAGGGGGTGAAAAAGAGATGAAGAAAAGTATTTTGACTGCAAGTCTTCTTGCATGCTTTGTCCTTTCCGTCTTGGTGGTAAGTGGGGTATTGGCGGCAAAGGACGTGGTTGAATTCAACGCTTCTAACGGGAAGGTGACATTCACTCATAAAAAACATGCAGAGACACTGAAGATCGACTGCATCAAGTGTCACCACACTTGGAAGGCGGGAGAGACAAGCGGCAAGCTGTGTCTGGAGTGTCATAAGGCCAAAGCAGAAGGAAAGGCGGTCGCTGCCAAAGATGCCTTTCACAAGGACTGCAAAGGCTGCCATGATGACGCAAAAAAAGCAAACAAACCGGCTGGGCCGACAGGATGTACTCAATGCCATGTGAAGGCCAAATGAAAGACCGAGAATTTCGTTTAAGCTGAGGAGCCAAACGATATTGGAAAGACAGAAAGGGGTAATTCCGCCGTGGAATTACCCCTTTCTGCTTGACACAAAAGGATAATTCATGTTAAAAATTCAAATACTTCCCTCATAATTGGAAGATTTTGAAGGTGAAGCTGTTTTCTGTCGGATGCCCGGTGATCTGTCGAAAGGTTTCTCGCAACTCACCCCATTACTTAGGAAGTCTATGAAAGAGCAGAAGCCTAAAACCCAAGAAAAAGAAAAAAGTGTCTATTCCCTTCTTTTTGAACTGTTTCGCTCCGTTAAGCTGACGATTTTTCTTCTTATTCTCCTTGCCCTTCTCTCGATCATCGGCACGGTCATCATGCAGAATGCTTCGAGGGAAGATTATGTTCGGCGGTACGGAGAAACGCTCTATGAATTGCTGGACTTCTTTAATCTTTTCGACATGTATCATTCATGGTGGTTCAGCGCCATTCTTCTCTTGCTGGTGATAAACCTCTTTGCCTGTTCGATCCGTCGGCTTCCCGGGATTTGGAGCCAGATGGTCCGCGGGTCCGGTCAGAACGGACTTGAAGATTCGATGATTCGGACTCTTCCTTACGTCGAGAAAGTTCGTGTTCACGGCTTAGCCTCCGGAATGGAGGATCAGATCCGGTTGAAGATCAAGGAGTGGTATAAGGATGTTAAGCGAATCGAAACTCCCTCCGCCGTCACACTCTTTTCCGAGAAAGGACGATTATCGAGACTGGGGGTTCCGATCTCCCACATCAGCATCCTGATCATCCTGGTTGGAGGTCTGATGGGCTCCGTTTTCGGGTTTAGGGCCTTCGTCAATATCCTCGAAGGAGAAACGGTCGACAAGGTCTTTGTGAGAGGGGCAAAGGGAGACATTCCTTATCCTCTTTCCTTTGGCTTGCGACTGGACGATTTTCAGATTTCTTACTACGACCTTCCCCGTCCGGAGAAACTTGTCAAAGAGTACTCCAGCGTCGTCTCGGTCCTGGAAGACGGAAAAGAGGCCTTGAAGCAGACTGTCAGGGTCAATCATCCGCTCCATTACCAGGGGATCGCTTTCTATCAGTCCAGTTACGGAGCGCTTCACGAAGTCAGCCTGGGAGTTCAGTGGAGGGGACAGAAAGAGAAGAGGGTCGTAAGCGCCTTGAGGGCGACACCGTTCCCATTCCAAACAGCAACGCACAGGTTCGGATCTTGAGATACGTCCACGACGTTCCCAATTCCGGAGAAGCTGTTCAGGTTGCCCTGTTTAAGCCGGAGGAGAGACCGAGGGCCTTCTGGGTTCTAAAAGGGGCTTCTGAATCCAATCAACAGGGAGGCGGAGACTTCTTTCTTACCTTTGAAGGAGTATTGGAAAAAGAGTATACGGGACTTCAGGCAAATTACAAGATGTATGGGTGGTTTCAACCAGTGGCCCGATGGTCCTGGGTTTCATCGTCTCTTTCTTTTTCTCCCATCAGAAGATCTGGGTCCGGATTCCAAAGGGTTCCGAAGGGGAAGTCCTCTTCGCCGGGTCTACGAGCAAGAACCGGATGCATTATGAACAGAAATTTCAGGGACTTGTAGAATCGTTTCGCAAGCCGGGAAAGAAGTCGTGAAAAAGAGGTTCGTTCCATCGTCGTCACCGGATACGGCACCAACTGTGAAATGGAAATGGCCCATGGATGCCGTCTGGGAGGGTCTGAGATTGTCGACATCGTCCATATGAGCGAGTTGCTCAACGGGAAGAGACGGCTCGATGACTACCAATTCCTCAACCTTCCCGGTGGATTCTTGGACGGGGATGACCTGGGATCGGCAAAGGCGGCAGCGAACCGTATACGCTACGCGAATGTGGCCGGAAGTGGAGAAAGATTCTACGATCAGATCCTGCGGTTCATCAAGGCAGGCAAGCTGATCCTGGGGGTCTGCAACGGGTTTCAGTTAATGGTCAAGTTGGCTCCTTCGAACCTTGAAGGAAAGAGAAAGGAACCGGAGCAAGAGGCGACGCTCACGTCGAACGATTCCGGAAGATTTGAGGATCGATGGGTCTATCTGAAAGTCAATCCACGCTCTCGCTGCATTTTCACAAAAGGGCTGAAGGGTATTTATCTTCCCGTCCGGCATGGAGAGGGAAAGTTCATCCCCAAGGATGAGACGAAATTCAGAAAGAGTTGAAAGAGAAGGAGTTGATCACACTTCAGTATTCGGATGAAGCGTTCAAAGAACCCTGCATGGATTACCCCTGTAACCCGAACGGGGCGATTGAGGCCGTGGCTGGAATCTGTGATCCGAACGGGACGACTGATGGGCATGATGCCCCATCCAGAAGCCTATCTTCATCGAACCAATGATCCCCGCTGGACCCGGGAAGAATTGCCTGAGGAAGGAATGGGCGTTGCCTTTTTTGAGAATGCCGTGGAATATATCCGAGACCATTTAATCTAAGAAAGAAGGGAAGGATATATGAACAAAGCTGAGCTCATTATGAAAGTGTCAGAAAAGGCGAATGTGACACAGAAAGTGGCCAAGGTTATTGTCGACACCCTCTTTGATGGGATGATGGAAAGCCTGGAGAAGGGGGAAGGGATGAGATTAGGGGATTCGGAAGCTTTGTCGTGAGGAATTACGGCGGGTATAAGGGTCGAAACCCCAAAACAGGGGAGATCGTGGATGTTCCTCCGAAGAAACTTCCCTTCTTCAAGGTTGGGAAAGAACTGAAGGAGATGGTCAATGACGGAAGTTTTCTAAAGACCTTTCCAGTAGCGTTTCTGAATCTCTTTGATTTGAAGGATGGACTGTTCCAGCCGGGGATAAGGTCTCCTTCTTTTTCATTATTCTTTTTTATCCAGAGGTGAGTCTGGCTGAGAAGCTCCTTTAATACCGCTTTCACAGACTGACACTGCCCGGAAACACTATAGCCACCCTCAAGGGTGATCACCAGTTTCCCTTGAGCCGTGGCCTCCGCAATCTCCATCAGAATCTGAGTGAGTCTCGAGAAGCCCTTTCGGGTCACCTCCATCCCTCCCAGAGGATCATCGTAATGAATATCGAATCCCGCTGAGATCAGGACCAGCTGCGGCTTGTATTCCAATGCGATGGGCCTGGAGGATAGAGTCTCGAAATAATTCCCATAGAGAGAATCCCCACCCGTAGGAAATCGGGATATTCACCGTAAATCCCTCCCCCTTCCCTCTGCCCACCTCCGTCGCCGCCCCAGTCCCTGGATAGAAGAAACCATAGCGATGGGTGGAGAAGTAGAGGACCGTGCGGATCTTCGTAAAAGGAGTGTTGCGTGCCGTTTCCGTGGTGGACGTCCCAGTCCACAATCAGGATTCTATCAAGGGAGAAATTTTTGATGGCATACTTGGCGCCGATGGCCACATTGTTGAAGAGACAGAAGCCCATGGCCTTGTTCGCCGCATGATGGCCCGGAGGTCTCACCAGGGCAAATCCGTTGTCGAGTTTTCCTTCCATGACAGCCTTGATCAACTCCATGAATCCTCCGGCAGCCAGGAGGGCAGCTTCGTAAGATTTGGCGCAGGTGGAGGTGTCCATGTCGAGTCGGACATGGGACTTGCCTGCCGTGGAAGCCACCAGATCGATATAATCGGGAGAGTGGATCGTCTCCAGTTCCTCCCGGGTGGCCTCCCGAGGACTGATCAACTCAGCCAAAGCCCTTTCATCTCCTTCTCTTCAAGCATCTGGTAGATCGCCCTCAATCGTTCCGGGCTCTCCGGATGGCCGGGGTCCATCACATGCTCCAGATACGTTTCGTGCTTGACAATGCCTGTGCGTTTCATAACCCCCTCCCGGCCCCGGAAACAGAACAGGCCGCCGCAGATGAATGGAGCGTAT
>CAVSVC010000012.1:0-22539 GCA_963731045.1 uncultured delta proteobacterium | reverse complement strand
TTTTGACTTCTCCAAATTCTTTACTCAGAAATTTGTCAAAAAGGGCGTTGAGGACAGTCAGATCCCGTTTGCCGGAGGGCATGAGATAGGGAAGATCGCTCACGTCGGCAAGGGGAAAGGTTCCGGGAAAGTACATCGGAAGGATCCAGCCCAGATCGCTGATGCCCGACTTGAGCATGTTCCACTCATCCGGGATCTTGCCCAGACTCTGCCCCGGGTAGAGTGTGACCTTGATTCGTCCCCCGCTGCGCTTGTCCAGTTCTGCGATCCACTGTTCGAAGGCTTTGTTGGCGTAATGCTGGGGAGGAACGTGTGTGGCGAGTTTGAAGTTGATCGTTTGAGCCGGGGCTGGCTGATCCGCTGCCGCGCCTAAAACAATCACCAGGACGCATGATACCCAAAATAGTCTCTTCATCGGTCTATACCTCCTTGGAAGCTGTTTCCATTGAGATCAGAGCAAAAATGTCTGGGTATGCTTAATCGACCGGTCGGTAAAATACCTATCAAAACGGTCTTTTTTTGTCAAGGAAAAACTGAAGTGTGTCATTTAGACCCCAAAGTGCACACTGGAATACCCATGCGATGGCGGGAAATCGAGCGGTATCGAAAAACCCGTAGAAGAAGGGTGAGTCTGAGACCTCAGCGTTTGGAGAGAAAGGGGGCCGGGGAGGCGCCGGGTCCTCCCCCTCCGATCCTCAGATCGAAATCCCCAGGAGTGCGGCTGCGTTCTTGCCGAGAATGGCCACCTTGTCGGCTGCGGACAGCTTGCGTGAAGTTGTGATAAAACCCACCGGGTCCGCTTCCCCGACCGGGTAGTCGGAACCCATGACGATACGCGACGGGCCCACCTTGCCGGCCAGATACTCCAGCATGTCTTGATTGTAGAGGCAGGTGTCGTACCAGAAGTGCCGTTTCATATACTCACTCGGAGACTTGCTCATGTTGACCCGGGTGAAGGGCTTCTCCAGGTAATTGCGGTCCACCCGGCCCGCATAGAACGGCAGATAGCCGCCGCCGTGAGCGATACAGATCTTCAGTTTCGGAAAGGCATCGAGCACACCTTCGTAGAACAGGGATGCCATGGCCATCGCCTCCTCCAGCGGCTGGCCGACGCTGTTCCACAGATGGAATTTTGCATACCGCGGGCTGGTTTCCCCTGCGGGATGGATGTAAACCACGGCGCCGATCTTCTCAGCAGCCGCCCAGAAGGGACGCAGCCCGGGATCCCCCAGTTCCATCGCACCGGCGGTGGAAGAAATCTGGACCCCCCGCAGCCCGAGTTCCTTGATGCACCGTTCGAGTTCCTGCACGGCGAGCGCCGGGCTTTGAAGCGGCACACCGCCGAAGCCGACGAAGCGGTCCGGGGCAACCGCGACGTACTCTGCAACCCGCTCATTGGTGAGCCGTTCCATCTTCAGGCTCGTTTCCGGTGCCGCCCAGGTGGTGTTCTGATGGACGAGACTCGGCGTCAACACCTGGATATCCACACCGGTCCGGTCCATGTCCCGCAGGCGTTCCTGAAGATCAACCATCTTCCGATGGGTCCTCTCGCCCCATTCCCGCGCAGCGCGAACGGCCTCAGCGGGGATGCGTGGGTCATTCGGGGGTGCCCCCTTGACGACGTGACCCTGTGCAAAGGCAACCACCTCCGGCACGATGACATGGGCGTGCAAATCGATCACGAACGGACGACGGCTCCGTACCGCGGTCTTTTTTCCAGCCCGGGCGGTCCTGGAGGTTTGAGCAACGGATCTCTTCCGAGCCTTGAAGACACTTTTCTTTCCTTTTGTTTGCTTCACCATGGGAATCCCTCCTTTTTATTATCACCGGGCGAGTGGAATCGCTGACGGCCCTGTGTACGTCTTCGAAACAATGATTAATGCTGTTTTTTTACCGGTCCATTTGTTCTGGTGCTCAGGGCAAAAACCAGTAGCCCGCCGCTGACAACAAACCCGCCTATGGCGAACATGACCGCATATCCCCAGATGTCGGCCGCAATCCCCAAACCGATTGAACCCGTGGTAATGCCCACGTCCATAGACGCCGTGAAGAGAGCGACAGCGCTTCCCCGTTCTCCGGGCGGCGTTTCATCAACGACCAGGGCATTCAGGGTAGGCATATAAGCCCCAAATCCAAGCCCGAAGCAGATCCCGACGAGGACGAGCATGGAGAGGCTGTGCAGAAACGGAAGTAGGAAAACCGCCACGATCAACAACCCCATAAAGGGTAAGATGACTTTCCGTCTCCCGATACGGTCGGACAGTCTTCCTGTCACGACCCGGCTGGCCAGGATACTTGCAGCAAGAGCGGTGAAATAGACTCCAAAGTTCCTGATCCCCCGTTCCGGAGCATAGACGGGCAGGAAGGTGGCAACCGCGCCATAAACGGTCGCTCCCGAAAAAAGGGCGACCGAGCAGACCCACACAGCCCGTCGACGGATGACGGACAGGAGCCTCGTCCCCTCCATTCTGACTGAGCTGGGTTTGATTTCACTCATTCCAACGATCGCTAAGAAACCGATGGCGCTCATGATCACGGAAACGGTGAACAGAACCGAGAAGTTCCCCGCAACGTAGTCGAGGAGCCAGATCCCGATGCCCGGGAAGACGGCCATCGCCACAACGTTGGAGGTGGCATAAACTCCGATGACCTCTCCCCGGCGCTCCATCGGAGCCAAATCCGCAACATAGGCGAAAGAGGAACCGAGATAGATGCCGTGGGCAACCCCGTGGGCCAATCGGATCATGTAGAGAGGAATCATGGATTGAATGAGCCCGTAGAACGGAAAGAGCAGGGAAAACAAACCGGCGCCGATAAGCATGAACCGCCTGCGTCCATGGATATCAGCCTGTTTCGCCATAGGCGGCCGCACAAAGACCGAAGCCAGGGTAAAGGCGCCCATCACCGTGCCGATCTGGCTTGCAGACCCGCCCAGTTGTGCCACATACAGCGGCAGCGTTGGAAGGAGCAGATAGAAGCTTCCGAAATAGAGGAAATTTGAAATGCAGAGAAGCAGGAAGTTTCTTGAAATGAGCCGGAACTCGGTGGACATCGATCAATGCCTCTCCAAACCCCTTCTGATCTATGGAGGAATCCCCGACGAGATCTCCCCTCCCGGGATCCGCTTTCCCCGTTATTCTTCTTGAATCCGGGGAAATATGCAACTCTTCGCAATCAGACTTCAAGGGAGTCGGTTCGAACGATCTGCGGGAAGAGGCGCATCCAGATGAGGACGACGATGATCGTGCCCACTCCGCCGATCAGGACGGCGGGCACGACCCCAAACAGGGCCGCCGTCAGACCGGACTCAAACTCCCCGAGTTGATTCGACGTCCCGACAAACATCGAGTTCACGGCACTCACGCGTCCCCGCATGTCATCGGGAGTTCCCATCTGCACGAGAGAGGTCCTGATCACGACGCTGATCACGTCCGCAGCCCCCAGCACCATCAACGCGCCAAGGGAAAGCATGAACGAGGTCGATACGGCAAACACGATTGTGGCAACACCAAAGATCATCACAGTACCGAACATGATCCGCCCCACCCGGCGCCGGAGCGGGTATCGGGCCAGGAAGACCGACATGGCCAGGGCACCCACCGCGGGCGCCGAGCGCAGCAGGCCCAATCCCCCAGGCCCGGTCACGAGGATATCCCGTGCATAGACCGGCAGTAATGCCGTTGCCCCGCCGAGGAGCACGGCAAACAGATCGAGGGAGATCGCGCCTAAAATAACCCTGTGGTTCCGGATGAAAACGATGCCGGCAAACAGGGACCGAAGGCTCACCGGCTCGCGCACCGGGGGGACGCGTTCGATCCGGATCAACGCGACGAGCGCACTTGCCGCAAGAAACAGGACGCTCGACATCGCATAGGCCGAGGTGGGACCGGTGGCGTAGAGCAACCCGCCGAGCGCCGGGCCAAGGATGGTGGCGGTCTGGTGGGCTGAAGAAGACAGAGCGACGGCCCGCGGTATGAGAGGGCCGGGAACCAGTCCCGGCACCAGGGCGTGCATCGTGGGCCCCTCGAAGGCCCGTGCCGCTCCGATGACG
The DNA here is from genome assembly GCA_963731045.1 of uncultured delta proteobacterium. Classification (GTDB taxonomy): domain Bacteria; phylum Desulfobacterota; class BSN033; order BSN033; family UBA1163; genus CAVSVC01. Next base: position 18,488 of record CAVSVC010000012.1, on the reverse strand, counting down.
AACACGGTGGCAAGGATTCCCTCCTTGCTCTGCCAACCCATAAGGTTGCCGAAGGCCAGGGCTCCGACTGCCAATCCCTCCACGACCTGGCACCCCCGGACAACGATACGGCGATCGTACCGGTCGGCAACGTGGCCCACCGCGAGTGTCAGAAGGAACATCGGAAGAAATTGTGCGAGTCCGACCAGGCCGAGATAAAATGGGCTTCCGGTCAGGGAATAGATCTGCCAGCCCACGGCGACGCCCTGGACCTGAAAGGCGATTGTCGTACATCCTCGCGCAACCCAGAATAATGCGAAGGGCCTGTGGCGAAGCAGGGACGGACCCGGTGGTGAGGGAGAAGATAGAGGATAACACGATCGGACCTTAGAAAATCACGAAGCCAGGCTGAACCGTTCGATCTTTATAACAGATCCGACCCCGCTCCGGCCATTCGGACCGCCGGGAAACCGGCGGAGAAAGCCCGGTGAGGCTTCAGGGTGAAGCTCTCCGCCCTGAAGACCCGGGCTTGCGGAGGACACATACCGGTCAAGCCAAAGTTCCCCCGCCGGGATTGTAACCTCCCTTGGGGACACAGAATGCATCCTGGATTCCTTCCCGAAACCGGGCACGGTCTTTTTCCGTGATTTTTCGTAAACCGTGCATGACTCGAGCGTGATCGACGGCAGTCTTCAACGCTTCCTCCGCGTTTTCCCCGCAGGCCTCGAAGTCGCAATCGGGGCCCAGATTCCTGCATCTCAGAAGTTTTTCCATCTTTGTTCCTCCTTCCTGCCGGGGACCTGGACTGACTACGTCCCTTTAATTAAATGATAATCATTCTCTTCTCCGCGGACAAGCCTCAGATCTCAGAAGAAAAATGACGGTAGGCCTCCCTATCAGGAGTTTTTCCCGGCGGGCCTGTTGACAATGCCTTCGAGAAAGTAATAATTGGAGGGTTGCCAAATCAGGAAAGACGAAAGCAGGATCCTCAGACATGGAAAGAATGGAACCCATAGAAGGGCAGCCGGAGATCACTGTCGGCATCATGGACCGCCGGGACAAAGTCACCGGACGTCTTGACGGGGATTTCCTCGGAAACGGATTCGGCCCCGTATCAGGCTGGTTTTCTGCCGTTACGGAGCAAGGCAGGATCGTGCTCTCCGATCGGGCAGGTCATGAAATCGCCCGTTCCCCGTCGCTCAGACTCACCCCCCGAAAGGGTTCGATCCCTTCGACCCCGCCCCAGTCCGCATTTCAAGACGGCGGAACGGAGTGCGATCCGAAACAAACATTCACTCTCTTCGATGTCACAATCGGAAACCTTTTTCATTGGGAGAGAAAGGAGGACCAGGCCTTTCATGGAACCTTGGTGCTCCGGGCACGCAGCGATGGAACACTGACAGCACTCAATGTCATCCCCTTAGAGGAGTATCTGGTGAGTGTGATCTCCTCAGAGATGAATCCCGCCGCGCCTAAGCCGTTTCTGAAGGTTCATGCCATTCTTTCGCGAAGCTGGCTCCTGGCTGGACTTGAGCGCAGGAAGGCAAAGGGAGAGGCCTCCCGGCCGGCGGGAAAGATCACGGATGAAGAATGCATACGCTGGTATGACCGGGAGGACCACGACCTCTTCGACGTCTGCGCCGATGATCACTGCCAGCGCTACCAGGGCATCGCCAGGATCGCAAGCAGAGAGGCCGAGCAAGCCGTGAGAGAAACCCGGGGAAGGGTGATCACCTATCACGATCAAATCTGTGATGCCCGATATTCGAAGGCCTGCGGAGGGGTTACGGAGGATTTTGAAACGGCCTGGGATGATCAACGGATCCCGTATCTCCGAAGCCTGCCGGATGGACCCGTTCTCCATCCGCCGGTCGTCACGGAGGGAGAGGCAAGTCACTGGATCCTTTCAGACCCGGAGGCCTACTGCAACACAAAAGACGAAGCCCTGCTCAAGACGATTCTTCCTGAGTTCGACCTGGAAACAAAACGCTTCTTCCGATGGAGGGTCGAATATTCCCGCGAGGAATTGCAGGAGATCTTACGGGAAAAATCGGGGTTCGATTTCGGAAGGCTCCAGGAGATCGTCCCCCTTCACCGCGGCCCATCCGGCAGGATCTCACGGTTGAAGATCGTCGGCTCAGAGAAGACGCTGGTCGTGGGAAAGGAACTTGAGATCCGCCGCTGGCTTTCACGGACCCATCTTTACAGCAGCGCTTTCATCGTGGCGACAACACGCTATCGCGATGGTGAGGTGAAGCGGTTCATCTTCGACGGCGCCGGCTGGGGACACGGAGTGGGCCTCTGTCAGATCGGCGCTGCGGTCATGGCCACGCAGGGATTTTCAGCCGAGGAAATCCTGAAGCATTACTTCAGAGGCGTCGACATAAAGAAAGTCTATTGACGAAGCAGGATAGTTGGAATAATGGAATGGTGGAATAATGGGAAAAGAATAAGAAGAGTGATCGATTGCGGTCTCCGCTTTTTGGGTTTGGGTTAACCCAATATTCCAGTATTCCATCGTTCCATTCTTCCCGAAGTCCAGGTGCAAAAGAGCGATGAACCACCGAAAACCTTCAATGCGGAATCCCTGGACCTGGGTCCCCTCCCTGTATGTTGCGGAGGGAATCCCTTACATCATGGCGGTCACCGTTTCCGTCGTTCTCTACAAGCGGCTCGGCATCTCAAACACGGACATCGCCCTCTACACAAGCTGGCTCTACCTCCCCTGGGTCATCAAGCCCCTCTGGAGCCCCCTGGTCGACCTCTTTGCGACGAAACGCCGCTGGATCCTGGTGATGCAGGTCCTCATCGGGGCCTCTCTTGCGTGCACGGCCCTGATGATCCCTGTGACCCGTTTTTTTCAGTACACCCTTGCCTTCTTCTGGCTGATGGCCTTCAGTTCGGCCACCCATGATATCGCCGCCGACGGTTTTTATATGCTCGGGCTCCCGGAGCATTCCCAGGCCGCCTTCGCAGGGGTTCGGACAACCTTCTACCGCATCGCCACGATTGCGACCCAGGGCGGACTGGTTCTCCTCGCCGGCTCCCTCGAGAAAAGCGGTCACGATATCTCCACGGCGTGGGCCATCACCCTTGTCGTGGTGGCTTCGGTCTTTGCCGGTCTCTTCCTCTATCACACTCTCGCCCTCCCCTGCCCTCCGCTGGACCGGCCTGCCGAACGCCACCCTTCCAGGTCCCTTGTTCGGGAGTCCCTCCGCATCTTTGCCCTCTTTTTTGCAAAAAAACACATCTTGCCCATTCTGGCTTTCTTTCTTTTCTATCGGGTAGCGGAAACCCAGCTTGCCAAAATCATCGCCCCCTTTCTCCTCGATCCGCGCTCACAGGGAGGCCTGGGACTGACCACCTCCGAGTTGGGGATCACCTACGGCACGGTGGGCGTCATGTCACTCATGCTGGGCGGACTTCTCGGAGGGTACGCCATCTGCAGAAAAGGGCTCAGATACTGGATCTGGATCATGGCCTGTGCCATGCACCTGCCTGACCTGGCCTTTGTCTATCTCTCGCAGGCCATGCCGGAAAATCTTCTCGTGATCAACCTCTGTGTTGCCGTGGAGCAGTTCGGCTATGGGTTCGGATTCGCAGCCTACACGATGTTCATGATCATGGTCTCCGAGGGCGAACATAAGACGGTGCACTACGCCATCTCCACAGGAATCATGGCCCTCGGAATGATGGGACCTGCCATGATGAGCGGCTGGCTTCAGGAGCAACTGGGCTATCCTCATTTCTTCCTCTGGGTCATGGCCGCGACGGTACCGGGTTTCATCGTCACAGGGTTGGTTAAGATCGATCCGGAGTTCGGGAAGAGAAGATAGGAAGATGAGAAGATGGGGGTTGGGAAGATAGGAGGATAGGGATGAATGAAAAACGGTTTTCTCACCCCGTCCTCCTATCCCTCTAACTCCCCAATCATCCGGTACGGCCGGCCGACGCCGGGGAGACCGCAGTGAAAATGGAGGAGTGGATTGAAACGGCGACGATTTAAGACCGCTTTCATCCTGGGCGCCGGGCTGGGAACGAGGCTTCGGCCCCTGACGGAACGCTGTCCGAAGCCCCTGCTGGAGATCGGGGGAAGACCTATCATCGCCTTTGCCATGGATCATCTTCTGAAGGTCGGCGTGGACCGGTTCATCGTGAATACCCACCACTGCCCGGAAGCCTACATGAAGAGATTTCCCGATCAACGATGGCGTGGTATCCCCATCACCTTCCGCCACGAACCGGTCCTTCTGGACACGGCGGGCGGGCTGAAGAACATCGAGGATCTACTGACGGAAGACGAGGCCATTGTCTGTTACAATGGCGATATCGTAACCGACCTTCCTCTGGAGAAGCTTCTGGAGGCCCACGAACGGAACCGGCCGGAGGTATCCCTTGCCCTGCGGAGCCGGGGTCCCCTGCTCAATGTCAGCGTCAATGAAGCCGGCGAGATCTGCGATCTCCGGCACATGCTTGGGAAGCCGGGGGTCCGGAACTGCCTCTTCACGGGCATTTACTCCATTGAGACATCGATCCTCCGGTTTCTCCAAGCCGGAACGGTCGAGTCCGTCGTTCCTTTCTTTATCAGAAGAATCATGGAACAAGCCGGGGCCGTCCGGGGGGTCGTCATCGATGAAGGCCTGTGGCATGACGTTGGATCAATCGAAAGCTACGAAAAACTCAGAAAAGAGGACTGGAATATTGGAAGAATGGAATAATGGAAACGTGAAATACGGCGGCATGGAATCGAGCTCTTTTGGCTTTATACCCAACATTCCAATATTCCATTATTCCAATGTCTTGGTGGGAACAGATGAAACCTGACGACGAGTTGATCGCGTTGGCGCGGGAGGTCCTGGGACTCGGAGTGTCCGTTGCTGTCGAGCTTTTTCCCTTTGAGGCCAGAGGATCGGACCGCACTTACTACCGGCTGCGGTGGCCCCCTGAGGGGAGCGCCATTCTGGTCCGCTATGAGCCGACCCGCGTCGAGAATAGTTACTTTGCCGACATCGCGGTCTTTCTGCGGGAGATCCATCTCCCGGTCCCCCGGGTGATGCACCACGATAGAGCCCGCTGCATCCTTGTCATGGAAGATCTTGGCAAGACTGACCTCTGGTTCTTTCGGGAAAAGTCCTGGGAAATCCGGCGGCCCCTTTATCAGAAGACGCTCACGGTTGTGCACCGACTCCATTCGTTCCCTGAAAAAGATTTTCCTTCGGGACGGGTCAGGCTTATGGAAGGCTTTGGCCCCGAACTTTACCGCTGGGAGCAAGATTACTTCAAAGACCATTTCGTCAGGGATGTTTGCGGAATTGAAATGGAGTCCTCCTTCGAGCGGGACCTGGATTCGGAGTTCTCCAGCCTTGCAGAACGACTCTCGGGAGGCACGCGCACTCTTGTCCACCGGGACCTCCAGTCCCAGAACGTGATGATCCGTGACGGAGAACCCTTCCTCATCGATTTTCAGGGGATGCGTTTCGGAAGCCCCTTCTACGACCTCGGTTCCCTACTATGCGATCCCTATGTCGTTCTTTCCAGGGAGGAGCAGAAGCAGCTTCTCTCCTTCTATCACGGCCTGTCGAAATGGAATCTCGATTGGAATGCCTTTCAGGAGATGTTCTGGATGGCGTCAGCCCAGCGTCTCATGCAGGCCCTCGGGGCCTATGGGTTCCTGGGCCTCAGAAAAGGCCTCCCGGCTTTTCTCGAACACATCCCTGCAGGGCTTCACGCTCTTCGCCGGGCGACTGCCGACGTCCCCTCTCTGGGTTATCTTCGGGAGCTTTCCCACGTGTGCCGTCCGGTCATCCCCGATGCAAAAAAGTGAAGCAAGATTTCTCTCAAGTAGGCGTGGCGATTTTTCAAACTTAAGAGCTGCGCCTATAATACTGTTCATTGGTTATTGGTTATTGGTTACTGATCACTGGTCACTGCTTTATCGGCGCTGGGCCCTAACGTCGAGCCGCCCAGCCGACGATTTCCGGAACGGGCTTCCCCCGAACTTCCACGTTTCCCGTGATCGCATCGCCCGTGATGCGCCCGTTGAACCGCATACCCGGGTCCTCTTTGTCTGCCTCATCTTTCACCGTAAAACTGATCTGGTCCCCCACCAGGCGAGGTTCCGTGATGGGCACCTTTCGGCCCTTCACGCTTATTTCACCCGTGATCTCCTGAAACTTCTGACCAAGATGCAGGAGATAGTCCTCCTTGCCCTTCGATGTGGGAAGAGTCCACCGCCATGTTCCTTCCACCTCCGCGGGAACGACCCAGTAATAAAAGTAAGTATCCTTTTCAAAGGGGACTTTGGGATTGTAGTAGAGCTTTACGTTACGCACCACTCCCGAGTTGTCGGGCTTCCAGTCGCCCATGTCGAATTCATGAGAGATGATGCGACTCCCCGGTTTCAACTCACGAAGCAGTTTCGGCCGGAGTTCCAGATTCAGTTCAGGAAGCAGGTAAAGAAAGACCACGGTGGCTTCGCTGAAATCCGTTTTGAAGAGGTCTTGCTGAGTGAACCTCACGCGGTCGGTCACCCCAGCTTTCAAAGCGTTTTCTTTACTCTCCTGAATACGTACGGGGTCGATGTCCACGCCGACGCCCCGCGCCCCATATGTTTTTGCCGCCGTAATGACGATGCGGCCGTCTCCGCAGCCGAGGTCATAGACCACATCGTTCTTAACGACCCGGGCCATGTTGAGCATCTCCATCACCACCTCGTCCGGGGTGGGAACAAAATGGACATCGGGCACGCGTTCCTGGCAGCGGGCGGCCACCCCAAAGCCCGCAACGATTGTCAATAGAACCACGAAACCTATGATGGGCCGCAACTTCAACATTTCCGTCTCCTTCTCTTTGATGAAATGAGATTCCGCAGATATCCGGAGGGGTAACGCTTTGGAGGTTTGTCCGGGTTCATTTCCGCGATGAGCGGGTTCATACCCGGATCCAACGGGTCAAAACCAAGATCAGTGCCCCCGCCAGGAGGACTGCCACACCCACCAGCGCCCCAATCCCGGTATAAGCCACGCTCGATTGGAGCATATAGACGCAGGTAAGACAAAACAACAGGGGGGTAAACGGATAGAACGGCACCTTGAAGGGCCGGGACACCCCGGGCTCCCTCATGCGTAGAACGAAGAGCGACAGGCCCGCAAGGAGAAAGAAGCACCAGAAGACCGGGGCGGTATACTCCACCATGGTGACAAAACCTTTACGAGCCAGGGCACCGAATAACACCAGGATCAGGGAAATGGCCCCTTGAAACAGCAGGGCATTCCTTGGAGTGTTTGACGGTCCATGCCACCTCCCGAGGGATGCAAAAAGGGAAAAATCCCTCCCCAGCGTGTAATTGGTGCGCCCCCCGGTAAAGATGCAAGCGTTGATGGCCCCCAGCGCTGAGACGATGATGAGAAGGCTGATGAATTGGACCCCTCCCTGTCCGAAAAGGCGGCCCACCAGATCTGCAGCCACCGCGTCCGATTGCCCCATGCCTTTCAATCCCAATCCCCTCACATACGCCAGGTTGATGAGAAGATAGATCGCCGTAATGAGACCGATCCCCCAGAGCAGTGCCCGGACCATGTTTCGCCGCACATCCCGTAACTCAGCCGACACATAGGCCGCCTCGTTCCATCCTCCGAAGGTCAGCAGCACAAAGACCATTGCCAATCCAAAGGAAGAGGCCATGGGAGCATCCGTGGACACTTTGGGAACGGCAGAGGGAAATGAAATTATTCCGGCCGCCACAATCAAACCCAGCCCGACCACCTTCACGACGGTCAGGACCACCTGCGTGCTCTTACCCCTGTGGGTCCCCATCAGATTCATCACGGTCAGAACGACAATGGAAAGCGCCGCATAAATGGAATGGCCAAAAGGGCCCAAGGGCAGGATCCGCGAGAGATAGTCGCCGAACACAAATGCAGGCATGGCAATGGAACCGGGTTGAATGACCATCATCCGGGACCAGACAAAAAGAAAACCCGTCTCCCTGCCGAAGGCGCGCGTCAGGTAGTGGTAATCCCCCCCGGTATGGGGATAGGTGGTAGCCAGCTCCGCATAGCAGAGAGCCCCAATGAAGGAGATGATCCCCCCGGCCAGCCAGGCCAGAAAAAAGAGACCCTCCCCCCCGGTATTGGCTGCAATCATGGAGGGCGTCTTGAAGATACCGATTCCGACGACGACACCCACGATGAGTGCCATCACATCCGAAACGGAAAGTATCTGTTTGGGAACCGCTCCCTTTTCTAACATAGGCCGGAAGTGAAACCAGGAAGGATCATGGGTTTATTCTTCTCTTTTTCAATACCCTCCCACTTGACATAGATCATAGGTCCTTGTCAAGTCCCAGTCGGAAGAGAATTTCAAGGAGGGTAGCCCTCTGCCAGGAAATGAAGAGTTGAAAAATTCCTCATAAAGATGAATACTTTGAAATCATTACGGTATCATCTACGCTCGGGCGGCAAACGAGAACAATGACTCGTCTACCGGTTCTTGGGTCAGGGTGACGGTTACGAAGCCCGTTTCGTGTGAAGCCAGAGGGTTACGTCAAGTGGTTAGACGAACGACGTTACCGAGCGACGATACGGGTATCCTTACCATAACCGTTGGACGATTTCTAATTTTTGACGAAGCGCGGGATATGACGGTACAAACGGCAAGGGAAATATTCACCCGGGAATTCACCCTCGGGATCGGTGCTCAATTCACCTTCATCAGCGTCTATAACATCCTCATCCCCACCCTTCCGATCTATCTTATGAAATCCGGATGCGGGGAAGTGGAAATAGGCGTCCTCATCGGGGTCTTCTTCGTCTCCTCCCTCGCCCTCAGGCCTTTTGTCGGAAAAGCCCTTTTGAGGATTCCCGAGAAGAACTTCATGGTTGCAGGGGCCCTTCTCTTTGTTCTCACCTCTTCCGCCTATCTCTTCGCTCCCCCGTTCTGGCCTCTTTTCATTCTGAGAACACTTCAGGGAATTGGATTGGCCCTGTTCCATACGGCCTCTTTTACAATGATCGCGAACATCAGCCCGAAGGAGCACCTCGGACAGAGCCTGAGTTACTTCATGCTGGCTCCCAACATCTCTTTAGCCATCGTTCCTTCCCTGGGCATGTTCCTCATCAACCGCTTTGGTTTTAGCTTCCTCTTCCTGGTCTGTCTGGGGATGTCGTTATGTTCTTTCCTGGTCACCTGCAGATTGCCGAGAAGACTCGTCCCTCCCATTGAGGATTCCGCTGAGAATCCCCCGGCACAAGAAGAGAGACTCCTGAACTGGAAAGTCCTTCGGCCTTCCGCCGTCAGCTTCTTCAACTTCATCATCTGGGGAGCCTTAACCGCCTTTTTCCCTCTTTACGCGTTGAATCATGGCGTCACCAATTCAGGCCTCTTCTTTACCACGGTCGCCGTCATGTTCTTCCTGGGCCGCGTCTTCGGCGGGAAGATACTGGACCTTTACAACCGAGACAGAGTGATCCCCTGTTTGCTCGCGGCCTCTCTTCTTTCGATGGTGCTCCTCGCCTTTTCTAAGAGTCTTACCATGTTCATTGTCGTCGCGGTGATCTGGGGGATCGGAAACGCCCTTCTCAACCCTGCCATACTGGCCTATATTCTCGATCGCACCGGCTCTACCGCAGGCCCGGCAATAGGCATGTACATGCTGCTCTCGGATTTTGGGCTGGGTCTCGGACCGGTCATCATGGGCATCGTCATCCGCTTCACCAGTTATCCCATCATGTTCCTTTCCCTGGCGTTCACGGGGGTCATCAATCTCGTCTATTTTTATCTTTTCGTAAGACAAAGAGCCACCCGTTAAAGAGGCTCCGCCGCGGATTAAGCATCATGCAAAAACTCTTTGCCGTCTGCTCCCCGGGACTCGAACCCTTCACCGCGCTGGAACTGCGCCGTTTAAACCTGCTGGAAAACCATTCTCTCTCTCGGCCGGAGGACGCCCCGCCGGGGGAGGATCCCGGACGTGAATTTGGAGGAATAGAATTTCAGGGGTCCCTGCACGACATCTACCGGACCAATCTCCGGCTGCGCACCGCAAGCCGCGTGCTCATCCGTCTTGGCCAATTTTACGCCTCGGCATTTCCCGAACTCCGGCGCAAGGCCGGCCTTTTGCCCTGGGAAAAATACCTTGCCCCGGAAAGACCTGTTGCCCTGCGGGTTGCCTGCCAGAAATCCCGTCTGTATCACGAAGGCGCTGTGGCGGAGCGGGTGGCAGCGGCCATGCTTGACAAACTTGGACAGGCGAACCCCATTCAAAGATATCGGGAAGAATCAGGTTCAGACCCTCCCCAGTTGATCCTCGTCCGCATCGTAGACAATCTCTGTACCATCAGTGTGGACTCCTCAGGAGCGCTTCTTCACAGGCGCGGTTATCGGCTCGCCACAGCAAAAGCCCCTGTCAGGGAAACGCTCGCCTCCGCCATGGTGCTGGCTTCCGGATGGAATCCCCCGTCTCCTCTCCTCGATCCATTTTGCGGCTCCGGAACGATTCCCATTGAAGCGGCGATGATGGCGAAGGGGATATTGCCGGGTGCGGGCCGGCGCTTTGCCTTTATGGACTGGCCGGATTTCGATGCCACATCCTGGGATAATCTCCTGGCTGAGACCCGCAAAGAGGCGGTCTCTGTGACTCCTAACATTATTGCCTCAGACAGGGATGCCGGGGCAATCCGATCCGCAAAGACCAATGCGGAAAGGGCGGGGGTTTCAGATTGCATAGAGTTTTCATGCAGACCGATCTCCGCCATAGATCCCCCCTCAGCTCCGGGCTCTGTGGTCACCAACCCGCCCTACGGCGTGCGGTTGAGTAAGACGAAGGACTTACGAAACCTGTATGCTCAGTTTGGCAATGTTCTTCGTGCCAGGTGCCCAGGCTGGGAGGTCACAATGATCTGTGACCGCATCCAGCTTATCCACAGCACTGGATTGCCGTTCGACAAAGGAATACCGGTGATGAGCGGTGGATTGAAGGTCAATCTGGTGAAGTGCCGGGTCTGATTCGACGAGAATCGCATAGCGCATAGCGTGAACCAGATCCATATTAATGCCCCATGACCGGAGGGCACCCTCGAACCATGAAAATATCTTGGATATGTCGGTCAAGGTTACGGTTACGAAGCCCGTTTCGTTTAGGGGCAAAGGGTTACGTGAACTTCTTAAACCGAAGGACGTAACCGAATGACGATACGGGCATCGTTACCCTAACCGATAGACGATTCTATTATTTTCTAACTAATGATTCGAAGTGCCATGGAGGAGTAGCCTATGATTATCAGTTTCCGTCCTCCGGCTGGCCTGCAAAATCCCGGCAGCTTGGTGGGAAAAATTTGACCACCCCAAAGCTATCTTTCTAATCTCTGTTTTGTTCACCCGTTCCCGCCAAATGCAAATAGCTCCTGATATCACAAATGTTTTTTGATAATGGCGTGAATAACCCTTCAGGGTTGGCATATTTTTGGCAATTGTGTTATCAAGGGGTCATCTTTTTCTCTGAAAACCCCGTTGAGATCACCATTTCCGGCTTGTGTCACCTGAGAGGTACATGGAGAAGAGGGTGCTCCAGAGAATTGTTGAGTTCCTTGCCCTGAGAAACCTTCTGTCCAGGTCCTTCATCCCTCTCCTCTTCACTTTTCTCTTCCTTCTGCCCTGCTCTGCCTTTGCAGACTGGTCTCCCCTGATTGACCGTCTGGTGTCTGACGGCTTTGACGAACCTTCCCTCCGGGCCCTCTTTTCCCGCCCCGAGGTAAAGTTCGAGCCGACGAGCATGATCACCAAACTCGATGAACTCACCAAATACTCCGGGAAGAAGACCTCCGGGTTCCCCTCTTACAACCCGAAAAATGTTTATAAGGGGCTTCTGAAAGAAAAAGTGATCAATCGCGCCCGTTCCTATCTCAGGGAGAACATGGAACTCCTTGATAGCGTCAGCAGTCAATACTGTGTGCCCAAAGAAGTTGTTGTGTCCATCCTTCTGATCGAAACCCGCCTCGGTGATGCCGTAGGGGGGAGGGGGGCGTTCAATTCGCTGGCCTGCATGGCCCTCTGTTCGGACTTCGATATCCTCCTGCCTTATCTTCCCAAGAAACTGATTCGTTCCAGGAACGAAGACTGGGCCAGAGCCATCTGCCGGCAGAAAGGGGACTGGGCTTATGGGGAGCTGAAAGCCTTGCTCCAATATGCCCACTGGAGCGGATTCGATCCATTGAGCCTCCCGGGCTCCATCTACGGAGCAATCGGCCTGTGTCAGTTCATGCCTTCCAACATCCTGCCCTTCGCCGTAGACGCCGATCAGGACGGCCGAATCGACCTCTTTGAGAAAACCGACGCCCTCTTCAGCATTGCCAGCTACCTGAGCGGGCACGGGTGGAAATACGCCATGGACAAGGTGAGCCAGTTCCGGGTGATCCTGGATTACAATAGGAGCTCTGTCTACGCCAACACGGTCCTGACCGTAGCCGAACAGCTGAAGGACAAATCCCGCGTCAAGCGGTGAACGAACCCCGCTCCCCTACCCTGCCGGAGTAATTTCATTGCATTGCCCCATGCCCGGAGGGTGCCATTGAACCATGAATACCGGTTAGGGTTACGGCTACGAAGCCCGTTTCGTTAAGAAAGGTTACGTTTATCGTTGTAGAAACTCGTATCGAAGCTCGGTAATGGGAATTGGGTTTTCAGGCCTCGTCTCCGAGATTCCTGCCTCGATACGAGCATCGATAACAATGAACCGTGGCTTCGGATTTTACGCTATGCGCCATGCTCTATGCGCTATGCGATTCTGCTGTGATACGGGCGTCCTTGCCGTAACCTTTAGACGACACCTACTCTCCAAGCACAGACCTTTTCCCCGAAAGGAGCGGCTTCCTATTGCGCTCTGAGCTCCTGAAAGCTATCATAGGGTCAAACGCGAAGAAGGAGGAAATACGCCGTGACAGGAAATGGTATGACGACATCGCTCATTCTGGTTCTCATGGTCATTGCCTTTGTCGGAGCTTTTCTTCTTCGCAACTTCTTTACCAAGAGAGCCATCTTCAAGCTGATCGACCTCTTCTATCAGCACAACGCCCTGGGAGTTCAGGGAGCCAAGACGCAGCAAGAACTCGGGCTGGTGCGCCCCAACCTCCTGGAAAGGATGACGAAACCGCGTGATTATAAACAATTTGCCCTTCAAATACTCATCAAGAAGGGCATCATTCATATGAACCTCGACGGAAGACTATACCTGGTTGAAGAGAACCTCAACGAATCCGTGAGACGCAGAAGCTGAGGCATGGGACCTCTCACCGTAGTTTCTCCATACCAAGCAGGACCTCTCTTTGAGGAGACCTTGGTTTCTCTGACGAGTTTACCAACGGTTGAGAACGCCCTGATCGTCAGTCAGGAACCGATCCCATTGACGATGGCGAAGTGCCGCCTTCACGTGGGTCCCCCCCTCTGCTCACATGAGACACTCCGCGTGATTCTCGACAAGACCCAAACGGACTACCTCCTTCTCTTGCCCGGGACCCGGCAGGTTTCGGTCGGTCCCGACGGGCTGGAGAAAATGATCGAGATCGCTCAAACCACGGGAGCCGGTCTGGTCTATTCGGATTTCTATGACGGGAAAGGATTCGGGAAGACCCTTCACCCTTTGAATGACTATCAGCCGGGCAGTGTCCGCAACGATTTTGATTTCGGGGCCATGATTCTCTTATCGATGTCCGCTGTTCGCCACGCCTTGAAGAAATGGGAGGTCCTGTCCGGTATTCGATTTGGCGGCCTCTATGACCTGCGCCTGAAGGTGTCCATCGACCATCCTGTGTATCATATCCGGCAGCCGCTCTATTCGTTGATGGAAGAGGATAAAGCGCCTGGCAGTGAAGCGATGTTTGCCTACGTCGATCCCCGAAATACGTCGGTCCAGAAGGAAATGGAAAGGGTCTTTACGGATTACCTGAAGAGCATCGGGGCTTATCTACCATGCAACCGCCTCGGGCCTTTCAGGGAAACCGGCCCCGCAGCGCGATCGTTCCCAGTGGAGGCCTCTGTTGTGATTCCGGTAAGGAACCGCCGGGAAACCGTCTCAGAGGCCGTGAAAAGCGCCCTTTCGCAGGAAACGGATTTCCCTTTCAACCTTATCGTCGTAGACAATCATTCGACAGACGGAACAACGTCTGTCCTCTCCACTCTTGCCGGTCGGCATTCCAATTTGGAACACATCGTCCCGGAGAGAACCGACCTCGGCATCGGCGGTTGCTGGAACGAAGCCCTGTATGCCGGAACCTGCGGCCGCTATGCGGTTCAGCTCGATTCGGATGATCTCTACAGCAGCTCTCACACCCTCCAGAGGATGGTCGATATGCTCCGCCGGGAAGACCTCGCCATGGCAATCGGCTCGTACACCCTGGTCAACTCCCGCCTGGAAGAGATTCCGCCCGGTCTCATTGACCACCGCGAATGGACCGACGAGAATGGCCACAACAACGCCCTGCGCATCAACGGCCTGGGAGCCCCGCGGGCATTCAATACCGCGGTCATGCGCCGCATCGGATTCCTCAATGTGAGTTACGGTGAGGATTATGCGGCAGCACTGCGCATCTGCCGGGAATACCGGATCGGCAGGATTTATGAGAGCCTCTACCTCTGCAGACGCTGGCAAGGCAATACGGACGCGGCTCTCAGCATCGAAGAGACAAACCGGAACGATGCCTTTAAGGACAAGATCAGGACCGACGAGATCCTGGCCAGACAGAAGATGATAGAAGAAAAGACACTGGAATAATGGAAGGATGGAATATTGGAATAATGGGAAAAGAGAAGAACAGAACAAAAATGGAAAAGGAACTTGAGTCTGGCGCTGAGCCTGTTATGTCAGTTTACCAGTATTTCAAGGGTGTGTTTCAGGGTTTCGTTACCCCATCATTCCATCATTCCATTATTCCATCGTTCCAGCTCCTTGCTTTGTCGGAAGGATGACCGCAGCCATGTCAATCAGGATCCGGCCCTGGCGAAGAGACGATCTCCCGTCCATCCGCAAAGTAATCTGGCAGTCCTGGATCTCCACGTACTCGCCCTTTATTCCAGAAAGCGATCTCAAGTTGTACTTCGAAGCTCACTATGCGGAAGCATGGCTCCTGAGCATGTTTGCTGATCCTTTCATCCACGGTTATGTCGCGGAGATCGGGGATCACATCGCTGGCCATGCGCGACTCTTTTTCGACCAGGGTGAGAATCGGCTCTACGTTTCATCGCTCTACCTTCTTCCCGAATTCCAGGGACAGGCCATTGGAACAAAGCTTCTCAAAGCGGCAGAGAGACATGCTGCTGAAAAAGGGGTGGATGATCTCTGGATCGGCGTCATGGTGCAAAACAGGCAGGCCCTCCACTTCTATCGTAAGGTGGGATTTGTTTTTGTCAGGGAAGAGCCCTTCACCATGGGAAGCACCACTGTCGCCCATCTGATTGGTTACATGAAGCTCGGGGGAAAAACGCTGATACAACAGAAGACCTCTGCCTCCTTCGAAGGTGAGACGACGGCCGAACCTTCGACCTCGGTCGGAGCTTGTCATGGATCGAATACCGGAAGCGGGAAAGGTCTGGCCGAACGCTGCCTTCATCTCCTGTCGGAACAAAAGAAGAGCTGGCAGGATCTTCGGGAGGGTTGCGAATCATTGACGTACACAAAAGAACGGGAGATACCTTGCAGCGGATTTTCCGTACGCCTCCAGTACAACCCCGGAAGGATAAAAAGCAGCACGGCTGACGTGGATGCAGGAAAGGTGAAGGAACGGCGATGCTTCCTTTGTCTGGATCATCTCCCTGAAGGTCAGAAAGGCATCCTCTACCGGGGCGAATACCTGATCCTCTGCAATCCCATGCCAGTCTTCCTATCCCACTTCACCATCCCCCATGTGGACCATCGCCGCCAGGCCATCGTTGATCACGTGGATGCCTTTCTCCACCTTATGGCTGACCTGGGCTGCGGCTGGACCGTCCTCTACAACGGGCCCCGTTGCGGCGCCTCCGCACCGGATCACCTCCATTTTCAGGCAGGCCCATCAGATCAGCTGCCCATCGGAAAAGAAATCCGGTACGAAGAGCGACTCACTCTGGTCGGGCAGTTCGGCGATGTTCGCCTCTATCGCGTGAGGAATCTGGGAAGGGAAGTTCTCATCCTGGAAGGAGACAATCCGACGGCCCTGGAGCGCGCTTTCAGGATCTTCATGAAAGCCCTGCAGGAGATCCTTCTTACCGACGAGGAACCTCTGCTGAACGTAGCCGGGTTCTTCTCGGAAAGATCCGGATGGCGCCTCGTGATCTTTCCTCGCCGGAAACACCGTCCTGATGTCTTTTATCGGGAAGGACAATCCCGAAAGGTCATCAGCCCGGGAGTCATCGACATGGGAGGTCTGCTGATCACCCCGGTGAAAAAGGATTTCGAAGAGCTGGACGCTCCAACCGTGGAAGGGATCTACAGGGAGGTATCCATGGAAGGAGAGGTGATTGAAAGGGCCATCGAAGCAATGGGAAGAATGGAATAATGGGTTCAGAACCCAGCAAGAGATCCTATTTCCGCCCTGTTCTATTTCCTTTGTCTTCCCATCATTCCAATATTCCATTCTTCCATTATTCCTCCTGCGATTCTGGCCATCATGATTCCGGAACGAGCCTTACTCCCCATAAGATACCCGTAGAGTGTCTGCCCGGATAGAACAACCTTCCCCTCCTTCGCAGAGGCATGAAGCAGGTGGACCCGGTTTCTCACCCTTGCGGCGAGGGCCACGTGCAAAACATCGATCCCTTCTTTGTCCGTCGTGATGGCAATGAGATCGCCATCGCGGATCCGGCCCTCCAGCCGCTTCACCCTCTCCTTTGGAATGAAAGAAAGAGTCCGCTGACTGATCGCTCTCTCAACAGACTTCATCTTTCGAAGGTTCCCCTCATCCTTTAGCGCTGGATAGAGCTCCGGGTGGGTCGTCATGAGGGTCATATCTTTCCTCAACGGTCTGCCTCCGATGTCCGCCGTGATATTTCTGACGATCCCTTTTTTCCGGTTATCCTCGATCCAGTCCGAGAAATAGTGAAGCCGGGAGCAGTAACCGCGTAGTCGCCCCTGTCTGTAGCGTATTCTTCGAAGCAGCTTTCGAAACGCCTCAAACGATTTTCGGCCGGAGGTGAAACAACAGGTAAGGGCAAGAACGGTTTCGAGAAAGGTAACACAGTCGAACTCCCGCAAGTTGACGACAAGGCGCTCGTCCCCCTTTTCTTCGAGTGTCCCAGCGACATAAGGCGCCCCGAGAAAAAATCGGCCGATCTCAATCAGGATCTCCTGAGGAAGAGCCCCTGAGATTTTCTTCTTGTCCAAAAACCTGAGCAGTTCTTCGAAACGTCTGCGGTCCCGATCCAATGCCTCTGTTTCCTTTCTTCTAAACGATGTTACGCCCATGGTAACTTTGCGATCCCGGAAAATCAATCCGGATGAAGAGCAGAAATCCTGCCGGGGCTCTCCCCTCGCCGCCAACCCTCTCACCGAGGAGTTAATCCTTGAACCGTAACCCCTCGGTTGCGGAAAAAGACAGGACGAGGGGGCTCAGCCAGAACCTTGGAATGGCCGGGAGTAAAGTGTTAACGTAAAGGAAAGTCTTTGATCTGACCAAACGCACATTACCTCCCTTGAGGAGAGAGCGGTTCGCGAGGCGCATGAGCATATGAACACGGATGGGAGCGATCGATCGGTCAAAAGCACGTACTGCATCCGGTGCCGGATGCACGCGTCGCTTTGCCTTTGCGCAGACATACAGCCGATCGACACGCGCACGCAAGTCGCGATCATCCTGCACGAAACCGAGCAGTGCCGCACATCAAACACCGGCTATCTGGCCACGCTCATGCTGCCCAACAGCGTCCTGCGCATCCACGGCGAGCGCGGTAGGAGGCTCGACGTGCACGATTTGTTCGAGTCCACGCACAGGGTGTTCGTTCTCTTCCCTCATGCGGATGCCCGCATACTCGATCGCCGTCTCGCCGAAGAAGACGATCGCCCGATCCGTCTGATCGTGCCGGATGGCACCTGGCGACAAGCGCGCCGCATGGTGCGCCGGGTAACCGGCCTGGCCAAAGCACCCTGGGTCACTTTGCCGGAAGGGCGGATCTCGGAGTACCGGCTGCGCAAGAGACGGCCGGCAGGCGGCATGTGCACCTTCGAAGCGATCACCGAAGCCCTGTGTCTGCTAGAGGGACCGCAGCTCCACGCGCCGCTTGCTCACGTGCTCAGCCGCTTCATCGAGCGCTGGCTCTGGTACCGCGGGTTGCTCCCCGCCGAAAAAGTCACCGGCGGCATCCCGGAGAGCGCTTTTCAGTTTCGCAGCGACATCAGTCGTGGCCTCCGTTAATGAAAAAGGGTCAGGTCCATTTTGTTAACATTTCAGAAAACTCCTATTGACATCTTGCTTCCTTTTCCCTACCCTGTTCTCAGCAAGGAGGAAGCCGGCACCTGGAAACTCACGAGGGAACGTCCTTAACACTTTCTT
>CAVSVC010000011.1:0-106714 GCA_963731045.1 uncultured delta proteobacterium | reverse complement strand
AAAACCTCGCTTCGTTCACTCCGGCGTTG
Organism: uncultured delta proteobacterium; assembly: GCA_963731045.1. Taxonomy (GTDB): domain Bacteria; phylum Desulfobacterota; class BSN033; order BSN033; family UBA1163; genus CAVSVC01. Next base: position 106,685 of record CAVSVC010000011.1, on the reverse strand, counting down.
CAGGATTGTCCTGCTGACAGCCTCCTGAGATCCCGCTTGCTGCGAAATCCTCGATCAACCTGCAAGCCACCTCTCCTATGGAGGCAACGGTAACATCAGTGAATACCGTTCCATTGCAAGGAGGAAGAAGATCTGCCGCCACCCCGAGAGAGGTTTCGACAAAGACCGCCATCTGAGCCCTGGTCAGGGCGGCATCGGGGCAGAACAGGGCCTCATTTTCTAACGTCAGGGGATCATCCTGCTGGCAGCCACCTGTCAATCCTGCTGTTGCGATCGCTTGGATCTGATTTAAAGCGAAATGAGCTGGGGGCACATCAGCAAAGAGCGGCAGGGTAACGGTTGTTGGCGCGCTGACACCGGTGGAGACGTTGTTGGCTGCGTCCTTGGCCCAGGCAAAGAGGGTTTTTGCGCCGGCCAGTTGCGAAAGTGTAGGTCGCCGGCGCCGTGGCGGTCCATCCTGCAGCAGAAGCAGCGGGAGCAGCGGCGGATTCAGTGACCATGAAGCCTGTAACACCCACGTTATCGGTAGCGACAAAGGTAGTGATCGGAACCGTCAAAGAGGAAGAAGCAGCCGGAATCGTAAAATTTGTGACCGTTGGCGCCTGGGTGTCAGGCGGAGGCGGGGGTGGCAGCGTGATGGTGACGGTCTGGTTTCGACTGGTGGAAACATTGCCTGCCGCATCCTTGGCCCAGGCATAGAGAGTCTTCTGCCCCTCTGTCGCAAAGATAAAACTTGTCGGAATGGTTGCGCTCCAACCGGCAGCCCCTGCAGCAGGGGCATTGGGCGATTCCGTCACCATGTAACCGGTTACACCCACGGTATCGGTTGCGACGAAGGTTGTAATCGGGACAGTCAAGGAGGTTGAATCGGCTGGAATCCTGAAGTCGTTTACCGTGGGGGCCTGGGTGTCGGCGGGAAAGCTGGCAGCGTCGCCCGGGAAAGTACCGGCATCGATCTCGGTGATATTGTTGAAGCCGTCTCCGTCCGAGTCCGCCCCTTCAATGGTTTGGAGGGCTGCCACGTCCCGACCATTGTTCAAGTAAGCAGTTCCATAATTGTTCGTACTCGGAATTCCGGCTGGCACATGGCAGATATTACAGATCGCCGGAGAAGCAAGACCGCTTAAAGGAGAAGCAGGATATCTCCCCGTGAAGTTGTTTCTGTCCGGGGTATCGGGATAAGCGATCGCGATGATACCCAGTAAAAGGGTAAGGGATAGCAAAACTGTGAGAATTCTCTTCTGCATATTGATCTCCTATGTGGATTATTTTCCGAAGTTGGGGCGTTTGTAGAGAAATGTGACGTGGTTCTGGTGGCTTCTGGGTCACAAGATCCCTCCTCTCCGTTCGTTTCCGGATTACACAGTGCATTCGGAAATTGATTTGATCAGGTCGCTTCTTGAAAATGGTTTGTCCAGAAAGCATGCGTGGTATTTGCTCTTCTCTTCTTCCAGAACAGGCCTGAATTCGCTGATGTTTCCGCTCATATAGATTGCTCTGATCCCCGGATTGTGATGCCTGATGAGTTTCACCAGTTCTATTCCGTTCTTGACGGGCATCTGGATATCCGTGATGACCAGGTCCGGCTCAAATAAGAGATAGGCAAGGTAACCGTCTCCGCCATCCGCTGCAACCTGAACCTGGTACCCTTCATCCTCCAGCATGATCCGAAGGATTAAGGCTATACCCCGGTTATCATCGACAATAAGGATCTTTGCTTTGTCCATGGCTCAGTCCCTTCGATGAAAGATTACCCTCTATTAGAGCAAGGCGGATGCCAACTCATATCGGTATTTTTATCTATTCGATTTTAAAGGTTTTCTTTGAATTGTTTGAATTGTATAGATATTGTTGGTGTATGAATTTCCCTGCATGCTAAAACGATGGATTTGTTAAAAGAATAATGATTATTTATAGTTGTGTGTTGTATGATTTTTCCTTCACTGTCATTTAACCGGAAAGATCGTGGAGCAATAGGATTTCGGACCCCCTTTATAATGACAGGGAGCCCCTTTATCAGGGGCTCCCTGTCTTCATTTCATTCCGGCATTAGTACGATTTGCCGTCTGGTTGGATCTTCATTTATCCAGGTTATCAGTCACCGCTTTCACTATGTTCCTCGTCATGGTTATGAGACCCATCGTCACCAGAGTTCGTGTTTCCAGAAGCCTCATCGTCCCCTGACGGTGCTGGGGCAGGAGCGGGCGCTGGTGCTGGAGCCGGAGCTGGTGCTGGTGCCGGGAGCTGGTGCCGGTGCAGGAGCTGGTGCCGGAGCAGGTGCAGGAGCCGGTGCAGGAGCTGGAGCCGGAGCAGGTGCAGGAGCAGGCTCCGGAGCGGGAGCTGGAGCAGGTGCAGGCTCAGGCAGCATTGCAGACACTGCCACAAGAAATACCGCCATCTGGGCGCGAGTCACCGGGGCACTGGGACAATACATTGCCTCGTTCACCGTGGTTGTCGCGGGGTCATCCGGTACACAACCTCCCGTGATCCCCTGAGTTGCGAAGTCTTCGATATATCCGCAGAAGGCAGGCCCTAAAGAGGCCGCTGTCACATCACCGAAAACCGTCCCCGTGCAGGCGGGAACCGTAACCACGTTCAGAACCGCCTCCATGAACACAGCCATCTGGGCCCTCGTCACCGGCGCGTTGGGACAGAACCTTGCCTCGTTTTCCGGAGTCGCGGGGTTATCCGGCTGGCAGCCTCCTGTGATTCCACTTGCAGTCAAGTCCTCGATGTACCTGCAGAGAACCTCTCCCACGGAGGCAACGGACACATCACTGAATATCGTTCCGTCGCAGGGAGGAAGAGCGTCCGGAGTCACCCCGAGAGAGGCTTCGATAAAGACCGCCATCTGGCCCCTGGTCAGAGTTGCATCGGGACAGTAGAGGGCTTCATTTACCGGTGTCAGAGGATCATCCTGCTGGCAGCCGCTTGTTATTCCTGCGGCTGCGATTGCATCGATCTGAGTGAATGCAAAATGGGTCGGCGGGACATCGGCAAAGGTCGTCATGGTGACGGTCACGGAGGCACTGGCAGCAGAGGAAATATTGCCGGAAGCATCCTTAGCCCATGCGATAAGCGTCTTTGCTCCCGAGGCACCAATCTGGAAGCTCGTCGGAGCTGTAGCAGTCCAATCCGCATCTCCGGCAAGGGGGGCCGGTGTAGCCGATTCCCTGATCAGATAGCCGGTGACTCCGAAATTATCAGTCGCTGCTAAGCTGTTGATAGGGACCACTAAGTTGTTGAACGTGGATGGAACCGTAAACGAAGTAACGACTGGAGCAATTGAATCCGTTATGGTGACAGTCGCCTGCCGACCGGACGAGACATTCCCCGAAGCGTCTTTCGCCCATGCGAAAAGGGTTTTCAGTCCTGGCATTGTTCCTGCCGGGAAGGTGAAACTCGGGGGGACCTGTGCGCTCCAATTCTGATCGCCGGCGGCAGGAGCACCTGCTGATCCGGTGACCATGAAACCGGCGACAGCGGGGTCATCGGTGGAAATGCTGTTGATGGGAACAGTCAATGAAGAGGAGCTTGCTGGAATCACAAAGCTTGTAACCGCCGGTGCCTGAGTATCGGCCGGAGGAGGCGGCGGTGGCGGCGGCGGAGGAGGAGGAGGCGGAGGCGGAGGCGGTGCAGCAGGAAGATCTGCACTGTTACCGGGGAAAGTCCTGGCATCGATTTCTTGTTTGTTGGTATAACCATCACCATCCGAGTCCAGGCTTTCGACGGCTGCGAATGAATGGCCCGCACTCGCGAAGGCGGTTCCGTACGGGTTGCGCGTACTCGGGCGAGCGGTGGCCGTTGTGTGGCAGAGGAGACATGTATCTATTCGTGATCCAAGGACAGGGGGGCTCTGGTAATAGAGGTCAAAATCGTCCAAATAACCGGGTACAGCATGACTTATGCCTGCGGTTCCGCACAGCACAGCTAAGAGCACCAAAAGGTATGCAATCTTCTTCATGAATATTTCCTCCTTCCCGGATAGGGTTAGTTAAAGGATTAAGGTCATTTCCCGGTTATCTTCGACAATAAGAACTCCTGCCTTGCCCATGGTCCAACCTCTTCGAAAAGACATTGGTTCTTGCTAATGCAAACCGGATGCCAAATCTAAAATAGTTGTTTATATTACTGATTTAAATGGTATTATTTTAATATATACGATTCATGTATTTTGTGGATTGTATGATATTCCCTGCACAAGAATAGGGTAGGTTAGAGGAAAAGCTAATGATTATTTGTGGTTTTAGATGGAGGATTTTCCTTCACTGTCATTTAACCGGAAAGATCGTGGAGCAATAGGATTTCGGACCCCCTTTATAATGACAGGGAGCCCCTTTATCAGGGGCTCCCTGTCCTCATTTCATTCCGGCATTAGTACGTTTTGCCGTCTGGTTGGATCTTCATCCATCCAGGTTATCAGTCACCGCTTTCACTATGCTCCTCGTCATGGTTATGAGACCCATCGTCACCCGAGTTCGTGTTTCCAGAAGCCTCATCGTCCCCTGACGGTGCTGGGGCAGGAGCGGGCGCTGGTGCAGGAGCCGGTGCTGGTGCTGGAGCAGGAGCTGGTGCTGGTGCAGGAGCCGGGGCCGGAGCAGGTGCAGGAGCAGGAGCTGGTGCAGGTGCTGGCTGCCGGTGCTGGTGCAGGTGCCGGAGCAGGCTCCGGAGCGGGAGCTGGAGCAGGAGCAGGTTCAGGCAGCATTGCAGACACTGCCACAAGAAATACCGCCATCTGGGCGCGAGTCACCGGGGCACTGGGACAATACATTGCCTCGTTCACCGTGGTTGTCGCGGGGTCATCCGGTACACAACCTCCCGTGATCCCCTGAGTTGCGAAGTCTTCGATATATCCGCAGAAGGCAGGCCCTAAAGAGGCCGCTGTCACATCACCGAAAACCGTCCCCGTGCAGGCGGGAACCGTAACCACGTTCAGAACCGCCTCCATGAACACAGCCATCTGGGCCCTCGTCACCGGCGCGTTGGGACAGAACCTTGCCTCGTTTTCCGGAGTCGCGGGGTTATCCGGCTGGCAGCCTCCTGTGATTCCACTTGCAGTCAAGTCCTCGATGTACCTGCAGAGAACCTCTCCCACGGAGGCAACGGACACATCACTGAATATCGTTCCGTCGCAGGGAGGAAGAGCGTCCGGAGTCACCCCGAGAGAGGCTTCGATAAAGACCGCCATCTGGCCCCTGGTCAGAGTTGCATCGGGACAGTAGAGGGCTTCATTTACCGGTGTCAGAGGATCATCCTGCCGGCAGCCGCTTGTTATTCCTGCGGCTGCGATTGCATCGATCTGAGTGAATGCAAAATGGGTCGGCGGGACATCGGCAAAGGTCGTCATGGTGACGGTCACGGAGGCACTGGCAGCAGAGGAAATATTGCCGGAAGCATCCTTAGCCCATGCGATAAGCGTCTTTGCTCCCGAGGCACCAATCTGGAAGCTCGTCGGAGCTGTAGCAGTCCAATCCGCATCTCCGGCAAGGGGGGCCGGTGTAGCCGATTCCCTGATCAGATAGCCGGTGACTCCGAAATTATCAGTCGCTGCTAAGCTGTTGATAGGGACCACTAAGTTGTTGAACGTGGATGGAACCGTAAACGAAGTAACGACTGGAGCAATTGAATCCGTTATGGTGACAGTCGCCTGCCGACCGGACGAGACATTCCCCGAAGCGTCTTTTGCCCATGCGAAAAGGGTTTTCAGTCCTGGCATTGTTCCTGCCGGGAAGATGAAACTCGGGGGGACCTGTGCGCTCCAATTCTGATCGCCGGCGGCAGGAGCACCTGCTGATCCGGTGACCATGAAACCGGCGACAGCGGGGTCATCGGTGGTAATGCTGTTGATGGGAACAGTCAATGAAGAGGAGCTTGCTGGAATCACAAAGCTTGTAACCGTCGGTGCCTGAGTATCGGCCGGAGGAGGAGGCGGTGGCGGCGGCGGAGGAGGAGGAGGCGGAGGCGGAGGCGGTGCAGCAGGAAGATCTGCACTGTTACCGGGGAAAGTCCTGGCATCGATTTCTTGTTTGTTGGTATAACCATCACCATCCGAGTCCAGGCTTTCGACGGCTGCGAATGAATGGCCCGCACTCGCGAAGGCGGTTCCGTACGGGTTGCGCGTACTCGGGCGAGCGGTGGCCGTTGTGTGGCAGAGGAGACATGTATCTATTCGTGATCCAAGGACAGGGGGGCTCTGGTAATAGAGGTCAAAATCGTCCAAATAACCGGGTACAGCATGACTTATGCCTGCGGTTCCGCACAGCACAGCTAAGAGCACCAAAAGGTATGCAATCTTCTTCATCGAATATTTCCTCCTTCCCGGATGGGGTTAGTTAAAGGTGGCAGAACAATCAGCAATCGATTTGATCAGATCACTTCTTGAAAATGGTTTTGGAAGAAAGCATGCGTGGTATTTGGTCTTTTCCTCTTCAAGAATGGGCCTGAAATCACTGAGGTTTCCGCTCATGTAAATTGCCCTGATCCCCGGGTTGCGATGCCTAATGAGCTTCACCAGCTCTATGCCGCTTTTGACGGGCATCTGGATATCCGTGATCACAAGGTCCGGTTCGAAAAGGAGATAAACCAAATACCCATCCTCGCCGTCCCCGGCAACCTGAATCTCATACCCTTCATCCTCCAGCATGATCCGGAGGATTAAGACTATTCCCTTGTTATCATCGACAATAAGGATCTTTGCTTTGCTCATTGTTCACCCTTCTCAAAAAGATAATGGGTATAATTGCAAAGCATATGCCAATCGGAATTAGCATAACTATGTCATTGATATTAAATGTCTTTGTCAACCAACGCGGGCCCGTGAAGTTTTCTTATTGTATGATTTTTCCTGCAAGTTAAGAGGGGGTGGGAGAAAAGTTTAATGATTATCTATGGTTTGATCTGGATGGTTTTCACTACACATTTTAAGCCACATCGGATTTCTTATAGTCTCCTGCTTTGATCCCATGTTTCTTCAAAAGATCGTAGAAATCAGCCCTGTATTTGCCGGCCAGCTCGGATGCCTTGCTGATGTTTCCCTCACAGAGTTGAAGCAGGTGCGTCAGATAATTCTTTTCGAAAGCGTCTCGTGCCTCCCTGAGAGGCTTCAATGTCTCCTGGATCGTTTCGCTTTTTGTCTGAAGAATATATTCCTCCGTGATGAGGTCCTGGTTGGTGGTCATGGCGGCCCCGTATTCGATCGTATTTTCCAGTTCCCTCACGTTTCCCGGCCAATCGTACATCATGAGCCGCTGCATGGCCAGAGGTGTAAGACCCCTAATCTCTTTCTTCATCTTCTCATTGAACTTGTTTACGAAGTGTTGAACCAGGGCGGGAATATCATCTTTCCTCTCCCGCAAAGGGGGCAGATAGATCGGAATGACGTGAATCCTGTAAAAGAGGTCTTCGCGGAAGAGCCCCTGCTTAACCTGTTCCTCCAGGTTCTTATTCGTAGCGACGACAACCCTGACATCCGTTTCCGTGAGTTTCTCGCTTCCCACAGGGTAGAACTGGCGTTCCTGAAGGACTCGAAGGACTTTCGCCTGGATTGGGAGGGACATGTCTCCGATTTCGTCCAGAAAGATGGTACCTTCGTGGGCCTGTGTAAATAACCCTCTCGTGGCTCGGATCGCCCCTGTAAAGGCGCCTTTTTCGTGACCGAAGAGTTTGCTTTCCAAAAGGGGTTCGGGGATGGCCGCACAGTTGATCGCAACAAAAGGGCAATTTTTTCGATTGCTTGCAAGGTGAATCGCCTTGGCGATCAGTTCTTTTCCTGTACCGCTCTCCCCGTGGAGATAGACCGTGGATTCGGTTGTGGCAATCCGGGAAACCACTTCCAGGATCTTCTGCATCTTTCCGCTTCTGGCCACGATATTGTCGAAACCATATTTTTCCTCCAGCAGCTCCCTCAGGCGTTCGATTTCCGAAGTGAGCCTTCGTTTTTCCAGAGCTTTCTCGATTTGAAGAAGCAGATCCTGGGGATTGAACGGTTTGGTGAGGTAGCTGTACGCCCCTTTCTTCATGGCCTCAACTGCGCTTTCGATACTTCCATGGGCGGTAAGAATGAGGACGGGCATTTCCGCACTGAGAAGATGGAGTTTCTCCATAAGTGCAATGCCATCCCATTGGGTGCCGCTCTGATGAACCAGCTGAAGATCGACGATGGATAGGTCGATGGATTGTCCCTTGACCGTATCGAGGGCCTCCTGCTGATTGAAGGCGGTTGTCACCTCATAATCCCCCGATTCCAGTCTCATCCTGATCAGTTCCTGAAGGTGCGGATCATCGTCTACAACCAGAATCTTTCCCAATGGCATTGCTGTCGGTTTCCCTTCCAATTAATTCTTATTTCGCCTTCTCTCTCTTTCTCTCTTCGATCTCTATGTCGACCTTTTTTGACTTCTCGATGATTTCGGTCAGACGTTCACTCTCCTGGAGTACCCCCAACCCAGATCCTGACCTGTTCCGATAGGGGACTCTGGGGATACTCTTTCAGAAGTCTATTGAAAAAACCGATGGACCTTCCGTAATCTTTCTTAGGATTTCCGGGATGAGCATAAACAAGTCCCAGATTGAAAAGGGCCTCGTCTTTCGGAACCTTGCTTCCGGGCAGAGACAGAACTTTTTCATTCTCTTTCAGAAACCCTTCATAGTCCCCCTGGATGAGAGGTTTCTGCGCTCGTGGCGGAGGTTCCCGGACCTCCGCTTTTTCCTTCTTTTCTATCTTTTCTATTTTTTCGGCGGGAAGTTTGCTGGCTGGAGCTGGTTCCTCTCTGGGTTTGGCGGTCACAATGTCTATGCCGATCCGTTCAGTTCTCTTTTCCACACTGGTACAACCCGTGAGAAGGAGAAAGATCAGGCCGGCAGTACAAAAATAAAGGAACTTCCTTTTCCCAAATCGCTTTCCACCCATATTCTTCCACCGTGTGAGGCAATAACATGTTTCGCAATGGCCAGACCCAAACCGGTCCCCTTGACCTGGTAGGGACCGGCCGACGAGATCTGCTGAAACTTATCAAATATCGTGTCCAATCGCTCTCTCGGGATACCGGGACCCGTGTCCGCGACGGCAACTTCCGTACCGCTGTCAGCGGACTTGACGGAAATCTCCACCCTTCCACCGTGAGGGGTGAACTTGACGGCATTTCCGATCAGATTCCGCAAGACCTGAAGCAATCTTTCACTATCCATATTCACCAGTGGGACTGATTCAGCAATTTTCGTTTCGATTTTGATCTGCTTCGATTCGACAAGAGGTCCGATTTCCATCAGCGATCTGTCAATCAGGGGAATGAGGTTCCCCTTTTCAATATGATAGACCATCATCCCAGCCTCCATTTTGGACAGGTCCAGCAGGGAGTTGACCATGTCGATGAGTCGTTGGCTCTCTTCCGCAAGGATGGTCAGGAGCCTTCCCTGTTTGTCCGTGATGGGGCCCGCTATCTTTTCCCGCAACAAGGCCGTACCCTCCTTGATGGAGGTCAGGGGTGTTCGAAGTTCATGGGACATCATCGAGAAGAATTCGGACTTCATCGTGTCGAGGTCCCTCAGTTTCGTGCACATCGAACCAAAGGCCTGAGCCAATTCGGATATCTCCGCTGGAGCTGAAACAGGCAGACTGCAATCGAAAACGCCCTCGGCGATCTCCTTCGTCTTGGCCCTGAGCACTGCGAGAGGATTTGTGATGCTGCGGGTAATGAAGAAAGAGACTGCAAGGATCAAGATGAGCACGATGCCTGCCATGACCAGCGTGACATTTCGCGCTGAAGTTCCGGATTTGCGAAGAAGCCTGACCTGATCGTAGGTATCCTCTTTTGAGTAGGTCTCGAGCATCTCAAGTTGCCCGAGCACCGCACTGACGATCCTTTCCTTTTCCGTTTCATACCATTGCTGCGGATAGGCCTGTTTCTCCCTAAGAAGTTCCATCTCTTTATCGATCAGGGATTGATATGCTCCATGGGAGTCGGCGATCGTTTTCAGGGCATCCTGTTTCTGGGGGGTATCGGCCAGCAGTGAGAGGTCCTTGAGGAATCGATTAAAATCATCTCTGGCTGACGCAAACTGGTCATACAGAGCCCTGTCCCTTGTAATGACGAACTTCTTTTCAAACCTGAGCTGGGCGAGGAAGGAATCGGAAAGCTTTTTTTCAATCTCGATGATCTGGTTGTCGACATCCAAAAGATGATGCGTGACGGCATTAAACTTATGGACCTGCCAGAAAGCGAAGATACTGACGACCAGAACAAGGATAAAGATGAGAAGATACCCTGTGGCCAGCCTTGAGTATATGGTCAGTTTCATTTCCCTCGGCACCGGTAACGATCTTATAAACACATTACCATATCTTTGCCGGGCGGGCAATCCCTATGATTTCGGAAAGTTCGGGATTTTTCGGCTTGACAACGGGAAGACTCTTTGGTCTGATATAGGGAAGAGGTGGATGAAAGAAAGTAACGCCGGAGGCATTTTATGAAGAGGATCAGAATTCTTACCACGTTGGTTCTCGTCTTGATGGGGCTGCTTGCTTTGAGCAGGATCGATGCGTATGGCCAGGATGGAAGAAAAGCCAGTACAGAGGGCTACATCGGGCCAACGATCCTTGAAGGGTGCAAAGCCTGCCACCCCCAGATCTTCGAGGTCTTCCGAAAAGAGAACCCCCATGGACCGGCCCTCCTCCAACAAGGACTTCTTCCGGAAAAGACAGGATGTGAAGCCTGCCATGGTCCCGGGATGAAACATATCAATGCCGGGGGGCAGGGGATGATCTTCTCTTTTAAAGATAGGAATGCGAAAGAGCGGTCCGATGCCTGTCTGAAGTGCCATGAAAAGGAAAAAAAGTTTTTTCAATTCGGCAGAGGGGTCCATAAGCTAAGCGCCGTTGGATGTAACGACTGCCATCAAATGCATGGGACCCGGATGGCAAGGAGCCTTCTCAAGGGAAAAGAACCCGACCTCTGCTTCTCCTGCCATCAGGATGTCAAATCGAAATTTTATCTGCCTACCCGTCACAAAGTGCTGGAGGGGGCGGTCAAATGCACGGATTGTCATACCCCCCATGGGAGCAGGACGAGGGCGAGCCTGAGAACGGGGAGTCGGTTCAATTTCAGCGTGGATGTCTGCTTCAAATGTCATCCCGAGAAGAGGGGGCCCTGGGTTTTTGAACATTCATCGGTCAAAGTGGAAGGCTGCGTTGCCTGCCACCTACCACACGGGTCCCCTAACCGGTTCCTTCTCATCCGTCCCCAGGTCCGGACGGTCTGTATCGAATGCCATGGTCAACGGCACTTCAATCCCGTTTCCTGCGTGAATTGCCATACCCAGATCCACGGGTCCAATTTCAGCACCAAGTTCTTCCAGTAGGAGGGGGTGACAGGATGAAACGGTTTCTGATCCAATCTGTCGTGGTCTTCTTGATCGTTTCTTTTTTCTGTGTTCTATCACCCCCCGAATCAGAATCACAGGACTCCGGAGGGACGACGGGCGGATTTCAATGGAGGGGCAGCGCTGAGCTGGGGTACCGCTTCACGGACATCGACGGAAGAAATCGATACAAAGAGGTCGTCAATCTCATGGAAGGGCTGAGACTTTTCGATTTCAGCCTCCAGGGAAAAGACATCGAGAAGAAAGGGTTTGCGGACTCCTTCAGCCTCAATTTGAGCGGCATCGGAGACCCCTTTCCTTCAGGTCGGATTGAACTCAAGAAGAGTAAAGCCTATGATCTGGTGGCAACCTATAAAGAGTACAAATATTTCTTTGATCGCGACGATAGCTTCCCCTTAACCGACTTCCATGATTTCCATCAAAAACGGAGAAGGGGTGCTCTGACCCTCTCCCTTTTTCCCAAAGAGGACTTCAAACTCAATTTCGGGTACAGCCGTTCCGAGAGGGACGGGACTGCGGCGGCGCCGCGGTTCAACTTCGCGGGATCCGGCCAGGAACAGGATCTGAGGGAGAGATTGAATGAGTATTTCGTCTCCGCAGACTTTCCAATCGAAAACTGGGATGTCCATGTGAAGCAGTCCTACTGGGATTTCAAGAATAGGGATAAAATGGACGGACCGGAGAATGCCGAATTGCGGGACGAGCATGTGAGCACCTATGTCAGCGACTTCAAGGCCCACACCCAACTCGGAGAGCGATGGGATCTGGATGCGGGCTATACCTACGCCCATTCGGAGGGCCGCGCCGGCCTGATTACGGATCCGGCGATGTTCGCCCCCTTCGGGAAGGGGAAGTTCAACTTGAATACCCATATTCTCGATCTGGGCCTGAGCCATCTCGTGATGAGGGAGTTGATTTTTCATCTTGATTACCGATATCACAATGTCAACCAGGACGGGTTTTCTAATCCAGACCAGTCGATCAGTACTCAAACCCGGGTGACAACGGACTATCGTCTGTGGGCTCATACCGGAACCCTTCAGCTTGAGTATCTGCCAAGAGAAAACCTGACCCTGAGGGGCGGGTATCGCTTCCAGTACCGGGACATCGATGCAGAAAGTTTCGGCTCCATCTTGTTTGGCGGGAACCTCCCCCAGTTCAATGGAGGGGCGGACCCCAGAGCCACCCGGATCCTGACGCACGGATGGATCGGGTCTGCCAGTTGGAAGCCCTCTAAGTTCTTGAACCTCTATGGAGAGTATCAGGGGGCGGATTTCGACAACCCCTATACCCGGATCTCACCGGAGAATGAGAACATCGGAAGGATCAAGGCAAGATATCTCACACCGATCAAAGGCTTAAACCTGATCGGAACATTCCTGTGGAAAAGAAGGACCAATCCCGACCAGGACTTCAGAGTGGACATCAAGGACTATGTTTTCAGTGCCACCTATCAACCTCCTTTTGCAGCGGGACTCTCCCTTGACGGTTCGTTTACCTATGAAAACATTCATGATAAGAAGGACATCACGAATGTGTTGGGCTCCCTCACTCCCTTTACCCGTTTTTCTTTTGACTCCGATGCCTTGATCTACACCGGGGGAATCGGCTACGAAGGGATTTACAAGGGATTCGGAGCGAGATTCAGCGGAAGTTATGCCAGAACGAGAAAGGAAAACAGCCAGAAGTACGCAGACGGAGTCCTGAGTATCTGGTACAAAAACAGCTGGGTTACGCCTGTCATCGCCCTTGAAAGGACCTACCTGAGGGACAGGGAGCGGCATAACGACAGTTTCGATGCCAACCTGCTGACGGTCTCTCTGCAAAAGGAGTTTTGACGCTGAAACGGTCCGGGTGATCGGCCGCCCTTATTGGGCGCAGGGTATTTTTCCGGTTGTTTCAATTTTTTCATAAGGTCTGAGAAAGTGTGAAAAAATGGTCCCATACCCTTTATTTCCGAAAGGAGGGGGCGATTTCCGAAACTTTAGAATTGCGGGCATTGGATGAATGGTTTTCCATCTCAACGAGTATGACGATGAGCTGGTTCCATTTTTAGTCCAGAACGTTAACCGTGTAAGGTTTCGCTCTAAAGTTTCTCCAACCCCCCCATCCTTCCGGAAAGCTCTTTTTCTTGGGTTTTGATTTTTTACACCTGAGGGATTCCTTTCTGTGTAAGATTCCCTTGGCTTTTTGGCTGAAGATGTGGTAAATTTTTTGCATCATCCGATTTCAGGCAGGAGGTTCTGAGATGAAGTGTTATATTTGCGCAAAGCAGGGGGTCGATAAAGATGCAGTGGCCATCTGCATCGTTTGCGGGATGGGCCTCTGTCTTGGCCATGCCATCAAAGAGGAATTGCTTGTGAGGGATATCATCGATTGGGGTTTTGGGGAAGAGAAGATAGAATATCCCCACACCCTGCCGCGCTTTATCTGTGCAGAATGCAGAGTCGCCAGGGAACAGAGAATGAAGGGGCCGAAGAAATAGGCCCGAGCAAAAAGAGGCGGAGCCTCTCGGTTTCTGACCGACGTGGAACCTATGAAAAAGAAGATCTTGGTTGTTGAGGATGAAGAGAGCTTGAGGCTTCTCTATGAAGAGGAGCTTGCCGCGGAGGGATACGAAGTCATTACGGCGGGCAATGGAAAGGAGGCGATCCTTCAGCTTCAGGAGGAAAAGCCGGACCTGGTTGTTCTTGATATCGTGATGCCCGTGATGGATGGGATCGAAACCCTGGGCCGGATCCTGGGGAAGGAGAGGAAGATTCCCATCATCCTGAACACTTCCTATCCGGGGTACCGTGAAGATTTCATGAGCTGGGCAGCGGATGCCTATATCACAAAATCAAGTGATTTGACCGAGTTGAAGACGAAGATCCGAACTCTCCTCGAAAAAAAGAAAGAGCGATGAAAAAAGCCCTCGCCATGATCCTGGCAGGGGGGCGAGGCGAAAGGCTCTATCCTCTGACCCGGGACCGGGCCAAACCCGCCGTTCCCTTTGGTGGAATCTACCGGATCATTGATTTTACCCTTTCCAACTGCATCAACTCCGACATCCGCCGGATTTACGCGCTGACCCAGTATAAGTCCACTTCCCTGCACCGTCATCTTCAACTGGGCTGGAATATCCTGTCTGCTCCACTCGGGGAATTTGTCGAAGTCGTCCCGGCTCAACAGAGAATCGACGAACACTGGTATCAGGGGACGGCCGATGCCATCTACCAGAATATTTATACCCTGCAGCAGGAAAAGCCTGATCTTGTTTTGATCCTCTCTGGAGACCACATCTATAAAATGGACTACCGGAGGATGGTTGCTTACCATCTGGAAAAGGGAGCGGACCTGACCGTAGCGGCCATCCGGATGAACCGGACGCTCTCCAGGGAGTTTGGGGTGATGGAGGTGGATGAAGATCGGCGGATCCTGGGGTTTCAGGAGAAGCCTGAAGAGCCGAAGACCATTCCTGGAGATCCCGGCGGAATATTGGCCTCCATGGGGATTTATATCTTTAACATGGAAGTCCTTGTGAGACGGTTGATCGAGGATGCCCGAACGGATTCGAGCCATGATTTCGGCAAAGATATCATTCCGGCGATGATCGTGAAGGACAGAGCCCTGGCCTTCGATTTCAGGGAAGGAGACAGAGGAGGAGAGGGGTACTGGAGGGATGTGGGTACCATCGAAGCCTATTTTGAGGCAAACATGGACCTCATTTCGGTGACACCTCAACTCAACCTCTATGATCCCCAATGGCCCATCCTGACCTATCAGCCCGCCAATCCGCCGGCGAAAACCGTTCTGGCGGAAGAGGGGAGAATGGGAATTGCCCTGAACTCGATCATCTCAAACGGATGCATCGTCAGCGGTGGAAGTGTCAAGAGGTCCGTTCTATCGCCGAGGGTAAGGGTCCACAGCTATGCAGAGATCGAGGATTCGATTCTCCTGGAAGGGGTCGATGTGGGGAGGCATGCGAGAATTCGCAGGACCATTATCGACAAAGAAGTCCAGATTCCTCAGGGAATCAGGATCGGCTACGACCTGGAAGAGGACGAGAAACGGTTTACTGTAACAGAGTCAGGCATTGTGGTGGTACCGAAATGGATCAAACTTTGACCGCAGGAACGAGAGAATGGAATAGTGGAATAATGGAAGATTGGGTATGCAGAACATAGAGATTCGACAACCTTTCTTTTGCATTTCACTGTCCCACCATTCCATTATTCCAGCATTCCAATATTCCACTTAAGCTTCCAGCTCCAGCACATCGGACACATTGATCTCCAGCATTTTGGTCGATGCGAGAATCCGGTCCGCGTTCCGGTTCACAGCCGGCATCTCTTCCGAGAGCGCCTTCAACTCCTGAGCGGCCTTTTTGATCGCTTTGATCCGGGTATCCATCTTCTTCAAATCTCTCTGATTCATTGAGGTCTCTCCTTGCAGGTTCGGATTTCGGATTTTTTTGACCATCTTATCCTTGTTTCCTCAGGTCTTTAAACCGCTTGGCCTTGACCTCGTAGCGGGGCAGGGATCCAAAGGGATGAACCTCGATGCGATAGCCGAGGTTGGTCTTCAAACGGAGTTGATCTCTCAGTTGCCCCAGGATCCTTTCCTGGTTCCCCGCCTCTTCGACCAGGATCTCCACCTTCAGGGTGATGTCATCCAGGTCCCCTTTCTTGATGACGACGATTTCGAACTCGTTGCTCAATCCCTGGGTGGACCGAACCACCTCCTCAATGGCGGAGGGGGCGACGAGAACCCCTTTGATCTTGGTAATGTCATCGGCCCTTCCGGCGACCCCTCCCTTTATGAGACGAAACGTCCTCCCGCAGGGACAGGGCTCTCCTGACCACTCGGCCACGTCTTTCGAATCGAACCGGATACAGGGCTGGGCCATCCGGTCGAGGGCCGTGATGACGATCTTTCCCTTCCGGCCCGGCTCTTCGATGAGTCTCCCCGGTGTCGATATCCTCCAGCTGAGTGAGAAAGAGGGCTTCGTTGACATGAATTCCCCCCGGCTGTTCCGTGCATTCGTAACCCCAGGCCCCAATCTCCGTGGCGCCGACGTGATCATAGACCTTGGCTCCCCATGCCTCTTCCATCCGCCTCTTCGTGGAGGGGATGCTGGCTCCCGGCTCCCCTGCGCACGTGATCCTTCGAATCAGGAGGTCCCTTGCCGGATCGATTCCGAGTTTCTTTCTGGCCGTATCCGCCATTCCGAGGACATAGGTGGGGGTGGCCATCATTGCCGTGGCGCGGAGTTCCTGAATCTTGAGAAGCCGTGCCTCCGTATCCAGAACGCCTCCCGGAACCACCTCACAGCCGATCTTCTCCGCAGCATAATGGCCTGCCCAGAAGGCCACAAAGATGTTGTAGCCGAAAGGAAGAAAGACCCGGTCCGTTCTCCGGTAGCCCTGCGCATAGAGGATATAGGCCCACGCTTCGGCCCACCATTCCCAATCCTGCCAGGTGTCGGGTTGATAGACAGGTAATCCGGTTGTCCCGCTTGTCTGTCGAAACTCCGTGACTTCCTCCAGGGGCACGCAGAGGGCATCTCCGTAAGGGAAAGGGTCTTTTCTCTGGATGTCCCTCATCATGGCCTTTTCCACCTTTGGAACCCTTGCCACATCCTCGTAAGACTTGATATCTCCGGGCTCCAGACCCGCGTCCTGATAGAGCTTCCGGTGAAACTTTGAGCGTTCATAGGCCCATTCCAGAATTCTCTTGAATTTCCTCAGTTGAAGTTCCTTCAACCTGTCGAGCGGAAGCGTTTCCAGAACCGGATTCCAGTAAGCGGGGGCCTTCTCTTTTGGCGTCATCACGGGTTCCTCCGGGAATTGACCTGAATGGATTCGATTTTATGAGGACGGCTGGCCTTTGTCAACACCGAAAGTGTTTCCTGTTCTAACTTTTCAGTGTACAGGTTCTAATTTCTGGGCAAGGAGGATACTTCACAGACTGCGATCTATCAGGGGACATCTCTAGAATCTCGTTGTTCTGGAAACGTAGCCCATCCTCATAGGTCGCTAGAAACAGGATAGAAACCTATTTTTTCACAGCTTCTGAGGGATTACTTTCCTTTTTCTCTTTTTCATTGAAATTTTCGCTCATTCGCGATATTTTTAGAAAAGGAGGAAACGAGATATGTCGCAGATCATCGTTGCACAGACTATTCAGGGTATTGTCCTGGCTGCGGAAAATCGGGCGACCCAGCTGGACGACGCGGGCAAGGAGATTTCGCTTCGGGTAAACCGTCTCCTTCCTTTGACAAGCCATTGCGCCCTTCTGACTGCAGGGGCCCCTGAGGGAGGGGAGATGGGAGGGGCGCTGAAACAGTTTATCCTCGAAGAGGCCCTCACCGATATCCAGGATATTTATAACGCTTCTCTCGCTTTTCTTTCGACCGAGTATAATCGGTTCATGCGCAAGAAATGCGAACTGCTCCCGATCGACCCCATTCATCAGGTTTCATTCGTCCTGGCTGGACGAACGGGAAAAGACCCCAAGATGCCGTTTCGCCTTTATTACCTCTGGACGAAGAAGAAGCTTCCTCAACTGGATGGGGACGAGATCTCCTGTGCCTTCTCGATTCCCAGAAGAATGGGGCTGGAATTCCAGCTGAACAGGATGTGCAAGGAGAACGTCTCCCTGAAAGAGATCCTGCAAAGGGTCAAGAAGGGGATGGAGCAGCTCGCGGAACAGGGGGAAGCGCCTGCCTCCGGTGTCCTTTGCGACGATTTCCGCGGAAGGGTATCAGTCAGAAAACCCCTGAACAAAGCGCTTCAGGTTTCCACTCAATCAAAAGGACCTCGCGGTTTCGACCATGGCTTTCAGGTTTTCGATCGGGGTGTCGGGCGGCACAGCACATCCCGCCATGAGAAGATAGCCCTTTTTTCCCCCCTGTTGGAGGCATCTCAGGGTTTCCCTCTTCACATCTTCAGGGGTACCGAAGAGCAGAACATGAACCGGATCGACATTTCCCCCGATCCCGCAGCGGCCGGACACCCTCTCTTTTGCTTCGGCAAGATCCATGCACTGATCGAGGCTCAGGATTCTTGCCCCTGTTTCCGCCATCAGGTCAAGAATCGGGCGTGTATTACCGCAAACATGGAGAATGACGGGGAGGCCCAGATTGCGAATGAAGGATTGAAGCGTGGGGAGGACGAATTCACGGTACCGTCCGGGGGAGATCATGGTGGAGGAACTCACAGGGTCCGCAATGATCAATCCATCCACCGGAATCTCTTTGAGGCGGCGACCAAAGGCCGAAAGAAGCTCGACCAACCTTTTCCAGCATCCTTTCAACCATGGACCTATTCTTGATGAGGGCCCTCATCAGTTTTTCCGCCCCCAGGATTCGAGAGCAGTTTGTGAATGGGCCTTCCACGAGACCAAGAACAGGCACTTCCCGGCCCGGAAGCCGGACCAGCGTTTCGGCCAGCTCCAAGACGAGGGGCAGCCGTCCGTCTCCTGCTGCAGTCCGGAACGGGAAGCGAGCGGATATCTTCCTCTCCGTTGATTTCAAGGGGCTCGACATCCGGCCCCGATGAACGAAAGACGAGAGGACATCCAAAGGCCTCCGGGATGTAGAGGGCATCGCAATAAGCAAAGAGGGCGTCATGTCCGATCGCTTCCTGAGCCCGCACCTGGGCCTTGGCCATCACCCCGGCGTCGAAGAGGAGGGTCCGAAGAGGAAGGCCCGAGAATTTCGCGACCCAACCGCTCACGGAGGGAATTGCGGGGACCTGTTCCACCTCCTCCAGCAACATCACCTTTCTGAACAACTCAATCCGTTTCCTCAACGGGTTACCACCTTTCCCATCGATCTTTTCCTAATCGGTTCATAGCGATCAATACGGACACGAGAAACTCAATCCCTCCTTGCCTCCCTTTACAAAGGGGGGAATGACCCCTCTTTGTTCAAGAGGGGTGAGGGGAGATTTTCCGATCAATGTGTCTTGTGTCTCCTCAATTCTGGGTTCCTTAGTAAGATCCGATGGGTCATTCTCCCACTCTTCGGGATTCGCAACACCCCGTCCACATCCTCCAGGTCGAACCACCACTTATTCCCGGGGTCGACCTTTCCGTATCCGAGGAGATCATCCGCCCGGACCGCCATACTTCTCACCAGTGAAGAGTGCCTCGTGGCCCAGCCCACGGCCCGGTGAAAGGGGGTGTATGGCTTGTTGGCCGGACAAACCTTGATGCAGGTGCCGCATCCGGAGCCCTTTTTGTTGCCGACCCGCATGGAAGTGCATTTCTGAACGTCGGAGTGCCAGTGCTCGTACCCGTTGTACATGACCTTGTCCCCGAAGCTCAGGGCTCCTGAAGGGCACTCCCGGGCGCACTTCTTACATTTCGAACAGAGATCCTGCAACCCGAAGTCGATGGGTTTATCCGGCAGAAGGGGCAGATCGGTTGTGACCACGGCTGCTTTGAACCTCGGTCCGAGAAAGGGATGAAGGACGCAGTCTCCGATCCGGCTCATCTCGCCCAGCCCGGCCCAGAGCAGGATGGGCGGCACCACGACCTGGTAATTCCGGGCGTGGTGGGCTCGCGCAGGGTAACCGAGCCTCCGGATATAATCGGCCATGACGCAGGCAATGAATCCCGAGGCCGAGTAGGCCATGAAACTCATCGAGTTGCTGATCCAGCCGTGACTGTTTGTCGCGGTGGAGGTCCGCCAGTCCTGGTCGATCAGGATGCCGATAGCATACCTGTGATTCAGCTCAATCGGTTCGCCATTGGGAAAGCTGTTCGTATAGACGGCATAAGGAGGCAACTCGCAGATCCCGACGGCATCGGCCCGGAGGAAGTACGCCAGTTCCTTGATATGGCGGGACAGCAGAGCGGGATCCTCGGGAATCGGGGCTTTCTGGCCGGCAATGACCCCGTCCACGATCCCTCTGAGGACGATCTGCATCTGTCCCAGGGCCGCCGAGAGGGGATGTTTCATGACAAACCGTCCCCTCTCCGTTTTGAGCACCGGACCATAATCTCCCCGGGCTGCCTTATTAAAACCACTCTCCCGCTCGTCGACCCTCTTGACCTGGTCATCGAGGATGCGCGTTGTAGGCCGGTCCACCCTTTTCAGTTTGTGAACCGGAAAAGGATCCGAACCGCGTTTGTGATATCCACTCATTTTGGCTCTCCTATTTCAGATGAAACAAACGCCTCGCGTTTCCTTCATAGATCATTTGCCGATCTGCTGGGCTGATCTTCAAGCTGTCGATAATCTCGATGGTCCAGCGAATATAGGCGGATCCCTTCTCGGGATCAAAAGGACTGTCGGAGGCGAAGAGGGTCCTTTCCGGGCCGAAGAACTTCAGCCCGAGCATCGTTGCCTCCTTTGCTCCGAAAAGAGCCGTATCGACGTAGAAGAGGCGGAAGTAATCCAGAGGCCTCTTCTTCAACTTCTTGAGCAGGAGCGTGTAGTCTTCGTCCGACGTACGGGTGCCAAGCTGGTCCCAGCCCGGTCCCACTCTGCCTTCGAAGTAGGGGATCATGCCTCCCATGTGATGGGTGATGATCTTGATGTCGGGATGCCGGTCGAAGAGTCCTGCGAAGACCAGATGCGCCATGGCGACACTGGTTTCATAAGGCCAGCCAAAGGTCCACCAGATCTCATAGTGGCTCTTCGGCTCTCCCCTGTAGTCCGGGAAATCGGCTCCACGGGCGGGATGCATCCAGATGGGCCGGTCCAGTTCCGCCATCCGGTCAAAGAGCGGCATGGTTTCAGGTTTGTCGAGGGGGCGGCCTAAGACGTTTGTGAAGATCTGGACCCCTACGGCCCCCAGATCCTTGATGGCCCGGTCCGCCTCGGTCAGGATTGCGTCAGGGGCGTTCATGGGCAGAGAAGCGATAAAGCCCGGAAAGCGGTCGGGATACTTCCGCACCAGTTCGGCCATCCCGTCATTGGCCAGCTTTGCCATGTCCCTGGTGACGGACGGTGAACCATAAACCTCGATGGGAGGAGCGCCCAGGCAGATGACCTGGCAGTAATCATCAAAGAGATCCATGATTCGGAACCGCTCATTGAGATCAACGATAGAGGGGACGTTTCTGACCCGTTTGTGCATGTCCCTGCCGTCCGGCAAAACCTGAACCATTCTGTCGAAATAGGATTTTGGGAAGATGTGATTGAAGATATCGATTTTCATAGGAACCTCCTCTATTGATATTAGTCCTTTAGAGATAAAATTGTGCACGAAATGCTGACAAAATCATTCACACGAAAGGGGATGTAAATCCGAAGCACGAAATCCGAAACTCGAAACAATTCCAAATGAACCAATATCAAATGTTCGAAACAAGAGAGTTTAGAGATTGTGAGTTTTGAAGATTCGAATTTGTTTCGGATTGGTCCTAAGAGGACGCTTCGCCCGATATTCGAATTTCGGATTTTTATAGTTCAAATCAAGAGTCCGACAGACTTAATCCTGTTTGCTCGCCGCCAGAGACAGGGCTCTGCTCGCTCTTGAGGGCCATGACCTCGCGGGAGACGAGAAGACCGATCAAAATGTAACCGCCCAGGTTCGGCAGGTAATGAGGATACACCAGGGCCAGACCGCCGATGAGAAAGAGGATGCGCTCCGGCCAGTTGAGAGGCCGAAAGAGGTAGCCGTGAAAGATAACCGCCATACAGCTCAGACCGATGAAGGATGAGACGACCCTGAGGAGCACCATGGGCAGTGATCCCATCAGAAGGAGCTCATTGGCGTAGACATAGAGATACGGAACGAGGAAAGCGGGTAGGGAGTATAGAAAGGTCAGATTGGTCGTTTTCACAGGGTCGGTTTCCGCGATGCCCGCAGCGGCAAAAGAGGTGGGCGCCACCGGAGGGCTGATGTTGCCGAGAGCGCCGAAGAAGAAGACGAAGAGGTGGCTGGCCATCGGGTTGACCCCTGCCTTGACCAGGGCAGGAGCGGCCAGGATCGCCAGGATGAGATAACAGGTGACCGGTGGAAGGGGAAGCCCCAGGATGAGGGAGGCAATCATCGTGAGAAAGAGGAGGAGAAACATGTTTCCTCCTGCGACCGTGACCAGGATGTCGGAGAAGCGCATGCCCAACCCGGTCATACTGATGACGCCTGTGATCAAGCCTGCCGAGGCACAGCAAACCACCACCATCAGACTGGTCTTCGCACCGCGCTCAAGGGCTACTGCAACTTTCTTCACGTTCATCCGCGTCTTGGAGCGAAGCTGGCTCATCGCCAGGCAGGCGATGATCGCCCAGAATCCCGCCTTGGGCGTCGACGTCATCAGGACGGCAACACAATAGAGGAGGACGACAATGGAGAGGATCATGTGCCCCCGTTCAGCCAGGACCTTCTTGAAGCTGGGAAGCTCGGACGGAGGGAGTCCATGAAGCCCGTACTTGGCGGACTGGAGCTCGACGATCATGTAGACCGAAGTGTAGAAGAGGAGACCCGGAACAAGGGCCGCCTTGCAGACATCCCAGTAGGTCCCTCCGATCATCTCCGGAATGATGAAAGCCACGGCGCCCATGACAGGGGGGATGAGCATCCCTCCTGTTGAGGCCAGGGCCTCGATCGAGGCGGCTACGACGGGCTTGTATCCCACCCTTTTCATCAGGGGGATGGTCAGAACACCCACGGCAGCCACATTGGCCACCTGGCTTCCGGTGATGGCGCCGAACATACAGCTCCCTATGACAGCTGCCTTGGCAGGGCCACCGCGGTACTTTCCAAAAAGGGAGAGTCCCATATCGATGAAGAAAGATCCGGCGCCGGAAACCACGAGAAAGGAACCGAAAATCAGGAACACAATGATGACCGTTGCCGAGACACCCAGGGGAAGGCCGAGGATCCCCTCCGTGCTGAAGAACATAAAATTGATGACATGTTCAAAGCTGAAGCCGGTATGAGCGATATAAGACGGAAGATGAGTCCCGAAGGCGAAATAGGCAAACCCGATAAGACAGAGGATCACGATGGACCAGCCGATTAACCGCCGTGTGGCCTCCAGGACCAGCAGAATACCGACAAGGCTGCAGAAGGAGTCAAGGAAGTTGGGCATTCCGACACGGAAACTGAGGGCTTCATATTCAATGAAAACATAAACGCCGAGAAAGAAGGAGAGGGCGACGAAGACGAAGTCAATGACTCCGAGAAGACGGTTCTCATTGGCGACTTTGCTTTCCTGGCTGTCATCCTTCTTTGACCGGATGGGGAACATGAGGAAAGCGAGAGCCAAAGCGAAAGAGAGGTGAACGGTGCGCTGCTGGACACCGGGCAGCGGACGGACGCCCGCGGTGTACATATGGAAAAGGGCCATCGCAACGGCGATGATAAAGATCAGGACGCGGCGAGCCTGCCAGGGAGACGACGAGGATGCACTCATGAGGATCCTCCTGAGTCTAACGTTTGGACATCACCAATCGAAAGCAGGTTGGCAGAGAATTCCTCCCAACCTGCGGGGAGTTGAATTTGTCTCATCGCACCTTCTGAGAGACCCCGGACTACTTCATCGCGCCGACCTCTTTAAGATACTTCTCCGCCCCCGGGTGGAAAGGCACGCGGATGGTCTTGGTGGCATTCTCCACGGTCAAGGCCTTGGCATCCTGGTGGATCTTATAATACTCTTCCTTGTTATCAAAGAGGTTCTTGATAAATCGGTACACAAGTTCGTTACTGACGCCTGAGTGAGTCCAGAGAGCCCCGGAAAAGCCCACAATGGGCGCATCCTGCTCATGGCCCCGGTAGAGTTTTGCCTTTACGACCGATTGATAGTACCCGGCGTAATCGGTAACGATCTTGAGCCCGACCTTTTCCTCCACCGGGATAATGCGGACATTGTGGGTGGTCGAGAGTTCCATATAGGCGGCCATGGGATACCCTCCTGCCAGGAACCCGCCGTCGAGGCTCCCATCCTTGATTCCCTCGATCGTCTCCTTGTAGACGAAATAGTAGGGTTTGAAATCGTTCTTGGTGATGCCGTATTGCTCAAGGATCAGGAGTGCGGTGATGGCAATGGAGCTTCCAGCTCCGCCGATCCCGAGGCGTTTTCCCTTCACGTCGCGGTAGGACTTGATGGAAGAGTTTGCAGGAACGACCAGGTAGATGTCCACCATCTGGCTGAAGGCGATGGCCCGAAGACCGGGAAAGCCTTTGCCGGCAAACTCATCCCTGCCCGTTTGGGCCTTCCATGCATCCGTTGCGCCGAAGGTGCCGAAGGCATCCTTCTTCTGACTTTCAGCCAGCGCGAGGCGTCTGACAATCTCCATCGTTCCGGTGGAGGCCTCGTGGACGAATTTCACGTCCTGGCCGATATACTTGTTGGTGACATTGACGATTCCAGCCCCGAGGATGTAAGCCCCTCCTCCCGCCGGGGGTGTGATGAAGGAGACCAGGGATTGAGCGGCAAAGGCCGGCATTGCCACCCCGCACACTGCCAAGAGACAAACGAGAAGAGATATCTTTTTCATCTGTTCCTCCTATCCGATAGTCTAAGGGCTCACGTCCCTTATCTAAGAAGCGCGGGATGGGATACCACGACGGCAAGCGGCACTTGCGATGTCCGCAAAAAACTCAAACCCAGTTGTCAGTCTACGATTGAGAAGTCGAAGCGTGATAGACGAATTCTAAAGCCTATTGAAAGTATTCAATACCCTAACCACGGGTCGTTGTCAATACAAAACGAATCGTGCGAGGCAACCCTTTAGTCACGTTTTCCTGTTGAATTTTTGATGAAGGAAAGCTATGCTAAAATTTTATCCCTGACCGGACGAGTAAAGTTGGGGGAAAACGTTCGAACGGAGCGACCTTCACCGGCGGCGAAGATGCAAGACAAAACTCACATTCTCTGGCACGGAAAGGTATTCGATCTGATTTCAGAAACCCAGGTTCTGCCGAACGGCAAAGCTGTTACCGTGGAGGTGATCCGCCATCCCGGGTCATCCGCCGTCGTTCCCCTCCTTGGAGACGGGAAGGTAGTTTTGATACGGCAGTACCGGCCTGCGGTGGGAGAGTTCTTGTGGGAAATTCCTGCGGGAACGAGGGTCCCGGGAGAAGACCCGCTCGCGTGTGCCAAAAGAGAGCTTCTCGAGGAGTGCGGTCTGGAAGGGGGTCGTTTCGACAAGCTGGGAGTGATCGCCGTGGCGGCCGGTTATAGCGATGAGAGCATTCACCTCTTTCTGGCTACCGAGATCGGCCCCGGCGAGCAGCACTTGGACGAAGACGAGTTGCTGACAACCCATCTCCTTCCCTTCGATGACGTGATGGGAATGATTCGAAGGGGCGAAATTCACGAAGCCATGACGATCATCGGACTTCAGCTGGCTTATCAGAGATGGAAGGCGAATGAGGATTCAACGGGATCCGACTGAATCCGGGGGCTTTGGGTTTTATCCGAACGAAGGAGGACGCTATGGGTCATCTCGGGAACAAGCAAGAAATATTGAAAGAGTTGCAGAAGAGGCTTCACAAGAACCCTATCGGACTCCCGGAACATACGTCGGTTTATGAGATCCTGTCGATCCTGTTCACGGAAAGGGAAGCCGTGGTGGGGGCGAAGTTTCCTCTCGGCATGGTCAGTTTCGACGACCTCGAGAAGGTGATGGAAATCCCGGGGATCGAACTGGAAGAGACCCTGAAGGGAATGATCAAAAAGGGGCTGGTCATCACCACTGTCAGGGACGGGAAGATCCGGTACCTCCTTTCCATGTCGATGACCGGCTTTTTCGAATTCACCTTCATGAGAACCGCCGGGTCTCTTCCTTTGAAACGATTGGCGGAGCTGATGCGTCAATACAAGGACACACCTCAATTCATCCAGGAGTTCTTTGCTCCCGGGACCCCGCGGAGCCGGGCCTTCGTCTACGGAGGGGCCGTTCCTGCGGTGAAGAGCGAAGTCCTCCGGTATCAGGAGGCGTCGGAGCATATCCGGATGGCAGGGAGAGGGAGCCTGGCAAAGTGCTACTGCCGCCATGAGGCCTCTCATCTCGGGGCGAACTGCTCCGCTCCCATCGACGATATCTGCATGAGTCTGGGCAACGCCTCCGATTTCCTCGTGGAGCAGGGATTTGCAAGGCGTGCGTCGGTTCATGAACTTCTGGAAACCCTCAAGAAGGCGGAGGACTTAGGCCTGGTTCATATCGGGGATAATGTCCTGGAGCAGACCACGTTCATCTGCAACTGCTGCGGCTGCTGTTGCGGTTTCCTTGAAGGCATGACGCGACATCACCTGAAACATGCCGTCTCAACGACCCCGTTTCTGGCCCGTCCGGATCAGGAGGGATGCAACGGATGCGGAGAATGTGAGGACCGCTGCCAGATTAAGGCTATTCGGATGGAAGGGGATTATCCTGTGATCGATGAGGAATCCTGCCTCGGCTGCGGCGTGTGTGCCCGCTTCTGTCCAAGCGGTGCGATGAAAATGTTGGAGAGAGAGAAGAAAATCATTCCTCCCAGAACCTATAAGGAGTTAATGGTTCGGCTGATGAAAGAGAAAGGGCGCCTGTAAAATCAAAAATCCGAAATTCGAATGTCGAAACTCGAAACAGACTCGACATTGGATTGCCGAAGTTTTAGGTGAGTCTGGAGTCTCCGGATTTGGGATTCTTTGAATTATTTCGGATTTCGCCTGCCTGCCGCAGGCAGGGATTCGTGCTTCGGATTTCTCGCGAAAGCGAGGATCATTTCTCTTAGAATGACGGCAGCGGTCACAGCAGAGACCTGCGTTGGATCGTAATCCGGGGTGAGTTCCACGATATCGAAACCGACCACATGAAGGGACTGAAGTTCCTGGAGAAGCATAACGAACTGCTGAAAGGTGATTCCTCCGGGTTCGGGTGTTCCCACGCCAGGAAGAATGCCTGGATCGAACACATCGAGGTCCAGGCTGATGTAAACGGGGCGGTTCTTCAAACGCTTCACCATGGATCTCACCGAGGCCTGATCGAACGGCACAAGGGTCTTCAACCTCTCCGCCAATCTGAATTCATCCTCTGTCCCTGACCGGACTCCTATCTGTGACAATCTTCCCTTTCCCAAAGGGGCAAGCAGCTTCCTCATGACCGTGCTGTGCGAAAGCGGTCTCTCCCGAGGTAGTCCTCTCTCAGGTCGGTATGGGCATCGAAGTGGAGTAGATCGGAGATCGGGATAGGTCCTGAGGATCTCTTCGACATGGGTAGGGAAACGATCAGATGGTCTCCGCCGAGGAGAATCGGGAAACTTTCCCCCGGCGAGAGGATCTCGTCGAAGGACCTTACGGATAGCTGTCGAGAGCGAGGGTCTTCTCTCCTACGGGGCAGGTCCAGATCTCCCATGTCGTGAATCTTCAGGTTCCAACATCTTGGTCCTGGAGGTAAGGGCTGTAGGTTTCTATTCCCCAGGAGGCCTTCCGGATGGCCCCCGGGCCGAACCGGGCCCCCGGCCGGAAAGAAGCCGATCCGTCGTAAGGACATCCAAGGATAACGGTGGGACTCTCTTTGAAGGAAGCTCCGGCAGAGATAAAAGTGGTTTCAATGAAACGAGGGTTCAGGCCATCCATGATGCATCACCTGCCGTTCATCACGCAAACAACTCGATCATATGTCCCAGAGAACGACAGCCGCCAGGGTGGCGCCGACCTTCTGAATCTTGAGCTCGACCGCGATGGATTTAAGTTCCTTGATCTCCCGTTCCCGCAGTTTCATTCCCTCGACGGCCATGCGACGAACCGTCTCTTCAATCTCGACTTTCGGCCCCCGGGCGGAATATTCCATAATCAATCCCGGGAAATGGGACTCTTTGGGAAGGGCCACCGCTACGGCTGAAGAGATGATCTCGCCGGGGACGTCGCTGGTGATGGAGGCATAGGCCGTCGGCACGAGGGCCCCCGGGGGAAGGAAAAGGGGCGAGATCTGCTGGCAACGAGGCGGCACAATGCTGCTCATCCTTACCAGGTTGGTATCCCCGATCCCAGCGCGGAGGAGGGCCCCGTCAAAGGCATTGAGAGGTGAGAACCCCTCCGACGCTCCAGAAACCATAAAATAGTGTGTAGGGGTTTTAATGATCACAGCTCTTCTCCATTTTCTATTGTCTGAATGAAGCCATGTGGGGGTTGTGCCGCACTTCCTTCCCTCAGAAGCATTAAATCCGAAATCCGAATATCGAAGTCCGAAACAATAACCGAAATCCGAAACTTAAATGACCCAAGCCCGGTCCGTTGGGTGGGATGTTTCGAATTTCGTGCTTCGATATTCGTATTTCTTCCACTCCAATCCTCCAATTGCCCGAAAGCCTCTGTGTCCGGTAGAAGAGACATGGGACACGATCAGGTCAAAAGGAAGGAGGTGAACTGATCCAAAGGATCACCGCTTCCTTCGATCCGCTGTTGTGGAGCCAATGCTCCTTTTCCGCCGAAAGGTAAAAGCATTCCCCGTTCTTCAGCTTCAGAATTTCTCTTCCAAACCGGAGGTTGACCCTTCCCCGGAGAACCAGACCGAACTCTTCTCCTTCGTGAGGTTTCTCCTTCGGCGTCGATTCCCCTTTCCGGAGGGTGAGGAGAATCGGTTCGAGCCTTCGATTCGTCGAACCGGGAACCAGAAGCTCGAACTTCTCGATCTTCTCCTTTTCGATCGCCACCCGGTCCGTTTCCCGGTAGACGATCTTTTCTTCCGAGGTCTCCCGGAAAAAATCGGAGATATTCTCGTCGACGGCCTCAAGAATCTGAAAGAGACTGTCGAGAGAGATGGAGGTCAGGTCCCGTTCGATCTGAGAGATGAACCCCTTGGTCAAGCCGGCCCGTTCCGCCAGTTCCTCCTGGGTCAGGTTGCTCAATTGCCTCAGATTCCGAATCCGTTCGCCGATCTTCATAAGCCCGTAAGCACAGTATACCAAGAAATTAGTTTAGTAATGTGTAGGATAGTATACAAAGATTTTAGTTTAGCAAACTAAACACGAATTATTATAACGCCCCTTTCAAATTTGTCAAGATGTTTCCATCTTTTTTTGTCAAAAAAGTCTTCAGGATTCCCTGATGGGAATCACACCGAAATAAGAGAATGGTTCAATAAATTCAATGACATGCCCTTAGGGCCTGAGATTTTTCATTCGATGAAAAGGGAGAAGACGCAGCGGATCAGGACAATCTGTTTTTGTAATCCTGATAATGGAATTCCCTCAACAACCTGAACCCCGAGTTTTCGCTCCATATTCCGAGGGCAGGATGACGAACGCCGTTGAACATCGTTGTTTTGACCGTTGTGTAGTGGATCATATCCTCGAAGACGATTCGATCCCCGGATTTCAACTCCTGGTCAAATGACCAATTTCCCATGACGTCGCCCGCCAGGCAGCTGTTTCCTCCCATCCGGTAGGTGGGGCGTCCCGCCCGTTCATCGGTCGCGCCCAGAATAACGGGTTTATAGGGCATTTCCAGACAATCGGGCATATGACAGGTAAACGAGACATCGAGGATCGCTGTTTTCATGCCGCTATTCTCAACAATATCGAGGACCGTGGAGACCAGGTAACCTGTCTGATAGGTGAAGGCGCTGCCGGGTTCCAGGATGATTTCCGCATCGGACCTCTTCTTGAAATCGGTCAGAATCTTGACCAGATGGTCCGGATCGTAATTCGTCTTTGTGATCAGATGGCCCCCGCCCATGTTCACCCATTTCAGCTGTGGCAGGAACCTGCCGAATTTATCCACGAAGAGGGTCAACACCTTTTCGAGCGCAAAAGAATCCGCCTCGAAGAGGGTATGGAAATGAAAGCCTTCGATTTCCTCCGGCAGGGGACCGCTCAGCTGTTCGGCGGTGACACCGAACCGGGAACCCGGTTTGCAGGGGTTGTAGATGTCATGGCGACGTCCCGGAAAACTCAGGATTCACGCGCAGGCCGACCGAAACACCCATGTGACGCGCGATGTCGGAATACTTTCGAAATTGATTGATGGAATTAAAGGAGATATGACTGCTGTATCTTAGCGTGTCTGGGAAATCCCTGTCCTCAAAGGCAGGGGAATACGTGTGCGCCTTGACCCCGAGTTCCTCAAAGGCCAACCGGGCTTCGTTGACGGAACTTGCCGAAGCGCCGAAGCCGTATTCTCGAAAGATCGGGAAAGCGCCCCAGTTGGCGAAGGCCTTGAAGGCGACGAGCATCGTGACCCCGGCGGCCTCTGTCACGGCTTTCATCAATGCGAGGTTCTTTCGCAGCAGGTGCTCATCGATCACATAGCAAGGGGAAGGAATGCTGATTGAAATCCATCGGCATAGTGGATCGCTCTGCTTCAAAATGAATATTTCACCACGGAGTCACGGAGGCCACGGAGAAGTAAGTTTTTATATGGCGGGGAGGTGCCCGCCACGTAAAAGATCTTCTGTCCTTTCAAAGAAAAAAGAAATTTCCGTCGTAGGCTGCCTGAAGGGGGAACGGATTCTGTTCCTGAGAGGGTTTGTGATTCCATCGCCGTCTCCCGATGGAATCATAATCAATCCCCCTCTGTGCTCTCTGTGCCTCCGTGGTGAACCCGTCTTTTACAATTCCAGATCGACATCGTGCATTTCGTGCCAGGGAAGTCCGTGGATGTTCAGTTGTTCCATGAAAGGGTCCGGGTCGAATTCTTCAACGTTGAACACGCCGGGCTTCTTCCATCGGCCCGTCATGAACATCATGGCGCCGATCATTGCCGGGACACCCGTCGTGTAGCTTACCGCCTGGGTTCCCGTTTCCCTGTAGGCATCCTGGTGTCTGCAATTGTTGTAAATATAGTAGGTTTTTTCCTTTTGATTCCTCACCCCTCGGATCCGGCAACCGATGGACGTTTCTCCCGAATAATGTTCACCGAGTTCACCCGGATTGGGCAGGACCGCTTTGAGAAATTGAATCGGCACAATCTCCTTGCCCTCATACAGGATGGGTTTGATACTGGCCATGCCGATATTCTGAATCACCCGCAGATGCGTGAGATATTCCTGTCCGAAGGTCATCCAGAAGCGGGCCCGTTTCAGGGCGGGAAAATGCTTCACCAGAGATTCCAGCTCTTCGTGGTAAATGAGATAGGATTCACGGGGTCCGATCTCCGGATAGTTCAGGGGTCTGTGGATCTCGTGGGGTTCTGTCTCAACCCACTCGCCGTCTTCCCAGTATTTCCCCCTCTGGGTCACTTCCCGGATATTGATTTCCGGATTAAAGTTGGTTGCGAAGGGTTTTCCGTGCTCGCCTGCGTTGCAGTCAACAATATCAAGGAAGCGAATCTCGTCAAAATGATGCTTGGCGGCATAGGCGGTGAAGACGCCCGTCACTCCCGGATCAAAACCACATCCGAGGATGGCTGTGAGGCCTGCCGTTTTGAACCTGTCATGGAACGCCCATTGCCAACGGTATTCGAACTTGGCCTCCTCGGGAGGTTCATAATTTGCCGTATCCAGGTAATGGACTCCTGTTTCCAGGCAAGCTTCCATGATGGTTAAGTCCTGATAGGGAAGCGCCACGTTGACGACCAGGTCCGGCTTAAAGCCCCGGAAGAGTTCAACCAACTGGCGGACATCGTCCGCATCCACCTGAGCCGTCCTTATCCTGCCTGCGCCCACGGCTTCGGCAACGGCGTCGCACTTGGACCGGGTGCGGCTTGCCAGCAGAATGTCCGTGAAGACCTGTGGCACCCTGGCCACTTTGCGAGCCACAACGGTGCCGACACCGCCCGCTCCGATGATCAATACCTTACCCATGAACCGTCACCACCTTCTCTGAGATCTTTCTGCCGTGCACTCCTCCGTAAACCCTTCACGGACAAAAGACACTATAGAAAGAAATTAGTTTAATAAACTAAACATGCTTAAATTATACTGATCCTTCTCTCTTTGTCAAGACTTCGTCTGAAATCTGCCATTTAAGAATCAAAAGTGCACACCTCATTTCCTTAAACCCCGCTGTGGCATGGCATCACGGGGAATGTTGGATCCTTGGCGATCGAACCCTGGATTCTCCCTCTCCCGCTGGCGGGAGAGGGTTGGGGTGAGGGTGGCCCTCTCGTCGTAGTCCCTCACCTTAATCCTCTCCCCGAGGGGAGAGGAAATCCGAAGGGCTACGGTTTTAAGACGCAAGGCGTGCACTTTTGAGTAGTTCCCAGCAGACTTCTCCTGGAATCCAGGTATTCCCCAAGCCTTTACACCTCCGGCTTTTTCTGTTAATTCTCTCTTGAGAAGGAGTCATGGAGAAGATCGTTATCCGCGGTGCCCGCGTTCACAATCTGAAGAACATCGATGTGGAGATCCCGAGGAACCAGTTCGTCGTCATCACCGGTCTGAGCGGATCCGGCAAGTCGACCCTGGCATTCGACACGCTCTATGCCGAAGGCCAGCGGAGGTACGTGGAATCTCTTTCCGCCTACGCCCGCCAGTTTCTGGAACAGATGGAGCGGCCCGATGTGGAATCGATGGAGGGCCTTTCTCCCGCCATTGCCATCGACCAGAAGAGCGTCACTCGAAACCCCCGCTCCACCGTCGGGACGGTGACGGAGGTCTATGATTATCTCCGGCTCCTCTTTGCACGGGTCGGGGAGCCCCTGTGTCCTCACTGCGGCTCCCCCATTTCCTCACAGACCATCCAGCAGATGGCTGAGGCACTTCTCCGACTTCCACCCAAAACAGGACTGATCATTTTTTCGCCCATTGTCAGGGGCAAGAAAGGGGAATACCGCAAGGAGCTGGAGGAACTCCGAAGGGATGGTTTTGTGAAGGTCAGGATCGACGGCCAGGCCAGGGAACTGGGGGACGACATTCGACTGGAGAAGACCAAGCGGCACGAGATCGATGTGATGGTGGATCGCCTGGAGGTCCGGGAGGGTGTCGCGAAGAGAGTGACGGAGGCCCTGGAAATCGCCTCCCGTCTCTCGGGCGGGATTGTGAAGGTCGAGAGAGGGGGCGGCTCTCCCATGGTCTTCAGTCAGAAGTTCTCCTGTGTCGACTGCGGGTTCAGTTTCCCTGAAATCACCCCCCGGATGTTTTCGTTCAATAACCCTCAAGGAGCCTGCGCCACTTGCGGCGGCCTGG
This sequence comes from uncultured delta proteobacterium, assembly GCA_963731045.1. Classification (GTDB taxonomy): domain Bacteria; phylum Desulfobacterota; class BSN033; order BSN033; family UBA1163; genus CAVSVC01. The sequence continues at coordinate 73,318 of CAVSVC010000011.1, read as the reverse complement.
GAACCAAGCGCTACTTCGATCCGGAGCTCATCGTTCCCGATCCCTCTCTTTCGGTTCGGGGAGGAGCCATCCTTCCGTGGAAGGAAAAGGGGGATTCCTTCTGGAAACCGTTGACGGATGGCCTGGCCAAACACTACAAGTTTGATCTCGATACCCCTTTCTCCAGGCTGCCGAAGTCCGTTCAGAACCTTTTTCTCTATGGTTCGGATGGAGAGAAGGTGTCTTTCATCGTCAAAGGGAAGGAGAAGTCCTACCTCTTCAGCCAGAAGTTCGAAGGGGTCATCCCCTGGCTGGAAAGGAAACTGGAGGACGGGGAAGAGGGGGCGGAAGAATTGGAGAGGTTCTTGAACGAATCTCCCTGCGCGGATTGCCAGGGATCGCGCTTAAAGAAGGAAATCCGGTCGATCAAGGTGGGAGGGAAATCGATTGACGAGGTTTCCCGTCTTTCGATCAAGGAATCCCTGGGTTTTTTCACCCGGCTGGAGTTATCACCGAGGTCCCTCAGGATTGCCCGGGGGATTTTGAAAGAGATTGAAGAACGCCTGAGGTTTATGACGGAGGTGGGCCTGGATTATCTCACCCTGGACAGGACGGCGGCCACCCTTTCGGGAGGAGAATCGCAGCGGATCCGTCTGGCCACCCAGATCGGTTCAAGTCTCGTAGGGGTTCTCTACATTCTGGATGAGCCCAGCATCGGCCTTCATCCGAGGGATCACCAGCGGCTTCTGGGAACGCTGAGGAGGCTGAGGGACCTGGGAAATACGGTGATCGTCGTGGAACACGACGAGGAGACGATCCGTTCAGCCGATTATGTCATCGACATGGGGCCCGGTCCGGGGGAGAAGGGTGGAGAAGTGGTTTTCAGCGGGACGCCCGGGGCCCTGCTGAAGGCCGGCAGGTCCTTAACCGGCCAGTATCTCTCCGGAAAGCGCGCGATCCCCCTTCCCGGAAGGAGGAGACCGGTCGGGAAGAATTTCCTGACGATTCGGGGCGCCACGGCCAATAATCTGAAGAATATCGATGTCAATATTCCACTGGGTCTCTTCACCTGCATCACCGGGGTTTCCGGGTCAGGGAAGTCGACCTTGATCATCGACACCCTCTATCGTGTCCTTGCCCAGCGGCTCTACCATGCCCCCCGGCGCATCGCTTCTTTTCAAAAGATCGAAGGGCTCGAACATGTGGATAAGGTGGTCCACGTGGATCAGATGCCCATCGGTCGCACCCCCCGTTCCAATCCGGCGACGTATACGGGACTCTTCCAGCCCATCCGGGATCTGTTCGCTCAACTCCCGGAGTCGAAGATGAGGGGGTACCCGCCCGGGCGATTCAGTTTTAACGTGAAGGGCGGACGATGCGAATCCTGTCAGGGGGACGGGGTCCTGCAGGTGAAGATGCATTTTCTTCCTGATGTCTATGTCACCTGTGAAAGGTGCCATGGAAAACGTTATAACCAGGAAACCCTCGATATCCGGTACAAAGGGAAGAGCATTGCAGATGTTCTGGAGATGACCGTGGAAGAAGCCATGGATCTGTTTCAGGCCCTTCCGGTGATCCGTCAGAAACTGGCAACGCTTCATGATGTCGGGCTCGGCTACCTCCGGATGGGTCAGTCGGCGACCACGCTTTCCGGAGGAGAGGCGCAGCGGATCAAGCTGGCCAAAGAACTGAGCAAACGGGAAACGGGAAGAACCCTCTACATCCTGGATGAACCGACCACGGGGCTTCATTTTGCGGACATCCAGCGGTTACTCGATATCCTCAACCAATTGACCGACCGCGGCAACACCGTGATTGTGATTGAGCACAACCTGGAAGTGATCAAGTCCGCCGATTATATTATCGATCTTGGACCGGAAGGAGGGGAGAAAGGGGGAGAGGTGGTTGGATTTGGAAAACCGGAGGACCTGGCTCGCCATCCGTCTTCCTATACCGGACAGTTTCTGAAACGAAAACTCAACGGATGCGCTTAAGTTCGCGATAGAGGAAGAGGAGGACACCATGGAGGGGAAAGAGAAATCGAGTACGGGACTGGATGAGAATGTGGCCGGTTTCTTCTGCTATCTTTTCGGTTTTATCACCGGCATTGTGTTTCTGGTGGTGGAGAAGAAGAGCGGTTTTGTCAGATTCCACGCCATGCAATCCGTCATCACGTTCCTGAGCCTCCTGGTGGTGTCGCTGATTGTAGCATGGATTCCCATTATCAATCTTCTGACGCCACTGATCTGGCTTCTCGGGCTCGTCCTCTGGCTTCTCCTGATGATCAAGGCCCTTCAGGGACAGAGGTACTCACTTCCGATCGTGGGAAAGATGGCCGAAGAGAAGTCGAATCCGTAGCTTTGCTGATGAAGGATCAGAGTCCGATTGACAAATTCATAAAGCAATTCCCTCCATGGTGGGGCTGAGCATTACACAAGAGGGTATGAAGATCTTCGTGATTAATAACAGCGAATTATCCCGCCCTTCGATGGGGAGGGTGAGGGTGGGGGTGGACAAAAAAGGGGAATGAAACGGAAATCGAAAAAGAAAAGTCGCGGGGGAAAGGGCATCCTTGTCGGCGTGATCCTTGTCGGAATAGGTCTGTTCGCTTTCATCCAATTCCGCCAGGAGATCGAGAATTTCTTCAAACCCCCCGTGGAAAAGAAGGTTTCCCCCAGAGAAAAAAGGGAGATCACACTCTTTTTTTCCGATCAGGAAGGGGAATTTCTGGTCGGCGAGAAGAGGTCCATTGCCAGAAGAGAGGATGTGGAAAAAGAGGCAAGGGATATCATCGTAGAGCTTACCCGGGGCCCCAGGGGAAAACTGATTCCAACGCTTCCGCCCCAGACCAGATTATTGGCTTTTGAACTGGACGAGGGAGGACTTGCGAAGGTGAGCTTTAATAAGGCCCTTTCCAAAGACCATCCCGGGGGAAGCTCTGCGGAGATGATGACGGTCTTTTCCATCGTGAATTCCCTCGCCTTCAACTTTCCGAGGGTGAAACGTGTCCAGATTCTCGTGGAGGGGAAAGAAATAGAGACGATCGCCGGGCATCTGTCTCTGAGGAGACCGATCCCTTCAAACCTGAGTCTGGTCAAGGGAATGGGCAAAAAAGAAACGAAGCAGTGATTGACTTTGAGGGCAAGTTAATGATAATATAACAAATTCGGAATGTTGGAATAATGGAATGATGGGTTGAAAGAAAATAAATTATGGCAAGCGAATTGATTTTCTTGATTTTCTGCACGCTTTATCCCACTATTCCATAATTCCACTATTCCATTATTCCTATGGGTTGGAAGTCTTATGCTTGAAGCAAAGTACATACGCGATCATCTTGACGAAGTCAGGGAAAGGCTGGCCCTCAGGGGGCAGGCCGTCAATCTTGACCCCTTTGTCTCCCTGGACGGGGAGAGAAGGAAGGCCCTTCAGGAATGGGAGGGGCTGAGGGCCCTCCAGAAGAAGGTTTCCGACGAGGTGAGCCTGAAGAAGAGGGCAGGCCAGGATGCGGCGGAGCTGATCGCGGAGATGAAGAAGGTCTCCCAGGACATGAAGTCCCTTGATGAGACGGTTGGAATGAAGGAGAAGGCCCTCCAGGATATTCTCCTCACCCTGCCCAACCTTCCCCATGCCACTGTCCCCAAGGGCAAAGATTCCGAGGACAACGTGGAGGTGCGAAGATGGGGTGAAATCCCTTCTTTCGACTTCGAACCCAAGGCCCACTGGGACCTGGGAGAGGATCTCGGGATTCTGGACTTCAAGTCCGGAGCGAAGATCGCCGGGGCACGCTTCACACTTTACTGGGACCTCGGTGCGAAGCTGGAGCGGGCGCTGATCAACTTCATGCTCGATCTTCATACGCGGGAACATGGATATCGTGAGGTCCTTCCTCCCTTTATGGTCAATCGGACGACGATGACCGGTACGGGTCAGCTCCCCAAGTTTGAAGAGGAGCTCTTTAAGATAGAAGGGTTGGATTACTTTCTCATCCCCACGGCCGAAGTTCCGGTGACCAACATTCATCAGGACGAGGTTCTGGAGGAAGAGCTTCTTCCCCTCTATTACACAGCCTATACGCCCTGTTTCCGGAAGGAAGCGGGGTCTTATGGGAAGGACACACGGGGCCTCATCCGGCAGCATCAGTTCAACAAGGTGGAACTGGTGAAGTTCGCCAAACCGGAAACGTCCTATGATGAGCTGGAAAAACTTCTTTCAAACGCGGAAGAGGTCTTGAAAAGGCTGAAACTGCCCTACCGGGTTGTGACTCTGTGCGCAGGGGATCTGGGTTTTTCAGCTGCCAAGACGTATGATATTGAAGTCTGGCTTCCGGGTCAGAACACATATAAAGAGATCTCCTCCTGCAGCAACTTTGAGGACTTTCAGGCCAGGAGGGCAAAGATCCGTTACCGTATCTCGGGGAAGTCAAAGACGGAACTGGTTCATACCCTGAACGGGTCGGGTCTGGCCGTGGGAAGAACACTCGTAGCCATTCTGGAGAACTACCAGCAGTCCGACGGGAGTATCGTCATCCCGGATGTACTGAGACCGTACCTGTACGGTGTCGACAGAATAACAAAGCTCAAAGCTCATAGCTGATAGCTCAAAGGTGAAAGCTCAAAGCTCAAAGCAATAAAGTCATTGGGTGATTAGGTCATTGGTTATTAAGTTCGTAGCCGCAGGCTTCAGCCTGCGTGAGCTTTTCATTGGTTTCACGTTTTGACGCTGTGCGCTATGCGGTTTTTTCCCTGGAGGGATGGCCGAGTGGCTTAAGGCGCCCCGGTCGTGAACCGGGATGGGTGAAAGCCCCGTGGGTTCGGCGACCGAAGGGAGGCGGAGAGAGCGAAGCGAGCGAGCACATCCTACTCCCTCTTTCAAGGGACTTGAAAGAGTCTTTGCAGAGTGAACGTTAGAGGAACAAGGATCGATAAATTCGGAGGTGAAGAGCTGGAGGGATGGCCGAGTGGCTTAAGGCGGCGGTCTTGAAAACCGCTGGGTGAAAGCCCCGTGGGTTCGGCGACCGAAGGGAGGCGGAGGGAGCGAAGCGAGCGAGCACATCCTACTCCCTCTTTCAAGGGACTTGAAAGAGTCTTTGCAGAGCGAACGTTAGGGTGAACAAGGATCGATAGATGTCGGAGGTGAAGAGCTGGAGGGATGGCCGAGTGGCTTAAGGCGGCGGTCTTGAAAACCGCTGGGTGAAAGCCCCGTGGGTTCGAATCCTACTCCCTCCGCCATCCTGTGCTAATGCTTCGGAAATTAGAACTGATTAGGATCAGCCAGAAAAGCGTGGAGAGATGCCCGAGAGGCCGAAGGGGCTCGCCTGCTAAGCGAGTATCCTGCTAATAACGGGATCGAGGGTTCGAATCCCTCTCTCTCCGCCATATTTTAAGAAATCGGAATAAGGGAATTTTTTCCAATCTAAAATCTGAAATGGATTAAGGATGCGCCCATAGCTCAGCTGGATAGAGCGTCGGACTACGAATCCGCAGGTCGCCCGTTCAAGTCGGGCTGGGCGCACCAATTAAATCAAGGGGTTACGGAGTTGTTTCCGTAGCCTCTTTTTCGTTAGTGTCCATATAGGTGTCCATCGTTCCGGCGATCCTGCCTTAACCTTCCTTCCGTTGAGACGCTTCCTTCTTCTCTTCCAAGGGCCACTTGATCGTTGAACGTTCTTCTTCCGAGACAAGGTTATATCGCTTGAAGACTGTCATTGTCTTGTGGCCGGACATGGCCATGATCTGAAAGAAGTCATTCCCTGCTTTTCTCGGGTTGTTAAGGGCACAGTGGCGGGTGGTTCATGTTCAATACGAGATTCAATCCAGTCACTTTCATCGATGCCTAAAGAGAATGTGCCAGGCCATGGGGGTTACGTCTGCTAACTTAGGGGATCGTTTTCATATCATTAATGCACGGGGGATGAACTTATCGGGGATAGAAGGAATAGCAAAAATATCCCTCATTGTGGAGCCCTATCATCCCGAATACATCTCGCTTGACCCTTTGTACAAACTCACAACTGGAGTCGGAAACGCTGCCGAAGACGCGAAAATAATTCTCAATGCCTTTGACGGACTTGCAGAAACAACGAACGCGGCGGCAGCCTGCGTGCATCACAATGCTAAAGGATTCAGTGGAGGTAGGGACATTCGAGATTGCGGTGCAGGGTCAAATGTCATTGGCCGGGATTACGATGCCTTTATTACTCTTACCCCACATGTGTCAGAGCCGGATGCTGCGGTGGTGGACGTGCTGTTGAGAAACTACCCTCCACAGGAACCTTTTACCGCTCTATGGGCGGAGGATAGCAAAACCGGTGGTTATGGCTTCCAATTCAGGTGGGAGATTGCACCGACGAGAAAGACCTCGGCAAATAGCAGGCCTAAGAATTCACCAGTGCTCGAAACGGACCTGTCGACAGCGTTGGATATTCTGAAGAAAGGTCCCATGCCTGTCACGATGTATATGGATTCGTTAAGATCAAAAACGGGACTTACTCATGAAAGGTCGAAGGCTTTTAGAACCTGGGCGACCAGCAGACCGTGTCCTGCTCTCGATGAAAAGGAAAAGCGAGGCCGGGGGCAGAATGATAAATTGATCGGGCGGGCCTCCGATATCGCCCGGCTGCGAGGATCAAAATGAATAGAAAAAAAGAGAAATTATAGAACTGCTTTTATTTCTCCGGGGATACGAAATGACACGGAACCAAGAGTCGAGATCTCCCCACAGCCCCCGACAGGTAGGGCACAGGTCTCGCCCGAAACGTCCGAGGAGAAGTCGAAGAAATTGTCACGCAGAGATGCAATTTCATTTTTTGAAAGGGGAACCTTATGTCAAAAAGAATGGATCGCAGACAATTCCTGAAGACCACGGCAGCGACCGGGACCTTTCTATTGACGCGAGTCAGCGGCTCTTGCTTCTCCATATTTTAATCCGATCGAACCTCTGCATGATTTCTCCTCCCTGGATCTTCAGGCCTTATCTCTATCCGGTTAACTAAAATCTCACGCGGAAGTGATCAGGTGGGGTCTTTATTTTGTAGGGGGAAACGGCTGCATTTTTGAAGACGGTCCCCCCCGTGCCCTACCCCCTCAAGGGGAGAACCTGCCTTGAGCGAAGCCGAAGGGGTAGGAAGGGGATGGGGTTAAAACGCAGCGCTAAAACAATGGTCCAATTCCGTCGCCCGCCCTGAATGTCGGAAGCGCAACGGAGTCCACGTATTCGACGCCCTCCCAGGTCGGCAGGGGCGCAGCCATCAGCTTGACCTGGCCCGGGTGCTCGAGGTCCCAGCGCATCAACATCGCGTGGTCCTCGTGCTGGGTGTTGTGGCAGTGCTCCACGTAACTTCCGGCGAACTCCCGAAAATGCATGGCGACATCGATGATAGAAGCGCCGTCATCCTCAGGGCCGATTCGCAACATATCTTTGCGTGCCCACTTCTCCCATTCGGGGGGTGCTTTTCCGTCCTTCAGAAGGATGACCCCTTCCTCGAAGTGGACGTGGATCGGATGGCTCCAGCCGCCGCCGTTGACGATCTTCCAGATCTCCAGCGTGCCATCTCCGCTGAAGCCCGCTTCCGTGGGACCGGTGGCCAGTTGAGGCGCCGCCGAAATCCGTCGAGGATCCGCAAGGAGGGAAGGACCGCCATCGGTCTTGACGCTCCATGGTGCCAGATCCGTAGCGCTGCTGCGACCAAACGTGAAGGTCCGATGCCGGGCGTTGGCCAGCTTCGCCAGATCCGCCGGATCGTCGCGTTGAATGGGCAACGGAATCATCTTTTTCTTGCCAGGCTCGAAGTCGACTGGATTCATGGAGAGATCCTGGCCTGTGTAAGCCTTAACCCGGAATTCCATGAACCGTCCAACCGCCGGGTCTCCGTTGATCCAGCGGTCGAGCAACCCGTCGCCGTCAACGTCCACAGCCACGGGTTTGTATCGTTCGGACAGGACATCCGCCAGCGGAATCTTGGCGCCAGCCACCTTCCCGTCCGTATGTTCTTGCAGGTTGACAAAGTAGAGTTTGTCACCGGGCAGGATGCCGTGCTTCGCGAAGTCGACCACGATGTCGTATCGCTCCCCGATCGCCTGGGTCGGCAGTGTGGCGTTATGGCTGATGTCCATTCTTGCATCAAAAGCTACCGCGTGTTCCATGATATTGCCGTCATTGGCGATCATGTGAAAGGGTACCCTGTTATAGGAGACTCCGGAGCCAGGAGGGCCAGCCATCTCTCCTCCGGCGCCTTGGACTTGGCGCACCAGGGCGAAGGCGAAGTAACGGGAAACGGCGCCGTTCAAGATGCGGAAGCGATAGCGGCGCGCTCTCACATCGAAGTAAGGCTGCCATTGCCAGTTGGCCAGCACCCGGTCACCAATGAAGCCGTCCAGGTTGAAGATGTTAAACCAGAGTTGACCTTCCCGATCCCAAGCCTTGTCAGCAATGACCAGGTTGACATCGTAGTCGCGGTTTCCCCAAGCCAGGGCCGTACCGCTCGGGAGACGGAGGTTGACACCGTCGTCGAGAGCCTCATTGCCCCGATCCAGCGCGCTATAGTAGTTCATCATCACAGCGTTCCCCTTGTAGACATTCTGGGCCGTGAAGTCGAGCATATGGTCGTGGAACCAGTGGGTGCTCATCGTTTCGCGCCAATCGCCGCGGATCATGATGGATCCGTTCTGGCAGGTTTTCAAACCCGGGTGGGTATCGTTGACGAAGAGTGTTTCCCCTGGTGAGCAGGGAAACGCCGCCCGCGGGTCGGTCGCCGTGGTGTTGATGGTGTCGTAGCCGGCCAGTTGCAGAGGCCAGCGATAGTCATAGTACTGCCCCGGGAAGAAGAACGCGTTGGTGAAGCCGTCGCTCTCCGCCGGGGAGTGTCCGTTGTGTTCGTGGGTAGTGATTGTGTGCAGTCCGAAGCCGCGGTTCGCAGCTGGGTCAATCGGCAGCGCATTGTAATGACGCATCAAGATCGGTTGTCCGTGGCGCGCCATGAGTAGTTTGGGTGGCAGCGTCCCGTCGAAGGTCCACACGGCCTTGTGATTCTGAACGGGCATCACCGGGTGGATCCGGATGTCAATCCCTTTCGTCGTTCCATCGAGCGTAGGCGCTCCTGGAACAGAAGAGGTAAAGACTCGGTGATAGAGACCGCCGGGGCCAAATTCTCCGACGCTGTACCCGTGCATTTGTCTTGAGTCCCGAAAGCCGCCGTTCACACGAGCGCCCGCCTGAGCGGTCTTGAAAAAGGCCTGGGGGAGGAATTCGTTCCACCTCTGGTGGGACCACTGCTGGCCCGGTGGTCGCCCCTCCGCTGGGGGGGTGTTGAGTAGTCGGCCTAAGAAATCTTCAATTTCCAATTTCCACGGATTCTCATCCGTGGTGTTCGAGAACTGCGTCGGAAGAGGTGAAATCCCCATCTGGGAGAGAAAGGCCTCCAAGGCCGCTCCGACCGGTGCGCTCATTGCGAAGTCGACCGGGTCCTGTTCGGGCGCGGGTCCGACCGTGGGTACCGGGAAAGACATGACGGGCGCCGCCGCATTGGGATCGAACCGTTCCGGCCCAAACTCCTCGAAGAGCAGCATTTGCTGGGTAAAGGGCTTGGCCCCGAAGAGGGGGCTCGGCTTGCCTTCGGTTGGGACATTGGTCGCTTGCAGCAGGGCTGCCGGGACGGCATTGTTTTCGCCCACGGCTTCATGGCTCGACCCCTCAAGGGCTCCTTCAAAAGCAGGGGGGAGGGTTGCGAGAGCATCCTGGGCAAAATTCAGGCCGATGAAAGGTCCAGTAAATTCGGACGGATCTCCGGGGGGAGGCGGGCCGAAGAAGTCGAGTTGGCCAAAAGCAATGCCTGCAAAGCTGACTATAAAGACAAAACTTACTATTAATAGGAGTTTCGGTATTTGATTTGTTGGTTTCGCGATGTCCATAGTACGTACCTCCTTTCTCACAATTAGAAACCATGCTTAAATAGGTTTCTCATGATTTAAAAATTAGTGTGAATCATTTCTCTTTTCCATAGGTACCACTACCTATTTCATTCACTTATGATCAGGTTTAACGTTAAGCTGGGTCACAAATTAAAGAAATACCGAAACTGGAGTCAGCACGCAGCCTCCCTCGCCCACCCGGGGAACCTCTCTCAGCAGGGTCCTTATTACGCACGCTTTAAAATGATCGACTCGGTCAAGAACTGGTTTGAATACACCATGGACCGGCCGCTGTGGTTTCTAACGGGAAAGGAATTGAAGATGATGGGAACTTATGAACTGGGATTCCGTGAAGCATAAAGTGGGGACCTGACAGTCCGGTTACTCTGGGAAACCGTTTCGACAAAGCGCTGGCGGGTGCGCCTCCGGCCCTGGGCGACTGTACGTTCAACATCGAGTTCTTCAACTCCGCCCCGGGGGCACTGAAGCCGGATCTGATACGATTGTTGTCTTTCCCCATAAACGCGTAATGGTGCTACGCAGTCTGGCGAGGTGGGGTTATGAGACCTCATGGCGATAGTGGCCATGTATAGACTATTTTGAGACTCTTAATAATATGTTTTGATTTATGGACAATTTGTTTCATACCTTATTTCTTCTTGGGTTTTTCAAAAGAGAGCTTCTGCGGTCTTGTCAAAAAATCTACTCTGAGCCAAAAGAGCGCTTCTTTGAGATCATCAAAGCACTTAACCCACATGCCCCGATTGACTGCGACGGTTTCTCCAAACCTTTGAGGGTCAAGTATTGGCTCTTTAAGCAGATATGCAAACTGTGGGGCACGAAATATACCACGATTTATTATGTACTTATTAACCTCCTGGGCTGTAAAGTCTCCGTAGACAAAACGTTCAAAGAGTTTGATATTACCCTTGAGTTCCCGCCCATCAAAAAGAATCCTTTCAGCATTGTGTTTTGCAATGACATCAAGAACCTCAAGAAAGGTTCTCTTAGCCTCTTTCATCGAGAACTCACCAGTGGCAACTACATGAAGCAATTCTGGTTCGACAAATAATACTTTGAGGTTCATGCCCATCTTGCACCAGCCTTTCCGACAACAATTGATTCTACAGAAAACCTTTTCGATATCGCCGGTTATGCTCGATTGTTAGGGAAGTTCTTACCAGAAGATCCCTTGTACCGTTTTAGCGCTTGCCAAAAGAAATCCGCACTTTTCAGACTATCCCATCAAATCTCTGTTACAGGAAGAAGTCCTTGCGGAAGGCCCCTCTTCCAATGGGGTTACACCCCGAATTGCAAACTCTGAATCGTCTTCACCCTCCGGTTGTCCGTGCCATGAAGATACCGTTCCGTGGTCCTAATATGGGAATGCTCCATCAATGCCTGCACAGTCTTTCGGGTCGTTTCCATTATCCAGTAGAGTCGTGGCACAACGTGTTCCTCATGACGTGGGGGTAAACCCTCTTCAGGATCAGTGTCTTTTGTACCACGGATTTGATGAGATGGTCAACCGATTTATGGGTTAGACCCCTTTCTTGGTAGGGGTCATGCTTCTCCAAAGTCTGGAAGTGGGGATGAGCGTGGTCAGTTCTGTTACCGACCTCCTCCACCTGAGGCCGTTATGCCGGGCTATGGCTCAACAAGTCTAACTCTGAGTGTGGTACAATGATTTGGGGCAAGCCGCCCCTGTTTAGATGCTTCAGTACGATCTGGGTTGTTGCCCCAACCCGGGACGGCCGGGGTATTTTGCCGCCACTGCCACAACCTCCGGATGGTCCAGGGCAGTCAAACGACCCCGGTCATGCACCAGATTTTCCCCCACGCGCCAGGTGGCATTCCTAACATCCGCCGTCACATGCATCCAGTAGGGATACTTGGGAGTAATTCGGTTTCTGCCGATATGGCCGTGAATAAAACTGGAGTGGCCATGCTCGATCAAGCGGCGATACATGGGGCTAGGACAGTGTTGGGGGCCGACGTCGGCTTGGGGATGGACGCCCGAGTGAATGGATGAAAAATCATATACCGAATCATCGATCCGTTCGCTCATAAACGCAAGAAACTCCTTTAGACACGTCGCCTCGTCCTTCCCCTCGATCCGGGCGATGTAGTTTTTCTCAATGGTCAACCGAATCGGGTCTTTGAAGACAGGGGGAACCCCGACATAGCGCCCCCACCAGGGATGCATTCGGTCAAAGACAAAGATCCCGGATACATCTGTAATCCCAATGGGAGGAAAGACCCACTCCGGAAAGGGGCGGTAACTGAGACCATCGCTTCGCCAGTTGGTATAGGTCGGCATTGCAGGATTCCATGCAGGATTCTTGGGAGGGGCGATGGTTCCCCCCAAGTGCGTGCCATTGTCTGCGGTTAGTTCGAAAGGCAGCCCCTCCTGAAAAACAGTACACGCCTGATAGCGGATTTGCGCCACAAGTTCGTACGGTGTCTGGGCCCAGTCCGTATTGAGAAGCGCTGGCGTCGTTGCAAGATTGCGTACAAGGGCTACCCCATGCTCCACCGCTGTTTCCCTGAGCACATGAAACTCTTCGGTCGTCAGATTAAAGGAGTGACTGATGACGACACGGCACGCCTTCAAGGCAGCCATGTAAACGGGTGGAATGCGCCACGCATGAGGCTTATCAGGCTCGTCGATCCATAAAATGGAGGCATTGGCCTCACGATGCTGAATGCCCGCCTGGAGCCATGCAATCACCTGTGGATCAACCAGGCTGTCTCCCCCGCAGGTACCATCCACGTGGGCCAGGAGAACCACCTCCTGCCCAGGTTTAATGTTGGCGCAATGATCCAGTAAATCATCGATGGCAATGGCCACCCCTCTTGGCATGCCTGCTATGGTCTGCACAAACAGAATCCTCCTGTCATGAAATCGATTCGTCCCCGTCAAGCGTGACAGGACCAGTCCTGATTCACAGAGGCTTTTGGTCCGAATGTCTACAGAATTGGGGAAGCCTCTCCTCCCAAAGTGGCGTGCTTTATTGAAAAATCTCTTTGAACTCCTCCTGATACTGGTTTGCCGTACGGCTGTCCAGACCCTTCCAGTCCATGGGGATGGCATTGATCTCTTCCAAGGGGGGAGAATACTTTCTGATCTTCTCCGACACCTTCATTCCATCTCTGACAGCGATCACCCCTTCCAGATCGATAAAGAGTCTATTTCCCTTTTCACTGAAGATGAAGTCAACAAACAGTTTGGCGGCGTTGGGGTGAGGCGACTTGGCCAAAATCCCATACGGTTGAGTGAGCAACAAGACACCCTCCTTCGGAAAATGGGCAACCAACTCGACGCCCGTCTGCGCGGCGGTTTGCATGATGCGAAATGCCGACGTAATCGCCACGAGTACCTGGCCTTGCGTCAACTGCTGGGTGGCATCGATCGAGCTGCCACGATCAAATACCACCTTCTGCTTGGCTATGTCCACGAAGTAACTCTTCGGCAAAACCTTACGCCAACCTATATAACTGTAAAGGGGGGACCCTCCTGTTGAAACAGCCGGAAACATCACCTTTTCGCCCCTCAAATCGGAATTCAGAAGGTCGTACCAGCTCGCGATCTTTCCAGGGTAATGTTTTGGGTTTGTAACAGGGATAAAGACCTGCGCAACAGCCGGTTGGTAGTAGCCCGGTTCATTGGATAATCCAATCTTTCTGGCCCGAGTGTAGAAGGCATATTCCGGAGAGTCGTATCGGAGCAAGGCCCCGACATTCTTTAAGTCGGCATAAAGGGTCGGTAGAGACGCTGCGAAAACGTCGATAGTAACTTTATTCGCTTTGACTTCCTCCGCCACACGAGTTGCCAACGGTCCCGTTCCAAGGCGTTCGTGTTTTACCTTAAACGTGTCGGGGAGGCCATATTCCTTTTTGAACGCTTCTATGAACACGGTCGCGCTTGCTGGGACAAACATGGCGTCCAGCCAACTTAACTCACCTTCCTTAGCCGCAGCCGCAATTACCTCTTTTGAAGCTCCAAAACTGAATGATGCTCCAAAAACCGCGATGGCCACAAGTGTTACAATGCCGACAGAGTACCACCTCACTCGATTAATAACCATTTTTGCCTCCCTTAAGTTTTGAATGATTTGCGCGTGCGGTGACATCGGGCGCCACTCGCGCATCACGACGCCCAACGTGTTATGTGGTACGAGCCATCAAAACCCCCATTGATTGGCCTCAGAAATCGTCACATTTTCAAGATTATTGCCACAGCTCACTTTCAGGAAGAACTCTACACTCCCGATTCAAACCAGTCAAGAAGATTTTATGGGAGATTTCATGGATTCGCAGCTAACCGTGCATTCCCTCTTTTCAACTCGCTCAGCCTTCGCTGAAGGGCCTCCTTTACGATCCTGCCCCTCTTTCTTCCCTTGTAAACGAAGAGGTTGCGGCAGGACCTCCCACCCTGCTTTCCGATGTCTCATGATAGCGGAAAGAAAGCCCGTCACGCCTGCCATTCTTCCGATCCTAGAAACCGGCAGCGACTTTTCAAAATAGATTGCATACGCCTTCTCCAGTTTCCTGGAAGCAAGGCACCCGAACTTCTGATGGACCAGCCCCTTTCCCTTCAGTATCCTGATGTGGCGGCGATACCGTTCGTAGCTCACGCCTGCCCCCAGCCTACCTCTCTGATGGTGCGCCCGGTAAGAAACTCGCTATGGGGTGTTCTGCTGAGTCGGAGGAGCCCACATCGTCATCGAGGGACCTGTTGCTTCTCCTCCCGAGGTTGTCATGGGTCTATCATTGGTGCTCAGGAGGGACTGGGCCAAGTCTAAGCCGCTCGGGACTCCCAGGATTCAGGTGTCCATATAGGTGTCCATCCGTCCGGGAATGGTGTCCATATTGGTGTCTATCAGCGAGGTTTCTTTGTATGTCAGGGTATCGCTCAATATCATTCAACCTACCGATAGCACAAGCAAAGAAACTAACAGGTATCTATTAATACAACATAGTGTTAAAAGGCTTTTTAGGACTACGAATCCGCAGGTCGCCCGTTCAAGTCGGGCTGGGCGCACCAATTTTTTCAATAAATTCTCCCCAATATTCTCCCCCTGGTGACTTCGTGTACCAGGACGCCCGGGTACCCTGTGGTTCCGGGTTTTTTATTAGCCACACACGGAAAAGGATTTGTTTCCAATCACGGAGTAATTCAACCGAGGCGACGTTCCCCTTGTGCGCTCAACCCTGGAAGGCATCAAGGGCGCCTGCCATTCGTTCCGGTAAAAGTGGATGACAGCTCCTCCACCGATAACGCCTTCATCCCGGGGCGAAGCGTCAGAATGGGAGGACTTTGTTTTGAGGGGCGATAGATGAGGAAACTCCTGACATCGTACTTCGAAACTGCCTTAGACAGGCGATAAAGAGATTCTGCCATTTCCGGCACCGCCGTTCGGGAGGCCTTAGCCTCAAGGAGCATCAGTCCGCGATTCGCCACCGGAACCAAGAAATCAACCTCAAGTCCTTGCTGATCCCGAAAGTAGTAAAGTTGTTTTGCCTTGCCGGAATTCATCTGGTGTTTGATGATCTCTGAGGCAACGAAACCCTCAAAGACGGGGCCGAGGAACGGCGATTGGCTGAGCATCTTTTCGGATTCGATTCCCAGCAGATGACAGGCAAGTCCCGAATCGGCAAAGTAGAGCTTGGGCGATTTGATCAGTCGCTTCCCGAAGTTTTCGTAAAAGGGAGGGACCAGGAGGATTTGAGCGGTAATTTCAAGAATATTCAGCCATTCGGAGATTGTGGGCACAGAAACGCCAAGGGGGGCGGCCAGGTCCGTGCGGTTGAGAATCTGGCCACAGCGGCTCGCCAGGAGCGAAAGAAACCGGCGGAACGTCGCCAGATCGCGAATCGAGCTAATCGCGCGAACATCCCTTTCGAGGTAGGTTTGTATGTATGAGCGAAACCATACCTGCAGGATTGAAGGACGGGCAAGGACTTCCGGGAACCCTCCCTTCAGAAGGGAAACCTTGTGGGTCTCCGAAACCGAGAGGGGAAAGAGTTGGAACACGGCCGCCCGCCCTGTCATCGATTCGGTGACGCCTTTCATCAGGGGTACTTCCCGGGACCCTGTCAGCAACCACTGGCCCCTTCTTTTGGGAAATCGGTCAACCTGCGCTCTCACATAGTTGAGGATCTCGGGAACGTTCTGGATTTCATCCAGGATCGCCGGGGGGCGAATTTCCTCGATGAACGACCGTGGATCTGCCCGTAGACGCGATACCGCATCAGGGTCCTCCAGTAAATAGTACTGAGCCTTGGGAAACAGTTTTCTGAGGAGGGTGGTTTTCCCAGCCCGTCGAGGACCGGTTAGAATCACCGCTGAAAAATTCCTGGCGGCCCGCAATAGTTCTTTTTCAATCGATCGGGGAATATAGTTCATTTTGAGCATTTTAAACTGTTACTTTAGAATTATCAAGATTCTGCGGCTGTTTGCCTAAAGGCGACACAGGAGAGAAAAGACGAGTTGCTTTGGAACCAAAATTCCCTTCTCGATCGAACTGACATTGACAAGACCGGGAACATTGTTTGAGAAGAAGATAAGGGGTGTGACCAATCCCGGAAAATAGCAGTTTGCCAAAAAGGTCATTTTCAGCAGGCTGCTCAAAAATGCCCAGATGCAAGGCGCCCGAAATCCTGAGGAGTGAGGTACCTTAAGGTACTACCATACGGTACCTTAAGGTGCCGCAACGACGAAGGATGAGAGCAACGCCACAGATGGGCGTTTTTTAGCGGCCTGCAAGGGGATACCATGAAGGACAGCAGAAGAGTTACCGCAATTGTGGGAAGTTACCGGAGGGGCGGGATCATTTACAAGGTGATCGATGAATTACTCGAATCAGCAAAGGAAGAGGGGGCCGCAACACGAAAGATCTACTTGATTCAGCAGCGAATCGAGTTCCTGTGCCAACTGCCGGGCCTGCACCCAGCAGGAGGGGCAAGAATGGGACTCGGAGGCTTATCGTGAGGGCAAAAGGAGATTAAGTCCCGGGCTACATCCGGGACATGACTCATCGGTGCCGTAAGCGCAAATTTTACAGACACTGCCGGTAGAATCTTGTGAGACCAAGATTCGCCATCTCCGCCTTGGCTGGTCTCATTATAAAATCCTTCTCAATCAGTATGTTCCGATTAAGCACAAATTCTATTTCGAGCCCCTTGTCACTTCACGTCTTGCATACCAGCTATTTCACCCTCTCGAAGTGAATGACTTCAGCCTTCTCTTTTCCCCCTTGTGTCCATGTCCACTCCTGGGTGAAGTGATCTTTATCTGCAAAGGTCACGACCAGTTTCTTCATATGACCGGCATCGGGGGCAGATAGATTCGTTACATCCACCAAGTCGAAGGTGATGTCCTTGGTATCGGCAGAAACAACCTTCGAACGCATTCTTGGCTGATTGTGAGCGGAGCAGTAGTGAGTCATCATCAAATGATCACCGTCAGGATGGTACATGGTCACCATCTCCGATTCACCGCCCATGGTAAGCCGTTCCATTAGGGCGGAGCTATCTGAAACCAGGATGTAGGTGGCCGTCACTGGTTTCCCATCCATGGAGGTCCCTTTCCATTCACCCACAATCGATTTCATCTTTTCAAATTCTGGTAAGGTCTTCGCAAAACACAATCCCCCACTTAACGCCACGATTACCAGAATGATGGTAAACGAATCAAGAAAGGCCCTGATATGCCTCCTGTCAAGGTGGTCCTTATTGATTTGAGTCGTCTTTCCCATGACGAATTCCTCCTTTCATTGTGACCGGCCCGTCCTCCTTCCTGCCTGCCGGCTGTCAGGAAGGAGGGCAATATGAATGAAAGTACCTTACCGGGAAGTCCTTCAACACACTTAGGACCGTCGAACGGCCCCGCCCTTTATGGCGGAGAGCTTCGCTTCTTGCAGGTCGAACAAACAACCTTCCTGCCTTTTCGTATTTGACCGGCATGTGCCCCACAAGCCCTGCCCTTGAGGGCAGAAAACTTTACGATCTAATCTAAAAATAAATTCTGAGATGAGAAACTTCAAGCCCCCGAAAGATTCGGGCTTTGTACACCTCCCAGTTGCATAAAAAAGCTACCGGAGGCGGTTGAGTGTGCTGGAAAACCTTTATAGCGGTACCTTTAAGCGGTTAGCCATCTACGTTCCAACCCTATGCCAGACCTCACCCCAGGTGAAGTCGCTTATTCCCCATAACATATTAAGTAACCGCTTTGTAAAGGTTTGGAAGCACACCCAGCCGCCGAAGGGAATGCAACGTTGAGGTTAAGTACCTCCCTGCAGGTTTGCCACAGTATCCCTGAGAGGAGGTTTTGCTTGACAAATAAAATCAAGTTAGGATACCCTGTCGAACAGATATTTAGGATCGTGACGTTTCATGAGATGAGTGGAGAGGCTTCTGTCGCTGAATATTGAAACCACACGGCATTCATCAATAGCAGTGCCACTGCTCTTTTACCACATCCCTCATGCTGCAACAGGCGGAAACCGTTACGGCCAAGACCAGATGGATCAAACGTTTCCGAATAAACGTGTCGCAAAGAGAGGCGTGTCATGAATGATTTGGAAGGGAGGCAATCTTGATAGGGGATCCGTCTGTGATGAATCATGCGTTTCCCCCGATTCGCAAAACAAAATCCAATACCATTTCAACAGGAGGTCATCGTATGTTTCCGAAACCCGTTGCTTTCACGCTGGCTGCAGTCTTAATCCTGAGTGTTTTAGCTCAACCCGGATTAGCAGCAGATTTTCCCACAAGGCCTATTGAAATTGTTGTTGGTTACACAGCTGGCAGTGCGATCGATCTGACTGCGAGGGTGTTTGCCGACTCGGCGAAGAAATACATGGCGCAACCTTTGGTCGTTGTCAATAAACCTGGTGCTGGGGGTGGTTTGGCAGCCTTGGAGGTTTTCAACTCCCGGCCCTATGGGTATAAGCTCTTTGCCAGTTCCACCCTCTATTTTGCTTTGACGAATAAGACTCAGAAATTGATGTATGATCCAGACCTTCTCGTGCCAATCGTAGGCTTCATGGAGTATACAGATGGTATTGTGGTCAAAGGCGATTCCCCCTGGAAAACCTTGGATGATTTAATCGCTTACGGAAAGAAAAACCCCGGGAAGATAAGATGGACTCATATCGGCCGGGGAACGAAGCCTTATCTCTCTGTCAACTTAATATTCAGAAAGGCTGGTATTGAGGCAATTGATATTCCCCAGAAGGGGACTCCGGAAGCCATCACCGCTGTCCTCGGAGGACACGCGGACTTGGTGTCTGCTCCCTTTGGCCCTTCCCTCGGGCACATGAAAGCGGGGAGACTGAAAGCTCTTGTCAATTTTAGTGACCGAAGATATAATACGTTGCCTCAGGTACCTTCTTCCATTGAACTTGGCTTTCAGGAGCCTGGTAAGCTGATTCCCATCGGCAGCCTGTTCACACATAAGGATACTCCTGAGGAGATTAAGAAAATTCTTATCGACAGTTTTAAAAAGGTTGTCGAGGATCCGGAATGCAGGAAGGGAATGGACAAAATCGGAGAAGAATTCCGGGCAGAAGGGCCGGAAGGTCTTAGAAAAATAATAAAAGACGCGGAGGAGGTCAGTGTTCCGCTTCTGAAGGAGCTGGGGCTTTACGTGGAAAGATGAATTTGCCCAGAGGGAAGAGGGTACACCGCTCAGCTTGACGCACGAATTTTAGGGAAGACTTCTTTCGCTACAGGACCCGAGCTTCTTCAAACGGGCTCGAAGGGAAGTGAGGCACTCATTTTCAATGATCGCCGAATCGTTGCCGCCTCTAAAAGGAAAGAGTGTTTGTGCATAAGAAATTGAATCTCCATGGCCAGTTTACCGGTCTCCTTTGGTTGGTACTCTCGATTTTCATCTGTGCAATATCCTTACGGCTCGGTATCGGGACATTGCATACCCCGGGACCCGGTTTTTTGCTTTTTTGGTCAGGGATTGTTTTAGGCATTCTGGCAATCCTCCTCTGGCTCATCGACTATGCAAGGAAGAAGGAAAGAAGCAAAACACTGGACCTGTGGAGGGGATTGAACTGGAATAAAGTGATCCTCGTGCTCTTCGCCCTGGTGGCCTATGTTCTTCTTCTCCCCACCGTCGGCTATCTCATCATGACCTTTTGTCTGCTCGTTTTCCTCTTCAGCATCATCGAGCGGTCAAGGTGGTGGGTCCGTCCGGTCTTTGCCTTGATCACGGTGACGGCGACTTACCTCATTTTTTATGTGTGGCTGGAGGTTCAGCTCCCCAGGGGATTGTTTTAGGTCCCTCTCCGGAAGCGTTCAGGGAAAAACGAATGGACATTCTGCATAACCTTTTTCAAGGGTTCCATATTATCTTTCAGCCGGACAATATTCTGTTCTGCTTCCTGGGAGTTCTGTTGGGGACCTTAGTGGGGGTCCTCCCCGGCCTTGGACCCACCGGGGCCATATCGATACTTCTCCCTGCAACCTTTCGGATGTCGCCGACTTCTGCCATCATCATGTTGGCGGGCATCTATTACGGCGCAATGTATGGAGGGTCGACGACCTCTATTTTGGTCAACATCCCGGGCGAGGCTGCGTCCGTGGTGACTTGTCTCGACGGTTATGAAATGGCGAAAAAGGGAAAGGCAGGCGCCGCGCTGGGAATTTCCGCTTTCGGATCCTTCATTGCAGGAACCATGGGCATCATCGGGCTGATGATTTTCGCAGCGCCCCTGGCAGAATTCGCGCTTCGGTTCGGCCCGCCTGAGTATTTCGCCGTCGTCCTCCTCGGCCTAACGCTGATCACCCATCTTTCAAGCGGCTCTATCATTAAAGCACTTACCATGGGAGCCCTTGGTCTCGTTCTCAGCATTGTCGGCCTTGACCCTATTTATGGAACACCCCGAATCACTTTCGATCTCCTTCAACTGGGTGACGGCATTGCTTTGGTTCCCATGGCCATGGGGCTTTTTGGCATTTCTGAGATTCTTCTCAATATTGAGCAGGCAGCGGCTCCTGAGATCTTGAGAACCAAGATCCGGGGAGTCTTCCCCACCGTAACGGACTGGAGACAGTCGACGGGGCCCATTCTGAGAGGGTCCTGCTTGGGCTTCCTTCTCGGGATCCTTCCCGGCGGCGGAGCGGTCATTGCCTCTTTCGTTTCCTACGGCCTTGAAAAGAGGCTATCCCGTGAGCCGGAATCGTTTGGGAAAGGGGCCATTGCGGGCGTCGCGGGGCCGGAGTCGGCGAATAATTCCGCTGCTGCCGGGGCATTCATCCCTCTCTTCACCTTAGGAATTCCTGCCAATGTTGTCATGGCCTTGCTCTTCGGTGCCCTCGTGATCCACGGCATACGACCAGGGCCTTTCTTTCTGAAAGAACATCCGGATATCTTTTGGGGCGTGATCGGCAGCATGTATGTCGGGAATGTGATGCTCCTCGTCCTCAACCTCCCCCTGATCCCTATTTGGGTGAAGCTGCTGAAAGTCCCTTACAAGATTCTCTTTCCGCTTATTCTGCTTTTCTGCATCATCGGGGCTTACAGCATCAACAATAGCCTTTTTGACGTGCTGGTCATGATCCTTTTCGGTATGGCGGGATATCTCTTGAGGAAATTTCAGTACGAATGCGCTCCACTCATCCTGGCTTTTCTTCTCGGACCCCTCTTCGAATTAAATTTACGGCAATCTCTCCTATACTCAAAAGGCAGTCTAAGCATCTTTGTCTCGAGTCCAATCTCAATTGTTGTGATCAGTCTTTCAATCATTCTTTTTGTGGGCCCCCTTGCCATTCATTTCTGTAAAAGCAGGAAAAGAGCTTGATTCTTGAAAGGGGATGTTCGCGACGAGTCTGTCCCCGTCATCCGAAAGGAATCTGAAGGATCATCCAAGCAGCAGGAAGCACATCGGTTCACGCCTGCCAAGGGGGACTAAAATCGCCATCCTCCTCAGAAGGCCCCTTCTTTCCCGGCATATTTCAACCTCAGCTCACTCTTAAGGATTTTGTTCGTCGGACTCTTCGGAAGGTCACCAAATTCAATTCTCCTGGGACACTTATAGGAGGGGAATTGTCCCTTGCACCATGCAAAAAGCTCGTCCTTGCTCATCTCAAGCCCGGGCTTCAATCTTGACAATCGCGGTGACACATTCTCCCCACTTCTCATCAGGCGTGCCGATCACGGCGGCCTCCAGGATTTTGGGGTGTGTCAAGAGCACGTTCTCCACTTCCACGGGGTAAACATTCTCACCGCCGCTAATCACCACATCCTTCTTTCTGTCAACGATGTAAAAATAACCGTCCTCGTCGATGGTGGCGATATCGCCCGTATATAACCATCCATCCTTGATGGCTTCGGCCGTCGCCTTCGGATTCTGATAATATTCCTTCATCATGCGCTCTGTCTTAATAATCAATTCCCCTTTTTCTCCTGGTTTCACGTTACAACCATTCTGATCAACAACCCTGGCATCCACCAAGACCGATGGCCTTCCGACAGAACCCGGCTTCTTAAGCAGCTCGTGAGGCGGAAGCAATGTTAAGGTTGCACCTCCCCCTTCGCTAATTCCAAAACCGTGCTGGATGCCCACATCGGGGAACAACCTCGCCAGATCTCGCAACACTTTGGGTGAATGGGGCTGAGCGCCTGTGTTGATGAGTCGCCATGAGCTTAAATCGTACTCCTTGACATTGATCTCTCCTCTTTCCTGAGCGTTGATCAAATCGATACAGTGGGGCATAGGGATATAGACTTCCGTCCCCTTCTCCAGCTCCATCATCCTCAATAAAAGGTGCAGGCTGAAGCTTGAGCAGAAGGGTGCCCTTCCCTCCTTTGAACAGACAGGGAAGCCAGAAGAAGAAGGTCGCCGTATGATAGAGAGGGCAATAAATCACGGAATTGTGGTCGAGACCGAGAGGGATCGTCAAGGCATTGCTTACGGCAGCGGTGTAAAGACTCTTATGCGTGTAAAGGATCGGTTTCGGCACGCCCGTCGTGCCGGAGGTAAAGTACACCCCCAGGGCATCCTCCTCCGATAGGATCGATGTCAGGGTGTGAAGCGGAATGATCCCCGATAAACTGTTCATAGTTCAGCATTCCCTTCGGACATTCGTCTCCAACACAGATACATGGCGGGTTTTTTCAAATGGGAGACGAATAGGCTCGATGATTTGAACAAGATCACTCTCGACAATCATTAACGCGGGGTCAACAATTCTGACCACATAATCAAGATCATCGCTGGTAAATCTGAAATTAAGGGGAACAACAATGGCTCCAATCCTGATAATGGCAAAATAGGATTCCATCCACTCCATCCTGTTCTTCATGAAATGCAGGACGCGGTCTCCCTTTTTGACGCCCGCCTCCCAGGAGCGCATGGGCGATCCTGATTTACCCGATGGTCGAATTGACTGTAAGTCAGACTTCTCCGTTTGTCCTTTTCAGGGTCGCACTTCGACAAGGCATTCCTTATCGGGCCATTGCCTCGCGCTCCATGCCAATAGGTCCGATATATTCATTTCTCTCCTTTCCCGCTTGGGTATGAAGGATCCTGCTTGTCCAAGATCTTTCTTTCTAAGAAATCGAGATGTTTTCTTCTCTTTGTGATCGCACTAAACCGTGAAAAGATGTTTCCATTTTTCTTTGATCTGTCGAGCAAGCTCCTGACTTATCTCGACGGAGGGCGGAAAGTCCTGCTTCCACTGGTATGGCTTGCAGGCAATGATAATTCCCCTTGTCATCTCAAAATTGCCAACTTTCCTCTTTTCGGGTGACACCATGGGGTTCGATGCCCCTCCCAAACAGCCACGGATAATATCGATGGAGGTTTCCGGATCGACCCGCGTCCCCACGGCCCAGAGGACCTGAGAGACATTGGATGGATCGATATCCTCATCCACAACGATGACCAGCCTGCAATTAAAATTGGTCGCGCTGCAAGATGCGGCGATTAAACCTGCCGCTTTGGCATGTCCGGGATACTTCTGCTGGATCGAAATGACCGGAATGCTATGAAGCGCCGCCTCTTCCAGCATCCAAACGCCTTTGACTCCTGCGAGCTGCCTGTCCAGTTCGTTCCACAAAAAAGCAGCCTTTTGAATATGTTTTCCGACCGACCAGAGGGAGGGCAAACGATGGGAGGGATTTCCTTGAAGGATAGGGTTATTCCTGTAAAGAATCGATTTGATTCTGACTGCCGGGATAGGTCTCACGCCACCGGCATAATAACCGCACCATTCTCCGAAGGGTCCTTCCTCCCTTGTCTCCACTTCGGGTGGAACGATCTCTCCCTCCAGGACAATCTCAGCTGTGGCTGGAATAGGAAGGTCGGTGGTTACCCCCTTCGTAACCCGTACCGGCTCCCCCCTTAGCCCACCGGCAAAATCATACTCAGACAATCCCCAGGGGATGCCGTCAAAATGGGAAGCCGCCCATAGCGTTGGTTCTTGCCCACAACTAATAGCCACCGGACAGCTCAAGCCCTTCGCCCAGTATTTACTGCATATCATTTCCCCACGATGTCCTTTCACCATCACCATGGTCACCGTGGATTTATCTTGTATCTGTGTGCGATAGGTTCCCAGGTTGACCCACCCTTCGTCCGGATCCCTCAAGACCCCCACGCACCCTGTGCCGATATATCTCCCACCGTCATGTTCGTGCCATTTTGGAGTGGGGAATTTAAACAGGTCAACAGCATCGCCCGTAAGAATATTTTCCTTCACAGGTCCCGTTTCAACTTCCACCGGGGCTAAAAAGGGCACCCCTGCCTTTAATCTGTCACGCAGTGCCCTTACAAGCTCTATGCCCTTTGCCTCTGAGGGGAGACCCAACGTGATAGCCGTTCGCCTGGGGGTAGCAAATTGGTTGGTGACTACCCGGAACCCAGTTTCGTAGCCTTTAATCTTGTCGAAAAGGAGCACCGGAGGATTTTGCAGCTCGGCGGAAAGGTGTGTAATGGCACCAATCTCCTCATTCCAGTCAGCCCCTTCCACCTCGGTGCATTCTCCCGACTTCTTGGCGTCCTCGATGAACTCCCTGATGTCATTAAACATGGTTTACCTCCACTTGGCCGAGGGGCTCCCGGTTTGTTTGGGGTTTATCCTGAGGTCATTCTTACCGGCAGGGCGAGAGCTTCACTCCCCGCGAGCTTATCCACACGGCGTTGTCACTCTACAAAATTCCAAAAAGGTTGTCAAGATGGAATTCCAGGAACCCATGCCTTTCCACCCTCTGATTGATAACGAGCCAGAATGCATCTCGCCGAAGGACTCCGGCAGGCGAGTTAAACCTGGGCTCAGGTTCAAAGAGGCGCATGCAGCCCTTGCAGTTGCATAAACGGACATGGGTAAACCGCTCTCCAAGGCTTCGGAAGGCGGTCATTTTGATGTTTTAGGGGAATAGGCGGATGTCACCCAAAGTGACGTCCAGTATGGGTCGGGAGAGCATGTGCTCATTGTGTTAGAGGTTCGCCCCGAAACCTTTCCGACCGGCTTACCCATGTTCGTTTCATGGTTTTTTTTTGCATTGAGGTAAATTGACACCTTTTCCTAAATTACAGTATTGCAACCCTGACCCCACGCCCTGTCGCGGGCGTTGGTAAAGCACTCCGATTTCCAAAAACCTGAAAGATAGACCCCACGATTCTCAGGGTTCTTTTACAGGGAGATAGCAATATTGCACCCTTCCATTGAAATCTCTGCCAAGACCCGTTATCACTCAGGGGGCCCGCCATTATTTCCGTAATTTCAATGGAATAGGGCAGGCCGAGATGGAGTCATCCTTTCTTGGCACGTTTCATAAGAGATGTTGTACCAAAAAGGAGGTGAGGTGAAGGTCAGCGGCGGCTAAAGGGAGGGGGGTGAGATGAAGGTCAATCATTGCTGAGAAGAAAGTGTTCATTTGTGTGTTAAGAAAACAGGCGAACGGAGGATAATAAGATGCAAAATCGATGGTTTTTAGGGAGTCTCATGGCATTGACCATTCTCATTGGAGCATGGTTAATGCCATCAACTGGCTTGACAAAGGAAGTGGTCCAGACGTGGGAGCTCGTGAATCCGGCGGGGGCCTTCAAGATCATACCGCTCGAATTGGCACCCCGTCTTTCCAGTCTGGAAGGCAAGACCGTAGCGCTCAGATGGAACGCTAAACCCGGCGGTGACTTGTACCTGGACAGGATCGCTGAGCTGCTGGCCCAGCAAGTGCCAACCGCAAAGGTGATTAGACTGTATGCGACCGACCCTTCAACAATTAATGTCCTGGAGGGTGCGGCACTGGCGAAGCAGATAGCCACCTACAAGCCCGACATTGTCATCTCATCGCAGGCTGACTGAGGGAGCTGTACCTCAGCACTGGTCGTGAACCAGTCCGAAATCGAGAAGATAGGCATTCCTACAGTCACCGTCACAACCAATGAGTTCTTAGCCCTGGCTCGCAGCACGATGGAAAGCCGCGGCCTCGCTGACATGGCCTTTGTTCAAGTGCCCCATCCGATGGGTATGATACCCAAGGATGAGATTCGGGCGAAGGCTGACAAAACATTCCCCGACATCCTCAAAGCAGCTACGCAGTGGAAGCCGCAGCGAACGAAGATCCCAGGTCTGGGAGTGGCTCCCTACCCGCTGGAGGTCGTGAAGTTCAAGGGGACGGTCCAAGATGTGACCAAGATGTTTTTCAATAAAGGCTGGTCAATAGGGCTTCCCTTTATTCCGCCTACGAAAGAGGCGGTCCAGGCGATGCTAAAAGGTACAAGCCACAAGCCCGATGAGGTTGTCTGGGATGCAATTCCACCTCGTATGGGAATCGTTACCGTAGAGCTGGTTGCGGCTACCGGGGTCATGGCCGGGTGTAAGCCTGAACACATGCCACTCCTTTTGGCCGTGGTGGAAGCCATGAAAACCCCTGGCCGTGGTGCTGAGTGGCGAGCGCTGACGACAACAACCTATCCGACGGCTCCTCGCTTCGTTTTCAGCGGCCCGGTCGTCAAAGATATGGGCATCGCATATGGATTGGGGTCTATGGGCCCTGAATTTCCGGTTAATCTTGCTATCGGTTACTTTGTTAACTTGCTCGGGGATGTCGCGGGTGGGTCTCGTCCTCCCGCCGGAGACATGACAACCCAGGGCTGGCAAGGAAATACCATTGCCACAGTCGTTGGGGAGAATAACGATCCCGGCGCGAATCCATGGAAGCAGAGTTACGCTGAGGAACAAGGGTTCAAGGCTGCCGACAATGTGGTGATCTACACCAGTGGTCCTCCGCCCGTGATCATGAATGATCATGCGAGCGTTGACCCTAAGGATTTGGCAGAGCTCATGGCGTATACCATGAACGCGGCAGGGGTATCCCGCTGCTTCGGCCTCAACATCGGTGTTGGCAATGGTATCGGTGCCTGGGTGATCGGTCCCGAGCACGCTGCAACGCTGGCGCACGATGGCTGGACGAAGAAGGACCTCAGGGACTTTCTCTGGAAGAATGCCCGTACTCCATACCGGGTATTGGGACCCATGATAGAGGGAAAGTGTGTCACCACCTCCTGTTGCCCTGACAACTTTCCCAAAGACTTCCTGGCACAAGGGCCCATCACGCCTGACACCATGATTCCAATTTCTGCGAGCCCGGATCAAATAGACATCTTTGTTTCGGGCGGTGCGGGCAAACAAAGTCAGTGGTGGTCGTACACGTTTGGCCCGACCACGCCCATTATAGTCAAGATTGACAAGTGGAAGTAGTCTGATGCCAATGTGAGCCCCTTCGCTTGGAGGGGCTCACTCTCCTCCCCGCAAGCAGACAGAGCGCCCTCGCCCGTGCTTCTCTATTTTGAAAGCTAAGCATACGACACGAAGGAACGGGTGCTCAAGACCAAAGGAGAGTCAACCAAATGACCAGAAAGTTGCTATCAACAGTCCAAGTCCTCTCATGGGTTGCGGTCATCCTTTCTGCCTGTTCCGGTTCTTCTCAAACGATTGAGGTATATAACCCTGCAGGCATCCGCCAGGATGGGGTCTATGTTGACGAGTTACTCAAAAAGACGATGACCGAGACCCAGAAGACCAGACCCCCGTTGGCCGCGCAGTTTCCCAAGGTCAAAGTGGAGAAGGTCTCGATCAGGCGGGATGCCTTTTCTGAGATCAACGACCTGTTCTATAAGCGGGGCTGGGCAGATGGTCTACCCATTGTGCCTCCGACTAAGGAACTGGTTAAAGAGATGCTGAAAGGGACGGACTCTCTCTCCCGATAAAGTGGTCGGCATCGTCGATCTGATGAAGGGGCAGGCGACGGTGGAAAAGATTGCTGCCAATGCCGTGATGGCCGGCTGCCGTCCCGAGTATATGCCCGTGCTGATTGCCGCGGTGCAGGCCATCACCGAACCGGAATTCGGTCTCTTGGGGCTCTCCTCAACCACGAATCCGGACACCCCGATGCTCATCATCAATGGACCGATCGCCAAACAGCTGGACATCAATTCCGGGACCGAACGCCCTGGGGCGAGGATGGAAAGCCAATGCCACGATCGGTCGAGCCCTGCACTTGATCGTCAACAACATCGGAGGGAGTTGGCCGGGGGTGAACGATATGTCCTGTCTCGGGACACCGGGAGATTTCACCATGATGCTGGCCGAGAACGAGGAGAGGAATCCCTGGCAGCCACTCCACGTGGAGTTGGGGTTTCCGAAGGAGGCCAACGTGGTTACCGCAGTGGGCGCAGAAGGGACTCGCAACCTTTTGGGAACCGGATTGAGTTCGAAGGCCTATCTGAAGATGGTGGCGGATCATCTCATCGGGTTGGAGCAGGCCCCACAAGTCTTTGGTGTTATTGATCATTGCTCAGGACACGGCGGCGATCTTGGCCCGGGAAGGTTGGACAAAGGCAAAGATCAGGGAGTTCATTTCTCAAAACGCCCGCATTCCTTTCTCCAGGTATAAAGAACGATTCATAGACACCCATCGAGTCGGTGAAGCACCGGCCGCGGTTCTTCAGACCAAAGACCCGAATGCGATGATTCCGGTGCCTTTCATCGATAACCTGATCATCCTTGTCTCCGGCGGACCCGGGGTGAAGAGTATGCTCATCCCCGGCTGGGGAGGTCCAAGGCCGTCAGCAAAGAGATAAAGCTGCCTGGACGACTGGGAAGCACTCCTGCGAGACGCAAAGAAAGTAACGCATGACCTTTGCGGAGACGCCGGACGGTCACCCCCATGGACGGCTGACCTCACGAACGAGAGCTTAACGCGAAGGGTCAGGCAAACCATTTGAGGAAGCGCTTCGAGGAGCATGAGGACAATGAAGGAAATCTGGAAGGAATTCGAAGAATATGGAAAGAAGATTGAGCAGCAGAAGGAAGAAATTCGCAAAGCGCATCATCGGCCTTCCCAAGCTCCTTGAGGCCCTGTTTCATCTGTTTTTATTCTCACAGCGAAAGAAAGCTGGGTCCCCATCTCCTGGTCGAAGGGCAGGTCGGGAAAGGGAAAGACGGCCACGCTGGAGGCATTTACCCGGACCATCTCCGGGGCACAAGTTCAACCGGATCCAGTTTACACCCGATCTCAAGCCTCTCGATCTGATCAGGATCGTAGAGCAGCGCGAAGATCGAACGCTTGAGTTTCATTCCGGTCCCCTCTTCTCCAATCTCGTCCTCGCCGACGAGATCAACCGGGCCCATGAAAAGACCCGAGCCGCCTTGCTCGAAGCCATGGGAGAAAAGCAGATTACCGTAGGCAGAACGACCTACCCCCTCGAAGAACCGTTTTTCGTCATGGCCACGGAGAACCCCATCGATGTGGAAGGGACGTTCTATGCTCGGGGCTGCACAGCTCGATCGATTCATGATGAAGATCTACACCGAACCCCTTTCTGAAGCGGAAAAACTCTGTGATTGCCGAAACCCATCAGGAGAAGGATCCGGAGATCAAGCAGGTCATATCCAAAGCGGAGGTCCTGGAGATTCGAGAGTTTATCCGAAAGAACATCGTCGTTGATCCGGAAATGAGAAGAGACATCGTTCGGATTGTTCAGGTCTTAGGGCCGGAGGGCGGGTTGGTTTCCCCGGAGGACTTTTATCTTCTGCCCGAAGGAGAACGGGGATACCTTTTCTTGGAGAGGGCGGCCAAGACCAGGGCTTTTCTCAAAGGAAGGGATCGCGTCACGTTGTCCGACGTGGCCGTACTCGCTTTCCCTGATCCTGAACCACAGGATCGGTTTTCAGTATGCCCACAGAGACTCGGGGAGAGTGGAAAAGACCGGAGGATCTGATCTCCCGGGCCATTGAAAAGGTTGTCGAAGATGGGGCAAAGGGACTCTGAACCACTTCAGAAGAAGCAGGATCCAGCTCTACTCCCGGTTGAAACTGAAAAACATCTTCCCCGGGGAATGGGAAAGCATCTACACGGGGGACGGAATCGAGTTCTGCGGCGATCAAGCCCTTCGAGCCCGGGGATGACCTGCGGGATCTCGACCTGCACACGCTGGCCCAATCCGGCGAGGAAGAGATCATCCAGCGGGTTGTCGGACGGCAGCTGAAGGTCTTCGTCTGGGCGGACCTCTCCGGTTCTCTCCAGAAATCAGAGGAGGCCTTCTTCCCCGCCAAGCGGGAGATCAGAGACAATGCCATCGGCTTGCTCGTCTTTTCCGCGTGGAATGCTCTACAGCCCGGTCGGATTGTGCGCCTTTGACAAGGAGATCAGAAATTCTTCCCGGCGGGACCCGGGGAGAGCTACTGCGCGGAGATCATGGACTGGGTCTTGGACCAGGAATACAGGATCCCCGTGTCCTGCAGACATTCCGAAGGCGCTTGCGTTCCTGATGGAAAGAGCCTTTCCCCAGAGTCTCGTCTTCTTCATCTCCGATTTCCAGGATCCCGTCTTTGAAGACGACTTTTCCGATCTGATCAAACCCGCGGCAGAGAAATTCGATCTCATCGCGGTGGTCATCCGGGACCCCTTGGAAGCACACGGCGCCTTGACACGGCCGGCGGTTCTCTCTATCACGGGGACGAAGGAGGCGGGAACGCGGCAATCTACCTGACACCTCGAAAGCTGCGGGAGATCCAAAGGGCCTCTGCCAGACACCTGGCACACCTGGAGCGCAATTTCCGGCGAGTGGGCGTCGACCACGTGGTCCTGGAGTCGTCGTCGCTGGAGCAATGCTATCAAGCCCTGTCCGGTTTCTTCCAGGCCAGGCGAAGGATGATGTGAAAGAAAGAATAGAAAAAGGAGATGCCATAAGGTGAAAAAAAGATTCCTCTTGATCCTAGTCTCTTTGGCTGCCATCATCGCGGCAGGCATCTGGGTGATTCCCTCGTTTCTCTCTCTGCGGCAAGTGACGTTCGAGAAAGACAAAGGGATTGCCGAAGGCAAAGCCATCGCGGTGAGAACCAGGGTCGATGGTTTCGGCGTCCACAAGGGGGATGCCTTCCCCTATTCGGTGGAGGTACGGTACAATCTCGAACTCGTCTCCGGGATCGACAAGACCAGTCGTCGACAAGAGCGTCAATTTCAAACCCTTTGAAGTCAGAACTGTGACGGAACGTGAGTTCGATCTCAACTCCACGAACGCGGGTCTACGTCAGAGAATATCAGATCCAGCTCATCGATGGCAAGGTCAACACTCTCTACAAGTTCCCTTCGGTCCTGGTCCGGTACAAATCGAAAGCATCAGGCGCGTATGAAGAGAAAGCGATCACCCCGGATCCGATCTTTGTCGCTTCGAGGTTACCCTCTGACGCCAGCGGGTCTCGACCTTAAGCCCGATTCAAGCCGGCATCGAAGACACGAGCCGGAATCAACCTTCACTGGATACTCATTGCGCTGGGTGGCTTTCTGGCGATCGTGGCGTTGGCGGACCTGGCATGGAGGGCTATTCCGCAATGGAGGGAGGCGACCAGGCAGAGGAGAAGAGCGGAAGGCGTGGATGTTCTCTCCGAGGCCTATCGCTCTCTGCAGGCGGCTGTTGCTCAAGGCGCCGAACCGAGCCGACTTGCTTCACCGGATGGACCGAATCCTCAGAATCGTCCTGGCACGAAAGGAGAAGATGGGCTGGTTAGACGAGCCGAATCTTGATCGGGTTGCTCCCGGTATCAAGGCGGAGGTCCATCTCGCTTTTTTCCAAATGCCAAGGCACAGATGGGAATCCATCCTCGGAGCAGAAACAGATTCCAGGAGGCTCTCGGGCAGCTCGAGAAGATCCTTACATTCTACTGCGGAGAGAAAGAAGTACGAGGCATGGAGACGTTAGGCAAGTACCTGGCCTCGTGGGAATTTGCTTTTCCTCGCTGGTTCTGGATCGCCAGCGCGTTAGCGCTGCTGTTCATCTTCTTTCCCCCCCTTGGGAAGAGAAGAGGACTGACGCTCGACCTGGCTTTCTGGAAGAACAAGGTTCGATTCGAGAACAGAGCCGTCTGGCTATTGCCGGTTCTGGTAGCCGTGACGACAATCCTCATCGCTGCGGCTCTGGCTGATCCTCAGCGTCCTCACCGAACAGACCGTTCCCATCTATGGCAGGCCGGCGCTGGTCGTCATTGATGTTTCCGGCAGCATGGGGTACGTCGGCACACGAGGAGAGGATCTGGCTGGTTTTGAAAAGGCCCACCAAATCCTTGAGGAAGTGCTTGACGGAGACCTGGAAGCGGACTTCGGTCTCCTGTTTTTCTCAAGCGAGAACTATGTCGCACGGTATTTCGCGCCGAAAAAAGAGCTTTTGAAGGATACCCTGGAGGTGACGGAAGAGATGAAGGAGATCTCCTTACGGAACCAGGACGGCGGCCGCACTGGCGCTTGCACGACGATTCTTTTCCGATAAGGTCAGGGCGAAGGACAAGGCCCTCGTCCTCATTTCCGACCTGCAGGAAAGCCCTTCCGCAACCGCGGAGACAACGGAGGAGTTGGCGAAGATCTTGAAGGCAGGCATCAAGGTCTACGTCATCGTCATGCTTCAGCAGGACTGGTGGGAAGTTAACAAGGCCCAGCCTACTATTCCGATTCAGATGCAAGGTCTCGACATCGTCGAGATGAACGACCGAAATGGTCTTTCCCGAATACGCCGTGAGATTGCCTCGATGGCGAGTTCTCCCTTAAGGGAAGAAGTGATCTTGTCGAGAACCAGTCTGGTTTCCTACCTCGTCCTGCCGATTGTGGGAATGGTGGCTCTGTGTCTGGTTCTTTCCGAAACATGTTTCAGGAGAATACCTTAGCGAGGGGAGCAGCAATGGATCATGAGAAACGAGTTAGCACAGAAAATCCCAGCAAGGCAAGTCACCCTTGATCAGAGGAGCTTGGTTGAACTTAGCTCTGCTTGTTCTCGCTGCACTGAGTATGGCTTCGGCGATATATCTAAAGGCTCGGCCTGAGTGGATGAAGAGGCCCGACATGGTCGAGTATAACCTTGGAATATCCACCTACAACGAGATCCCGACAGAACGGGGAGCCAGTACCACGAAAAAAGCGGCAGCCCATTTCGAGAAGGCCCTTGTCCAGACCGGTGATCGGAAGGTCAAGGCACTCGCTCTCTGCAATATTGGGACGATGAATGGAAAGCTCGCCTCTGAGGCCATCCGGCGCATTCGGGAGATGTATGCGGTTCAAAGAGCAAAGGGCGTTGAAAGCGACGACAACCTGCTCATTGCCCGGCAGGAGATTAAAAATGCTATCCAGAAGCTGGCAGAGGCAGTGCGTATCGATCCGACCCTTGAAGATGCCAAGTTCAATCTGGAATTCCTTGAAAGGGACCGGGGTGAAGGAGAGATCCTTGGATCGAGATACTCCGCAGGTCAAGTGGACAAGGGATACTGAGGATGAACCTTGAGAACCGTGACGCCCTTTGGCTGATCCCGGTTTCCGTGCTGTTCATCCTCGGATTGGGTCTCTGGGGATGGAGGCCGAAAAAAGAGATTGCGCAACTGTTCCGGGTAGACCTAGGCCGCCTGAAGAGTAAACAGGTCAAGAAGCACGTTGCTGCCGCGATCTTGATGGCCCTGCTGGCCGGCGCACTTGCCTCCCCCAGACTCCCCTTTTCCGTTCTTCCAACTCCGGGCAAGACCGGTGAGGTCGCCTTACTCGTAGACGTCAGTACAAGCATGGCCGCACGCAAGACCCTCAACTCTCCGAGCAGTCTGGACAGAGTCAGGCCCATTCTCAAGGAGATCGTCGACCATTTGCAGGAACTGGGAGGTGTCAGAATCGGTCTCTATGGTTTTACGAATATGGCTCGGTCCCAAGTCCCCTTTGTTGGCAGTAAGGACTATTCTTATCTCAAGGCAAGCATCGACAAGGTCCTCGACATTCATTCCACTCCCGGTTCCGGGTCCGGCTTTGGGCGCCCCATTTTGGACGTGGCGGCCAAGTTCTCAAAGGACGCAAAGGTCAAACTGATTCTCCTTTTCAGTGACGGAGAGGCTTTCGTCGGTGTGTCTCGCGGGATGCAGGGGACTGAGAGGAGTCTCATTGAGGAAGCTATGATCAGAGCGAATCTGGATGGTATCAAGGTGGTCACCGTTGGGGTTGGAGAGCCGGGAGGAGCAAGGATCCCTATCTTCAATCATGCGGGTACATTTTCAGGAGAGTACGCCAGGTTGCACGATGCTGACTTGTATTTTTATCTAAGAAAAGAAGGCCTGAGAGAGATCGCTTCCCGGACCGGTGGAAGGTACTTTGGTGAAAACGACCGGCGGGGATTGATCGGGTTCATTGAGGAGAGCCTCGATGTAGCTCCTTTCGAAGAGATTACCGGAAAAACGACCGAATACCGGTCAATTGCCCATTGGCTTGTCTTGGCCTGTCTACCTATCTGGGCGATTATCGCGCGGCGGTTTCTGCTGGGATAAACGCCACGTCCAACTTCTTCTGAACTGCGATCGGTAGCATTATTTCTTCTTTGAGTGATCCTGGATGAAATCCGCCATTCGGATGCCCTTGTCCTCGGATCTCCGATGAACTTCGGAACGGTTACGGCCGTGATGAAAATGTTTATCGAAAGGCTGGTCTGCTTTGCCTACTGGCCATGGGGAGCGAAGGCGCCGAAAGTCCGGAACAAAACCAGAACGAAAAAGGCGGTCGTGGTTGCGTCCTCTGCTGCGCCGTCGGTACTGGCCCGGCTGTCGACACGAATGATCGGATTACTTAAGCAAACCACCGGTCTGCTGGGAGCTGAGACGATCGGGGTGATCTTCATCGGTCTTGCTGCCCGTGAGGAGACCCAGGACCTCCCGAACCGTATCAAGAAAAAGGCCCGCCTCCTGGGAAAGAGGTTGGTTTCCACCGGTCAAGGTTAACCGGCCTGGGTAGGTTTATGTTGCCTGCTGGTCACTGAGGAGTGATCACTTCGGAGTTCAATCCCAGGCCCCCCGGTGAAAGGGTCGTTCCCCTTCAAGTCCCAAATGGTCTTGTTTCTGTTCCTTTCAATTTGGGAACTTCTGGAAAGAAAACTGCGTTAAGCCTGAATACCGCGACATCGAGGTCTGTCTGCTCAGGAATCTGCCAAAGGTGGGCGTGGGAATGTTCTCACGCAGTGGCTTTTATCCTGATTTTATCCTTTGGATGAGAAACAAAAAGACTAAGTCGGTGCGTGTCATATTTCTCGATCCCCATGGACTACACCATGAAGGGGTGGTCGACAATGACCGCTTTGCTGCGATTGAGAAGCTTCGTGTCCTCGGGGAAAACAAAAGATTCAAGGCGAAAAAAGTTATGCTTGACGGCTACATTCTTGCCCCGCCGGATACGGCCCTGGATAAGATACCAGGCACCCAGGGCAAGAGCTGGGAGGATCTCGAGAGAGAATATCCTCTCCTGCGGCAAGGGGATTCTTATGTTGCGCGTTTGTTTTCTAACCTGCCATAAGCAAACAGGAGCTCATGAATTCAGCGAACCCGCAAACCCGACATAAACCTGACAAACAGGACATCTTTCGTATAATGGTCAATGCCCCAGAATGGAAAATGAAACAGGGTCAGGTCTATTTTGTTTGCATTTCAAATGAATACGCCGATTTGCTAAGAAAATAGACCTGACCCCTACTTTGACCCCCACTTTGAATCAGCAGGCCAGGATGCCCGAATCGCCGTTCCAGACTCGCTTGACTCAATCCTAAAAGATCCGCCTGCCAGTTCAGTTCTCTCCCTCATGCCGTCCAACCCCAACCCCCGGGTGGAAGGGCTCCGCAATAGAATCTCCTCCGCCTTGAAGCCCTGCCCATTATCACGGACATCTAATTGAATCCCCTGATCAGCTTTTCCTAAAGTGACGTTGATGATGTTTGCCTTGCTGTGTTTGACGATATTGTTCATGGCTTCCTGCATCACTCTGAAGATGACTGTCTTCAGGAGATCAGGCACCTCATGCTCCTGGATGTCGATCTCCTGTTTGATTCGGAACCTCGAATAAGTTGATTCAAATTGCCGGCAGAACCAGCTGATGGTCGCCAGAATCCCGAGATCGTCCAGGATGGCAGGCCTCAGAGCCAGCTGGATTCTTCGGGCTTCTTCGATTGTCCCTTGAGTGAGAGACCTAATGCTCTCCAAGGCAGCCTTTTGGGGATTGTTGCCTCCTGTCTGGCTGAGTGCGTCTTCCACCTTGTATTTGACGGCAGCCAAAGAAGCGCCGATACTGTCGTGAATTTCCTGGGCAACCCGTTTCCTCTCTTTTTCCTGGGTGGTAAGGAGCTCGGCAGAGAGGTACCGAAGGCGATTCTCCGACTTCCGCAATTCAGCCTCTATCCTCTGGCACTCCGAAATTTTGGTCTGCAATTCTTCATTTTTTACGGCGAGTTCCGAGGATCTTTCCTGAACCCGGACTTCCAGGCCATCACGCGATCTACGGAGTTCCTCCTCCATTTGCCTTGGCCCGCTGACATCCCGGATGACGATTACTACCAAGAGTTCTTTCTCAATCTCCAAAGGTCCAAGGGATATATCCACGGGAAACTCGCTCCCGTCCTTCCTTTGACCATACAGTCCCAACCCTGTGCCCATAGGACGGACGCGAGGGTTATGGTAGTAACCCCTTCGCTGCGCTATATGCTCCTGCCTGAAACGTTCCGGCACTAAAATCTCAACCGGCTTGTCGAGCGTCTCATCCCGGCCATAACCGAAGAGTCTTTCCGCCTGTCCGTTAATTTGAACGATCCGCCCGTCACGGTTAGCCACCAGGATAGCGTCTGGGGCAAACTCGAAGAGCCCCTGGTACATCGCCCTGGTCCGAATGAGTTCCTCCTGGAATCTTTCGTGCTGATCCTGTGTTCTTTCAAGCTCATTGATGCGTTGCTGCAGTTTTGTGAGATTGTTAATCAGCTGTTCTTTTGAAAGATCTTCGTAAGCCTCCATTTGCCCCCTCGTTAAATGACCTGCAAATCAGTGTTCAACACTAAATGTAAACTTCAACAAAAGCAACATTTTTCTTGGTTTCTCAGGATGAATAAACAAAGCACAGGTCGGAGCTTATGCAGGGTTGCCGCCAGATCTTCCTGGTGGAGAGGG
The DNA here is from genome assembly GCA_963731045.1 of uncultured delta proteobacterium. GTDB lineage: Bacteria > Desulfobacterota > BSN033 > BSN033 > UBA1163 > CAVSVC01. The sequence continues at coordinate 35,969 of CAVSVC010000011.1, read as the reverse complement.
TAGATATTCGTCAATCATCTGTTAAGAGGAAAAACCGAGGAAGAGGGGAAAAAAGAGATTGGGGCGCCATCAGACCAACACCCGTTTTATCTACTCAGACTCACTTCCTTCTCGGTCTTTCGTCATGTTTCATGTCATAAAACTAAGATAATCACTCCCTGCATTGTTTCCAAAGGAAAGGATTCTGGGGGTTACCCCTCGTTCCCGTGTCTCCACCTGTCCTGAAAGTTTCTCCCATTTCTCCGGTGGAATATGCTATGATGACGAAGAAAGCAGCAGAGGAACGCTGCTAAAGTTAAAGCAGCAAAAGGAGGCCATGATGTTCAGGAGAATCGATCATGTGGAGATCATATCAGGCAATCTCGATCGGAGCATCCGTTTCTACACGGAGGTGTTGGGTTTTGCGGTAAAGGAGAGAAGGCGACCCTCATCACCGGAAATCGAGGAGATCGCCTTCGTAACCCTCGGTGATACCATGCTCGAACTTCTGTCCATCAAGAATGCAGCTCCTGCTCCGGCCAAGGCGCAGATCGGGTTCCGCATGATGGCCATCGAGGTCGAGGATATGGACCGGGCAATTCAATACCTGAAGGGAAAGGGCGTCGAGATCTCCATGGGGCCGGTGAGCATCGGGGCCTCCAAGAGGGCGGAGTTCAAAGATCCGGACGGACTGAGCATCGAACTCCGCCAGTGGTGAAAATCCGGGAAGAATGTTTCACCAGAGAGCGCCAGAGCCAAATGGAGATCTGTCTCTCACAGAGTTCACAGCGCGGCCCGGCCGCAACCAAATCCGAAGCACGAAATCCGAAATCCGAAACAAATCCGAATAAGCAAAATTCAAATGATCTAAACAGGTTACAAAAGAACAGTGCCAAAGCTTAACAAGATTTCGAGAAATTTACCGTGAGTAGTACAGAGAGCGCTGAGAGGCCGGTTTTGCGGGACTTACTTTGCAGCACGAAGATGAGATTGCCGGAGGCCGGGCAGGCAGGGACCGATGGGCAACGGGAAGGGCTCGTTGGAGTCCTCAACTTCACATTGGGCAGCCTGACCGGACAGGCTTTTCAACTTCTCTATCTGACATCCCTCCCCGAGGATTTCCGAGACGCAAAAAAGGACACGTTTGTACTCCAGCAGAAAAGGGCATGTCCCGCCCAGGAGACACTTCTTCTGCCGTTGACCGAAGACCATCCTTAAGATATTGGCCCTGGTCATTTGCCTCAATTCCGCTCTGAAACGGGAGATTTCCGACCCCGGCATTTTTCAACCTCCCTTCTGCGATCCGATGAGCCAGAAGATCGCATCGTGCAGGGAGCATAACGTATTCCGTTCATTATCCCGGGGTTTTGATCAATTCGAATTCCCCGCAGTAACTCAGGGAGTCCAGAAGTATCTTCTCGGTTTCCGGTGTGATCTCCACTTCGGGAGAAAAAGTAAACGTTCTGCCGGCCACGTATGCCGTTGATTTACGGATTCGGCACATTGATCCCGGCAAGTTCAAAGGCCACTTCGATGTCCTGCTCCGGACAGAGATGGTACCGGGTTCCTGCTTTCGGACGCAACTGGTAACGGGAATGTTCTTTCTGCATCATCTCAGTTATCCGTAAAATATCTCCGGAAAGGATTGGAATCCCACTTGAGGGAGATGTCGATCCCCGGGGAAGGATTCAATTCCCATGCCTCTTCCCGGTTTTTCCCTGTCTTTTCGCCGGAGACGGAGTCCCACAACCGATCCATTTCACGCTTCATCTTTAAAAGCTCGCTGATATGAGGATGGGTCAGGCTCTTGTTTGACATTTCGCCGCTCCTGTTCAATCATTCTATTGAGAATGAATCGAAGCGTCAATGAGGTGATTCCGGTATTTTCTCAGCGAGAGGACTGTATTTGGGGAGGGGGCGACGAGGGCATATCGAAGAAGAGCCTTCAGGAGGAATCCAGTCCCAGGTGCTAAGAGCCGAATTCCTCCCTGTTTTTAAAAAGACGGTGTTAGTCGGCTTTTTTCCTGTGTGTCCCAACAGTCCATTTCCTGGACTGTTTTACGAATTCCCTTACCTCTTCATCACTCCTGAAGTCTTTCCGGCCGCAATCATTGTAATGGACCATCGTTTTCGGATCCCTCATCAACTTTCCGCCTGGAAGAAGGGCAGGGTAGCCAAGGGCCATCATGTCGAAGGTTTCCATCTCGGACGGGATTCCGAGGAGATCCTTGACCATGCAGCTGGCGAAAGGGGTGGTAATTGCAGAGACCCACTGAGATGCCAGGCCCAGGGTGGTTGCAGCCAGATGCATGTACAGAAAAGCGCTTGCAAGACCCGACGTGAAGATCAGGTTTAGGCGGTTGGAGTCGCACCTCACGCCCATCGGAAGTCCTGCCTTGGTTCTCGGATCGCCAAAAAGGATGATGAAAACGGGAGCGGTGGTGAAATCCATCCCGGCGTCGAGGACCCCCGTCGCCTGCCAGGGTTTTCCCTGCCAGGATTCCCGGGCGGCTTCCATGCTCTTGACCTGCGCCCAGTAGGCATTGATGTATTCAACGATCTTCTTCCTCAACTCAGGTTTCTTGACCACCACGAATTCCCATGGCTGCATGTTGAAACCGGATGGCGCCCAGCGGGCTACCTCAATGATTTTGTCTATGAACGCATCGGGGATGGGGTCGGGCTTAAACCGTCTGATGCTCCTTCTCTTCTTCGCCAACTCCAGCAGGCTTTCGTAATCCATAGCAGTCTCCTTATGGACGTCGTCGGGCTTTTTTTCTTATTGAAAATAGGAGCAGCAGTAGTCCGTAATGCTCTTCACCTTCAGTTTGAATTTGGATTGGGCCGGAACCTCAAACGAGTCTCCTTCTTTTACCGTCATCCATCGATCCGATCCGGGCAGCAAGACGTCCAACTCACCGGCAAGTATTTCCATCAACTCCTTGCTCGCCGTACCGAATTCGTATTCGCCCGGAAGCATGATCCCGAGCGTCTTCTTTGAGCCGTCAGGGAAGAGAATCGTACGGCTGGTGACTTTCCCCTCAAAGTAAACATTCGCCTTTTTGACCACCGTGATGTTCTTGAATTCCGACATGAGTTTCCTCCTGTGGTCATACTCGCCCAAAATAACATTTTCACCGCAGAGTCGCAGAGGACGCATGGTTCGACAAGCTCACCATGATCGGTTTAATCCGTTCGCCCTGAGCCTGTCGAAGGGTGAGAGGCCGCCAAACAAAAAGGGTTCTGTCATTATCCCGCAAGGGAATAGAAGGCTTTTTCCTCCAGGAATTCCCTCTTGACCTGGCCTCGTTTTTCGAGGTACTGAAGGTGTGACAGCGTCTCCCCGGTGGCAAACCATTTCTGGGGGACGGGGAAATCGGCCCACTGGCCGCAGCTGATGTCCCAGGTCATCCGGGTGGCGACCTCATAGGCACTCTGCCTGCCGTGACTTAGAATGGCCAGGGACTCCCTGGTTCGGGTTTCATGATGATCGAACAGCTCTTTGATTCTCGCCCTGAGGTTTCGAAAGGGATTCCTGTGGCCGGGAAGGACCAAGTCGATCTCATAGTGACCGATTTTCTCAAGGCTCCGCAAGTATTCTCCCAGGGGATCCCCATGATCGGCATAGCCTGAAATATTGGGAGTGATACTTCCGAGGACGTGGTCGCCGGAGAAGAGAACCTTTGCTTCGGGTTCGTAAAGACACGTATGGCCCCGGCTGTGTCCGGGTGTCTCGATACAGAGGAAATGATAGGCCCCAATCCGGATCTCGCTGCCTTCCTGAAGGGGATCAAAATCCAAAGGTCCTTTGAAAATATACCGCCGGGCCGGATGCTTCCGAAGAGCCGTTTCCAGGATAGATTCCGGGAACCCGTTCACCTTGGCCACCGAGGCGATCTTCGACCAATGATTCGGATCTCCCAGGAATTCGGCGTCGCGGGGGTTGAGAAAAATCCTTGAGGATTCCATTTTGAGTTCCGGAACGAGGCCGATGTGATCCGCATGAGAATGGGTAATGAAGAAATCCGTTTGGTTCAGGTCGACCCCCAGTTCTTTAAGGCACGACCCCATGGCCTCCCTGCTTTCCGGCCGTTGGATACCGGTATCCACAATGAGATTTCTCTTTCCTGACCTGACTAAATAGGAATTGTTGGCCCTGAGCGGATTCTCAGGGATTGGAATCTCCATTCTGAGAATATCCGGAAAGACTTCTTCAATCATCTACGGTTCTCCGATCCCGACTCGTCGTTTCTCTGGTTTATATATAGCAAATTATGGTTCCAAGAACAATTCAGTCCTCTCGGGCTGAGATTCTCACCTCGACCGAGTGTTCCTGATGGTCGTCAACCAGGGGAATCGACTTGTCGGATTGCGCGATGCCATCGACGGTGACACCCGTCCCGCCGGTCTCGCCGTGAGTCTGCAGGACGTCGATGTGGTAGACCGTCTCCCCATACCGGTAGTGCACCTTGAACGCCTTCCAATCCGCAGGGAGGCAGGGTGCGACCCGCAGTTTGTCCGATTCAAGCTTCAGCCCCAGCAGGGATTCCACGATCAGTCTGTACATCCATGCGGCCGAGCCCGTGTACCACGTCCATCCACCGCGGCCGGTGTGCGGCGAGAGCGCATAGACGTCGGCCGCGACGACATAGGGTTCCACCTTGTAGGTTTCAATCGCCTCCGGAGAATCGGCGTGATTCACGGGGTTGATCATTCTTAGGAGCTCCCACGCACGCCGGCTGTCGCCTAAAGCAGCGAAGGCCATTGCCGCCCAGATGGCTCCATGAGTATACTGCCCCCCATTTTCCCTTACACCGGGGACGTATCCTTTTATATAGCCGGGATTTAAGTCCGATTTGTCGAACGGCGGATCCAGAAGTTGAATCAACGCCGGGCCCCGACGCACGAGGCGCTTATCCACTGCTTCCATCGCCATGCGCGAGCGCTCCGCATCAGCCGCCCCGGATAGAACAGACCAGCTCTGCGCAATGGAATCAATCTGGCATTCGGGATTACTCGCCGATCCGAGGGGCGTGCCATCGTCGAAGTAAGCGCGGCGGTACCACTCGCCATCCCAGCCATGGTGTTCGATATTTCGACGCACTTGAGCCGCCTCGCTTCGGCAGCGTTCAGCGAAGGAGACGTCACCCTGCATGCGCGCGATCTCAGCGAACCGGATGAGCACGTCATAGAGGAAGAATCCCAACCAGACACTTTCCCCTTTGCCCTGTTCGCCCACTCGATTCATGCCGTCGTTCCAGTCACCGGAGCCGATGAGGGGCAGGCCGTGCTCCCCGAATCGGAGCCCCCTCAGAATGGCTCGCACACAGTGTTCATACAAGCTCGCCGCTTCTTCAGACCGGCCGGGCAGGTCGTAATATGCGTCTTCCTCTGCGTTGACCGGGCGTCCTTCGATGAAATGGACGGATTCCTTCAGCACCCCGGTGTCCCCTGTGTTCAGGACATAGCGGGACGTCGCCAACGGCAACCAGAGGAAATCATCCGAACAGTGGGTCCGCACGCCCCGGCCCGAGGGGGGATGCCACCAATGCTGGACATCCCCCTCGGTGAACTGGCGGGCCGCACAGAGGAGAAGGTGGTCGCGGACAAGGTGCGGCTCGGAGTGGATGAGCGCCATCACGTCCTGCAGCTGGTCGCGAAAACCGAAGGCCCCTCCCGGCTGGTAGTATCCGTTTCGGGCCCAAAGGCGGCAGGTCAGCGTCTGGTAGAGCAGCCACCCGTTGGCGAGGACATCGAGAGACGGATCGGGTGTTTCCACCCGGACGGCGCCGAGAGTGCGCTTCCAGTACCGCCATACCGCTTCGAGTGCGTCCCGTGCAGCGGCAGATCCCCGGAAGCGATTGACCATGTTGATGGCGTCATCTCCGTCCCGTCCGAGGCCCAGGGTGAAGACGATTTCGCGCTCTTGTCCGTCGCCTATCTCGAAGGCCACCTGGATCGCGGCGCACGGGTCCAGAGCGGCCCCCATTTTGCCGGGGAGCCATGACCGAGTCATCGCAGCCGGATTTCGAAGCGTGCCGTTACGCCCAAGGAACTCTGTCCGGTCGCCGCTTACGGTCCGGGTCGCATCGTCCACGTCGAAAAAGGCAACTCTGTCCGCAAACTCCGTGTTGTAGGGGTTTCTCGCAAAGAGCGCTCCGCTCCCGGGGTCGATTTCGGTCACCACGTGCATGGCTGATTTCGGCCGCAGATCTCCCAGCACCCATTCCACGTATCCCGTGGCAGACAGCCTTCGGGATCGGCCGGACTCGTTTCGCACCTTCAACACGGTGAACTTGATCGGCGCGTCCGGGGCCACGTAAACCCACAGCTCTGAGCGGATGCCGCGCTCCGTGTGCTCGAAGACGCTGTAGCCGAATCCGTGCCGGCTGGCGTAAGGCGTCGCTCCGCGGCTCGGCAGCGGCGTGGGGGACCAGAAGTGGCCCCTCTCTTCGTCACGGAGGTAGAAGGCCTCCCCACTCGAATCGCCGACGGGGTCGTTGCACCAGGGAGTGAGGCGGAACTCGTGGGCATTCTCGCCCCAGGTGTAGGCCAGACCGCTCTCTGAGATGACGGTACCGAAGTGCGGGTTTGCCAACACATTCACCCAGGGCGCCGGCGTCATCTGCCCCTGTGCGGTCGAAATGACATACTCGTGCCCATCGGGGGTGAACCCGCCCAACCCGTTGAAGAAGATCAGATCGCGCCGGGGCAACGCCGCGACCGCCGGGGGTTCGGGTCGATGGGTGCGGGTCGGAGTAAGGCGAGGGACGAGCACTTCCCCAAGGTCGCAACGGTTGATCTGCTCCTCCAGCGTCCCCCGGCTGTCGGTGATGACGACGCGGGCGACCGTTTGCAGCAGGATGCGGTCCTCGTTTGATATCTGATCCCCGGGCCTCACAAAAATGCCACCCGGACGATCGGTCACGTTGGCTTCGATGCCTGCGGCAATCAGTCCCATGATCTGCTCGTGGAGCTCTTGCCGGTAACCGGAGTGATCTTCGTTCCAGATCACCAGGTCCACCACGAGTCCTTTTAAGCGCCAGTAGGCATGGGCCTGCACGAGTTGGCGCACCAGGTCGATATTGGCCGGGTCTCCGATCCGCAGCAGCACGATCGGCAAATCGCCGGAAATGGAGTAGCCCCATAGACTGGATTGTCCCCGGCGGTTCTTGATGAGGACGCTTGGATCGGCACGCAGCGCACCATTGGCGTAGAGTATAGAACTGGCAAGGCGTCCATAGAGTTGCGCGTCGGCCTCGGTGGCATTGATCTGCCGCAAGACCACCTGGTTATGGGTCCACGCCAGGTCGAACACGCGGTCCGCGAAACGTCGGTCCTGGTACTTCTCAACAAGGCTCAGGCATGCGTCGCGGGTCTCACCCATGCCGGAGACCATATTGATTGTCGCCGATTTTCCCGGATCGAGTGTGATGCGATACCGGATGGCGACGATCGGATCGAGCACGGAGCCCTCGCTGCCCGAGAGCGCCTCTGAGAGACCCTCGAGAGATCCCCCGAGAGATCCGATGTCCTGCGCATCACTTGTGGATGAGCGACGGTGTTTCCCCGGCCGATGAACCGCATGCGGTCCGTCTCAAAAGAGATTTCTCCGATATCCGCTCCGTCCACGGCCATCAGGTGAAACATCCATGGCGGGTGCTCTTCACTCGATCGGGGCCGTCGACTGCAGAGGATCGCCTGCCGCTGGCGGATGATCTCGGTCTGAATGAAGAGATTACTAAAGGCTGGATGAAGCGCGTCCGAGGCAGGCGATGCGAGAACGACTTCCGCATAACTCGTGATGTCGATTGTTCTACGCGTCCGGGCGCGGTTGGTGAGGGTGATTCTGCGCAGTTCGATGTCGTCCTCGGGCGAAACGGCGATCTCCGTATGCGTGTCGAACTCGTGGTCGCTGCGGCGGAACTCCGCTCTCGCCTCCGAGAAAATCGCTTCATAATTCTCCGGTCGTTTGAGCGTTGGCTGGTATGCGGTTGACCAGTACTCCCCGCTCGTCATGTCGCGGATGTAACAGAACGTCCCCCAGTTGTCACGGGTGCTGTCTTCCTGCCAGCGTGTGACGGCGATGTTCTTCCAGCGGCTGTAACCGCCGCCCGCGTTGGTGATCATCACGTGGTACCTGCCGTTCGACAACAACTGCACCTCCGGTATCGGCGTGTCGGGATTGCTGAACATGCGCACCGACGTCTCCGGACCGGTGGGACTCGTACGTACTTCAGAATGCTCGGCGGCGTGCCAATAGGACGCCGAGGCCTTTGGGACCCGTTCCTGGAGCAACAGCGTGGTCGCCTGGAACATCGGATCCGACTCGAATCGCTTCTGCATCGGACGGTTCTGGAGCAGATAGGCCAGAGAGAGGAGGCTCATCCCCTCGTGGTGTGCCATGAACGACCGGACCACGACGCTTGATTGCCCACGCGGCAAACGCGACGGGGTATAGTCGATCGCTTCATAGAAGCCATATTTTCCTTCCAGCCCTTCCGCGGCGAGTCGCTGCAGATTCAGACAGGCCTCCTCGGGGGCCACCATCAGCGCGAGCGCGGATGCATACGGCGCAATGACCAGATCGTCGGCAAGGCCGCGTTTGAGCCCCAGGCCGGGCACGCCAAACGCGCGGTACTGGTAGTTGAGACGAACGTCGATCGCGTTATAGCCTGATTCCGACATACCCCACGGTACGCCGTGCTTCCGCCCATACGCGATCTGCCCCAGCACCGCCGCCTTGTAGGTCCGGTCGAGCAGGGTGTTTTCATAAGTCGGCATCACCATGAGCGGCATGAGGTACTCGAACATCGAACCGCTCCATGAAAGGAGAATCGGTTCCCCACCGGTGCTGGTGAGCAGACGCCCCAGGGAAAACCAGCTTTCCTGCGGTAATTGTCCCTGGGCAATCGCCACGAAAGTGGACAATCTTGCTTCCGAAGCCAGCAGGTCGTAGTAACTCGAATCCCGGCGTCCCCCATCGACGTTATAGCCGATCGCCAGGAGATGACGCGCCGGGTCGTACAGGAAGTCAACCTCCATGCGGGCGAATTCGCCGGATTGCAGCGCGAGGCTTTCAATGGCTGCAATCCTTGCCCTGGCGTGCCGGCTTGATTCCGTGATGAGACGTCGAATCTTACCCAACCACTCACTTTCCTCCGGGGTTGCGTGCAAGCCAAGTCGATCCTCAATGGCCGGCAGCAACTCCACGTCAAACCTTGCGAGTTCGCGAAGCGTTGGGATCTCATCGATGCCGCGAAAGTTGCTGAGTCGATTCGGAATGGCCGGCAGCAAGACCCACGGAGCGAGAAACGTCAGCTCATCAAGGAGGCCCTGGCATTGCCGGGCGAGGGTGCGTGCCCATCCCTTCGCCCCGCTTTCGGAGATCTCCGGGTCGGCATCGTGCCTGCCCACCACTTTCGCGGCGGATGCTGCCAGCCGGTCAAGGTACCGCCACGTCGCTGCGAAGGTGGTGGGCGGGGAACCGGATGTAGACGCCAGATCCTTCTGAAGTTGAGCGAGCTGGGCCTGAACGGTCCCTTCCGCCCCTCCTGCCATGTCCACGAGAATTCCGAGCGTGTCGCTGAGCCCATCCAACCATCGCGTTCCCAGAATCTTTTGATCGGGAAGTGCGAGCAGGCCAGGCCGCAAGGTCAGCAGATGACCCGCGAGGTTTCCGCTGTCCACCGTCGAAATGTAAGTGGGTTGCAGTGGTTTCAGAGACTGCGTGTCGTACCAGTTGTAGAAGTGGCCCCGATGCCGCTCCAAGGCCTCCATCGTGCGGAATGCATTACCCGTGCGCTCGATGAGTTGTCCGACCGAAATGTAGCCGAAGTCGTAAGCGGAAAGATTTGCAAGGAGCGCAAGCCCCATGTTGGTCGGCGATGTTCGATGCCCAACCATCGCAACGGGATGCTCCTGATAGTTATCGGGGGGCAGCCAATGATCTTCCGGTCCGACGAACGTCTCGAAGAATGCCCAGGTTTTTCGAGAAAGCTTCCGGAGAAAGAGGGTCTGGTCAGCCGTCAGTCTTGCTGCAGGACGAGCGAGAGGCTTACTGATCCACCAGGCGATCGCGGGGGAGATAAACCAGAGACCCAGGATGGGTCCGGCCACGCCTATCGCGGCCGGTCTCGAAAGCGCCAGATAGATCACCGTGAGAGTGGCGATGACAGGGGCGCCCCACATCGTCCGGTAGGAGGCGGCGAGGTCCGTGCGGCGATGGCTATCCGGGTCGCTCGACGGATTCCACTCCAGAAGTCGTTTGTGTGTGATCCACATTCGCCAGACCGTGCGCACAATCGCATCGAGACTGAAAAAGGCTTCGTAGGGAAGACATGCGAGCGTAAATGCCGCCTGAGCCACGCTTCGGCCAGCCGACCGCACCGTGGCGGCGAGATGCTGGCTCAGCAGCATGTCGTCCGGCTTCTTAAACAGATCCAGAAGAGAGGCAACCCAGGGAGGAATCAGAAAGGTTCCGATCACCGCCAGAGTCCATAACCAGGCGGGTGACAAGGCCGTCCAGCCCAGAAGCAACAGGAGTGTGAGTGCCGAAGGCACGAGACTGCGACGCAGATTGTCGAAGATCTTCCATCGGGAGAGTCCGGAGAGCGGATTCCTTTGGTGGCCTGTGCCGGGGCGGGGAACTCGCGGCAGCAGCCAGCGTGCCGTCTGCCAATCCCCGCGAATCCACCGATGTCGACGACTCACGTCCGCGCTGTAGCGAGATGGATATTCCTCGTACAATTGCACATCGCTCAACAGGCCTGCCCGTGCGTAGCACCCTTCCACAAGGTCGTGGCTGAGAATTCGGTTCTCAGGAAAACGCTCCTTGAGCACCCGCTCGAACGCTCCGACATCATAGATCCCCTTGCCAATGAACGATCCCTCATGGAAGAGGTCCTGGTAAACATCGGAGACGACGCGCGTATACGGGTCGATGCCTGGCTCACTTCCGAAGAGTTGCGCATACCGCGACTGGTTTATGCCCGGCAGGCTCACGGCCACGCGTGGCTGAAGGATGCCGTACCCCTCACAGACACGCTCCTGGTCTTCGTCGTACCGCGCACGATTCAGGGGGTGCGCCATGGCTCCCACAAACTGCCACGCCGAACCGCGCGGCAGTTGCGTATCCGTGTCAAGAGTGATCACGTATTTTACGTTCGATAAAATGTCCGTATGACCTACGATAAGTGAGAAGGGGTCCCCAGAGATCCCAGACGCCCGGCCGAGCAGAAGCGAATTCAATTCCGCAAGCTTCCCCCGCTTACGCTCGTAACCCATCCAAATCCGCTCCCGGGGATTCCATCGGCGCGGGCGATGAAGCAGAAAGAACGTATCGCTTTTTGAGTCACTGTACTTTTCGTTCAACTCTTCGATTCTCTTCCGGGCCAGCTGCAACAGCGGTTCATCCTCAGGAATCGTTTCCTCCCGTGCGTCCCGGAAATCCGTCAGGAGAGCGAAGTGAAGGTTTTCGTCCCGGTTCGCCAGAAACCGGACTTCAAGCGCCTCCACCAGATCCTCGACGTTTTGAGCGCTCGTGAGCATCGTCGGGATGACGACCAGAGTGCGTGAGTCCGGAGGAATCCCCCTGGAAAAATCCATTCGTGGCAGCAGGTGCGGCACCGCCAGTAACGTCGCCAGCCAGTTCACCAGGGCCACCGCCAGATGACTCGTGCACAAGAGCAAGAGGGTCCCGATCAGCGCCAGGCTCCAACCCTGTACCCCACTGGCATGGGCCTTCACCAACAAGCTCCCGCTGAAAATCCCCGTCGTCAACGCGATCGAGCCCAGATAGAGGAGCAAAGGAGGCCGACCGATCCTTTCCGGAAGAGCCTCCGCGGTGGATCGGCCTATCTCCACCGCCCGTTCGAGCTGCGGCAGCCCCTTGTCGATGAGGTAGAACCCAACATGGGCCGCTCGTTCGTCGCTGTCTTTCCTGGCCGCGTTCTCGCAGGCCATCTGGATCGCTTTGCGGGCCACCTCGCTTTCGGATTGCCGGCTGCTTTTGCCGATCTTCTCCACGACGTGACGGTATCGGTCCCGGGTGGCGAAATCCATCATGCCATAGACGCCGGCAGGATCCTCACGCAGGGCCTGGTCGACAGCGCTCATTGTCTCGACGAACTCACGCCAGTCCATCGCCCCCAGAAACCGGAGACTGCCGATGCTGTTGCTGATGGAAACCTGATCGGCGGCCTGCTGTCGGTTCTCCGACTGCACTAACTGCTCAATCGTCAGGCCGGACTCGGAGAGACGCTGCTCAATCCAGGTGAGCGGCAAGGCCAAAGCAGAACTCTGTCCCTGCAGCCGACGCGCAAATTCGGCGACAAACGAACCCACCAGTGGCGGGGTCGACCGCGCCATATCTGCGATCACGAGAATCAGACTCTTCGGGTCTTTCTCTGCGATCTCCATCATCTGGTCCGCCCAGTAGTCGGCGCGGTTTCGGTCGCTCCTGTCGGCGGCGATCCGGGCTGCAACGCGTCGGAGATTCTCGATCAGTGCCAGGCGCAGCATGATCGGGATGGCCCACAACTCCCCCAGCTTCAGAACGGTCGCCGTCTGGTAGGCCGCTACGAAACTGCTGAGGTTCTCCGGATCCACCCGTCCGTCGCCGTGCGAGATAATCTCCAGCGCAATGTCGTACACGCGCGGGAACCCAGCCGATGGGCCGTTCACCAATCGCGGCAGTTCCCGGCTGTAACCTTTTGGCAGGTGTCTCTTGGCCGTGCGAATCTGTTCTTCGATCAGGTAGAAGTTGTCGAGCAGCCACTCTCCGGCCGGCGACAATCCGGCGGTTTGTCTTGACCGCCGTTGTCAACAGATCGCAGGCTTCAATCAGGACGCCTTCATTCTGGGCCAGCCGCGTCAGAAGTTGGTCCGAAGCGGGTCCCAAACTCAGTTTGTGCGAATCCGCCAGGGCCTTGCCATGCTGCTTCATCTGGTCGCTGCTGAACAGTTCCGACCGTAGCGGCGCCTCGTCGCTGCCGTCCTTCCATGCGGCGCTGCTTCCTCGGCGGCGTGCCCACCATTGGATCAAGGTCCTGCAAAGAGTCTTTCCGCTCAAATTCAAATTGAAGACCACCTTCTCATGTCAGGGAGCAATCGGTTGCACTGTGAAGCATCAGGGACGGCAAATAAAATAATCGTTAAATCCGTTCATGCTGGACCGTTTGGACGAAGGGGAGAATCCGTCCGGCAGGTTACTTTTCATGATTCTTGTCACACCGGTAACGTTTCCGCAGGGGGTTTCCCCAGCATCTTTCTGAGCGTCTCGCCCTGGACGATTTCCTCCCGGGATAGGAGGTGGGCCAGCTCATCCAATACACTTCGGTGAGCGGAGAGGATCCCTCGGACTCTTTGATGAGCGTCCTCGATAACCCGGGTGACCTCATCGTCAATTTGGGCGGATTTCTTTTCACTGTAAGTCTTGCTGGAAGCAAAACCTTCCGGAAAGAACGCAGGCTGATGGGGACGCTCATAGGTCGCCAGCCCCAGGGAATCGCTCATGCCGTATTCCGTGACCATGGACCGGGCAATGTCCGTGGCCCGCTGCAGGTCGTTTTGAGCCCCGGTGGAGGTCTCTCCGAAAACTTGTTCCTCGGCGACCCGGCCTCCCAGTAGAACGGCCAGCCGGTCCAGCAACTCGGAGCGAGTCATCAAGTAGCGGTCCTCCGTGGGTTGCTGCTGGGTATATCCGAGAGCGGCAATCCCACGGGGAATAATGGAGATTTTGTGCACCGGGTCGGCGTGCTCTACGGATTCAGCCACAATCGCATGTCCGGATTCGTGAAAGGCAACAATTTCTTTCTCCCGGGGATTCATGACCCGGTTTTTTTTCTGCAGCCCCCCGACCACCCGGTCGATGGCCTCGTCGAAATCCGCCGGCTCCACCCCCTCCTTGTTTTTCCGCGCAGCCAGCAGGGCAGCCTCGTTGACGAGATTGGCCAGGTCCGCTCCCACAAAGCCCGGGGTTCGGCCCGCGACCTTGCGGAGATCCACATCAGAACCTAAAAGAACACTCTTAGAGTGGATTCTCAGGATGGCCTCTCGCCCATTGATATCCGGGCGGTCCACCAGGACCTGCCGGTCAAACCGCCCCGGCCGCAACAAGGCAGGATCTAAGATCTCCGGCCGATTGGTGGCGGCCATGATGATGACCCCTTTATTCGTTTCGAATCCATCCATCTCCACCAGGAGCTGGTTGAGCGTTTGCTCCTGTTCGTCGTGCCCCCCCATGACATTCATTCGGCGGGCTTTCCCCAATGCGTCCAGTTCATCGATGAAGATGATGCAGGGGGCCTGGCTCGTAGCCTGAGAGAAAAGATCGCGAACCCGTGCGGCTCCCACCCCGACGAACATCTCCACAAACTCGGACCCGCTGATGCTGAAGAAAGGGACTTTTGCCTCCCCGGCCACGGCCTTGGCCAGAAGGGTTTTGCCCGTGCCCGGTGGACCCACCAGAAGAACCCCTTTGGGAATCCTTCCCCCCAGTTTCTGGAATTTTCCCGGATTCCTCAAGAATTCCACGACTTCCTGGAGCTCTTCTTTGGCCTCATCGATCCCGGCGACATCGGCGAAAGTGACCTTCGTCTCATTCTCGGCAAAAATCTTGGCTTTGCTCTTGCCGAAAGACATCACCCCCATCCCGGGTCCCATTTTTTTCATGGCATACCGCCAGATCAGCAGCATGATGCCGATGGGGAGGATCCAGGAGAGAATACTGCTCAGGAATTTGCTCTCATAGCGCCCGGAATAATCGACCTTGTGTTCATCCAGTTCCTTTACCAGACCGGAATCGTCCACCCGAATGGTCGTGAACTGCTGGCCCGGCTTCTTTTCTTTTTCTTTAAGCGTTCCGGTGATGTTTTCCGGGCCAATGGTCAATTTACTCACGTTGCCTTCAGTCAGGTATTGTTTAAATTGTCCGTAAGAAATCGTCTCCACTTTTCGGGAAAGATAGGACTGCTGCAGGTAGGTAAACAAAAGGAAGGCGATCAGGAAATACCAGATGCTGAAATGGGTCCTCGGGGGCAACGCATCCTTCTTTTTCTGGGGGTCTCTGAAACCGAAGAGGGATCGAACCTTATTCTTCAAATCTTCTATGGAGTCTTTTTTCCCGTTGGACGGCATGGTTCCTTCTCTCATGAATGATTAGAAAAGCCCTGAAATAGGCCTTGCCCAAGCAGTCGGGGCATCGCATGACAAAGAATCCGACCCTGAGACCGGGCCAATGAATCAAGGCGAGGCACATGAACCCGGACAGGGCGGCCGAAAAAGGTCCGCCATCGGTGCCCCTGGATAGGGGGTGTGCCAGGTTCGATTCCGCAACGGAGGGGTTATTCCTTCTCTTTCCTTTTGAGAAAGGTCGTGAGTAAGTCAATCGGGAGAGGAACGACGACCGTCGAGTTATTCTCAGCTGAAATCCCCGCTAAGGTCTGAAGGTACCGAAGTTGTATGGCCGCAGGGTACGCACTCATCACATTTGCCGCCGCCAACAGTTTCTCCGCTGCCTGGGCCTCTCCCTCGGCATGAATCACCTTGGCCCGTCTTTCCCTTTCCGCCTCTGCCTGACGGGCAATAGCCCGCTGCATGTCTTTATCCAGGTCCACCTGTTTTGTTTCTACCATGGAGACCTTGATCCCCCAGGGTTCTGTCTGTTTGTCAAGGATGTCCTGAAGTTGCACGTTAATCTTGTCTCTTTCCGACAGGAGCTCGTCCAATTGGGATTGGCCTATGATGCTTCTCAAGGTGGTCTGGGCCAATTGAGAAGTGGCGTAGAGGTAGTTTTCAATCTGGACGACGGCCTTATTGGCATCGACGACGCGGAAGTAGACGACCGCATTGACTTTGATGGAGATGTTGTCACGGGTAATGACCTCCTGAGGCGGGATCTCCAGTGCCACCGTCCTCAGGCTGACCCGCAGCAACTTATCAATCCCAGGGATAATGAAGATGATCCCCGGGCCTTTGGCTCCGATCAGTCTTCCCAAACGGAAGACGACACCCCGCTCATATTCCCGAAGGATTTTGATAGACGCGGAGGCTATGATGATGAGAAAGACGATCACAAAGAAAATGGTCGGCGAGATTCCAGTCATAAGAGCCATAAGCATACCTCCTTTCCAAACCGTTTGGCCTTCCGAGACCCTTCTGGAAGGGGGAGACCCCGATCCCTTTGGACCGGAGTCTATCCGCTAAATCTTCCAAAAACCGCCATTCGAAATCCTGTAGAGCGGTTTGCTCGGGTTTGTTCCTGCCACCCGCCGATTGAGCCTCCCCGTGGAGTCAGACCAAGGGCTACTCAATCGTTCCGGACAAGGTCAGCGTCTCTCGTTTGAGTGGAGAAGGGACGTAGACCAGGTTGAATTCTATCTTTTTAAGGGACTTCTCTTTGATGGCATTCGTCGGGACCGTGACATCCAGAGATCCTTCGGTTGTGGCCTCAGGCTGAAGCGCCTTCCAAAACGAATAGACTTTCACTATCTTCTCATCGGGTTTATATGGGATTGGTTTTCCGGCTTCGTCCAGGTATTCAAGAGTGATTGCCTGGATATCCAGGATGTCTTTCGATTTATTGGTGATCTTGATGCTTCCTTTGAGGACCGGCGTTTCGACCATCTCTTTGGTGGCCGGGTTTGTGAGTGTGACGACCTTAAGGTCGCTAAGCTCCAGAAGAAAAGCCGGACCCTTCACCTCCGCTTTCGCAGGAACCAAGTTCTTAGTGATTTGCTCCAGTTTGGGAGATTCGACCTTCTGCTCCTTTGAACAACCCAGGAATCCAATGACCAGGCTTAAGGTTAAAATGATAAAAATCTTGCTGAGATTCATACACTGTCCTCCTTTTTCAGTTGTGATACCGTACGCTTTCATCTTCTTCCTTCCGATCTTATTCATCTTCTTCCTCCTTTCTTCCTTTTTTTTCTTCGCGGGGATAAAAAGCAATTCATCCCTCAAACCTTTTCCATCCCCGGCAGGTGGAGAGCGGTATGGAACATCATCTCATAGGGCTCTTCGAGAAGGTTCATGGCCCCCCGGAGTACCCTGAAACGCCCTGAGTTCAGGTGGTTTGTCAGGTTCTCCTCGGTATCCCATTTCTCAAGAAGCCAGAGTTCATTTTCATCCTCAATACTCTGGCAGAAGTTGCAACGCTGACAGCCCTTCTCCGTCCTGATGGAGGCGGTCAGCAGGGCAATCGTCTGGGACAGTTCCAGGCGCTTCTCAGGAAGAACCTTCATGCGTATGATGACCAGGATCATGGAAGTTGTAATGCAATTGGATTGCCAACACCCTGATAGAGCGGGATGATTTTGATTAGCCTTTAATAACGATGGATTAGATTGATTGGAGAGAACAGCAGAGAAGGCTGAAACGGTTTGTGCGGCCTCAATATTTGGTGGAACCTCAATATTTGGAGGGGTAGCCTAAAATGTGTGGTGAACGGTTTGAATGTGCCGTACTGCCTTGATCATTTTTTTTTGCGCAACCGGAAAGTTTCGTCTGACCGGCACAGTATAAAAGAGAGTACCTTACCGGGAACCCCTTCGACCCCCCCCTCGACACCGCTCGGAATCCTGAGACTGTCGATGGACTCAGGGGCGTGAGCCCTGTCGAACACAATTCGTTCCCGGATACCCGTCACCTCAATAATCCGTAGCCAAAATCACGTCGGATGCATTGATAACGGCATAAACCTCCTTACCCTCTTTAAGGTTTAGATTCTCGGCTGCAGCCTTCGTTACGACCGCAACAATCTCTAATTCATTTGGTGTCCCTGGTAACCCGACAATCACTTCCGCGGTGACTAATCCTTGATTGACCTTCTTCACCT
The DNA here is from genome assembly GCA_963731045.1 of uncultured delta proteobacterium. GTDB lineage: Bacteria > Desulfobacterota > BSN033 > BSN033 > UBA1163 > CAVSVC01. Next base: position 18,154 of record CAVSVC010000011.1, on the reverse strand, counting down.
TTCCTTTCACAATATTTCGCGCGCTTAATTTCATCTTCTTTCACCTCCTATCCCGTTAGGAGTTTCTCCTGGAGCTCATTGCTCCCGGTGGGAACCGCTACGCAGGCTATCACTGAAATGATAGCAAAAATAGCACTTGAAGTAAATGAAGTCGCTTTTGGTGAAATCATTGGATCTCAAAATAGGGTAGCCGCAGCCTTCAGGCTGCGATATCACGCTCCGGTAAATACCGGAGCGCCTACCAGATTTGATAACGGATTATGGGAAAGAGGCAACGAATTTCTGACGTCGTCCATCATTTGAGCCTTGGGCTTGACCTCCTCCTCTACGAAAGGCAAGAATGCGGATTCCATACCGGCCGGATTGACAAACATGGAATGGAATCCATCCTCTGTACCCAAGATGATAAGGCCGGGATCGACGCTTTTCACCTTAAAGGCCTTTCCGCTTTCGATGTTTTTGAAGACGTCACCTGTTTTTATCATGATATTTCCTCCCCGGAAGTGGATTCAGACTCTTCTATGACAGTGGCGATCTTATCCGCTTTGTGATTTCATTTTTTCCTTTTTTGATTCTTCGGTCACTTCGGTGCCCTGGCAAACTCCGCTTTGACCGGCCCGTACCTCACAAGCCTCGCCCTTCAGGGCGGAGAGCTTCGCTTCTATTCCGGCCCAAAAAAAGCCCGCAAGAAGTCGTTTAGAGTTCTTGCGGGCATATACTTTAAGCCAAAAAGGCTCTGCGCAACTTGTCTATTTTGTGTAATGATAAGCCAATTTAAGCTTAATAGCAAGAAAATGTGGCCCGATAGTCGCAGAAATGAAACCGGTCAAACCACTCTTCAAGGCTTTGAACGGCGGTTTTCAGGAGGTTCCGGATGAGGGTCCCGGTCGGGTTGATTAAAATCTCTATTAGATCTATAATCTCACCGCGAAGATCACGCGCTGCAGTTTGACCGGCACGCCCTCCGTCCTGCCTACCGGCCCCGGTTCCGGGCGAGGGCGCGGCAGGCAGGACGGAGGACAATATAAATGAAAGTACCTTACCGGGAAGTCCCGCCCTTCAGGGCGGAGAGCTTCATAGACTTCGCCGGAGAAATGTCATCCCATTTGCAAAGGAGGAATACATGAAGCGGGTTTTTGTCGTCGTCGGTTTGTTGATGGTCTTTTTGGGGGTGAGCATGGGAACCTCGACCGCCCAGGCACCCTATCCCAATCGCTCTATTCAGCTCATTATCCCCATTCCCGCGGGGGGCGGCGGGGATGTCAACGCAAGGCTCCTCCTTGATGATCTGGGGAAGACCCTTGGGACACAGGTTGTGGCTGTGAATAAGCCCGGGGCAGCCGATACCGTGGGCACGGATGCAACGGCAAAGAGCAAAAAGGACGGCTATACCATCGGGTACACAAGCTCGGCCGCCCTGGTCTATGCCCGGATGATCAACCCTGAAAATGTCCACTACGACCCCATCAAGGATTTTGATCACCTGGGACTGCACGTCTTCTTTCCACTGGCCATCGCCGTGCAGGAAAGCTCTCCCTGGAAGACCCTGGGTGAGTTGATCGATTATGCAAAGAAGAATCCCGGAAAGGTCAGGGTGAGTTCCCCCGGCCTGGGATCGACGGCCCACTTCAATCTGGAGTTGATTCAATCCCTGACCGGCGCCCAGCTGACACACATTCCCTTCAAAGGGGGGGAGGCTGTCATCACGGCTCTGCTGGGAGGCCATGTGGAGGCCACGTTTGACGCCGTCGGCAAAATCATGCCCCATGCCGAAGCCGGAAAACTGAGGGTCCTGCTGTTATCCAAGAAATACTCCCTGCTTCCCAATGTCCCGACGATTACGGAGTTGGGTTTCAAGCAGGACCTGCTTTCTGCCTGGTTTGCATGGATCGCCCCGGCAGGCATTCCCGAGGAGGCCAAGAAAGTTCTCATCCCCGCTATCGAGAAGTCGATTAAAGACCCGGAGTTAAGAAGTAAGATTGAGAATCGAGGATATATCGTTGATTACAAATCTCCGGCTGACCTCAGGAAGATTATTGCGGGCGATTACGAGACGGCACGCCTTTTGGCCGCCAAAGTGGGATTAAGCAAGTAAAGCCCTTCCTTGATGACTGCGTCCCCGGCAAGTACCCCGGAAGCCCCGCCCTTGAGGGCGGGGTTCCTGCCTCGTGCCTTCGACGGCAAAAGATCACATCCCCTGCCCCTTTTCCGAGAAAAGGGGTAGGGGGATTCGGAAGTGTCTCTCTGCGTCATTGCCCGTGGCCGTCAAACCTCTTTTGGGGGCACCCCGTTTCAATACTGCTGCTGCAACTGAGAAGCTGTGAAAAAATAGGTCCTATCTTTTTCTGGCCCAACGAGGGCAGGCCGCTTTCCAAACGGCCCACCCTCATTGGGCCCGGGATACTTTTCCTTTTTTTCTAATTTTTTCACACCTTCTGAGGGGATACCTATTCCCGAAAATTTCCCGAAAATTTCGCTTGACATCCCACTTTTTTTTCAATACAGTGTTTCCGGAATGGAACAAGTCCGGCTTAAACCCGTCAGCCCTTGACAGGTGGGGCTCGTCCCTCGGAGGACGTCGATGTTGAAAGTTGGGGACCACTACAGGAGCACCGTAACCAACAAGGAATACGTCGTCAAAAAGGTGATTCGTGACGTGGTCGTCCTGGAAACCCCAGACGGGGAAGGTCAGGTACTTACCGAAAACAGCAGCTTGAGGGTCCTGTACAGGAAGGTGGGAGAAGACCGGGAGAGTCAATCCGGCCTGACGTAGGCCCGGTTCACGACCTTACGCAATAAAGGAGGCCGTCTTTGGACCGCATTTCCTACCGTGCTTCGGGACGAGGCCGTGTCCGCATTGCGGGATGGGGGGGTACGTCACGGGGCTGTCCTTTTCCGCCTTTTATGCACCGGCTGTCCCCGTCATTCAGGGACTTGCTTTAGCCACGGTAACGAGGTATTCCTGATGACCGGCTTGACACTGCGGCATCCGATACACACCCTGGACAAACAGTTATTGTTCTCTCCCCAAACTCACCTGACTCAAGCGACGCTGGATGCCGTTATTGATTCGTACGCAACCCGGTGCTATGAGACCTGCTCTTTCCTTTCCTATGGTTCCGTCAGGGAGGACTGTTTCAATTACTTAAGCAGCCCTCCTTACGGAGCATTCTTTCAGGATCGGGAACAGACCCATGCCCTCTTGAATCTTCTGGAAACAGTCCGGCTTCCCGTTCCTATTCTACAGTCTCTGGACTATTTCAGGCAGGGCGACCTCTACACCTATGTCCATATTCTTATGGTTTTCGCACTGTCGACGCTTCTGGCAAGGGACCTGATCCCTGACGATCAGGATTGTATCCTTTTATCCGCAACCGGCCCAACCCATGACATGGGGAAGATCTGTGTGCCCCTCCCCATTCTGAAGAAGACCACTCCCCTGACCAGGGCCGAACACGCCTTCATAGAACATCATGCCGCGGCCGGCTATGTGCTCCTGGGCTGTTACTATCAGGACAGCCGGCACCTCGCCTGCCAGGTGGCCCTGAATCATCACGAGAGAGGGGATGGCTCGGGATATCCCCGGGGCATCTTCCTGAAGGATCCCATCGTGGAAATCATCGTCGCCAGCGACGTCTACGACGCCCTGATCAGGCCCAGACCCTATCGGTCCGAACCCTACGATTGCCGAACAGCCCTGGAGGAGATTACCCGAATGGCGGAAGAAGACAGGATAGGATGGGATGTGGTCAAGGCACTTATTGCCCACACGCGAAAGATGAAGTCTCACTACAGTGAGATCACCGTTTCAACCGAGAAGAGAGGTGTCCCGCCCTCCAACAATGCCTATGGTATGCTGGCAGAGGAGGAATAGACTTTTCTACAGGTATTTTAACTCTGATGTGATCTTCAATTCTCGAACGACTATCTTCCCCGGAAGCCGCGTTTTTCCGTTGCCTCTTTTACCAGCAGGTTTTTCCCCATGAAGTCCTGGCGATTGAGCATGGAAGCGGCCCTTCGGCCCTCCCATTGTGTGGACATCTCCACGAAGGCAATGCCTCTCGGCTTTCCGGTTTGCCTGTCCTGGACAATCTTGACAGACATGACATCCCCGGCTTTGGAGAATAGGGCCTTGAGCTCAGCTTCGGTGGCCTGGTAAGGGAGGTTGGCTACGTAAATCTTCTTATTCATTTTTCCTCCTTTGAAATTCCTGGATTGCTGAAGCATTCCATGCAGAGCAGTTTTTTTTCATTCGGCGGGGAAACCGGTGTGATGACTTCCTTCCCGCAACCTGAGCATATGACTTTGTAAGTCTTCGGATGCCGCAAATGGCTCGGTCTTGCAGCATGGAATCGCCCATGCCTTCTTCGCTGCAACATTGGTTTGACCTCTTTTCTGGTATGACGGATTAATAACGGTTTCTGCCGCTGCGGTCATCCATTCGCCCTCCGCCGGTTCTTCCCTCGTCCCGCCGGGGCCGTGCCTCGCTGACACTGATCTCTTTGCCGAGGACATCTTTCCCGTTAAGGCTCCTGATCGCTGTCTGGGCCTGAGATTGCATGGCCATTTCCACGAAGCCGAAACCGCGGGACTGGCCCGTATACTTGTCTTTGATAACCCTTGCTGAGGCGACCTGGCCGAAGGATTCAAACGCCTCCCGAATCATCTCATCCGTTGCATCGTATGCTAAGTTCCCTACATAAATATTCATCATCATTTCTCCCTTTTTCGAATTTTACTTCCTCTTCTTTGTTATGAAAGTCTCGCTCCATTCTACTAAGAATTCTTCATGCCAGCTCCAGACTGAACTTGCTTTCTTTTCCGGGGCAGGTCCATGGAGGATGAGGATCGTCTGCTCCTTTTTCTCTTTAATGTCGGGTATTTCTGCATACTTTTCTCTGCGGTTTCCTTGCCTTCTGACACTTTTCCTCTGCTCGTTCTGCTTCGTCATCCCAGTCCAAGCCTCCTCAAAAGAGGGTGATTTCTTCCAAAAAAAAACCCGCAAAGAAGTCGCTTAGAATTCTTGCGGGCATGGGATTTAAGCCTAAAAGACTCTGCTCAACTTGATTGTAAAACCATTATAACACAATCTGTGTAAATTTGCGCTTGAAAAAGAGATGAGCGGGTAATTCGTCGGTCACTGTTACGGTGGAAGATCTACCCACCCCCGAGGTAGGAGCGGCTTCCAGCCGCGCTTGCGCGTCCGAAGCGCTTCAGCGCGCAGGCGCGACAGAGTCGCCCAAGCTGTCCTGAGCCTGTCGAAGGGATGGTGCTCCTACAGGTTCCTTTGTATTGCCGGCCCCCCATAACCGAGGGGATACATCCTCTGGATATCCTTCATTTATCGGTGTATCTTAAGGACTTTCCCTCTCGGACTATTTTGAAAGAGAAATAGGGATTGATCTCGGGATTTTTCACAACACGCCATAACCGGTAGAGATCCGGTAGAAAACTTTGAAAGTACCCGATCTCCTCGGAGCCGTGCTTGGCCCACACGAGTCCCTTCTCCGGGGGCTCAGGCGCACAGGGAATGGCTGAGGAGATCCCCTTGACTCCGGAATCCGTCTTTTCATACTGATGGATCCGATACGCGATCGGCGGTCCATCCTCTTTCATGTTCTCCCCGGTCAAACTGATGCCCGCTGCCACTGCAACGTGATCGTAAACGATGGTGTCCCTGACATCCTCGGGCAACGACGCGACGTTCTCCCAGCGGATGTGGGGTTTGATCCGGGTACCGTCAGACCAGATCTGAGGAGCGACATAGATCTTCCCTACGGCTTGATTTCCTGTCGGCTTCGTATGCCAATAGAAGCCGATATGATCGATCGGGTGCCACAACGCAAACCCTTTCTCCAGATTACACCACCACCAGTCGATCATTTTCGGGGTTATCCCTTCCAGTTCCCAATCGATATGGGTCCAACCTTTCTTGTCCTGTCTCGTTGCCATGTCAGAATCCTCCCCGGTTCATTCCCGATGCCTTTTGGTCACCCACAAAGGGGATCCCTCAGGGAACGACTCCGATTCGTTTTGCATTGAGGTAGTAGATCTTCTCCTTGTCTCCTTCAGGAATGTTGACCCGTTCAAGAAAGCCCATGCAGTCCTTCATCTCCTCATAGGGATAGTCCGTCCCGAGAAGGATCCGGTCCGCGCCCATGGCTTCATAGGTGCACCGGAAGGCCGGCTCGTAATAGTTTCCACTGGTTGTGACAAGGATGTTGTTTCTCAGGTAGTCGCTCGGTTTTCTTGCGATCTTCGGCCTCAGGTTCGGGTCGAAGGGCTTCATATAGGCCCAATCGATTCGTTCCATAAAGAACGGGAGTCCTTCCCCGAGGTGCCCGATGATCACGGTCAGTTTGGGGAATTCGTCGAAAATCCCGCTGTAAATCATCCGAAAGAGGCACAACGTCACCTCAAACCCGAAACCGAAAGGCGTTCCCGCCAGTGGAAAGCCGTAGGCCTTGATCTGCGAAACGGCTGAGACCGTCGGATGGAGATAGACCGGGACATTCAGTTTCTCAGCCCTCTCGAGGATGGGCCGGTACTGCTTCTCGTCCAGATAGGAGTCCCCATAATGGGCGTGGGTGTTCCAGCCGACAAAGCCGAGTTCCTTGACGCATCTCTCAAGTTCGTCCGCGGCTTCTTTCGGACGTTTAGGCGCCAATGCGGCGTATCCCATGAATCGGTCCGGATGCCGACGGATGATCTCCGAGAGGGCATCATTTGAATCTTTTGCCAGGGCTGTGCCTGCCGCGGGGTCCAGTTGTTCGATACCGGGTGCGGACAGGCTGAGAACCTGAACGTCGACTCCCAATGCGTCCATTTTCCTGATGCGTCCCTCGCCGTGGTCGAGGAGAGATTCGAACAGGGGATCGCCAAAGGGCTGTCCCACTTCCGCTGCATACCAGAGACGGCGGCTCTTGCTCTTTTCATCCTCCACCAGCTTGGGGAACCCCTTGTTTTCCGAGAGGGCTTTCAGATAGGCTTTTGTGTAAAAATGGGCTTCAAAATCGATTTTTTTCATGTCGGCTCCTTTTTTAAATGAGATTGCCTCCCATTGGAAGCACATCCAGCTGCAGTTCCAATACTCCGTTAAACGTATCGCAGATCGGACCGGCGATCTTAAATCCCTGCTTCTTTCCGACCTGGTTCCATGACGGACGGGTCATTAAAAAACCTTCTTCTTTCGACGGGGAGCCTCAGGAGGATCGTTGTTTTCCTCGTTTTCTCATCGGCCTTGAACTCCATCACTCCGTGATTTCTTTGGACCATCTTTCCGGCCAGTCGCAGTTCGAGGGGCGTGAACCCTTCCTTCATCCCTGTTCCCTGATCGGAAAGGGTCACCAGGATCTCAATCCCTCTGCCTCCGTTGACTGCGGGTCTCGGATTGTTCTCTGTCTCTTTTGGAGCGAGACTCGATTTCGTCACAATCCGTATGCCGCCCCGTGAAGGGAGGGAAGCGAACGCATATTGAAGGATCGAATCGAGCACAAATCTCAGGTGTTTATCGGGCAGGGTCGTCTCAGGGAGATCTTCTTCAAAATCCTTTGACAAAGGAATCTTCTTCTCTTCCATGACCCCGTGTTCTTTCTCCAAGATCTCATTGAGAAAAAGGCGGATCGTATCGCTCTTGGGAACCGGGGCCAGGGTTTGGGCGTACCGGATAAAACAGTCCATCAAAAGCGTTTCTTCGTCAATCTCTCGGGTGGCCCTTCGCTCAAAGAAGTCTCCGAACGCTTTGTCCCTGAATCGGTTCTGAGATTCTCCGACACGTTCTCTGAGGGAAAGCAAGATCGCCTTTGCAGAGCGAATCATATCCGCCAGGAGGATGTTCTCGGCTAAAGGCTGTCGATCCCGCCTTTTGAAGGAGACGGTGGGGGAGTAAATTTGAAGACCCCCGAGGATAAGAAAGGGTCGCTTTGGTTCCCCACGTCATCTTTGGAGGTAATCCCCACATAGTAGGTGCCGGGTTCCTTGGGGAATTCGGGCCACTCATCCGGAATGGTGATTTGAGGCTTTCCACTGACGAACTTAAAAAGGATTCCCGGAGAGGCTTCCCACAAAAAGTTCTGGGGGTCGAAGACGTTTCTGTCTGAACTGACATAGATGACATAGCCTGAGGCTTCGGGAACGGGTTCCCACCAGATGCACCGTTTGCGAATAGACGGCATGCTTTTTCCCTCCTCGTGAAGGGGATGATTCGTGAAAACCGGAAGAATGGAGAACTCTTTCCAAACATCCCCGAATTTTACCCTATGCTATCATTAAAGCCCAAAAACAGCAATAGGCCAATGGAATGAGCAATGACCAATCAAGATCGGAAGGCCCGTATTTTTGTTGATAAATGAAAAGTCAGTGCATATAATTTTCTTAGAGGGTGAAAGGAGGTATCTCCTATGGAGAAGTTTCAAAAACTGCTTGTTCCCCTGGACGGGTCGCCCTGCGCAGAGGATGCTCTTCCCTTTGCCGAGAGGTTGGCCGGAGACTTGAAGGCCGGTATCAGCTTGCTGCGGGTTGTCTATGCTCGCACCTTCCCGGGGGTCGATCCGACCGATGCCGAGGTTGCTGTCGTTCAGGAGGCTGAGAAGTACCTTCGTGATATCGAAGGGCAGCTCAAAGCCAAAGGGTTCGAAGTGGATACCCACGTACGATACGGAGACGATGCCGAAGAAATCCTGGACCATGCGGCCCAGAAGGGGATCGACTTCATCGCCATGACAACCCATGGCCGTAACGGGGTGAAAAGATGGCTTCTCGGAAGCGTTGCGGAAAAGATTCTCCGCCACTCCCCGAAGCCTGTCTTTCTGGTGCGATGTTCGTAACAGGCTGCGTCTGAGGAACGGGGCTTGCAGCCAGGCTCGAATCATGAAGAGCGGTCAGGGCTGCGGTTACGAAGCCTGTTCTATAGTTTTGAGTGTTGAGTTATGAATTTTTGAATTAAAAGCTTAAAATTCAACCCTTAAAACTAAACGGGCGACGTAACCGAATGACGATACGGGCCTCGTTACCATTACCGTCGGACAAAACCTTTGTATTCTGACTGAAGAGCATGTAACCTTTTTCCTATCAAAGGAGCCTGTCACAGATGGAATCCCAAACCGGGCGACCGAACCGTCTGATCCGTGAAACGAGTCCTTATCTCCTCCAGCACGCGCACAACCCCGTGGACTGGTACCCGTGGGGAGAGGAGGCTTTGAATCGAGCCAGGGAGGAGGACAAACCCATCCTCCTGAGCATCGGTTATTCGGCCTGTCATTGGTGTCACGTGATGGAAAAAGAGTCCTTTGAGAATGAGGCCATTGCCCGGATCATGAACGAGCGATTCATTAACATCAAGGTGGACCGGGAGGAACGGCCTGACCTCGATGAGATTTACATGAATGCCGTTCAAGTGATGACCGGATCCGGCGGGTGGCCGATGACCCTCTTTCTTACCCCGGACCTGGTTCCCTTCCATGGAGGTACCTATTTTCCTCCGGAGGACCGGCGCGGGGTTCCGGGTTTCCCCAAGATGATGGTCATCGTATCCGACTATTATAAGAACCACCGGGAAGACGTGGGCAAACTTGAAGCCCAGGTCCGTCAAACGCTCCATCAAATGCTTGAAATGGTTCCTTCCCGGGAAAAGGTCGATCCTGCCGCTCTGACCAAGGCTTACGAGGAATTCAGGGGCCAATTCGACCCCACCTATGGAGGATTTGGAAAAGCCCCCAAATTTCCGGGCAGCATGGCCCTTTCGTTTCTCCTGAGATACTGGAAGAAGACGGGGGAGAAAGAGGCCCTGGACATGGTGGAGAAGTCGCTGGACAGGATGGCGAAAGGGGGAATGTACGACCATCTCGGCGGAGGGTTTCATCGTTACTCCGTGGACGAACGGTGGCTGATCCCGCATTTCGAAAAGATGCTTTACGACAATGCCCTTTTAACAAGAACCTATTCCGAAGCCTATCAGGCGACCCGCAAAGCGGGTTACCGACGGGTGGCCGAGGAGATTCTGAACTACGTCTTGAGGGAGATGAAGGATCCCGCGGGAGGTTTCTATTCGACCCAGGACGCTGACACGGAAGGCGAAGAGGGGAAGTTCTATGTCTGGACGAGGGAGGAGATCAAAGAGGCGCTGGGAGGGGAGTCGAGTGCTCCCTTCTGTGCTTACTACGGGGTATCCTCCCAGGGAAACTTTGAGGGGAAATCGAGCGTTCTCAATGTGGTCTACTCCCCGGAGAAGATCTGCGAATTGTACGGGGTGACGGCTGCCGATCTGGAAAGACTTCTCGAAAAGGGCCGGAGAAAGCTCTTTGCCGAGCGTCAGAAGAGAACGAACCCCGGCAGGGACGAAAAGATCCTGACCTCGTGGAATGGTTTGATGATTTCCGGTTTTACGGATGGTTTTAAGATCACCGGAGATAAGACGTACTTGAACGGGGCCACGGAAGCGGCTCAATTTATCCTCAGGGAGATGAGGCAGAAGGGCCGGCTGATGAGGGTCTACAAGAAGGGGCGATGCCATACAAGAGGGTATGCCGACGATTATGCCTTCTTCATCCAGGCACTCATCGATCTTTACGAATCGACCCTGGAGGTCTCGTGGCTGGCGGAGGCCGATGATCTCAACAGGGTGATGGTGGATCAGTTCTGGGACGGAAAGAGCGGAGGTTTTTTTTATACCGGGAGAGAGAACGAGCGGCTCATCGCCCAGTCCAAGAATCCTTACGACAATGCCATCCCCTCTCCGAACTCCATCGCGGTGTTGAACCTGATCAGGCTTGGCACGCTCACGGGGGACGAGTCCCTGAAGGAGAAGGCCGAACAGACGCTTCAGCTCTTCTCCAGCTTTTTCTCAACCCATCCTTCCGGGTTCAGCCAGATGCTGTCGGGGCTGTCATTCTTCCTCGACCCCGGGGAGATCGGGATTCTGGGGCAGCGGAGCGACCCCAGGACCCAGGCGATGGTGAAAGAGATTCACCGGACCTTTCTTCCCAACCACATTGTCAGTTTCAGGGATCCGCAGAAAGGGCACGAGAGAGGCTGGTTTCCGTTCCTTCATGGGAGGGAATCGGTGGAAACCCCAACCGTCTACGTCTGCAGGGGGTTTACCTGCTTGTCCCCCGCAAGAAACGAAGAGGAGTTGAAAGAAGATCCTTTAAGGTAACCCTTGACTCACGAAGCAATCCCCTCCGTTCAAATACATGATTTCGCAGCTGCAGTTCCAGGGGATGGGGGTGGAGATAATATTGTTCTTTCAGGTAAGGCTGGTCATATTTCCGGACGTAGTGGTTGATCAGGGTGATGGGAACAATAAGGGGAAGATGACCCCGGTGGTAGGCATCGATGACCTCAAGCAATTCCTTCTTTTCGTCGGCAGAGAGATCCCTTTTGAAATAGCCGGCCATGTGCTGAAGAACGTTCACATTTTTCCGAAGGGTTGTCTTGATCCTAAGGGCTTCCATGAACAGGCCCTGGTACTGTCCAAACAGGTCACGTAGGGGGAGATCTTCGGCCTCAGCGACCCGTTTCCCCATGAGCTGGTAGTGCTTTGGACTGTGCGAAAGGATCAAGAGCTTATGGCGGGTATGGAAATCGACCAGGCCCCCCATTCTTTTCTTCGGAAGAACTTCCCGCCACCGCTTCAAAGCGAAGATGCATTCAATGAAATTTTCGCGGATCTTTGGGTCATGGAGACGGCCTTCATCCTCGACGGGCAGGAGAGGAAAAGCATCCATGAAGATGCGTGCAAAAATGCCTGCACCGCTTTTCACGGGCAGGCCTTTATCGTTATAGACTTTCACTCGCTCCATCCCACTGCTCGGTGAATTGCTCTTGAAAATGAAGCCACAGAGGTCTTCTTTTTGAAGTTCCATCACCCGTCTCCGGGCCCATTGAGCCATCCGTTCCGTATGATCCTGTCGGGTGCGGGAGGTGATGAGGCGGGGGGAAAGGGGATCGCCCACGAGGCGCAACGACTCCCGGGGAACTCCGAGCCCGCATTCCACCTCCGGGCAGACGGGGACATATTGCACATATAGGCCCAGGGTATCTGTGAGAAACCGGTCCAGTTTGTGCCCCCCGTCATATCGGACATTCTCTCCAAGCAGGCAGGTGCTGATTCCCAGTTTAATCCTGTTTTCCGTTTTCAATGGATTTAGCGCCCCTTTTCATTATATAATCATCCCAATTCTTCATTTTAGTTTTTTCATTCCTATTTGACAAGATTCAGATTGGAGGAGGATCGATGAAAACCATCACGAGTGTTCGCTGGTTCCTGAGAGTGGGTTTCCTTTTGGTACCCCTATTTCTTGTAGCGTATACGGTTCGCGGAGAGACGAGATACAAAAAATTCAATCAGGAGGAGATGAACAAGATGACAGAGGCAAGGGCAGTGATCGAGACAAGATTCGGGAATATCGAAATCCGCTTTTTTCCGGAAGTGGCCCCCAACCATGTAAACAGCTTTATCGATCTGTCGAAGAAAGGTTTCTATGACGGAACGACCTTTCACCGCGTCATTCCGAAATTCATGATTCAGGGCGGGGACCCCAACTCGAAGAATCCCGACCGGTCCACTCACGGCACGGGCGGTCCCGGATATACGGTGAAGGCGGAGTTCAATGCCAAGCCCCATAAAAGAGGAACACTTTCCATGGCCAGGTCGGGACATCCTGACAGTGCAGGGTCACAGTTCTTCATCTGCGTCGCGGATTCATCTTTCCTGGACAGGCAGTACACTGTTTTTGGAGAGGTTGTTACCGGAATGGAGGTGGTCGACCAGATCGTAAGCCAATCCAGGGATAAGAACGATAACCCCTTGGAGAGGATTGAAATGAAGGTCAAGATTGTTGAGAAATAGCCCGACAGTTGCGGAAATGAACCCGAACAAACCGTTCTCCAAGGCTTCGAATGGCGGTTTTTGAGAGATCGAGGGGAAACGGAAGCAATGTACTTTAAGTGACTTCTGACAACAAATTGGCTCGACGGTGCCAGGACGGCTATAGGTTCGCCTCGAAGCCTTTCCGATCGGCCTGTCCGGATTCATTTGACTTTTTGCAGCATCAGGGATGACACGTAGGGAGGAGATTGACTCATGGCGGATGCGACGGAGGAGTTGCTTCGCGAGCTGACCGAGGCGCCGGGTGTTTCGGGTTATGAACGGGAGGTCCGAGAGATTATTCGGAAACATCTCGGGGGGATGACCACGATCGAACAGGACCGGCTGGGGAGTATTGTCTGCCGTAAGCCCGGGGAGGCGGAATCGCCCCGGATCATGCTGGCAGGCCACATGGACGAAATCGGTTTCCTGGTCAAGTTGATTACTGAGGACGGATTTATCCGGTTCAGTCCGGTAGGCGGGTGGTGGGGGCACGTAATGCTTGCCCAGCAGGTGGTGATCAAGACCAGGAAGGGAGATGTCTATGGTCTGATCGGTTCCAAGCCTCCCCACATTCTTATGGACGAGGAGCGGAAGAAGCTCCAAGACCCAAAGGATATGTACATCGATGTGGGAGCGACCTCCGCAGAAGAGGTCAAGAGTCTTGATATCCGTCCGGGCGATCCTATCGTGCCGGTCTGTTCGTTTACGCCTCTCTCGACAGGGAAGACCTATCTGGCAAAGGCCCTGGATGACCGGGTGGGATGCGGACTCTTTGTCGACGTCATCAAGAGTCTTTCCGGGCAAAGACACCCGAATACGGTCTACGGCGTTGGTACCGTTCAAGAGGAGGTAGGTCTTCGAGGGGCCCGGACAAGTTCATGGATCGTGGAACCGGATGTGGGGATCACGATGGAGGTAGGCATTGCAGGAGATGTGCCGGGAGTGAAGAAAGAGGAAGCTCAGGCGAGGCTGGGTAAAGGGCCCGTCATCCTCATCCGGGACGGGAGCATGCTTCCGAACATTCGGCTCCGCGATCTGTTCATCGATACCGCCGACGAGCTCCAGATTCCCTATCAAGTCGATTTCCTCGAACGGGGCGGGACGGACTCAGGCGCCATTCACCTTCACCGGCGGGGGGTTCCCAACCTCGTCGTCGGGGTTCCTACCCGGCATATCCACAGCCATGCGGGGATCTTCCACCGGGAAGACTACGACCTGACTGTTCAGCTCGTCACTGCGGTCATTAAGAAGCTGGACGGTGAAACGGTTCAACAACTCACGGAATGACCTTCTGCCTGCGTAAAATGACTTTTTCAGCAAACGGTTAGAGCGGAGAATGTCACAAAAAAAGGCGGACTTCTTTCGAGGTCCGCCTTTTCTGTCAAGACATAAGACCGTTCTACTTTTTCGGCGGAACGATTGCGTCTTTGCAGGCCTTGGCGATTCGCATCTTTACGACGGTTTTAGCGGGGATCTTGATCTGCTCGCCTGTCGCGGGATTGAATCCCATGCGGGCTTTGCGCTTGGAAAGGACAAGCTTGCCGAGACCGGGAACCGTGAAGGCTCCCACCTTCTTGGTCTCTGTGACGGCCAGGGCCGCCACCTCTTCGATAAGGGTGGCGCTTGTCTTCTTGGGAAGATCAAACTTCTGGGCAAAATGGGCGACGATCTGGGACTTTGTCATGGGTTTCTTTGCGGCCATACTCTACTCCTCCTTTTGGGTGAATGGATTTGGAACCTGCTTTTAAGTAAAGCACTATAATGCAAAAAAAACCAAAGGTCAAGAAAAAAATGAAAAAATAAGGCGTCCATGGCTACTTTTTTGAAGTGAGGCCCGAGCGGGCCAGTGTGAGAGGACTCCAAACCGGTAATCCGATAAAGTTTCTTGACAGGGGGGCTCTTTTCACCTAATCTGGAATGAAGCTCTCCGCTCTAAAGGGCGGGGCCATTCGACGGTCCTGAGTGTATTGAAGGACTTCCCGGTAAGGTACTCTCATTTATATTGCCCCCATTCCTGCCAGCCGGTAGGCAGGAATGGGGACGTGCCGGTGAGAGACTCCGGAGAGGGGGAGACCAATGCTGGAGAGGGATTGCCTTACGTCTATGATTCCGCGGGGAGTATCGCGCAGGGACTTTCTGCGGTTCTGCACAGCCATGGCTGCCACCCTGGCGCTCCCTTCGAGCGTCATTCCGAGGATCGCCGAAGCCATCGAAAGAAAGGCCAAGCCTATCGTCGTCTGGCTCGAATTTCAGGATTGTGCCGGAAATTCGGAATCGCTCCTGAGGGCGACGAAACCCTCCGTTGCCGACCTGGTCCTGGATCTCATTTCTCTGGAGTACCATGAGACCCTCATGGCTGCGGCAGGACAGGATGCGGAAAAGTCGCTCTCAGATGTGGTCAGGAAGCATCAAGGCAAATACATTACGGTGGTGGAGGGGGCGATTTCCCTCAAGGACAAAGGGGTTTATTGCACCGTAGGAGGGAGAACATCCCTCGACATCGCCAGAGAGGTGTGCTCAAAAGGACTTCTCACCATCGCCGTAGGGAACTGCGCATCCTTTGGCGGTATTGTTGCTGCGAATCCCAACCCTACGGGCGGCGCGAGTGTCAAAGAGGCGGTTCCCGGGATCCCCCTTGTCAACCTTCCGGGTTGTCCAATGAATGTCGAGAACTTCACGGCCACTCTCGTCCACTATCTCACCTTTGGTTCGCTGCCTGTGGTCGACAGCCTTCTTCGCCCCCTTTTCGCGTACGGGAAGAGGATTCACGATAATTGTGAAAGACGGGCCCACTTTGATGCCGGTCAATTTGTCAGAAAATGGGGAGACGAGGGACACAGACTCGGCTGGTGCCTCTACGAGATGGGGTGCAAGGGGCCCATGGCCTATCAGAATTGCCCAACGCTCAAGTGGAACGATGGAACAAGCTGGCCCGTTCAGGCGGGACATGGCTGCATCGCCTGTGCCGCCCCCAACAACTGGGATGCCGGCTATCCTTTTTATCGGAGGCTTCCGAACGTTCCCGGTGCGAATGTGCAGGTGACTGCGGATCAGATCGGTCTTGGCGTCGCGGCTGCGACCGCAATCGGGATCGGGGCCCACATCGTCGGCACGGTGATCAGGAAGGGAAAGTCGAAAGGGAAATCTGATCTCTCTAAGACAGGGCCGTACCGGATAGAGAGAAGGAAGGGAATATAGATCTTTACAAATCAAGGTTTGCCTGAACGGAATCGCCTTGATGGTTGGGACAAATTCGGAGCAAGGGGGAAGATCGGATGGTCAAAATCGCTATCGATCCGGTGACGAGGATTGAAGGACACCTGAGAATCGAAGCTCAGGTGGAGGGAGGCAAGGTCACGGATGCCTGGTCCTCCGGCACCATGTTCAGAGGACTCGAACTGATTGCAAAGGGGCGGGACCCGCGGGATATCTGGCTTCTCGTCTGCCGGATCTGCGGGGTGTGAACTACGGTTCACTCCACCAGCTCCGTGCGAGCTGTCGAAAATGCCTTAGGGATCGCCATCCCTGATAATGCAAGAATCATCCGAAACCTGATCTCGGGGATTCAATACATTCAGGACCACGTCATCCATTTCTATCATCTCCATGCGCTGGACTGGGTGGATATCGTCAGCGCTCTGAAAGCGGATCCGGCAAAGACCGCTTCCCTCGCTCAATCCCTCTCCGACTGGCCCCATTCGGCCCCCACTTATTTCAGGACGGTTCAGGGGAGGGTGAAGGGACTTGTTGACAGCGGGCAGCTCGGCCTGTTTGCCAATGCCTACTGGGGACACCCGGCATACAAACTCCCTCCGGAAGCCAATCTGATGGCAGTAGGCCATTACCTGGAAGCCCTGGACTGGCAGAGGGACGTGATCAGGATGCAGGCCCTGCTCGGGGCGAAGAATCCCCATCCCCAGACGTTCCTTGTCGGGGGGATGGCGATTCCCGTGGACCCGAACAGTCAGAATGCCATCCATGCCGGATCCATTGCCTTTCTTCAGGATCTCGCGAAGAAAGCCCTGGCCTTTGTTGAGAAGGTTTACATCCCCGATCTGCTGGCCGTGGCCTCCTTTTACAAGGATTGGGCCGGGCACGGGGGCGGTGCGGGCAACTTCCTTTCCTATGGGGAATTCCAGAATGACAATGAGAGCAATACGGCGAACTGCTGGCTTCCCAGAGGGGTCATCAAGAATCGAGACTTGAGCCAAGTTTATCCGGTGGACCACACGAAGATCGCCGAATATATCAGCCATTCCTGGTACGAGTATTCCGGAGGAGATGGAAATGGAAAGCACCCGTGGGAAGGGGAGACAACTCCCCGGTACACGGGTCCGGAACCTCCCTATGAGTTTCTCGACACCGCGGGGAAATACAGCTGGGCCAAGGCGCCGAGATATGAGGAGATGCCGATGGAAGTAGGCCCTCTTGCCAGGATGCTGGTGGCCTATGCGTCCGGCCATAAGAGGATCAAAGAGGTGACCGACGGCGTTTTGAAGAAACTGGAGGTTGCTCCCGGGGCCCTTTTCTCGACCCTCGGCCGGGTTGCGGCAAGGGGGATCGAAACCCTGGTGACGGCCGAAATGCTGCCGGTCTGGATCGACCACCTTGCAGCAAACATCAAGAGAGGGGACCTGCGGATCCACAACGGTTCAAAATGGGAACCGTCCACGTGGCCCCGGGAGGCGAAGGGGTACGGTCTTCACGAAGCCCCCCGCGGCGCCCTGTGTCACTGGATTGTCATCCGGGACGGCGCGATTGCCAATTATCAGGCCGTCGTTCCAAGCACATGGAATTCGTCTCCCCGTGACGCCGGAGGTCAAAGGGGGCCCTACGAGGCCTCCCTCATCGGTACGCCGGTTGCAGACCCGAAAAGGCCCCTGGAGATTCTGAGGACCGTCCATTCCTTTGATCCCTGCATGGCCTGTGCGGTCCACCTTGTCGATTCACGGAGAAAGGAATTCATCAAGGTGAGAGTGAGTTAGTTTCACGGTATGACGCAATGCCTCATGTCCGGAAGGGCGCCTATGAGCTATGAAAACCGGTTAGGGTTACGGTTACGAAGCCCGTTTCGTTTAAGGGCAAAGGGTTACGTCAGGTCCTTAAGACGAAGAACGTTGCCGAATGACGATACGGGCATCGTTACCGTTACCGCCAAACGTTTATTTTCCAATTAATGGGAAGAATGGAATGATGGAAAAGAACATAAACCCTCTTTGAAGTGATTCTTCCGGTTTTTTTGCCCATTATTCCATTCTTCCAATATTCCATATTTCCTTTCTTAGG